>CABUHO010000005.1 GCA_902491395.1 uncultured Collinsella sp.
GGATTCTTCTCGAGCATCAGGTAGCGGTCGAACGACCCATCCTCGTGATACAGCACCGAAATCGCGCTGCACGGACCGTCCATCGAAGCCGCCGTGGGGCATACGCACAACGGCAGCTCGGCATAAAACGCTACTGCCTTGGCGATGTCGAGCATCTTGCCACCACCGATACCCACCACCATGTCGCAATACTCAGCTTGGGCTTCCTTAGCCATTTCGACAACGGCCTCTTCCGTACACGGACCGTCATAAATCTTAAAGAACGGCTCGCTTAGATCTTCATCCAGAAATCCATCGACGATCTGCCTGCACAGCCGATCCTCGGTGCCCTGGTCAAACAAGACATAGGCAGCGCAGCCCAACCATGACAAATACCTGCCCTGACGCGAAAGTTCGCCCGGCCCCTGAACATATCGGCCGGGACCGCCATAAACCATGGGAAGCGCCATACGAGAATCCGCCCTTCATCAAACAACGATTGGTGCAAAGTAACCTGACCCCTTTGCACCATAGCAAAAGGGGCAAAGCCATCTTCCGGCTTTGCCCCTTCCTTACCTTAGTTTACTCATCCATAAGGTAGTAGCGACCCAGTGCGTCGGCACCCAGAATGGCGTTTGCGACCATCTCGGGCGTCACCTCAAACGGCATGTTGCACATGGTGTCATCGGGCGCGCAAGCGGCCTCGGCAACAATCATGGCCTGCTCGCGCGTAAGATCGGAAACGCCAAGTTACTTCATCGTGACCGGCAGGCCCAGCTCAATGCAGAAGCCCAAGACTTCCTCGAGTTTCTCAGTCGGAGCATCCTCGAGCACCAGCTGGACGATGGTGCCAAAGGCGACCTTCTCGCCGTGATACATGCCGTGGCACTCGGGCAGCATCGTCAGACCATTGTGGATGGCATGAGCAGCAGCAAGACCCGAGCTCTCAAAGCCAATACCCGAAAGCAGCGTATTGGCCTCGATGATATGCTCGACGGCAGGCGTCAGCGCACCCTTCTCCAGCGCGACCTTGGCCTTGACGCCATCGGCCATAAGCGTCTCGTAGCAGAGCTTGGCAAGTGCCAGACCAGCCATACCGCCCTTGCCGCCAGCGCAAGTGCCGCCGTCGGCATCGTGCGTCGCCTGGGCCTCAAAGTAGGTTGCGAGCGCATCGCCCATACCGGAAACCGTCAGGCGCACCGGGCTCGCCGCGATAACCGTCGTATCCATCAGGACGATGTTGGGGTTTGCCTTAAGGAAGAGATATTTATCGAACTGGCCGTCATCGGTATAGAGCACCGAAAGTGCCGAGCACGGTGCATCGGTCGAGGCGATGGTGGGGCAAATGATAACCGGGGACTCCAGGTAATAGGCAACGGCCTTAGCGGTATCGAGGATCTTGCCGCCACCGACGCCGACGATGATGTCGCAACCGTTGTCGCGAGCGAGCGCAACCAGGCGATCGACCTCGCCCTTGGAGCACTCACCGTTAAAGTCCTCAAACAGCAGCTCGGCCTTAGCCTCGGCAAAACCACCCTCGATCTTGGCACCGACGCGCTTCTTGCCCGAAGGCGTCACGATGACGAGGGCCTTAGCGCCGAGCGGCTCGACATAGGAGCCGAGCTTGGCCAGCTCATCCGGGCCCTGGATGTACTTGCTGGGGCTATTGAAGATTGCAGCCATTTTTATCCCATTCTCTAAAAAAAGAAAGGGGCTCCGTACGGATACGTGCGGAGCCCCTCGTTACGATAACAAGAGTCGATTAGAAATCGATGTCGGTGTCGTAGTAGCAGGCCTTGAGAATCTTCTCGAAGTCGGCAGCCTTGGTCTCACGCGGGTTCTCGGGCGTGCAGGCGTCCTGCTCGGCGTTCGCGGCGATCTCGGGGAGCTTCGCGAGGAACTCCTCCTCGGAAACCATCTGCGGGTTCTCGGCGTCGACCTTCACGCCACCATTCGCGTAATCCTTGATGGACTGCGGAATGTTGAGCTGGTCGTTGAGGTCGCGGATCTTCTGGACGAGCGCAGCGATGAGCTCCTCGTTGGTCTCGCCGGGAAGGTGCAGGATTTCCTTGGCCACGTAAGCGTAACGCTCGGCAGCACGCGGGTCCTTGGAGTTCCACTGGATGACCTTGCCCAGGTACATGGCGTTAGCAGCACCGTGGATGATGTGGCCGTTCTCGAAGGCAGCACCGGTCTTGTGAGCCATGGAGTGAACGATGCCGAGCAGGCCCGAGGAGAAGGCGATACCGGCGATGCACTGAGCCTCGTGCATGTGCTGACGGGCCTCATGGTCGCCAGCATAGGACTTGGGCAGCCACTCGACGATCTCGCGGATGCCGTGCAGAGCGTTGGCGTCGGTGAACATAGAGGCGCAGGTGGAAACGTAGGCCTCCATGCAGTGGGTCAGAGCGTCCATGCCGGTATGAGCGCACAGCTTGGCGGGCATGGTGTAGGTGAGCTCGGGGTCGACGATGGCGACATCAGGGGTGATGTTGAAGTCGGCCAGCGGGTACTTGATGCCCTTGGCGTAGTCGGTAATGACGGAGAACGCGGTGACCTCGGTAGCGGTGCCGGAGGTAGAGGAGATGGCGCAGAAATGAGCCTTCTGACGCAGCTCGGGGAAGCTGAACGGCTGGATGATGTTGTCGAAGGACTCCTCGGGATACTCGTAGAAGACCCACATGGCCTTAGCGGCATCGATGGGCGAGCCGCCGCCGATGGCGATAATCCAGTCGGGCTCGAACTCGCGCATGGCCTCGGCGCCCTTCATGACCGTCTCGATGGACGGATCGGACTCGACGCCCTCGAACAGCTTGACCTCGAAGCCGCCTTCCTTAAGGTCGGCCTCAACGTCCTGCAGGAACCCGCCGCGGCGCATAGAGCTGCCACCAGAAACGATGATGGCCTTCTTGCCCTTGAGGTTCTTTACCTCGTGGCGAGCGCCCTCACCAAAGTACAGATCGCGAGGATTGGTAAAACGTCCCATACTGTGCCTCCTAAACAAGCCCCTCTTAGACTTGCGTATATAACGGAGCACCCGATTGGCTCCGTTAGGACCGTTTTGCGCGTTGCCGGCGATGACAATGCGCGATGTCTAAACGTCTCAACGCTCAGACAAACACTATTTTACCGTTCTGGTTGGTCAGTTATTCACCTAAAGCCGACAATGATGAAACGTTTTTTCTATCCCTGAAGACCCTTGTGGGGCATTCATACTCCCAAGCTGGGCAAACGTTTTATCAAGGTTGACCACATATCCCGGGCAGGACGGTGCCCCTTCAAAATGCACCCCGTTCGCCGCCAAAAATCGACCGTTTGCGGCACCGTGATACCACTCAGTCGTCCAAGGTGCCGACATTTGTGCGACATCCGTCTTCGTGGTGCAAAGGTGCATGTCCAAGTGCGGCACCCCCGGTGTGCCACATGCGGGTAAACTAGAACCTTATATAGAGACATTTGAACCCTAACCGCAGCAAAGGAGGCCCCATGGCATTCGATCCCATTCAAGAGGATTGCCATCGCCTCGTTCTTGAGGCCTTGCGCCGCGACAATATCCCGCTCACCGACGGTGCCGCCGTAGAGCGTCTGATGGAACAATTCACCCGCAACCCCGCACCGCTCATCGTGCACGACCGCGACCGCGCCGGGCACCTCATTGCCAAGGTGGTCGAGGCTGTCGACTACCGCATTCCCTTTATCCCTGACGATACCCAGGCAGAGCAAGAAGAGGCCGCTGCCGAGAACATGCTTCGCGAGGCAGCCGCGCTCGACCCCACCAACTGGGATGCCCAGCGCATGCTGACCGCCCTCACCGCCAACTCCAACGAGGAGTACGTACAGTACTTGGTATCCAAGCGCGATGAAGTCGAGCATGATCTGGCGCTCAAGATCGCCTCGGCGCAGGACCCCTACGAGCGCGAGGCCGCAGGTGACCTTATGCGCCGTCCCTACCTGCGCTGGCTTGCCGCCCTTGCGTCACGCGCCCTCATTAGCGGCCGCTATCGCATGTCGCTCGAAGCCGCAAACTGCAGCCTCGACTTTGCCCCCAACGATCCGGCCGGCGTCCGCCACACCGCGATGCTCGCCATGGCGAAGCTCGAATACCCCGCCGAGGAGCTCAAGCGCTTTCGCTCTGCCCACTCCGTCCCCTATCTCGCCAACACGCCGCTACGCCGTCGTCCCAAAGACGCGGAGCGCGACTTGGACCCGTGGACGCTCATCGCGCTGATGAGCGCTGCCTGGCGCGAGCTGGACTACGAGGGTGCCGAGCACTACCTGCGTATCCTTGCGCGCTCATGTCCGCACGCGGCCGAGGCACTCTACTTCCAAACCGAGTTTCCCGATGGCGTCTATGCCCGCGTCAACGTGGGTGCAGGCTCCACCGACGAGCTCGTCCTTGCACTGTCCGAAGCGACGCCGGTACTGCAGGAGGGCCTGGGCGCTCCCGACAACGCCAGCTTTGCCGCCTGGGTCGCCACCAACGACATCGTGCGTTCCCAGATCGACGAGCGTATCCTACGGGCGGCCGAGCAGGGCTTGCCGTTTAAGGGAGGAGACCTCTAATGGATCCGAGCGTCTACATCCCCGCCTACCTGGAGCGCACCTATCTGGCGTCGCACCCCGAGCTTACCGATGCAGCACGCGAGCTTGTCCATAACGACATTAGCGCGAATCCCCAAAAGTATGCGCAGTCCGAGCATGCCCAGGCGCTGCTGTCCTATGCCGGTGTTCATCGCCACCTGCTCGACGAGCTCCATCGCATCGAGGACATGGGCAGCGACGAGGAGTTCGAGCAGACGCGCAATCGCCTGTTCGACGACATGCGCGATGAGCTGCTCAAGATTGTCCGCGTCGATGCACTTGCCGTCGATGCCCAGTTGCTCGCCATCATCCTGGCGGACACGCCCGTTGACGCCTGCCTGGGCGACCTGATGAAGCTCGAGGCGAGCACGGCCGACTACCTGCAACAGAGCGTGCCCGGGTTTGATATGGAGGCCCCGCACTACTGGGCCAATAATGTTTTGGCCGACGGTGTGACGGCGGCAGATCTCACCGTGAGCGAGCCGGCACTTATCGGATGGCTCCACACGCTCGAGGCCATCTCGCAGCTGTGCATGGCGAGCGCCCGCTACCGCGCTGCTGCCAACTACGCCCGCCGCGTCCTTAAGGCAGAAGGCTATCCCACCCGAGCTGCCGGCACCGTGTTGCTCGCTCTCGCTCGCTTGGAAGACCAGGACGACTTTTTTGCCCTGGCCCACCAGCTCGAGGAGCAGATAGGGGCCGATGCCCTCGAGAACTCTCCCTGGTACCTGCTCGCCCGTACGATTCTGCTGTTCAAAACAAATAAGATGCGCCCGGCGACACGCGCCCTGCGCGAGTTTGCCAACCGCTGCGAGGGTGGCGCGTTCTTTTTGCTGAACCCCATGTACCAGACACCGTACCTTCCCTGCCGGCCCGAGCCACACGATCCCTGGGACCTTTCGCACCAGGCAGTTTGGGAGGCCGACGGCATCATCTCGGACACTCCCGACTTTGCCCCCTGGGCCAATGCCTGCGAAGACGTGTCGCAGCTTGCCCAGGAATTTGCGCGCCGCTACGGATTTTAGTGACGCACTCAACCCGACCATGTCGTTTACGTTAGGAACGGTTTCATGAACCTCCGCTCATCTCTTGCCTGCACCTCGAGCGATATCGCTCGCTGGGGGCTGCGCTCCATCCTCAAGCGCCAGGGCGGCGTACTCCCCGGCCGCATCGCCATGAAGATCAACCCCTATCTGCTGAGCGACCTGGCGAGTCTTGTCGACCGCAGCGTGGTGATTACCGGCACCAACGGTAAGACCACCACTTCGAACCTGATCGCCGACGCCGTTGCCGCCAGCGGCGCCACCGTGGTATGCAACCGCGCCGGCAACAACATGGAGCCGGGCGTGGTGGGCGCACTGCTCGAGGCGCGCAGCGGCCTCAAGCGTGCCGGCAGCGGCAAGCGCGTAGGCGTCTTTGAGTGCGACGAGCTCTACACCGTGCGCGTCCTGCCCAAGCTCAAGCCGACGTACTTCGTGCTGCTCAACCTGTTCCGTGACCAGCTAGATCGCTATGGCGAGATCGATCACACCCAGGAGGTCATCGCCCACGCGCTGGAGCTTTCGCCGGCAACGACGCTCATCTATAACGCCGACGACCCGCTGTGCACCTCGATTGCCGCGCGCGTTCCCAACGCGAGTATTGCCTTTGGCATCGATGGCGCCACCAACACCGAGTCTGACCGCATTAGCGACTCGCGCTTTTGCTCGCAGTGCAACGCCCCGTTGGAGTACGACTACGTACAGTATGGTCAACTCGGCGCCTACCATTGCCCCTCGTGCGGCTGGGCGCGCCCCGCACTGGACCGTCGCGTGACGGGTGTTGAACTCGGTTGCGATGGCTATGGCTTTGACCTGACCTTTGGACCCGAGGCCAACGCGCCAGCCGCGCACATCACCACGCGCTACAACGGCTTATATATGGTCTACAACGTTGCCGCCGCATTCTTTGCCGCACATGAATTAGGCGTGGATACGGCACACCTACAGCCCACGCTCGATGCCTACGTGCCCGCCGGCGGACGCATGGGCCGCTGGGATATTGCCGGTCGCACCGTCGAGGCGAACCTGGCCAAGAATCCCGTGGGCTTCGATCGACAGATCCAGTCCATTAAGACGGCAGGCGGCAGACTCTGCGCCTTTTTCCTGAACGACAACAGTGCCGACGGCCACGATGTTTCGTGGATCTACGACGTCGACTTCGAGCGCATTGCCGATACCCCAGGGCTTGTCGCCTTTGCCGGCGGCACGCGCGCGCATGACATGCAAGTACGCCTGAAGTACGCCGGTATCGATGCCGCCATCATCTCGAATACCGAGCAGGCGATCGGCGCCGTAACGGACGAGGCCGCCGGTGACACCTTCTACGCCGTCGCCAACTACACGGCCTTCCCGCCGCTAGTCAAGGAGCTCGACGGGCTTAAAGACGCCGATGCAGGCTCGGTTGCCTCCCACGCCGCAACGCGCGCCGATGGCAGCGCTGTCCCCACCGATATTGCGCCGGTCGAGCTTTCGCGCCCCCTGCGCATCGTCTACCTGTATCCCGATGCCCTCAACCTCTATGGCGACGGCGGCAACGTCATCGCCCTTGAGCGCCGCTGCGCCTGGCGCGGCATTCCCGTACGCGTGGACGAGGTCCGCATGGGCGACACACTCGACCTGCACGATGCCGACATCGTCATGATGGGCGGCGGCGCCGACCGCGATCAGCTAGCCGTGGCACACGAACTGCTCGCTCAAAAAGACAAAGTCGCGACCTATGTTGAAGACGGCGGTTCGCTGCTCGCCATCTGCGGCAGTTATCAACTGCTCGGCCGTTCGTACTATTTGGGCGAGAATCGCATCGAAGGCCTGGGCATCATTGCCGCCGAAACTGTGCGCGGCTCCGACCGCCTAATCGGCAACGTCGCCGTCAAGACCGACCTAGCACCCGAGCCCTTTGTTGGATTCGAGAACCACGGTGGCCGCACGCTTTTGGACGCCGATGCCACGCCGCTCGGAACGTCCGTCGTCACGGGCACCGGCAACAACGGCGACGATGGCTTTGAGGGCCTCGTCTACAAGGGCGTCATCGGCACGTACCTGCACGGCCCGGCGCTGCCCAAGAACCCCGAACTCGCCGACTGGCTCATTACCCACGCTCTCGAGCGCCGCGGCGATGCGCAGGCCACGGCCCTGCTGCCGCTCAAGCCCCTCGACGACACCTACGAGCACGCCGCCCACGACGCCGCCATGAAGCTCCTCCCCTAGCATCTCACCACCACAAAGGGGACAGGCACCTTTGTGGTGGTTTTGACCCGTCCCAGCGGTTTGTCTCAATCTGTAACATCTAGACCGTTAAAAGTCGTCGTACTGTTACAGATTGAGATGTTCGTCCCGACGACCGCCGTTTGTCTCGACCTGTAACAGGTAGAGCCGATTTACCCGCTCAGATGTTACAGATTGAGATATTTGAAAATCGGAATAGAAGCCTACTCCTGTGTGGTGGTTTTTCAATCTGCCAACGATATGTGAACGGATAAAAAAGTCTGCTATACTCTTTCCCGCTGTCCCCATCGTCTAGCGGCCAAGGACGCCACCCTTTCAAGGTGGATATCGCGGGTTCGAATCCCGCTGGGGGCACCATTTAAATCGAGAAGCCCGTTACCCCTGCGGTGACGGGCTTTTTGCTACCGATATGCCGGGATTCGAACCCGACAGGGTGCGGAGCTGAGGAAACGCGAAGCGTTTTCCAGCGCAGCACGCAAGGAGCGGAGCGACGTAGCGGAAGCGGGCGGCGCCAGCCGCACGCGGACATCCCGCTGGGGGCACCATTTAAACTGAGAAGCCCGTTACCCTTGCGGTGACGGGCTTTTTTCTTCTCCAACGCCGGGATTCGAACCCCGAAGGCATAAAATCACACTGCCATCCAAGGGCCCGTGGACAAAAAATAGCAAATATGAGTACTGTTACCAATTTAGTAACAGCGATTTCATGCCATCAGAAGGCGATTTGGACACAAGGCGTCCTAACGGCGGAAGAATTGCAGGCGTTTATCAGCTAAGTACTTGGACATATGTTGCGCAACACTGCTTATTTTGCAAAAAGATAATGCTACAGGGCTTGTGACAGTACTCATATTTGGCGTTTTTTGTCCACAACCCTTTATATCTAGGCAAATCGGCGGCAAAACGGACTCCAAAGCGTCCTTCGCAAACAAAAAGCCGGGGCCCGCGCGATGCGGACCCCGGCTCAATACCGTGACGATATGTCAGTTACGCTCTACACGTAGAACAGGATGTCGTCGTAGGTCGGGACCGGCCAGTAGTCGGCGGCCACGATCTCCTCCATGGCGTCCACGGCGGCACGCAGCGCATCCATAGCGGGAACGACCTCGTGCGCGTACACGTTGGCCTGCTCCTGACCATCGAGGCCCTCGGCCTTCTGATGTACGGCGTCGAGCGCCTTGATGGAGTCGTTGATGGCGGTGATGCCGTTGCAGAGCTTGTTGAGCGTGTTCTGCTCACACTGCATGGCAGCATCGGCACCGGCAGCGCGGATTGCCTCCAGGCCCTTAGCGACCTTGGTGGCATAGGCGGTGATGACCGGACGATAGGTACGACGTGCCTCACGAATCATCGTGGTAGCCTCGATGTTCATGAGCTTGTTGTACTTCTCGAGCTTGCAGTCGTAGCGGCACTGGGCCTCGGCGCGGGTCAGAACGCCCGTCTCCTCAAAGAGCGCGATAGCCTTATCGGAAACAAAGGCGGGAAGAGCGTCGGCCGTGGTCTTGTTGTTGGCAAGGCCGCGCTTCTCGGCCTCGATGGGCCACTCATCGGAGTAACCGTCGCCGGAGAACAGGATGCGCTGGTGATCGGTCAGCACCTTCTTGCAGTACTCGAGCGCGGCATCCTGGAACTTATCCTCGGGCGTACCCTCGAGTGCGTCGGCGAAGGACTTGAGCGACTTGGCCACGGCAGCATCGAGCACCAGGTTGGAGTCGGAGACGTTCTGCTCGGAGCCGCAGGCACGGAACTCGAACTTGTTGCCGGTGAAGGCAAACGGGGAGGTGCGGTTGCGGTCGGTGTTGTCCTGCATCAGCTTGGGCAGGGTATCGGCGCCCAGGTCGAGCACGCCGCGCGTGGCATGGACGGAAGCCTTGCCATCGATGATCTTCTCGACGACCTCGGTAAGCTGGTCGCCCAGGAAGATGGACATAATCGCCGGAGGAGCCTCGTTGGCGCCCAGACGATGATCGTTGCCGGCCGAGGCAACGGAGGCACGCAGGAGCTCCTGATAGTTATCGACGGCCTCGATCACCGCGGTGAGGAAGACGATGAACTGCAGGTTGTCAAGCGGGGTGTCGCCCGGGTCGAGCAGGTTCTCGGACTCGGTGCCAAGCGACCAGTTGTTGTGCTTGCCCGAACCGTTGATGCCCTCGAAGGGCTTCTCGTGCAGCAGGCAGACCAAGTCGTGGCGGGAGGCGATGAGCTTCATCTTCTCCATCATGACCAGGTTCTGGTCGATGGCCTCGTTGACCTCGCCATAGACAGGGGCGAGCTCATGCTGGCAGGGAGCGACCTCGTTGTGCTTGGTCTTGGCGGGAATGCCAAGCGCCCACAGCTCATCGTCCAGGTCCTTCATGTAGGCCGAAACGGTGGGGCGGATAGCGCCAAAGTAGTGCTCCTCGAGCTCTTGGCCCTTGCAGGGAGCAGCACCAAAGAGGGTGCGGCCGGTGATGACCAAGTCCCTGCGCTTGCGGTAAGCGTCCTTCTTGATCAGGAAGTACTCCTGCTCGTCGCCAACGGAAGGAACGACCTTCTTGGGGGTCTTGCCAAACAGCGCCAAAACGCGCTTGGACTCACGCGAGAGTGCGGTCATGGAGCGCAGCAGCGGGGTCTTCTTGTCCAGGGCCTCGCCCGTGTAGGAGCAGAAAGCCGTGGGGATGCACAGGACATCGTCCTTAATGAAGGCAGGGCTGGTGGGGTCCCAAGCGGTGTAACCACGGGCCTCGAAGGTGGCACGCAGGCCGCCGTTGGGGAAGCTGGAGGCGTCCGGTTCGCCCTGGATGAGGTTCTTGCCCGTAAACTTGGTAATGGCGGTGCCGTCGTGGTTGGGCTCGAGGAAGCTGTCGTGCTTCTCGGAAGTAATGCCCGAAAGCGGCTGGAACCAGTGCGCGTAGTGCGTCGCGCCCTTGGAGATGGCCCAGACCTTCATGGCGTGGGCAACGGCGTTGGCCACATCCAGGTCGAGCGACTCACCGTCCTCGAGGGTTGCAGCAAGGCGCTTCCAAATGTCCTTGGGGAGGTAGTCCTTCATGACTTCCTCAGAGAACACCATGGTCCCGAAGCGGTCAGTAAGTTCGGCCATACGGAACTCCCTTCGTATCGGCACCGCGTGAGAAGCGGTGTTGATTACTAACGAACGAGTCATAGCTTAGACTCGCCGTGTTTCCGCGACATTACCGTTATGTTGCTGTCGCGAAACCAATCAATGAGGTTACCGCAACGCGGCGGTGTTGCTGCCCTCAACAGCCAATCAACTGTATAAATTGCAGACCTCTCCGCATGGTTTAAGGATAGTCAATTTGGAACGGGCTCTATTAACTGGTATTTTGCATCAGATACCAGTCTTTATAGCCCCATCCTACATTGACCGCCCTGTTATAGGGAATGCCGATAGCAAGGCATCTTTGATTGGTATCCCTAAATAGCGAGTAAAACTCCACCGTGGAACAGTGGTGCTGTAGAATCCTTACAATACATCGCACTTAATATCTAAAGGAGCACGATATGCGCGTCGACGAGGTTTTTAAGCAGGCAGCATCCCAGGGCACCGCGCCCGTTTCGTTTGAGATGTTCCCGCCCAAGGGCGAGCTTACCCTCGACACGGCTCGCGAGGTGGCAGGCAATCTGTGCAAGCTTTCGCCGAGCTTTGTCTCGGTCACCTGCTCGGCCGGCGGCTCGGGCAACGGTGCCACCACCGCCCCCATCGCGCATATGATTACGAGCGAATTCGATACGCCCTCGGTAGCGCACCTCACCTGCGTTGGCCGCACGCATGCCGATATCGCCGCCAAGATCGATGAATATCGCTCCGCCGGCGTAGAAAACATCCTGGCCCTGCGCGGTGATCTGCCCGCTGGCGCGACCGAGGACGACAAGCCCGCCTCGGACTACGCCTACGCCCGCGACCTCATCCCCGAGCTTGTCGACGCCGGCTTTTGTGTGGGCGCCGCAGCCTACCCCGAGGGCCACATTGCCTGTGAGGACCTCAACGCTTCGGTCGAATACCTCAAGCAAAAGCAAGATGCCGGCGCGAGCTTCTTTGTGACGCAGCTCTTCTTTGACAACGAGTGCTTCTACCGTTTTCGCGAGCTTGCCGACAAGGCGGGCATTACCGTGCCCATTACCGCGGGCATCATGCCGTTTATGGGCAAGTCGCAGATCAGCCGCATGGTCTTCATGTGCGGCGCGTCGCTGCCCTCCCCCGTCATCAAGATTCTCGCCAAATACGAGAACGACCCCGAGAGCCTGCAGGCAGCCGGTGTAGATTATGCCGCCCGTCAGCTTTGCGACCTCAAGGAGCACGGTGCCAACGGTCTGCACCTGTACACTATGAATCGTCCTGCAATCGCCGCAACCATTATGGAGCGCCTGGGGTAATGGAAAAACCGCACGTCGATACAACCGTTGTTGAAGTGCCGGCCGACCTTGCGTCGCCGGCGCTTTACCGTGTCGATGCTGCCCACCACCCCCGCGTCGACCGTGCCGAGATGCTTCGCTATCTGGGCTACGGCGGCCAGCAGATCGAGCCCGAACTGTCGCAACGCATTGAGCTTGTCGTTGAACGTCTGGAACTGGACATTGAGCCCCGTGGCGTGCGCCGCGTGTTTGCCGTCGATGCCACGGGTGTGGACGAGCAGGGAAAACCCTGCATCCGCCTGGTCGGCACTAACGTTGAGCTGCGCGGTCGCGATATCTATCGCCATCTTAAGGACGCTCGCCTGGCAGCGCTCATGGCCTGCACCCTCGGGATGGCCGCCGAGCGCCGCCTGCGAACCACCGGAGCCCAGCAGCCCCTGGAGGGCGCTGTGCTCGACGCCGCGTGCTCGGCATATGTTGAGGCCGCCGTTGAGCAGATGGACCAGCAGGTCAAGGCGAACGCTGCCGCACACGGACTCGCCGGCAACTGGCGCTTTAGCCCCGGCTACGGCGACTGCCCGCTCTCGGCCCAGCGCTCGATCGTGGATGCGCTCAACGCCACGCGGCTCATTGGACTCACCGTTACACCCACCAGCCTGCTCATGCCTACCAAGAGCGTGACCGCGGTGATCGGCCTGTTCGACGGCGATGTCCACGACGCCCAGACCCGCCCCACCTGCAATATCTGCCGCATGCGCGAACACTGCCGCTTCCGCGCCGCCCACACCACCTGCTATTCCAGCCACCTGGGGACGGGGTAGAAATGGTAGATTTAGCGCTTGACTTTTGCCATATTGCGGATCGGTTTATAGCGAAATCGCAATACGGTAAGCCACTGACACGCAAGCATCGTTGTCAAGCTTTATTTCTACCATTTCTACCCCGTCCCCAAATGGCAGGTTAGGAGCTCATTGATGTTTACTCCGCTTATCGCTCATGATCCGGACGGTGCCGCGCTGGCGGCGCCTGTTGATGCCGCACGCCGCAATGGCGCTGCATACAAGACGCGCACAATCGACGACCTTCGCATTAAGGACGATCGACTGCGCGCGGCCGTCGAGGGCACGGGGCATCTGCTGTTTGACGGCGGTATGGGCACCATGTTGCAGGCAGCCGGCATGAAGGCAGGCGCTCTGCCCGAGCTCCTCAACTTTGAGGAGCCTCAGGTCATCACCGATATCCAGCGTCAGTACGTCGAGGCCGGCTGCGATGTGATCACCGCCAATACCTTTGGCGCGAACGCCCATAAGCTCGATGGCGCCGCCACCGTGGCAGGTGTCTTTGCCGCGGCCGTCACCTGCGCCCGTGAGGCCGGCGCCCGCTACGTCGCCGGCGACATCGGCCCCATCGGCGCGCTGCTTCGCCCCCTGGGCACCCTCAGCTTCGACGAGGCCTACGACCTCTTTGCCGAGGAGGTGCGCGCCGGCGTCGCCGCTGGTGTGGACCTCTTTATTATCGAGACCATGACCGACCTGGCCGAGATCAAGGCGGCCGTCCTTGCCTGCCGCGAAAACTCCGACCTGCCCGTCTTTGCCACCATGACCTTTGAGGAAGACGGTCGCACGTTCCTGGGCACGAGCCCCGAGGTCGCCGCCATCACGCTGGACGCCATCGGCGCCGACGTTCTGGGCATCAACTGCAGCCAGGGCCCGGCAGAGCTCCGCGGCCTGGCGGCGCGCATGCTCACCGTGACCGACAAGCCCGTCATGGTGCAGGCAAACGCGGGACTGCCCCGCGTGGACGATGACGGCAACACCGTCTTTGACATCCAGGCGCCCGAGTACGCCGAGGCCGTCGCCGGCATGATCGAGGACGGCGTGAGCGTCGTCGGCGGATGCTGTGGCACCACGCCCACGCACATGGCGGCACTTCGCACCCTCATCGACAACCACACGCCCAGCGTGCGTCACCGCAAACCCAGTATGTCGGTCACGAGCGCGCAGACGGTCGTAGACCTTCCCTGCGATGGCCACAAGATCGCCGTCATCGGCGAGCGCATCAACCCCACCGGCAAAAAGCGTCTGCAACAGGCCTTGCGCGACGGCGACCTGGACTACGTCGTGAGCCAGGGCATCAGCCAGCAAGAACAGGGCGCCGACATCCTGGACGTCAACGTGGGCCTGCCCGAAATTGACGAGGTCAAGATCATCCAACAGGCGACCGAACAGCTCCAGGGCTCCACGCTGCTGCCGTTGCAGATCGACTCCACCGACCCCGCGGCCGTCGAGGCCGCCGTGCGCCGCTACGCCGGCAAGCCCATCATCAACTCGGTCAATGGCAAGCAGCAGATCATGGATGAGATCTTTCCGCTGGTCGCCCACTACGGCACCAACGTCGTCGGCCTCACGCTCGACGAAGGCGGCATCCCCGATACCGCCGAGGCTCGCTTCGCCATCGCCGAGCGCATCGTGGCCGAGGCTGCCCGCTACGGCATCGGCCCGGACCGCATCCTCATCGACTGCTTGGTCATGACCGCCTCGACCAATCAACGCCAGGCCGAGCAGATCCTGCGCGCCATGTCCCTGTGCAAGGAGCGCCTGGGCGTCAAATGTGCGCTCGGCGTGTCGAACATCAGCTTTGGTCTGCCCGCCCGCCCGCTGCTGGGCTCGGTCTTTTTGGCTGCCGCTTTTGGCGCAGGCCTGGACGCCCCTATCATGAACCCGGGCTCCAAGCGCTTTATGGATACCGTCTACAGCTATCGCGTCCTGAGCGTTGAGGACGAGGGCTCGACCGGATACATCGAGCGCTACGCCGGCTGGACCGATCCGTACAAGATCGCCGCAAACCCGACGGCGGCCCAGGCGGCATCGACCGACGCCGCGCCCGCTGCTGGCACCGACGGCAACGACGGCAACGACGACCCGATCCGTCGCATGGTCGTCTCGGGCCGCAAGGGCGAAATCGCGGCCGAGACCGAGCGTCTGCTGGCAGATCACGACGCCATGGACCTCATCAACAACCACTTTATCCCCGCCCTCGATGAGGTCGGAGTCCTCTTTGACCAGGGCAAGTTTTTCTTGCCGCAGCTTATGGCCTCGGCCGAAGCCGCGCGCGTGGGCTTCGACACCATCAAACGCCTGATGCCCGCCGGCGAGATCGCCGACAAGGGCAAGATCTGCGTGGCCACCGTCAAGGGCGATATCCACGATATTGGCAAGAACATCGTCAAGATGCTGCTCGACAACTACGGCTACACCGTCTTTGATCTGGGTCGCGACGTCGATCCGCAGGAGGTGCTCAAGACCGTCAAGGAGCGCGACATTAAGCTCGTCGGCCTCTCTGCGCTTATGACCACCACGGTCGTCGCCATGGAGGAGACCATCAAGCTGCTCCATTCGGAAGTCCCGGGCGTCAAGATCATCGTGGGTGGCGCCGTGCTCACCCCCGAATACGCCAAACAGATTGGCGCAGACTACTACGCCAAGGACGCCGCCGAGAGCGCGCGCATCGCCGAAGAGGTCTTTGGGCAGTAACACAACGGAAACAACCGAGCACCAAAACGTGCCGCACGCGCCACTTGGCACGTGCGGCACGTTAAAATAGATAAGACTATGCTCGTTTTGGCAGATAGGAGTGCAAGGATGGCGATCACGCCCGCAGAAATCGCGGAAACCCGCGGCATGGTTGAGGAGCAGAACCTCGACATCAGGACCATCACCATGGGTGTTTCGCTCATGGGTTGCGGTGACGAGAACCTCGACCGCATGTGCACGAAGATCTACGACCACGTGACGCACACGGCTGAGCATCTGGTCGAGACCGCCGAGAACCTCGAGCGCGAGTACGGTATCCCCATCGTCAACAAGCGCGTTTCCGTCACCCCGGTGGCGCAGATCGCCGCGTGCTGCAAGGATGAGGATCTCACCCCCATCGCGCACGCCCTCGACCGCGCGGCCGAGACCCTCGGCATCGACTACCTGGGCGGCTTCTCCGCACTCGTCCAGAAGGGCATCGGCGACGCCGACCGCCGCGTTATCCAATCCATCCCGCAGGCGCTCGCCACCACGAGCCGCGTCTGTTCCAGCGTCAACGTCGCCAGCCTGCGTGCCGGCATCAACATGGACGCCGTGCTCATGGCGGCTCAGACCATCATCGATGCTGCCAAGCTTACGGCAGATGAGGATTCCGTTGGCGCCTCCAAGTTTGTCTGCTTTGCTAACATGGTCGAGGACTCCCCGTTTATGGCGGGCGCCGTCCACGGCGGTGGCGAGGCCGACGCCGTCATCAACGTAGGCGTCTCGGGCCCCGGCGTTATGGCCGCAGCCCTGGAGACGCTGCCCGATTCCGCATCGATGATGGAAGTCGCCGAAAAGATTAAGCAGACCGCCTTTAAGATCACCCGCGCCGGCGAGCTCATGAGCCGCGAGGCCGCCCATCGCCTGGGTGTCGAAAAGGGCATTGTCGACCTGTCACTGGCTCCCACGCCCGCCATCGGCGACTCCGTCGCGCGCATCCTCGAGATCATCGGCGTGGGCACCTGCGGTGGCCCGGGCACGACCTGCGCGCTCGCCATGCTCAACGATGCCGTCAAGAAGGGCGGCGTCATGGCCAGCTCCAGCGTGGGCGGTCTCTCCGGCGCCTTTATCCCCGTGTCCGAGGACGCCGGCATGATCGCCGCCGTCGAGGCCGGCGCGCTCTCGCTCGAGAAGCTCGAGGCCATGACCTGCGTGTGCTCCGTCGGCCTGGACATGATCGCCATCCCCGGCGACACCCCGGTCGAGACCATCGCCGGCATCATCGCCGACGAGATGGCCATCGGCGTCATCAACAATAAGACCACGGCCGTGCGCGTGATCCCTGCCATCGGCAAGGGCGTGGGCGACTGCGTCGAGTACGGCGGCCTGTTCGGCCGTGCACCCATCATGCCGGTGAACCCCAACGCCGGCACCGTGCTTGCCCACCGCGGTGGTCGATTCCCGGCGCCGCTGAACTCGCTGAAGAACTAGCCTAGGGATTCGGGCGAGGAGCCCCGGGGAGGGCAAATATATAAGGTCGCCTGCTCGGACAGTCCTGACTCGCACGGAGAGCACATTAAGTGCTCTCCGGCTCGTGCGGAACTCGCGATCGACCTTATATATTTGCCCTCCCCGGGGCTCCCGCACAACGGGACCTCGGTTGGGTTCTGTCCCTTTGGCAGTCGCTTCGCTTCTGCCCATCCTGGCTGATGCGGTGGTTTGGCGTTGGACCGGTTCTTTCTGATATATGCTGGTTGCGGCTCTTCTTTTGGGAGGAGTCGCTTTTTTGTTGTGAGGAGGATGGCCCGTGGCTGATAGGGAAATTCGCTCTGAGCTGCTTTCTGTGGATTGGAATGATGAATGGATGCGTCTGCAGGCTGCTCGGCATCGGGCTGATGACTCTTTTGAGTGGGACAAAAGGGCTCGGCATTTTCGGCCGCTTGAGACTGCTCCGTATGCTCGCGATTTTATGAAGCTGCTGGCACTCCAGCCTGGTGAGTCGGTGCTTGATATGGGGTGTGGGGCTGGGTCGATTGCTATTCCGCTCGCGCAGGCTGGGCATCCTGTGATTGCTGCTGATTTCTCTCCTGCCATGTTGGGCACGCTTGATGCTGGCATTGAGTATTACGGGCTCGAAGGCCGCATTACGCCGCTTGAGCTTGCCTGGGATGATGATTGGGACTTGGTTGGACCGGTCGCGAAAGCGGTAGATGTTACCTTTGCCAGTCGCTCTGTCACCACGACTAATCTAAAGGGCGCGCTTGCCAAGCTTGACCGTACGGCTCGTCGGCGTTGCGCTGTCACGATGGTCGCTAACTCCAGCCCGCGCTATGACCTGCACTTGATGAATGCTATCGGCGCCTCGGTTACCTGCAGTAATGGCTTTGTCTATGCCTTTAATATCCTCATTCAGATGGGTGCCCTGCCGCAGGTCACGTACTTTGAATCGCCTCGTCGCGATACCTTCGACAGCCTTGAGGCGGGCGTGGCGGACTTCTCCCGCATGCTCGAGCACGGTAACGAGGATAAGATCGACCGTCTGCGCGACTATATCGCTCAGCATATGATTGAGAACCCCCATGCTGGCGAGCCAGGCTCAAAAGGCGTGCCGCAGGGACGCTATATGCTTGACCATATCCGCAAGGTCCGCTGGGCGTTTATTGCCTGGGAGCCGGTCTCTGCGAACCGCCTGTAGACCGATTGCATCCGCGCCACGTATCCGCCTGCAGCCCGCACCGGCGGCTTGCTCGGCATCCGCATTCTTTGCGAACTGGGCAAACGCGCTCCACACCGCGCCGTTCCTGCGCTATCGTGGGACAGCTCACGTAGATTAAGGCCCCGTCGCGGGGCGCCCCATAACATAGAAAGCGAGAACCCATGGCACTGACAGGAGCACAGGTCAAGCAGCTTCGCAGCATGGCCCATCACCTCAACCCCGCCATCATCATCGGCAAGTCCGACGTCAATGAGGGCACCGTCGAGCAGACGGTCGCCTACCTGGAGAAGCATGAGCTCGTTAAGTGCTCCGTGCTCGATGGCTCCAGCCTTTCTGCCCGCGAGGCCGCCGAGGAGCTCGCCGAGCGCTCCCACGCCGAGGTCGTCCAGGTTATCGGCCGCAAGTTCTCGCTGTATCGCGAGTCCTCGCGCAAAGACATCGAGAAGATCAAGCTCGTCTAAGCACTCGTGCATCGTATGCCTACGGGGCGTCCGGGTTACCTGGACGCCCCCTTTTTTATCGCACAACGGCCATGCGCTTAAGCCTGCCTTCGACCAAACGCTCGTATAGACGCCGCGTCTCGGGCTCGGGCACGCCCGCAATCTGCTCTTTTAGATGATGGACATGTCCACTGTATAAATCGATGATGTCGCGACGGCGACCCGCGGCGTTATAGACGCGCATGGCGCAGCGAACCATATCCTCACGCGCCGTCTCCTGGCGAAGCCCTGCCTCGACCAACCATATCGCCGACTGCAGGTCGTTTTCTTCCAGCGCCTCGTTCGCCCCGCGAATCATGCTGTCGATAAACTTGGATTGCATAATGCGACGCATGCGCACAAAGTACGTTGGATTGCAGCCATTGGGAATATAGAGCGGACCGGCATAGAGCTGCTCGACCTTTAGACACAGCTCCACCAGATGAGGCCCGCGTGCTCCCCCACGATTTCCCAAGATTTCGCGGGTCATCTGCTCAAACAGCCGCACGTCGGTCTTAACGTAGTCGCCATTGAGCCCAATGCACTCGTTTTGAATCAGCACACACGACTTGCCGTCTGGCGTCGGACCCAAGGCCGAGCGCAGGCGTGATATCGTCGAATACAAGTTGTTGCGGGCGCGGTTGAACTCTGCATGGGGCCACAGCTCCATGGCCAGGGTCTCGCGATCGACCAGCGCGTCCATACTCAGAGCGAGACGTTCCGCAAGCGTTGCCGCCTTCTTGCGACGCCACATCTTATCGGTGATGGGAAACCCGTCGCGCTCGGCTCGAAACGCCCCGAACATGCGAATCTCGATATGCTCGATCGCATCGACGGCCTCGACCTCTTCGACCTGAAACAGCCGTTCGTGCGCTTCGTCCAAATCGTCGCGCAGCGTGTATCTCGAAAGCTCGCGCACCGGGAGCTTCTTGCGGATCCTTGCGCCAGACTCGCCCAGACAATGCATGGCAAGGCGCGCAAAGAGTCGATACGACGGCTCCAGCATTCCCGGACGGTTCATGGACATCCACGCCGCCAAATCGCTGTCACGGCCCGCAGAAGCCAGGTGCAGCGCCACCGTCCACGCTTCCGATCCGCGAACCTGCGTCTGGCTAATATCGAGCAGCTCCGCCTCCTCGCGCACCGTAACCATCGACGTGTTTCGCAAAAATGCCACGCGCTCCAGCAGCAGCGCGTTATCTCGCATATACGTCACCGTTTCGTCAACAAGCTTGAGCACCTGAACGGCACGGAACTTTGCGTTGACAGGGTGCCCCTCGGCCATCGACTGCCATCCTTCGAGCAAAAGCCCAAAGAGCTGAAGCCGATTATCGCGCACGCGCACGGCAAAACGGTCGATTTCGCTAAACGCCGCTTCGTCGGTTACCGGCAAGCCAGCGAGCAGGCGGCGTGCAGCCAGCACCATGCGCACCCAAATCGTCAGTGCCCTCAGGCTATGAATGTCGAGCGCCTCGACCATTAGGGCAAGCTCGTCATCGCGTGCATCGGTCCCCGCAAACGAGCCGTCAAAAAGCTCCACCAGCATCCGGTCTGCCCGTATAAATAAGCCGGCGATATCCAACTCGCAATCGTACGCTCCGTGCTCCCCGATTCCATCAAACGCATCGCCCACATCCGCATGCTCGGCCAAGCGGCGCTTTACCTCGATATGCGCCGACAACATGTCGAGTACGTCGCACGATGACGCGCGGTCCGGAAACGAAAGCGTCGTGGGGAGCCCCAGCCCGCTTTGCCCGTAGCAAACGATGGTAAGCGCCTGGGCCACTCTCCAGGCGAGCGGGTCAATCTCTTGCGCGGCGCGCTCGCCAGCCCGCTCGATAACAGCCGCCATGCATCGGGCCAACTTGGCGTTGGAAATGCTCACCGCCGACAGATACACGCCGAGCGCTTCAGGCAGCGTCGGCTCGTATGACAATCCATCGGCATTCATTGCCCCCAGCGCTGCGCGGCAAACGTCCGCCCCATGTCCAGTCAAGGCAAGGTCGACCCCATACTGCCCGGCAAGCTCGAGCACGACATTCCGATCTAAGAAGGCATCTGCCAGGTCCATCGCCAGGTCGCATCGGCCCGCCTTGATTAAAATGCGGGCAGCGCGTCGTATAAGTTCGGGACTGATCTCGGCGATCAGCTTGCGCAGCCTGAGCCGCGCATTGTCTTCCGTTCCCAAGCAGGCAAAACTTCGGTCGACCGGGTCAATGCCAAAGATGGGATAATCGCGCACCAGATACGACTGGTCAACCATCGATAGACGCACGCCGCACGCCTCGAGCTCTGCGATATTGCCTTCGCCCATTAAGACCATAAGGCCCGCAACGTTAAACAGCGTGTTGTTGTCGAGGGATGCCAAGTCGGCAAGCGCCGCGCCGTATACGTTGACGATCTCGTTTTCGAGCAACTGGGCGACATCGCCCTGGCCGTACAGCCCCGTCTGCAGCGCCGAGACCAGCTCGGGCACGCCTTGCGTAAGCTGGTAAAAATCGAGCGACGTGCTAATCGAAAAAGCCGATGCCCACGCCGAATACTCATAGGCATGCACCTTGAGCATCTGCGCGTTGACCTTTACCGAATCCCCCAGCCCGCGGATAAGTAGACGGTTTGACGGGCGGCACGTCAAAAGAACGCCCACCCCCGACGCGCGCAGGCCACGAATCGTATCGATAAAGTCCTCGGTATCGCGCTGGTCGAAGACCGGCACGTTATCGATGGCGATGAGTGAATGCGGCTTGTCCTTGAGCTCCTCTGCAACCACCTCGAGCTGCATGAATACCTCGCGGCCAATGGCCCGGTCGGCCTCGATAACGCGCACCGACCCTCGCGTGAAATCGCTTTTGACCTCGCGGACATACTGCATCAGCACCGAGGTCTTGCCAAATCCATCGGGTGCGTAAACGAGCACGATCCCGGCTTGGCGGCCCTTGATAATCAGCTCGTTCATCAGCCGATCGCGGCGAACCATATAGCCCCCGCCCATCGACATCACTTCGAGGTCGCTCGTATTGCCCAGATCCTGTACCATGCCCGCTCCTCAACTCGACCACATGGATACCGTAACCGCACGACCACACCTGCCACCCTATGAATAGCGTGACACCATGTTTTTGGCTGCTTGTCGGTACGCATTCGGCAAGTTTTTGTACAGCGGGCACTGCTCGTTGTTTTTCCTTCGACAGACGACTGTTTATGCAGGTTAAATAGCTTGCTGAAATGTCCCATCTGGTAGGCAGTTTACCGTAAAGGAACGATTTTATTTGAGTTGCGCAACTCGCCTATTCCCCGCTACCGCCTGCGACTATTTAGTAGCAATTTTGCATAATATATGGTATCGAATGCATCACGTTATCTGACTTGTGCACACTTCGCTTCTGATGAGGATGTTGCCGCGCCCCGCGCCTAACGGCCGCGTGCCGACAAGTCGCTTGCCCAGCAAAAAAGGCCCCCGCAAAGCGGGAGCCTCTCGGAGCGCAATATGGTTTCGCGGAGTCGTTACTCGCAGAGCGAAAGGGCAGCCTCGTCGGCGACCACGACGCAGTTGGTGTGCAGCTGCAGAATCGAGGCCGGGCACTCGGGCGTGACCGGGCCATAGCACATGTCATGCACGGCCTGGGCCTTTGCCTCGCCATTGGCGACAACAAGGATCATGCGGGCATACATGATGGTCTGGGTACCCATGGTGTAGGCCTGACGGGGAACGTCGTCGATGCTGTCGAACAGGCGGCTGTTGGCCTGAATGGTGCTCTCAGTGAGGTCGATGCAGTGCGTGCCCTTGGAGAAGTGGTCATCGGGCTCGTTGAAGCCGATGTGGCCGTTGTTGCCAATGCCGAGCAGCTGCAGATCCGGGTAACCGGCGGCGGCGACGATCTTGTCGTACTCAGAGCAGGCAGCGGCGGCGTCGGGGTTGGAACCGTCGGGCACATGCGTGTTGTTCAGGTCGATGTTGATGTGATCGAAGAAGTTCTCACGCATGAAGTAGTGATAGCTCTGGGGATCGTCGTGCGAAAGACCGCGATACTCGTCCAGGTTGTAAGTGCTGACCTCGGCAAAGTCGACGTCGCCCTTCTCGTACCAAGCAGCGAGCTGCTTGTAGGCACCGATCGGGGTGGAGCCGGTGGCAAGACCCAGCACACAGTCGGGCTTGAGGATAACCTGCGCCGAAATAATATTAGCGGCCTTGCGGCTCATATCCTCGTAGTCTTTAGCTTTAATGATCTTCATTACGCGTCCTTTCTCGTACAAGAGAGGCAAGGCTCCCCTTACAAGCACTTGCCCGCGGCCCGCGTCGGCCGCAACCAACGTGTGCGGCCACCAGGGCGAGGTCGCGTAATGTATGTGTCTCGTGTCTAGCCGCGTCGAGGCCCCTGCCCGTCCACGGTGACCCAAAGCTGTTTAGCCTCGGACGTTTCCCATCTTGCCACGGAGGGCGCCCTCTTTCAAGGGCGCCCTCCGTAAACGTGTTTGAATTGTAGGCTAATGGCCACGTGCACTTGCTAGCGCTCGCGAGCAACGATGAGCTGGTCCATCTCTTCGACATGCACGCCAACGGAGCCCTTGATACTCGAGAACTCAACGGAGTTGCACACCAAGATGGGAACCGTCACATCGTAGCCCTCGGCGGCAATTGCCTCGCGATCGAACTCAATGAGTACATCGCCCTTATGGACGATGTCACCCACTTGCGCATGTACGGTAAAGTGCTTACCCTCGAGCTGAACAGTGTCCAAACCAACGTGGATGAGCACGTCCAGGCCATCGACCGTGTTAAGCGCAACGGCGTGTCCCGTGGGAAAAATGGCCTCGACCTTGGCATCAGCCGGCGCGATCACGCGCGTACCCGTAGGCTGAATCGCCACGCCCTGGCCCAAAAGGCCGGTGGCAAACGTCTGGTCGTTTACCTCGGAAAGCGGAATGACATCGCCCGAGATGGGAGCATCCAGCGTAAGGACTCGACCACGCATACCAAAAGACCTTAGGACTTTAGTGAACATGCTCCCCCTCGGACATACCAATCAATCAAAATAACCTTGACAGTTTACCACTTGGCAACGGTTTTTGACCATTAGGGAAGTTCGCGCTTGACAACCTCAACGATGTCGTCAACAACGCGCTGGGTCAGCTCGTGCGTCTCGGCCTCGGCCATAACGCGGACCAGCGGCTCGGTACCGCTCGGGCGCACCAGAATGCGGCCGCGGCCGTCCAGCTCCTTCTCGGCAGCAGCGACGGCATCCCAGATGGGCTGGCAATCGTCCAGACCAGCCTTGTTGTCGGAATGCACGTTGACGAGCACCTGCGGGTACTTCTTCATGATGCCGGCAAGATCGGTGAGGGTACGACCGGTGCGCTTGAGCACGGCCAGCAGCTGCAAAGCCGTCACCAGGCCGTCACCGGTGGTGTTGTGCTCCAGGAAGATGATGTGGCCGGACTGCTCGCCGCCGATGACGGCGCCGTCCGCGAGCATGCGCTCCAGAACGTAACGGTCGCCCACGGCGGTCTGAACCATCTCGAAGCCCTGCTCCTTCATAGCGATGGAGAAGCCCAGGTTGCACATGACGGTCGAGACGATCTCGGAGTTGGCGAGCTTGCCGCGAGCGGCGAGGTCAGAACCGCAGATAGCCAGGATGTAGTCACCGTCGATCTCATTGCCCTCGCTGTCCACGAACAGCACGCGGTCGGCGTCGCCGTCGTGGGCCAGACCGATGTCAGCATGGGTGCGCAGCACGAGCTCGCGCAGGGGCTCGAGGTGCGTAGAGCCGCACTCAACGTTGATGTCGGTGCCGCAGTAATCGGTGTTGATGGCGTGCACCGTGGCACCCAGGCGCTGCAGCGCGGCGGGCGTAGTCTGGCAGGAAGCACCGTGACCGCAGTCGACGGCAACAACCAGGCCGTCGAGCCTCAGGCCATCAAGCGTATCGATGGCGTGGTCGACGTATGCCTTGCGAGCGTCCTTCATCTTGATAATGTGGCCCACGCCGGCACCGGTCGGCAGCGTGTCGGCAGCCATGTCCTCCTCGGACATGACCCAGGCGCTGATCTCTTCCTCGACCGCGTCGGGAAGCTTCATGCCCTTGCGGCTAAAGAACTTGATGCCGTTGAACTCCGGCGGATTGTGCGAAGCGGAGATGACGATGCCGCCGTCGAGCTCGTTCTGAACGGTGAGCAGCGCCACGGCAGGCGTGGGGATGACGCCGCAGCAGTGCGGACGGCCGCCCTCGGCCATGATGCCGGCGGTCAGAGCGCTCTCGAGCATGGTGCCCGAAAGACGTGTGTCGCGGCCGACGCAGATATCCGGACCAAGAAACTTGGTCGCCGCGCGGCCCAGGCGAAACGCGAGGTCGCACGAGAGGTCGGCATTGGCGACGCCACGGACGCCGTCGGTACCGAAGATGTTCTGGGGCATAGGATCGCTCCTTCCCTAGCAGGCGATATGCAACCGCCCACCCTAGTCGAAAAAGAAAAGCGGGACCCGCCGAGGAATCGGCAGGCCCCGCTTGTACATTGTATCTCGTAAGGAGATAAAACCTTAGCGCTTGGAGAACTGGGGAGCGCGGCGGGCCTTCTTGAGGCCGTACTTCTTGCGCTCGACCACGCGAGCATCGCGCGTAAGGAAACCGGCCTTCTTGAGGTCAGCACGGTAATCGCCAGCGTTCAGAAGAGCGCGAGCGATGCCCAGGCGCAGAGCGCCGGACTGACCGGAGATGCCGCCGCCATCGCACAGAGCGATAACGTCGAACTGACCGGCGGTGTCGGTCACCTTGAAGGGAGCAAGGGCGTTCTCAACGAGCTGATGACGGCCGAAATACTGCTCGGCGTCACGCTTGTTGATGGTCACCTTGCCGGTGCCGGGGACGAGACGGACGCGGGCGACGGCGTTCTTACGACGGCCGGTACCCTGGTAGACAACGGTGTTCTCAGCCATCTTTAAGCCTCCAGCTCAATCTTCGTGGGGTTCTGGGCAGCATGCGGATGCTCGGCACCAGCGTAGACCTTAAGCTTGGTCATCTGGGCACGGCCGAGGGTGGTCTTGGGCAGCATACCGCGAACGGCGCGCTCGATGACCTTCTCCGGGTGCTTCTCCATAGCCTGGCGGAAGCTCTCAGCCTTGAGGCCGCCGTTGTAGCCGCTGTGGCGATAATAGGTCTTCGTGTCGGCCTTGTTACCGGTAAGCTGGACCTTATCGGCGTTGATGACGACAACGAAGTCGCCGCAGTCGCTGTTGGGCGTGAACTGGGGCTTGTTCTTACCGCGCAGGATCATTGCGATCTGGGTGGCAAGACGGCCCAGGACAGCACCATCGGCGTCGACGAGAACCCAGTTGCGCTGGACCTCGCCCTGCTTGGCGTAGTGAGTCGATTTCGAAATCACTTAGACTCCTCCATGTACAGTACGTGTTGTTACAGAGATTCACGGGGCTCTGCAAGTAACCCGTCCATATTACCCCGCTCGCCGCCCGAGTCAACAGGTATTTTGGCTCCGACCAGAGTTTCTGCACATGTCATCCACGAGCCGTGATTTTCCAGCTCTTTAGCTGTTGTCATTTTTTGAGGGTTTGCCGTCGCTAGCGCTCAACGAACTCTTGGATTTCCGCGAGCAGGCGCTTTGCCTCCTGACGGCCCTGGATATACAGGTCCAAAAGCTTTGCCGGATCGTGCTCGACATGGCCGACCTCGACCGGCTTTTGCGGAGCGACGACCAGCGCACGGCCCTCGCGCTCATACTTCCACAGGTGCATGCGCTGGATGTTGTAACGGTCGTGGCGCGTCTCGATAGCCTCGAGCAGATAGGGGTAGTCGGCATAGCGGGCGCGCGCGGCAGGCATAAACTCGTAGGGCTTTTTCTCGTACGAGCGGTCCTGCGTGACGATGACGACCGCGCGCTCAAAGCCGGCCTCCTCGAGCACATGCTCGATAGGAACCGAATCGGCCACGCCGCCGTCGACGTATTTGTGCCCGTCAATCTCGACCGGCGGCGTCACCAGCGGCAGCGAGGTCGAGGCGCGCACGGCGTCGAGATCGAGCACGGCACTTTTGACCGGGAGGTACGTGGCGGTTCCAAAGAGCATGTCCGTTGCGACGGCGTACATCTCGATGGGGCTCGCGTCGAACGTCTCGTTGTCAAAGGGATCCAGGCGGTCCTGGACATCGTTGAAGATAAAGTCGTAGCCCACAATAGAGCCCGTGGACGCAAACGATGCGGCGCCCATGAAGCGGCTGTCGTTGCAGAAAGCCAGGTTGATGCGGTTGGCACGGCCGATCTGATGCGACTTGTAGTTCACGCCGTTGAGGGCGCCGGCCGATACACCGTAGACAGCCGGAATCTCGACACCGGCCTCCATGAGAACGTCGAGCACGCCCGCGGTAAATTGCCCGCGGAAGCTGCCGCCCTCCAGGACGAGCGCGACCTTGCCGGCGTTCTTTGCCTTATCTTCTGCAGTCATATTGACCTCCTGCGATTGCGTTTTGGCTTTCTTCTACCCAGTTTTGGGATGGCGGTCGCGCAGGTTTTTCGAGGCGGCAGGTGAAGCGGAAAATGTGTCCCAGTTTGAGGCGGGATTCCGGGATGGACTTTCCGCTTGGACCGCCGTTGGGAAAGCGTGTCCCGTTCTGAGCGCGGATTCCGGGATGAACTTTCCGCTTGAGGCGTCTTCCGGAAAATGAATCCCATTCCGAGCGTCGATTCCGGGATGCAGTTTCCGCTTGAAACGTCATCCGGAAACCGCATCCCAGTCTGAGCCGGAATTCTGGGATGGATTTTACGCTTGGGGCGACGTTGATGCGGGGCATGGCAGGCTGCAATCCGATCGGCATCGCATCTGCATAGGGTTGAAGCTTTGCGCGGAGAATCCGCGTATTTGCTTCGCAAATACGCACCGGCTTCGGCCGCCTGCCGGCGTCCTCGCCCGCTCGCTACAAACGCTTCGCGATTACTTAACGCTCGCGCCCTGCATAGAGTTCGATTCTCCGCGGTACAGACTAGAAATAAAAAGGCAGGTAGATATAAGTATCTACCTGCCTGTAACTATTGGTGGAGGCGCGGAGAATCGAACTCCGGTCCACGAAAGCCCCCTGATTGGCATCTCCAAGCTCAGTCGCTGGTTTAGTCTCGGACGCTTTGCGCGCAGCGACACGCTCGCGGCGTCCTAACCGGTTCGGTCTTAGCCTGCGCCATACCGATTACGTGCGCAGGAGCATTCCCCTAAAATGACGTCGCGCCGGTGTCGGGGAAATCACCGGGTTGACGCGCCGCTATAAACTAAGCAGCGAGAGCCATAGGCTCAAAAGAAGAGTTGTTGTCAATTCAATTTGACGGTACCCCTGTTTAACGAGGCGAGGAGACCTCGGCTTGCTTCCTCTCTCAGAGCTATCGTGTCGAAACCAGTCGCCCCCGAATGTTGGGAAAGTCTGGATGGTATCGGGCCTGCAAACACCCGATAACCGTCGACTTTTCAAGGAACATACGGGGCGAGCCCCGCTTGTGGAGTGTTATCTTACCACGTTCTGAAAGCGGACAGCTGTTCTATGCACGAGCTGTGAAGACCCCAATGTGCGCTGCACTTCGCACTTTTGCTACCGATCGCGTCACGTATATTTTCGCCAAGCAGAATTGAACCGTCGAAAGGACCGTTATGGATACCAAGCAGCAACTCGTCAATGCCCTCGCAGGCCTGGGCTCAACCATTACCGAAGCTATGGATGTCATCGAGGGCTTTGTCCCCTGCGGACATCCCGCCCTCACGGTATCGAACGCACTCGTCGCGCTGGACGCTGACGATGATGCAGCTCTCGCCCAGCAGCTTGAGACCGTCGAGGGCTTTATCGACCACGTGAGCGAGAACCGCGGCGTGGCCGCCTACCACGGCATCGAGGTCGAGCTCGCGGGTCCCAAAGCCGATCTGCTCGCAGCAATCCGCGAGGTGGGCGCCCTTATGCAGACCGCAGGCGTCAAGAACACCCAGGTCAACGAGTGGGTCTACCGCAGTCTGGCAGCACTCGACAGCTCCGAAGAAAAGGCAGCCGAGCAGCTCGCAGAAAGTCCCGCCATTAAGGCCGAGCTTTTGTAAATAGCAGACGCGGGCCCCTTGGCGCATCGTCGTCCAAGAGGCCCGCAAACAGTTCGCGTCAACCGATAGTCGCGCCGCCGCGTTCGGCCAAAGCAAGAATCGGCATCATTTGACGAGGTGTCTTTGCTGCAAGATCGGCATGTTCGAGCAGCTTGCGATCGTTGGTCACCAAGTAATCAACCTGGGCGCGTTTGCATGCGGCGAGTACCAAGTTGTCCTCGTAATCGCGATGGAGCGCTAAGTATTTGTCGGCCAGCCAAAGGTCCGACGCATCTGCACCCACGGCCGTGGCGTTTTCGGTCATATTCCGAACAAACGCCAGCGCAGCGTCGCCAATTGCACGGGCAGATGCCTCGCCGAGCGCTCCCCCGCTGGCAAGAACGCTACGCTTCAGCTCGTGTTGGACAACGTACAGTACGTCATTAGCGATATGCACCGGAAAGAACAGCGACGCCCCCGTCTCCGTCGCCTGCCCAATAAACGCACGCGCGGCAAGCGACTCGGCATGGTCGACGCAAAACGAATCAACCCATACGTTGGCATCCACCATTATTTTGAGGAAAGCCCCGCTCACAGGATCATCCCCTTTTGGCGATAATGCTCATCCATGGCGTCGGAATAGATTGCGTCCCAATCGCGATCGTCGGATACGGGCGACGTAGCGATGCCCAAATCTGCATAAAGCCGGTCTGCCGCTGCCCACGACGCGGCGAACGGTGTATCGGGCGCGACGGTCTGCCGCCGGCCGTCGACGGCCGCAAGCACTTCCTCGCACTGCCCGCCACCCTGCGCGACCTTGGCCACCACCTTTTTGATGAGCTCGGGCAGTGACCCGCCCGAAAGCCGCAGCGCCTCCTCGGCACGGTTCTTGACCTGGCGATCTACGCGAACGTTCACCTGCGCCATGCCACTAACAGCACCCACGTCGATCCCGCTCCCTTCAATTGCTAGCCATGCTAGCACCACTATATAAAGAAGCTAGCACATGGTCAAATGCAAAAGACCTGCGCTCGGACGACACCGATGCCGTCTGGGCGCAGGCCAAATAACGTGGGCGAACACGTCTGCTAACGCAGGTAAGCCTTCGCGTTGCCTAGGCTGTAGGCGATCGTTGAGCCGTTGTGCAGCAATGACGACGTCTGCGGGGTAATCGCGCCGGTAATGCCGAGCGCCAGGAGTGCCGAGTTGGTGAGCATCACCTTGGAATACGAACTCGTCAGACGGTCGATGAGACCCTGACTCATGCGGCGCAGGCGCACGATCGCGGCCAGATCCGTATCGGTCAGGATGATATCGGCGACTTCCTTGGCGATGTCGCTTCCGCCACCCATGGCCAGGCCCACGTCGGCCAAACCGAGCGCCGGCGAATCGTTGACGCCGTCGCCCACCATGGCAACATGGCGCCCCTCGCTCTTAATGCGTTCCACATAGGCGTACTTGTCCTCGGGCAGCAGTTCGGCCTTAAACTCGTCGACACCCGCCTCGCGCGCAATGCGCTCGGCCGTGCGCTCGGAATCGCCCGTGAGCATAACGACATGCTTGACGCCCAGCGCATGCAGGTCGACGATGGCCTCACGGACCCCAGGCTTGAGCGGATCTTCGATGCCGAGCACGCCGACGACCTTTCCATCGACCGCCAGATACAGCGGCGACAGGCCCTGCATCTGGGACTCAATGCGCTCCTTGATGTCGGATTCGAGCTGTGCGCCCTCGTCCTCAAATACAAAGTGCGCGGAACCGATGATGGCGCGACGTCCTTCAATGGACGAAGCGATGCCGTGCGCCACGATGTACTCGACGGCGGCATGGCGCTCGCGGTGCTCGAGCCCACGCTCGTGAGCAGCGTTGACCACGGCACGCGCCACCGGATGCGGGAAATGCTCCTCCAAGCAGGCAGAAAGGCGCAGGATCTCGTCCTCGCTCCAGCCATCGGTGGTGAGTACGCAGGCAAGACGCGGCTGCGCCTCGGTGAGCGTGCCGGTCTTATCAAAGACAATGGTGTCGGCCTTGGCAAACGACTCAAAGTACTTCGCGCCCTTGACCATGACGCCCATCTTGGCAGCATCGCTCATAGCGGTCATGACGGCAACGGAACCCGTGAGCTTGAGTGCGCACGAGTAGTCGACCATCAGTGCCGCTGAGGTCTTGATGAGGCTGCGGGTGGTAAGCGCAACCAGGCCCGCGAGCAGGAAGTTCCACGGGACGATCTTGTTGGCAAGGTCCTCCATATGCGACTGGCCCTCGGACTTGAGCGAGTCGGCCGTCTGCACGAGCGAGACGATTGAGCGCAGTTTGGTCTGAGCCGTGTTAGCGCGCACGCGAACCAAGATGCTGCCGTCTTCCACGACGGTTCCGGCGAACACGTCGTCGTCCACGCTGCGTTCGACGGCCAGCGGCTCGCCGGTCAGGGTCGCCTGGTTGACCATAGCGCTCCCCTGCTCGACAACACCGTCGATGCAGATGGACATGCCGGTGCGCACGGCGACCAGATCGCCGGGCTCAAGCTCGGTCGCGGCAACGCTTACCTCGGTGTCGCCGACAACCTTTTGCGCCTTGTCGGGCACATCGAGCAGCGAGTTGATGAGCTCGTTTTCACTCATGGCGCGGGTGTAGTCCTCGAGCAGCTCGCCCACGTTGAGCAGGAACATCGTCTGGCCCGCGGTGTCGACATCACGCTTGACGAACGAAATGCCGATGGCCGAAGCGTCGAGCACGGGAACGGTCAGGCGCGGCTGCGCGAGCTCACGGAGGGCGGCGCGCAAAAAGGTCATGTAACCGGCCACGACAAACACCGCACGCAGGGGCGTGGGCAAAAACCAGCGACGTGCGTAGTGGGCGCCGACAAGTGTGGCAAGATCCATGACGAGCTTGTGCTTGCGCGGCTCGAGTTGTATCACGTAGCCCGTCTTTGCGTCGGCAATGGCCTGAGCGTCGAGCGCACCGACGGCGGCCAGCACGGCATCGCGGCGCGACTCGTCGTATTCGAGCGCCATCTGGCCAATGCGGCCATACACGCGCACCTTGCGCACGCCGTCGATGTCGCCACCAAGCTTAAGAAGCGCATCGAGATCGCTCTCTGGCACAGGACCCGCCAACTGGAGGCGGGTCCTGCCGGGGATCTCGCTGATAATCGAGAATCTCATAGTTTGTGCCTGGAAGCGCTACTCAGCTGCGTTGTCCGCGGCGGCCTCGCTCTGGGTGATGTAAGAAGCCTCGGCAACCATGTCGTCGACATTAGCCTTGGCCTGCTCGACCATGTCCTGGTAGCCGTTCTTGATGCGCATACCGCACGCAATACCCTGCACGCAGGCATTCTTGACCGGAGCGCTGGTAAGCAGCTTGATGCCGGCCGTGCCAAGCAGAAAACCGCCACCAACAAGCAGGGTGTTAAACGTCGACTTCTTCATGTTGCTTCTCCCTTTTGCCGCATGGGGCGCGGCATGGTGCCTTAGCACCCGAGTTCATCAGTTAGCTCGAGCACGCTTTTGAAATACCTTAATTCTATCTAACTATCTAGGTCAGCCATGGCTAACCTTTTGAAAATTAACGATGCGGAGTAACCGATTGTCAATGTGACAAAGGGACTGTTCCTTTGCCCCTTCTTACAGCTGCCAGGCAGCCGCTTCCTTTTGCAGCGCAACCATGCGGGCGAATTCTCCACCTGCCGCCTTGAGCTGCGCCGGAGTGCCCTGCTCGGCAACCACACCATCCTTGAGTACAACGATCTTATCGGCATTTTCTACCGTGCGCATACGGTGGGCGATCACGATAACTGTCTTTCCTGCGAGCAGGCGGGAGAGCGCCTGCTGCACCACGGTCTCGTTCTCCACATCCAAACTCGCCGTCGCCTCGTCCAGCAACACAATCGGCGCATCTTTGAGCAGCGCGCGGGCGATGGAGATGCGCTGGCGCTCGCCGCCGGACAGCTTGGAGCCGTTCTCGCCGATCATGGTGTCATAGCCCTGCGGCATGCGGCTCACAAACTCGTCGCAGTTGGCGGCACGCGCGGCAGCAAGCACTTCCTCATCGGTGGCATCGCGACGACCAAGACGGATGTTTCCCATCACCGTGTCGTCAAAGAGCAGCACGTCTTGGAACACAATGGCGTAGTCGCGCAGCAGCACCTCGGGGTCCACGCTCGCAACATCCACGCCACCCACGGTGACCGTGCCTTCGGTGGCGTCCCAAAAGCGCGCGGCCAGGCGGCTCACCGTAGACTTACCGGAACCCGAAGGACCGACCAGCGCCGTAACTTCGCCTTCCTTGGCGGTAAAGCTCACATCGGTAAGAACTTTCTCGCCGGCGCGGCCGTCCTCGCCCGCACCATAGCCAAATGCCACGTGATCGAACACCACATCGTGGCCCACGGGCTCAAATTTCTCGCTGCCCCGCGCCACAGGCTCTTCCATGATGGAACGCATGCGCTTGGCAGACGACTCGGCGACAAACAGCTCCGACACGAGCATAAGGGCCTGATCAAACGGCGCGTAGATACGGCTCACCATAAGCAGGAAGGCAAACATCACCAAAAAGTCGACCTGCCCGGAGGCGACCATCGTGGCGCCCGTGACCAGCGTGGTGGCAATGCCCAGACGCAGAATGGAGAAGGCGGAGTTGACCAGAAGCCCGTTGACGAGCTCGCCCTTGGTGGTCTCGCGCTCCTCGACATCGATCACGGCGTTGAGCCCCTCAAGATAATGGGCCTCCTGGTTGGTGGCGCGGATTTCGCGCACGCAGTCGAGCGTCTCCTGGATCGCCTCGGTGACCTTGACCTTCTCGGCGCGCACGCGGTCGAACACCGGGGTCATGGGGCCGCGTGTTAGATACAGCACGGCAAAGGCCACGGGAATGCTCCAAAACGCCGCGATCGCCAGCTGCCAGCAAAAGAACAGCGACGACACGAACACGATGGCACTTGCGATGATGGCGCCCCAGAGTTCTCCCAGCACATGGCTGTAGGCATGCTCCATAGTCTGAACGTCACCCATGATGGTCTCGGTTAAATCGGCCAGATCACGACGACCAAAAAACGACAGCGGCAGTTTGCGCAAGCGCTCGGCGATCTCCATACGCTGCTTGCCGCACTCCTCGTAAAAGATGCAGTAGGTGTAGTAATACTGTTGCCAGTTAGAGGCAAAGAGCAACACGAAAAAGACCAGGAGGCCGCCCACGATCGGCAGGGCATCCGGCAGGTCAGCCCCGCTGGCGAGATGCTCGACAAAGCCGGCCATAACCAGGAATAAAAAGCCCATGCCGGCCATGGTAATAAGATTGGTGAGCGCGGTCCAGAAGACACCGCGTTTTACGCCGGCGATGCCTTTATCGGATAGGAAATACTTCTTTTGGAATGAGGCGAACATTTAGGCCTCGCCTCCTTTCGCGACGGCGGCATCCGCGGTCGAAGCAGTGATTTTCCAGCTCGCGGCCTGTTCGTATTCGGCCCACATCTTGGCATATAGACCCTCTTGGGACAGCAGTTCGGCATGGGTGCCCGACTCCTGCACGCTGCCCTGGTTGAGCACCACGATTTGGTCTGCGCCCACTACAGTCGAGAGTCGGTGCGCAATCATAATGACCGTGCGACCCGTCGCCAGCTTGCTAAAGGCGCGCTGGATGAGCGCCTCGTTCTCGGGGTCGGCAAACGCCGTGGCCTCATCGAGCACCACGATAGGCGCGTCTTTAAGGATCGCGCGGGCGAGTGCCACGCGCTGGACCTCGCCACCCGAAAGATATGCTCCGCCGGCGCCGAGCATGGTGTTGATGCCCTGTGGGAGCTTGGCCACAATGTCGTCGCACTGAGCTGCGGAGAGGGCCGCACGCACTTCGTCGTCAGTGGCCGTAGGCTTGGAGGCGCGCACGTTATCGGCAAGTGTTTGCCGGAACAGCTGGTTGGTCTGGAACACGAAGGCGACCTGGTCCATAAGCTCGTTCGGATCCATATCGCGAACGTCCACACCGCCTACGAGCACTCGACCCGAGGAAACATCCCAAAAACGCGGGATCAGGCTTGCACAGGTTGACTTGCCGCCTCCCGAAGGACCCACAAGCGCGAGGGTACTACCCGCGGAAACGCTAAAACTCGCATGGTTGACGGCAGGCGCCTCGGCGCCCTCGTAGGTAAAGCTCACATCCTCAAATCGCACGTCGCTGCTGGCAGGGTACTTGGGTTGAGCGGGCACGGAGAGCTGCTTGGAATCCATGACGCTTCGGATGCGAGCCAGCGAATCGGCACTCATCTGAGACGCCTCGCCCACAAACATGAGCTTGGTCATGGCCGTCGGCACCACGGCCGAAAATATCGCGTAAAACGTGAAGTTGGCCATAAAATGCGCGAAGTCCGTCTCGCCCGGCGCCAACAGCAACGCCACGGGCAATAGGAATGCCACAAGACCATTGAGCGCGGTTAGGTTGAGTACCTGCGGACCTCGACAGAACGTGCCCGAATAGTTTTGCGCCATGTCGGCGTATTCGGCGATCGCGTCGTGGAACGCCTTAAAGGAATAGACCGTCTGCTGAAACACCTTGACCACGGGAATGCCGCGTACGTATTCGGTACCGGTCTTGTTCATCTTGACCAGCGCGCCCATGTAGGCCTTCATAAACTCGCCGCCCTTGCCGCCCATCATGGTAGCCATGGCGCCAAGCGAAACGACGACCGAGATAAGGCACGCCGCGCCCAAACGCCAATCGAGGGCGAAAAGCAGCACGAGCAGACCTGCAACCATGGCGGTGGCGCCGGCGATATCGGGTAGCATGTGTGCGAGCAGCGTCTCGGTTGAGGCGGCGCATCCGTCTACGATACGGCGCAGCTCACCGGTGGCATGCGTGTCAAAGTAGCCGAGCGGCAGCTTAAGCAGATGCTCGCTCGTAGCCTTGCGGATATTGGACGCGCAGCGAAACGCGGATAGGTGCGTACACATGAGTCCCACGAAATAAACCACAATGCTCGCCAGGGCAAAGCCCACAGCCCACCAACCATACATCGCGATGTCGGTGGCCTCGCTCCAGTTAGGCGCCACGGCGATAAGGTCTCGCGCAACAAACCAGATACACACGTACGGGCCAAAGCTCAGCAGCTGCGAGAGCGCCGAGAGAGCCATGCCCAAATATGTTAGGAATTTACGGTCGCCGGCATATGCAAGCAGCTCGCCGATGCCGCCGCCTTCCCTTTTTGATCCCTTTGCCATGAGATTCCTTTCTAACGGCTTGAGAGTTAACCGTTAGAAACTTATCATTGGCGTGTTAGCCGAGGCACACAATCGAGCCAGGCGTGGACGTTTCCGCAAAGGAAGGGGACGCTTTTGAAAATGCGGCGGGCAGCAACCGATATAACCGAGCTCTACGCATCGCAATTTGAGCAGTTTGGCCTGCAGCTTTCCGGCAAGGGCGCCGTCTTTACCGGTGAGGTGGCAAACGATCGGGCGCACGGACGCGCATGGATCATGCCCCTTTCCCCCACCTGCATCGTCATGGAGCATTTCATTACCCCGATGCACAACATGCACCTAGCCGAATACACGCCCGAACCGTACGCGTGCGTGAGCGAGGTCAGCGCGCCCACGCTCATATGCATGCCCAAGGCTGGCATAACGCCTGCGAACCTTAAGCCACTGCGCGGGCCGTGGCCGAACAGCGCGGTGTGCAGCTTTATCCAAGATAGCTGCGGCGAGGAGCTAAGTCCGCTGTTTGCAGGGCAGCTTTATCACTCGCGCTCGGTGCTCTTTTTGCCTGGATTTTTTGACGAACTGGAGCACCGCTATCCCACCGAGTTCGCGGGAATCTTCGAGGCGTTTGCCGAGCCATGGCACGAGGAGGCGACGTCTGCCATCTGCCACACGCTGCGTCGGATTAACGAGGAACGCGCCCGTACCGTAGGCGGACACGTCTATATGCAAGGCATCGTGGAGACCATGGTCGCGGAGCTCGCCTGTTCGCGCGCGGCCCACAAGCAGGCGCGGCAGGCGGCAGACACACGCGTCAGCATAACCATTGCCGAAGAAGCAACGGCAATGATTGAGCGCGCGCTCGACAAAGGCAGACGTGTGGGTATCAACGAGGTGGCCGAGAGGCTCTACACAAGCCGCTCCAAACTATGCGCCACCTTTAAGGCCCAAACTGGCGAGTCCCTGGGCGCCTACATTCGCAGACGCCGTATAGAGCGAGCACAGGACCTTTTGGCCGATAGCGCGCTCACGATAGCGCAGGTGGCAGAGCGTCTAGGCTACCCTCAGCAGGCCGCCTTCGCCCAAGCCTTCAAGCAACACACCGGCACCACCCCCACCGCCTGGCGCTCCCAACATATATAAAGAATGAAGGCGCCAACGGCGCCCTCATTCACCAAATTCAATCCAGCCCACCTGACCCGAACGGCCGAGTCGTCTGATCGTGGAAGCCCCGAGTCGCCGGGGTGTTTGCTCCAAATGAGTTCCGCATGCAAAGAAGGCCACTAAATGTGGCCTTCGTCTTGCATAGGACTGTTTGAAATTTGGAGGAAATACCCCGGCGACTCGGGGCTTCCCCGGCCTCGCAGCTACGAGAGCGACGCTCTCAGCAATTCGTTGAAGAGCTTCGGGTTGCCCTTGCCGCGGCTCGCCTTCATGCACTGGCCCACCAAAAAGCCGATGACCTTCTGGTTGCCGTCACGATACTGCTGCGCCTGCTCGGCACAGTTTGCCAGCACCTCGTCCACGATCGGCTGCAGTGCGCCGGCATCGCTCACCTGACGCATGCCGCGCTCGTCGACGATCTTGTTGGGGTCGTCGCCGGTCTGGGCCATCGCCTCAAAGACCTCGTGCGCCTGGTTGGAGCTGATGGCATCGGTCGCCAGCAGCTTGGCGAGTGCCGCCACCTGAGCCGGCGCGATGCCGGACTCGGCGAGCGACACGCCTGCGCCCTTAAGGTAGGCGATCATCTCGTTGACCAGCAGGTTTGCGACCGTCTGGGCCTCCTTGCCGGCCATACCGGCAGCGGCGGCCTCAAAGAAGTCGGCAAACTCAGGGTCGCCAGCAATCTGCTCGGCGTCAGCCGTCTTAATGCCAAAGTCGGCCTCAAAACGGACGCGCTTGGCATCGGGCAGCTCGGGAATCTCGCCACGGCAGCGGTCGATGAACTCGTCGTCCAGATCGAACGGCGCCAGGTCGGGATCGGGGAACAGACGATAGTCGTCTGCCGTTTCCTTCACACGCATGACCACGGTGCGCTTGCGGCTGGGCTCCCAGTGGCGGGTCTCCTGATAGATGATGCCGCCCTCCTCGAGCACCTCGGCCTGGCGGCAAATCTCGTAGGCAAGGCCGTCGTGCAGACTCTTAAACGAGTTGAGGTTCTTGAGCTCGGTCTTGGTGCCCAACTTGGTCTCGCCACGGCGACGCAGCGACACGTTGCCGTCGCAGCGCATGGAGCCCTTCTCCATGGAGCAGTCCGAAATGCCCAGCGTCACAAAGATGCGACGGAGCTTCTCCATAAACAGGCGAGCCTCCTCGGGCGTGCGCAGGTCGGGCTCGGTGACGAGCTCGATCAGCGGCGTGCCGCAGCGGTTGTAGTCGACGAGCGACTCGGCCGCGGCGGTAATGCGGCCCTCGGCGCCGCCCACGTGAACCATCTTGGCGGCGTCCTCCTCCATGTGGATGCGCAGGATGCGGATGGGCACCGTGTAGGAACCGTCCTCGCGACGCTCGGGCATCTGCAGGTTGGACGCATCGTAGCTGGCCAGATGACCGGCGCGCTGATTGCCCTCGCGCATGGTCGACGTCATGGACGTGGACAGACCCTCGGCGTTGGCCGAGGCGCTCGCCAGGCTCTGGGCCTCGGCCTCGCCAAATGCGCAGTCGGGGCGCTCGGCGGCACCGCGACCGGTCACGTCCAGGTCCAGGTGACCGTACATGGCAAAGGCGACCGGACCCTGCGTGGTCTGAAAGTTCTTGGCCATGTCAGGATAAAAGTAGTGCTTGCGGTAGAACATCGAGTGGCGCTGGATCTCGCAGTTGGTGGCGAGACCTGCCTTGACGATGCTCTCGATGGCGCGCTTGTTGGGCACCGGCAGCGCACCGGGCAGGCCCAGGCACACCGGGCACACGTTGGCGTTGGGCTCGTCATCGTGGCTGAGCTTGCAGTTGCAGAACATCTTGGTATCGAGTGCGGTGAGCTCGGTATGGATCTCCAGGCCGATCACGGCCTCCCAATCCTGCAGGACCTCGGAAAGCTCCTTCATTACAGCTCGCCTCCCTTCCCGGCAAAATCGGGCGCTACGGAAAGCGCGGGCGCACCCGTGGCGGCATCGGCAAAGCCGCGCTCCAGGGCGCGGGCAAACGTGAGCAGCTGACGGTCCTTAAAGGCAGGCCCCACCAGCTGGGCAGAAACGGGCAGCTTGCTGTCCTCGCCCAGGCCCAGCGGCACCGAGATACCGCCGTTGCCGCAAATGTTGAGCGAGATGGTATACAGGTCGGAGAGATACATCTGCGTGGGGTCGCTGATCTCGCCAAACTTAAAGGCCGTGCGCGGCGAGGCGGGCATGAGGATGGTGTCCACCTTGGCATACGCGGCGTCGTAATCCTGCGTGATGAGTGTGCGAGCCTTCTGTGCGGCGTAGTAGTACTTGTCGTACACGCCCGAGCTCAACAGGTAGGCGCCGAGCATCTGACGGCGCTTGGCCTCGGCGCCAAAGCCGTGGGCGCGCGAAAGCGAGCTCTGGTCGGACAGGTTGGCGCAGCCCTCCTCCTGATAGCCGTAGCGAATGCCGTCGAAACGAGCCAAGTTGGAGAACGCCTCGGCCGGGCCGATGACGTAGTAGGCGGCGATGGCGGCGTCCAGGTGCGGCAGGTCGACCTCCACGAGCTCGGCGCCCTGGTTCTGCAGCTCCTGGGCGGCGCGCTGAACAGCGGCCTTGACCTCGGGCGTCAGGCCCTCGGCCTCCATAAACGCAGGGATAATGCCCACGCGCTTGCCCTCGATGCTGTCGTTGAGATGTTCGGTAAAGTCGACGGCGCAATCCTGGCTGGTGCAGTCGTACGGATCGTGGCCCGCGCCGGTAAGCGCGTTCATGGCCAGCGCGACATCCTCGACCGTGCGGCCAAAGGGGCCCACCTGGTCGAGCGACGAGCCAAAGGCAACCACGCCGTAACGGCTCACAGCGCCATACGTGGGCTTAAAGCCCACCACGCCGCACAGGCTCCCCGGCTGGCGAATGGAGCCGCCGGTGTCCGAGCCCAGCGAGAGCGCGACCTCGCCCGCGGCAACGGCGGCAGCGGAGCCGCCCGAGGAACCGCCGGGCACGCGCTCGGTATCCCAGGGGTTGTTGGTGCGGTGAAACGCCGAGCTCTCGGTGGAGCTGCCAAAGGCAAACTCGTCCATGTTGGCCTTGCCCATGGGCAGGCAGCCGGCATCGAGCATGCGCTGGACGCAGGTGGCGGTGTAGACGCTCTGGTAGTCCGCGAGCATGCGGGAAGCGCAGGTGGTGCGCGTGCCCACGAGGTTCATGTTGTCCTTGATGGCCAGCGGCACGCCCGCGAGCGGGGGCAGTGGCTTTCCGGCGGCACGGTCGGCATCCACGCGCGCGGCGGCCTCGAGCGCAAGCTCGGGCGCCACCTGCAGGAATGCCTGGACCCCGCCCTCGCGCGCCTCGATGGCGGCGAGGGAGGCTTGGGCCACCTCGGTAGCGGCAAAGTCGCCGGCGGCAACGCCCGCGGCGATCTGGGCGGCGGTAAGGGAATCGAAGCTCTGCGCCATTACTCGCTCTCCCCCTCTCCCAAAATGGACGGCACGCGGAAGTAGCGGTCGCGCGCGCTGCCGGCGTTTTCGAGCGCGACGTCGAGCGGCAGGTCGCGCTCGGGCTCGCGCAGGTCATCGCCCATCACGTTGGACAGGCTTCCGATGGGATGGAACGTGGGCTCCACGTCGGGTAAGTCATATTGCAAGACGGGCTCGAGCATCTGGACGGCGTCGTTCATATAGGACGTCATCTGGGTGAGCTCGTCATCGGTCAGTGCGATCTTTGCGTACTCGGCGATGCCGCGCACGTCTTTCTCGCTGAGTGCCATAGGCGCTCCCTTCCGCATAATAGTTAAACCGCTCTAGTATACAGGGCAACGCCGGCTTGGAGCAGGCGCTTTACCCAAATGCAGCGAAAACGTAACGAGGACGGCGGGTTGGCAGGGCGTGGTCCGGCGGACCTGCGGCGAAAACCGTCCCGCCCGCAACCAAAACCGTCCCAACATTCGACGCTTTTCGCCAAAATCGAGATTTTCATCGAATGTTGTGATGGTTTGGAAGCCCCGACCACCACAAAGGTGCCTGTCCCCATTGCGGTGGTTCTGGAGAATGTCCTATGCCGAGGCCTTTGCCTTGCGGCGCTTGCGGACCGCGTGGATCACGATGTCCAGCAGCAACAGCACAATGGCTACGACCACGATGAGCACGGCGAACTCGCGCTTGCCCCAGTGGCGGCCGGCGAGCGACTTTTGCTTGTCGACGTCCTTCTTGCTGTACTTGGTACGCACGCAATGCACCAGCAGACGATGGTCGTTCACGCCGTAGGGCGTGCAGGTGACGAGGGTCACCTTATCGGCGCCGGGCTCGATGGTCAGCGACTCCATCTCCTCGGGCAGCACGACCTCGGAGTCCACCATCTTGTAGGCGAGCGTCTTGTTCATGGTGTGCAGCAGCACCAGGTCGCCGGGCTCCAGCGAATGGATGTCGTCGAACATGCTCAGGTTGCGCATGCCCGAGTGCGCAGTGAGCACGCAATGCGTCGAGGTGCCGCCCACCGGCAGGCTCGTGCCTTCCAGGTGGCCGACGCCCGCCATAAGGACTTCCTCGCTTGTGCCGTGGTAGATGGGCATGCTCACGTCGATGGAGGGAATCTCGACCCAGCTCATCATGGGGTCGCGGTCAAAGATAAGCTGCTGATCGTAGGGCTCGATCTGGTCGGCGGGAAGCTCGGTGGCCTCGCCGGCAAGCTGCTCGTTAAAGGAGCGAGCCTGCAACAGGATGCGCTCGCGCTCCTCTTCGGAGAGCGCGTCCACGGTGCTGGACACGGTACTGATCTGGTTGAACACGCCCGAGGCCTCGAGCCGGTCCAAGATCCATGGCCAGGTCATAAGGCCCACACCAATAAGGATGATGACGATAGTGATGAGACGGTCGGCCCAGCGCGGCAGTCGCTTGCGACGGCGCTTGGGCTTTGGTTGAGGTTTGGGCTGAGGGCTTGAGCCGCCGTTGTCCGCGGCGTTATTGCTCTTCATATGTTTGGCGCCCTGCACCATCGCCGGTCACTCCTCTACAGCCCAGGTTGTCTGAACAAATAATAGCCGATTCGCGAGCCCCTACCACGGACAACGCAGTCAGACTGCATTATCCGGTCGGGAATAGTCGGGCATAGGCCGTATTTGAGTTTTCAAAATGTCTCGAATCAACTGAGCGATTCGGGATACAATAGCTACAGGAAACGACGCATCCCGCGTAAATGATTGAGAGCGCGGGCGGCCTAGTTTTCAGCTTTAGTTAAATGCCCGGGCTCCGAACCCCGGGCATTCTTATTTGCGCTTGTTGCGGCGCAAATGCCTTCTACCGTCCGCACCGCGCGTGCGCCTACGGACCTTAAACCGAACCTCATACGAGTCAAAAAACGCGATGGCGAACGAGCCCACCGCCGCGAGGGCAGCGAGCACGTTAAGGAATTTCAGCATTTGGGGACCTCCGATCGAGTCGTCGGCCGCCCGCGCACGGGATGCGTCGCAAGGCCATTTTACTGCGAGCGCACGCACCCACGTCTGGCAAACGCATTTTTTGCAAACATTTGTTCGATAGTTACACACAATCCATCGCCCGGCGGAACCTGGCCGATGGATTGTCCGGCGTATTTGAGTTTTTAGAATATCCCGGATCAGCGGGTGATTCGGGATACAATAGCTACAGGAAACGACGCATCCCGCGTAAATGATCGAAAGCGCGGGCGACCAGTTTCCGGTGTTGTTAAATGCCCGGGCCTCTAACCCCGGGCATTCTTATTTGCGCTTGTTGCGGCGCAAATGCCTTCTACCGTCCGCACCGCGCGAGCGCCTACGGACCTTAAACCGAATCTCATACGAGTCAAGAAACGCGATGACGGATGAGTCCGCATCGGACGGTGGAGGCTGCCTGTGTTGTCCAAAAAGAACGGGGCAGACTCCAGTGCGGAGTCTGCCCCGAAAAGAGAATGGCAAAGCAAGAACGTGGATGGACGAGAAAAGTGTCCGCAAGTCTCATGGCCATCACATCCCACCTGCCAAAGGGATGGGTGAGTGAGCGTTACTCCTGCTCGGACTCCTCAGCCTGCTTACGGCTGCGGATGAGGTGCGCCACGCCGATGCACAGCACCGCGCCACCAGCGATCCAAGTGAAGGTCACGCCGTTGAGACCGGTGAGCGGGAGCTTGGAGCCCTTCTTGTTCTGGACAGTAAGGTTAACCACACCATCCTTCACAGCTGCTTCTTTCACAAGCGAAGAAGGATCCTTGGTCACGCTAACGGTAAGCTTGTTGCTGCTCTCGCCCTCAGGCTTAGCAAGATCGCCCTCAGCAGTCGAGATCTTAAAGGTGAAGTCGGGCAGCGTGTTGTAGCCGTCGAGGGTGTGGGTCTCCTTGACGGTATAGGTACCAGCATCGAGGCCCTTAACCTCGATTATGCCGCCATTTTTAGTTTCGAGATCAAAAGGAGTATCGACAAGAATGCCTTGGTCGTTGACATACATGTTTTTAGAGCCAGCGTCGTCAGGATCTGTTGCTTGGATGGTAAACTTCACGCCGTCAAGCTTAGTGTTCTCGTCGGCAGCGTCCTCCTTGACCAGCTTGAGCGCATAGGTGTAGTCGCGCACGGTGTCGGGCACGGACTCGCCCTTGCCATCACCCATGGGGTTGTTGGAATAAATCAGTTTTACGGTGTTCTCGTTACCTGTGCTGCCAACAGTAACATTCGCAGCATTTTCAGGATCGAGCTTAGCAGTGTAAGTGACGAAGACTTCGGAACTACCGTTGAGCGTCGCGCCAACTTCTTTCGCAGCAGTTTTGAGGTCGGTAAATTTTACGGTCAACACGTGGGTTGCATTATCAAGCGAAACATCGTAACCAGCTTTGTCGTTCGCAGTCGAGTTATGCTTAAGGGTCTTTTCGCCGATTTTAACTTCAACGGTATCCACATTTGCCTTCAGGCCAGCAGAAAGCTCATCGTGGAACTCATAGTAATAGGTGTCGAACGTAGCAACGTTGTCGGCAACGGTTCCCTTCAGCTGGTAATGGACGTCCTGACCCATCTGAGAATCTGCCTTATCCGCCCATTCGCTACTAGGCTTGTCATCCCTGACCTTCTTCACGACCGTGGGAACGCCAGTCTTCTCGGCAACCGTTACGCCGGAATCGCCTACAACAGCAAAAATCGGAGAAGTACCAGTGCTCTTCTTGTTGTTCTTGGTCGACTGGCCAATGCCGGTGTCATCGGTCAGGAAGAGGTAATAGCCCGTGTTGGGAGTATCGTCAGCATTCTTAGGCTCAAAAGCGGTGCCCGCTTTAAACGGATTGCCCGTCGGCGTGACCTTGTCCTTAACAACCTTGGCAATTTTATTGAGAACGCTGTCTTTGTCGACACGTGTCGTCTTGGTGGTACCAAGCACATTCTCGGTCAACCAGTTGGCGACATCCTCCGGACTGGCACCATCCTTCAACGCGTTGTCATTAATGGCTTCGATAATGGCCTTCTGGGCGTCAGCGCCTACGCCGTCGGCCCACTTGACGTTGGAGACGATCTTATCAGTCGCCCCCGCCTCAGTAGGATCCACAACATCGGCTTTAAAGATCTGGTATGCCTTGAAAGTGGTGGCCCCGTTGTCCTTATTCTGCGTGATGGTAATGCTGTTGTCCGTAGTCGTCGCACCCTCAGCCGCAAACGCCATGGTCACCGGGGCCATCACTCCGCCAAAGCTCAACGCCGCAGTGAGGCCGGCGGTCACTGCCAGGCGGGCGATGTTCTTGCTCATACTCATCTTCTTTTCCTCTGCTTTCTGCTTGAAATCCATTTGATCTAAAACCATCTGTCTGTGTCTAAGCATCTGCTTGGTTATGTCTCGCCCCGCTCTCTGTGGGGCCATTGGCTACTCTGCATGGTTGCCGCCTCCCCGCTTGATCAGGAGCGCGACCACGAGGAGTGCGGCTCCGGCGACCGCTGCGGCGGCCGCGGTGTACATTGCCATATCGCCAGTCGAGGGCATAAAGCCTCCGGTGATAGTGCTAGGGGGCGTGCCGGTGGGCGTGTTGATGAGCGACGCCTCTAGGCTGCCCGTCGACCCGTCCGCGTTGTCGGCGCGCAGGGGCGACTCGGCCGTGATGGTGAGTTTGGGCTTGGCGGCGGCCACCTGGTCGACGTCCAGGCCCTCGGCCTTGACCGTCACGGAGCGCGTGCCCTCAAAGGCGGTGTAGCCCTTGGGCGCCTTGAGCTCGCGGACCTCCAGCTTGCCCGAGTCCACGCCCGAGACGGCCACGCGGCCGTCCTCGCCCGTGGTGACGGTGGCCTTGCCCTCCGCATCCCACGTGCCATTGGCCGCCAGTGTGCGACCGCGGTCGTCGGTGATGCTCAGGACCGCTCCGGGCAGCGGCTTGTCGCCGTCGCTGCCGCGCTTGGTGAGCGCGAGATCCCAGGTGTAGGCGCACGCGTCATCGCTCGGCGTGCGGGTGAAGCCGGCGTCGCCGGACTGGTCGGCAAAGGGAGAGCGCGGGTAGCGCAGGTAGACCTCGTTAGGGTTGCCCTTGGCGATGCCGTGGTTGCATGCGCTGTTGAGCGGCGCGTTGTACACGGCGACCACGCGGGCGCCCGCGGTGAAGGCATCGGCCCCGCCGAGCACGGCGATCAGGTCGCCGGTGCGCACGGTGAAGGTCTTGCCGTCGGCCGCTACCTTGGTGGCGCACTGGGCCGTGATGTCGGTCCAGCCCTTGGCGGGCTCGGTGCCGGCGCGCCCGTCCTTGCCGGTCTGGACGGCGTCAAAGCCGCCGTCCGCGCCCGCCGCCACGTACACATGCATGCTCGCTGCGACCTTGGAGGGGTCGAGCCCCGCGCTCATGGTGTCAACGAACCGCACCGTATAGGTGTCGTAGGCGGAAAGCCCCGCCGGGACCGTGGCCGAGAGGCGCCAGTACAGGTCGTCGGCGACCGTGGCGTCGGCGGCCTTCTGCCAGGCGGCGGCGCTGTCCTCCAGCACGTGCTTGGCGACCTTGGGCGTCGCGGCCTTGGGCTTGACGGTGACAGCGCTGCCGCCCACCAGGGCCATGATCGGCGCGGTGCCGGCCTCGTTCTGGGAGATGGCGTCGTCTTTGGCGACGATGAGCCAGTAGCCGCAGGGCAGCTCGGCCGCCGTGCCCGCGTTAAGGGCCACGGGCTCGGCGCCAGAGCTCTGGAGGGAACGAGCGAGCTGTGCGCTCAGCGCGCTCGTAAGGTGGGAATCGGTGTTGAGCCACTCGGCAGCTTCCTGCGCGGTGGTCTGGGAATTGGGCATGCCGGCGCTGTGCAGCGCGGGCAGGACGGCGTCGCGCGCGGCGTCGCTTGCCCAGGCAAGGTCGGTGGCGATCTTGGCGTCGCTGTCGCCGTCGACGACGTTGGCGCTAAAGATCTGGTAGGCATCGTAGCTGCTCGCCACGGTACCGCTCACCGTGATGGAACCGGTCGAGGTCGGCGCGGCCTGCGCGGATGCGGGGAACACAACCGCGCAGGTGCCGATCAGGAGGGCAAGCAGCGCAAACAAGATCGGGAAGGAGCAAACTTTCTTATTCACGACGCTCGCCTCCCTTCGCATTCGCCTTGCGACGAATGTGCATCCAGGCCGCAGCAGCGCAAAGCACCGCCGCGCCGGCAAGGTACGTCAGAGTGACGCCCGACATACCAGAAAGGGGCAAAGAGGTGGAGTAGGTGTTGGTGAAAGTGGGGGTGGAATCGTCGGTGAACGTCTCTTCTGCGGTATTGGCGTCTGCCGTCCACTCACCTTTGGGGTTAACGGTTCCCTTCCTGTAGGTCACCGCACATTTGATCTCTCCTTTTTCGGTGTCATACGTTGGCTCAACCGTGAACTTATAGACCGACTGGTCGTACGTGTAGTGCGAGAACTGCGGACCGTCGGTTTTCTCGCGCACATAGTACGTAAAGGTCTTGAAAGAGCCACCCGTGGAGCCGTCCGGGTCGTCGGGATTATTGCTGATATCAGAGAGCGAGTACTTGAGCTCAATCGTTTCATTGTTTTCGTCCATGAACGGAAGCGTCTGCGTCTTCTTAGAACCAGAGGTCACGGCAGTACCGATGATGTTTTTAAATTCGCTGTCTTCCGCAAATTGAAGCGTAAACGCCTTCATCTCGCCACCCTCAACGACCTTAGTCGCCTTAGGAGTCCAGGGGAAGGGGGGCACGATTTTGTTGATAAAGGTCGGGTTGTCGCTTCTGTTACCGATAGTCACCGTGGCCTCCGTTCCATCCTCCGATGGCGCGAAGGAATAACCACTGTGATCAAGCTGCACGAAGTCTATATCCGTCTCGGCCTTTTTATAGACGGCCACACTCTCTACCTTGTAGTAGTAGATAGGAAACTTCATGAGGGATTCAGTCTTGTATGGACTACCGCCAACAGTTACCTCGATCTTGTAAATTGTCTTATCGAATTTGATGTCTAATTCGTTTTGGCCGCTGATGGGTTCCTCAACGAGATAGAAAACGTATTGCCCTGAAGAATAGTCCTTGCCAGAGTCGAAGGTGATACTGCCGCTTGATTGATCAACAGTCGCCTCACCCGCACCACTGCAATCGCCCATATCTAATGTGCCGTCACCTTTCCAAGAAGGTGCCTTGGTACCGTTAACCTTCTGGCGCAGCAGCTGAAACTTGTACTCGTGCCCATTTAGGGGTTGCTTGTCTCCCTTTGCATCCACAAGCACCTTGGTGGCATTGAGCTTCATGCTCGGATAAACGTTCAGATCACTGACCTCGCCAACGACAAGATCGCCGTTGGTCATGATGCCGCCGCCATGGGTATAGGAGTAGTTGCCACTGATGATGGTCGTAGCATCTCTCTTCGCATCACTTATAGCCTGATCGGAAGGATGAGCCTGCAGGCCGAACATATACTTGGCCTCGGCACCGCCATTTGGGTCGATGGTAACCGGATTTCCGTCGCAAGTGCCCTGCCAACCAGCCGATCCGCCGCCGAGCATCTTGCCAAGAACGACAGCAATTGTCGAGTTCGCACCATCTTTATTACGCACCAGGAAGAAATCCTTATGGCCGGATTTTTGGAAGTCAGGAGTAACGTAATTTGTTTCATCGTGGTCTTGATTTTTGTTGTTGCCACCAGCGGAATAATTATACTTTCCCAGCGGATTGCCATCTTGATCAACGTTATCTTTGTTGCCATAGATAGCAGCGCCATATGAGTGCGAAACGATTGTCTCGCCCGTAGGGCATGCGCCAATTCCGCCACTCCAGCCACCAGCTTTGTTGCTGGTGATAAGCGATCTGAGGATGTTAAGCCTACCGTGCTCCTGGATAAAGATGCCACCGCCGCCCCAGTCGCCACCACGGTCTTTAGTGCTGCCCGTCATGGTCTTGTTGTTGGTGATGTAAATCTTGCTGTTCTCACCAGCATTAATTGTTGCCATCGTACCGCTGTTGTTACCGCCAGCAATACGCAAGCCGCCGCCTTCGCCGTTAACAGATTTGTTGCCCGCAATCGTGCCACCTGTCATGGTAAACGTAATCGCTTTGCCCCAGAAGCCAGCGTAGATTCCGCCACCAGCCTCGTTGGAGTAGTTGGCCGTAACAGAACCGCCCGTCATGTTCAGTGTGCCACCATCGACAGAAGCAATACCGCCGCCGCCGAGCAGACCAAGGTTGAACTTTTCAGTGATATAGGAGTCGACGCGGTTGTTGGTAATATTTGCCGGATCAACGATTTCAACATCAGCATTTTTGGTAAAGACGCCGCCGCCATAGCCATTATTGGGATGGTCGACGTCGTTATAGCGCTCCTTATACGTAGCGTTGCCAGAGATAACACCGCCTAAAAATTTCAGCTTGGCGTCATTGTCAGCATAGATGCCGCCGCCAGATGCTGCCTTGTTTGCCGCGATTACGCCGCCGGTCATGTTGAACTTGGCATTTGCGCCCGTCACGCACAGGCCACCGCCCCAGCCGCCGCCGTTACCGTTGGTGACATAGCCGCCAGAAATATTGACAGTGCCTTGAGATAAAATAACGTGACCGTTGTTGCCCAGATTGGCAGCCGTGGTAATCATGCCGCCCTCGAGATTGAGCGTGCAGCCCGCTTCGACCTCGACCACATACTTTACGGAACCGCTGTCCGATGCCGCATCGATAACGCCGAAGCCCGTAACAACATGCTTGTACGTAGTCTCCGTAGTGCCGAGACAATCTGAATTGGGCACACTCTTGGTCTCATAGTAAGTAAGACTCTCAGGAGTGCCGCTATTGGAGCTATTTCCCTTGTCCCACTCCATAGTCGCCAACTGGCCCGCCGACGTAGGGACCTGAGTCTGATCGTCTATCGTTTTTTTACCCAAGTCCTTGTTACCCGAGTCCTCGATAGTGAGCTTGGCTCCGCTTCGGACCACAAAGAAGGAGTCTGGGGTGCGATCGTTGTAGACGCCGTGGTAGTTATAGAGCATGCATCCCGCAAGATCGATGGTGGTGTCTTTGGTGATGGCAATCTGCGTATCCGAATAGGCAGAATCCGTCAGTCGAAACTTGCCGCCATTGGTAAATTGGTTAGCGACATTACCCTTTACCTCGATATAGTCATCGGCACTGACGTTGGCAGGGGCGATTGCGCTTTCATCGTTAGTTTCATCATCAGAAGGCTTCGCATCCGCAGGCTGCGCAGCGCTCTCGGCTCCCGTGTCATCAGACAACGGAGCCGTCCTGAGAGCATCGTCGCCAGTCTCGTCGCCCTCAGTCTCGTCACTATTCTGGTTTTCGGCATCCCCGCCAGTAGTGCTGCCTACATCAGTAGACTCACTTGAGGAATCAGCCGCCGCCACAGTTTTCTCGGCTGCACCCGCCTCGGCATCGTTGGCAATGGCCTGCGAGATTGGAGGCATGACGAGCGACAGTACCAGGCTCAAAACGGAGGCTCCGCACAAAACGCCTGCCAGCACACGGCGCGTCGCTTTATTACTCTGCTTAGATTTGTCTGAATTCGCTTTCATCGTTGTCTCCTCCCCAAGAGACCGCGATCTTGCTCTTTCACCATCAAACGTATCTGCGCAATCTGTAATTGCGCTCGTTTAGTAATGCAATTATAACGATTGTTTAAACATCTGAGCAACAAAACCGACATTTTTGTAGCAAGTTCTTAATTCTCTTGACATTTACTCAGATTTGCCTTCGTTTATTCGCTATCTATTTTTTGTTTCTGCTGGTAATTTAGTTGCCTATTATTTTTTAATGGCATTAGATTTATTTGCACAACATTTTGCTCAAGAGCGAACATCCTGTGAACGGTCGAAAATCGACCGTGAGCGGTAGGTCATTAACCGGGATGAATATCCTATCAAATTGATGAGAATATCTTAAACCCATCGGTGGTTAGAAGCATGATGTTCAGACAACAATATTTGAATTTTCCCACAGATTTTAGGTATCAATTCGCCCAAATCGCCTGAGGCCACCGCAAAAGAGCCTGCCCCCTTCTGCGGTGGTTCTCCCCCAGCGCTACAGCAGATGTTCCTCGATAAAGATCGCGATGCCGTCTTTGTCGTTGCTGGCGGTTACAAAATCGGCGGCGGCACGGGTGGCGTCGCTGCCGTTTGCCATGGCCACGCCCACGCCGGCGTCAGCCACCATGCAGGTGTCGTTATCGGCATCGCCAAACACGCAGATGTCCTGGAGCTCCATGCCGTTGAGCTCCGCCACGCGCACAAGGCCGCGCGTCTTGGACACGTGCGGATCCATGAACTCGTAGAGTCGCTGCGTGGTTTGCAGAGCCGCCGCCTTAACAGTGTTATCGGCAAACGTCGACGCCCGCTCAATCACCCGCGGCATTACCTCGGGCGCCATGGTAAACATCACCTTGGGCTGCGGCTCGCGCAAAAACTCGGCAAAATCGACCACCTGGTAGGGCACACCGTCGACGCGCGACAGGTGCTCGACGCACGCGTTGCTCTCGGGCACGTAGAACACGCCGTCTCGGGGGCAGACGGGCGTTGCCGGAAGGTCCGCCATGTGCTTGCAGATGCGCGCGATGGTCTCGCCCGGCAGCGGATAGCTCAGCTCGTTGATGTCGTGTGCGCGGTCGATGACCTCGGCGCCACCGCAGCCCACGAGCACGTCCACCAGGCCTTCGATGCCCCAGAGCTCGTACATGGCCTCGGTCGCGTGGGCGTCACGCCCGGTGCACAGGCCAAACAGCACGCCGCGCTCGCGCAGGGCGCGGATCGCCGCCACGGTGCGCGGGGACACCGTGTGCTGGCTCGTGAGCAGCGTGCCGTCGATATCGCAGAACACGGCTTTGATGTGGCTGAAGGTGGTGTCCATGGGGGCCTTTCTGGGTTGTGCGGCGGTGTGGGGTGTATTCGCAAACGGCGTACATGGTATACCAAGGCGCGCACGGGGCGCTTTGGTGCAAAACCACCACAAAGGTGCCTGGCCCCTTTGTGGTGGCCGGACTCGCAGAATGGCCTAGCCCGGAGCGCAAACCATCACAACATTCGACGTTTTTCGGCAAAATCGCGATTTTCATCGAATGTTGTGATGGTCTTTACTGCCTTGCGGCACGATCAAAATGCCGGCGCCCAAACAGCAGCAACGCCGCGGGGACTGCCGTCACGACCATGCCTGCTCCGATGAGCGTCTGCTGCACGCCAAACGTCGCCGCCAGCCACGGGGCAATCGCCAGCGGCGCCACGCCGGCGAACATATTGCCAAAGCCCATGACCGAGTTCACGCGACCAAGCTGCTCGAGCGGAGCCGTCGTTTGCACAATGGTGTTGTGGAGCGGGTTGACGACACCCCAAGCTATGCCCAGGGCGATCTGGCCGATGAGGGCCACGCCCACGTACGGTGTCCCCACATAGAGCAGACTTCCCAGGCCCACGGACATGAGCGCCACGAGCAGTGTTTTAAGGTTGACCAGGTGCGGCGGCAAGCGGAGCGCGAGCACGGCACCCAGCACCGCGCCCACGCCCGAGGCCGACGAGAGCCAGCCCATCCACTCAACGCCGACATGCAGGACATCGCGATAGAAGAACGACTCGAGCGGGTCGAAGGCTCCATAGCCAAAGTTCGAAAGAAAAATGATGCAGAAAAGTAGCGCGAGGACGCTGTTGGTGAAGACTGTCTTGATACTGGCTGCGAAGGTGGCGCGGGCGGACGTGCTGGGGCTGGAGCTTTGTCCCGCACGCTCCCCTTCCTCTGCCGAATCGGCATCCGCATGCCCGGCGACATGGCTGGTCTGCGGCCTAAAGCCCCAGCCGACGACGAACGCCAGCACGGTAAAGAGCATCATGAGCACGAACACCGCGCGCGACGATGCAACCGCCGCGACAAAGCCGCCCAGCGTGGGGCCAACGATGATACTCACGTTTGAAAACATGGCGATGGCGGAGTTGATGTCTTTGAGCTCGACGGGGTCGTTGGTGAGGTAGGCCGGATAGGACGTGGCGATGGGCTGGGCGAATCCCATCGTAAAGCCCAGAAACACCGCGCCGAGCAGGACGACGCCGGTCGCGCTACCAAAGGCGATGATTGCCGTACCAGTTGCGAGAGCGCCGATGATACTCAGCAAGAAATGGCGGCGCGGACCCCAGGCGTCAAGCGCCGCGCCGCCCGCAAAGGATCCCAGGATCACAAAGACGTTCATAAACAGGACCGCCAGCGATGTCGCGACGACCGAGGCATCGTCCGCATAGGTAAGCGTTCCGATGACGCCGATAAAGTAGCTGGTCTGAAACCCGGTGTAGATGAGAAAGCGCATCGCCACCAGGCGTTTAGCCTGCGCGGACAGCGATGATTGAGGCTTTGAAAAAAGAGATGCGAGCATGGAGACTCCTCGTTTCATACGAATACGGGCGGTGGGCATTCGCCACCGTCTATCGAATCAATCAATCCGCATGAAACATTAAGGACGCATCAAGCCCCTCTTCTCCGTTTTTCGCCCGTCATGAACTACTTGGTAGATTGTAAGGCATGTACCACACATCTACCAAAGCAAAAACCACCACAAAGGTGCCTGGCCCCTTTGTGGTGGAAATGACGTTTGCGCTGCTTAAGACTTGGCTAGGCCAGGTCGGCGCCGTTGGACTCGATGACCTTCTTGTACCAGAAGAAGCTGTCCTTGCGGCTGCGGGCAAGCGTGCCGTTGCCGTCGTTGTCCTTGTCGACGTAGATAAAGCCGTAGCGCTTCTTCATCTCGCCGGTCGAGGCACTCACCAAATCGATGCAGCCCCACATGGTGTAGCCCATCAAGTCCACGCCGTCCTCGATGGCAATCTCCATCTGCTTGATATGCTCGCGCAGGTAATCGATGCGGTAGCCGTCGTGGATCGAACCGTCCGCCTCGACCTCGTCCACCGCGCCCAGGCCGTTCTCGACAATCATCAGCGGCACCTGGTAGCGGTCGTAGACCTCCTCCAGGTAGTAGCGCAGACCCTCGGGGTCGATCGCCCAACCCCAATCGCTCTTCTTGAGATACTCGTTGCCGGCGCCACCAAAGATGTTGCCTTGCTCCAGCAGCACCGGGTCGGCCGTGGCGGTGGCGCTCATGTAGTAGCTAAAGCTGTAGAAGTCGACCTTGCCGGCGGCCAGCGTGGCGGCGTCCTCGGGCGAAACCTCCACGTGCACGCCTTCGCGGCGCCACACGCTGGGCGCCCACGAGGGATACGCACCGCGCACCTGTACGTCGCCGCAGTAGAAGTTCATCTCGCGCTGCTGCTTTTGTGCGGCCAGAACATCTGCCGGGTTGCACGTGTGCGGATAGCAAGCGTTGCCGGCGATCATGCAGCCGATCTTGTTCTGAGGGTCGATCTGATGGCCCATGGTGACGCACTTGGCGCTCGCCAAGAACTGATGGTGCAGGGCGTCGAAGCGCGCCTGCGGGTCGTCCCAGTCGCAGTCGCCAAAGGCCATGGGCGTGTCAGTTGCCTCGGGCACCATGCCGCCGCCCATCACGCCGCCAAAGCCGCCCATGAGCAGGCAATTGATTTCGTTAAAGGTGAGCCAGTAGCGCACCAGCCCCTTGTACTCGGTCATGACGGTACGGGCGTAGTTGAGGTAGAAATCGATGAGCTTGGGGTTCTTCCAGCCGCCGTAGTTTTTGGACAGGCCATAGGGCAGCTCGTAGTGGCTGAGGGTGACCATGGGCTCGATGCCCTGTTCCTGACAGGCCTGGAACACGCGGCGGTAGAACTCGATGCCGGCCTGGTTGGGCTCGGCCTCGTCGCCGTTGGGGAAGATGCGGCTCCAGTTGATGGACATGCGGTAGCACTTAAAGCCCATCTCGCCAAAGAGCTTGATGTCGTCGAGGTAGTGATGGTACATATCCACGGCCTCGTGGCTGGGATAGTGGTACTGGGGCAGAATGCCATCGGTGATGTGGCGCGGCTCGGAGACCGTACCGCCGGTCATGATGTCGGGAACGCCGAGGCCCTTGCCGTCCTCGTTGTATCCGCCTTCGCACTGATTGGCGGCAGTGGCGCCGCCCCACAGAAATCCATCGGGAAAAGCCATGTTGGCTCCTTTCGTACGTGTTGGGATGTTGCGTGGACGCCGAAGCGGCGTCCGCAAGGTAATTTGCGTCCCGATCGGGGTTCGCGTTGAGTCGGCCGCCACGAAACCGGCCCATCTACTACGTTTAGTCGTGAACCCCCGACCACACCGCAATTGTCAATAATAAAACCGCAGGTAGAAGGCTTGACGGTTTTCGGAAAACCGCCGTGTGGTTGGCCCCTACCACTTAAACGTAGTAGATAGGCCGGTTTCGTGGCGAGGCATGCACTGAACGCCCCGCGCGAGGACCGATCGACCAAAACTATGCCGGTTTACTACGATGAATCGATGACCCCCGAGCACACCGGAAATTGCAAAACTAAAACCGCAGGTAGGAGGCTTGCCGATTTCCGAAAAATCACGGTGTGGTCGGCCCCCGAAGATTCATCGTAGTAAACCGGCATGGTTTTGATTTTGGGCAGTCGCTCGGACGGGTGCATGGCATCTAGCCCATTTGGAAAAGCCGGCGGGGCGCTCCCCCCGCCGGCTTGGTACCGAGTCTTTGTCGTTTGGGCTACTTGGCAGCCTCGGGCTTGTAGGTGACAAACTCGATCGCGAAGCCCACGGCAGCACCCACGAAAGAGGCAACGATAGCCCAGATCATGTGGTTGATGCCGTTAACACCGGAGGGGTCGATGAAGGACAGCCAGTTGAAGACGCCCAGACCACCGGACATGTACACCACGGCGCCGGAGAGACCAATGATGAGGCCGCCCACAGCAGAACCGATGCTGTCGTTGATGAAGGCCTTCTTATCGGGCAGGGCAACACCGTAGATAGCGGGCTCGGTGACACCAAAGAAGAAGGCGGAGATCATGGCCGGCAGCGCGATGCCGCGGAACTTCTCGTCCTTGTTCTTGAGATACATGGCAAAGAGCACGGCGCCCAGCGAGAAGGAGTGGGCGATAACGGAGCCCAGGATGTAGTCATGGCCCAGAGTGGACAGGTTGACCAGCGCGATAGGCACGAGCGACCAGTGGAAGCCAAAGATGACCAGGCACATCCAGAAGGCACCGACGAGGGTGCAGCCCAGGAGAGAGCCGATCATGGGCAGGCCAAACAGCAGCGCGAAGAACTCACCAAGCAGGTTGGTGATGAGCGTGGCGATGGGGCCAATGACCAGGTAGCCAAGGGTAACGGTAACGGTGACGACGATCAGCGGGGTGAAGAACATCTTCATAGAAGCGGGCATCCACTTCTTAACCCAGTGCTCGAGGGTGGAGCCAAACCAGACCATGAGCAGGATGGGGATAACGGAGCTGGTGTAACCCGAGGCAGGCATGATGAGCGGCAGGCCCAGGAACGTGGTGTACCAAGAGAAGGTGCCGGCAAAGCCGAGCTCGACGGAGCCGACAACCTCGCCCGAGGTCAGGGCAACCATGGTGGGATACACCAGGGCAAAGGCGATGGCCATGCCGTTGAACTCGCTCATCTTGAACTTCTTGGCCGCGGTAAAGCCAAGCACCACGGGCAGGAAGTAGAACATGCCGTCAGCGACGGTGTAGAGCAGCGTGTAGGCGCCGTCGTTGGCAAAGCTCGGGACCAGGAAGGTAGCGAGCGCCAGCAGGCCCTTCATGATACCGGCAGCGGCGAAGGTGCCGAGCATGGGGGCGAAGATGCCCGAGATGAGGTCGATGATCACATCGGTAACGCCCTTGGGAGCGGCATCGTCGTCATCGGCGTCGACGGCGCCGCCGTCGCTAAAACCGCCGGCCCTGAGAACGGCGTCGTAGACGTCCTCGACGATGTTGCCCACAACAACCTGGTACTGGCCGTTGGCGTGCATGACCTTGATGACGTTGGGCAGCTCGGAGATTGCCTCGTCATTGGCCTTCGACTCGTCCTTGAGCTTAAAACGAACGCGGGTAATGCAGTGTGCGACGCATTTGACGTTGGACTTACCGCCAACCAGCTCTACGATCTGGGCAGCAAGATCGTCGTATTTACCTGCCATGATCTGTCCTCTCTTTTCCAAATTTCGACAAAAATATCCCCTACCGCGAGCCGGTACCTTGCCCGCAGCTAGAAACCAAAAAGAATTGTTGCGATTGCCGCCAGGCTGGCGGCCTTACTCACTCGGTCTGCGAAGCCGATCGCAGACGGTTGATATGCATCATCAGATACAAAAGCTCCTCGTCCGAGCAACTCTGCTTGAACTCTTTCTCGAACACGCGGTTGATGGCGTACGCGCACTGGTATGCCTCGGGAAAATCGCGGGCGGCCTGCATAAACAGCGAGGAGTTCTCGGTCTGCGTGCACTTGCCCTTGCAGAGGCGGCGAACCAAAAAGCGCAGGTGCGCAAGAAAGCGAATGTAGCTGTACGACGCCGTGTCGAGCGAGCAGCCGAGCTGCTTTTCCACGGAATGGGTTACCTCGTCAAGCACGCGGGTGCTCTTCATGATGAAGTCCATGTCCTTGGCGCGGCCCATGCCGTCGACCTCGGCGTTAACGATGTGGAGCGCGATGCTCGTGGCCTCGTTCTGACCCAGCTTGGCGCCGGTGCGCTTTTGCACGATGGCGAGCGCGGCCTGGCCGATCTCGAGCTCGCGCGGGTAGATGAAGGCCACCTCGTGCTCGAGCGGGTTGGGAGCGCTGATCTGGTCGTCGTCGCGCTGGACGGCAAACTGCAGGTGATCTGCCAGGATAAAGGGCAGGCCACCGGATAGCTTGCAACCAAGCTGCTGCGACGCGAAGCAGGCAATGTCGCTTGCCGCGAGCAGAACGTCGTCGGGAAGTGTGCCGACCATATCCTGCAGGCTCTCGGGAACGTTATAGAATTTGCGCTGGATGAGCGACTCATCGGCAAGCTCGTAGGGCATCTCGTGAAAACCGATGCCCTTGCCAAAGACAACAACCTCTTTGCCGTCATCGCTGGCGGCAAGAGCAACGTTATTGTTGATCTTCTTTAAAATGAGCATGAAAAAACTCCTCGGACATCGGCGCTAGACGACGGGGCGATATTCCTCGTCTTCTATTATGCGCAAGTGATGCCTCCCGAGGAGTAACAAACTTGTGAGCACGTGGGCGATTGTAGGATGAAACTTGCATGCGGCGTAAGCCCCATTGGCGCGAAAGTCCGCCGAACGGTAGGAAATCGCCCGTAAACGGCAAAACCGCCACAAAGATACCTGGCCCCTTTGTGGTGGTTTTGGCTGATGCCCCGATATTACTCGCGCGGGGTGCCGTAGGGGTTGTACAGATCTGCGAGAGCGAATGTGCTGGTGGCGGGATTAAAGTCGAGTTCGAGCACGCAGCAGTTGCCGATGCGGTTCTTCATCTTGAGCGGTTCCACGCCCACGCCGCGCATGACCTGAGCCGCTGCGGCGCCATGGCTCACGCACAACACGCTCTCATGTCCGGGGCGCTGCATGAGCTCGGTGATGGTCGCCATGATGCGCTTGCGAAACTCGACTTCGCCCTCGCCGCCATACTGCTTGTAGAAATCGCCGTACGGCAGACGCGGATTCAAATCCTCGCTCGCACCCTCAAACTTGCCAAAATTCCACTCCTTAAGGCCCTTGACGCGCTCGTAAGGCTGACCGGGAAACGCAAGCTCAAGCGTGTCGCACGCACGCTCGGACGTCGAACTGTACGCATGGTCAAACGTAAGGCCACGCCCTCGCAGGGTCGCACCGACAGTTTTAGCCTGCTCGATTCCCAGCTCGGTAAGCGGCGAGTCACACCAGCCCTGCTTGCGACGAAGCAAGTTAAAGAGCGTTTGACCGTGACGCATAAAGTACAGTTTTGGCATGAGGCCTCCGTAATCGCAATCGTTTGTCAGCGATTATTACACCTCGAGGTAGGTTTAAGTCAAAGGCTCTTTGATCAAAACCACCACAAAGGTGCCTGGCCCCTTTATGGTGGAAGTGACGTTTGCCCAGATAAAACCTGCTAAAACAAACCTGTCCCTTTTTGGCAGGTTTTAGGCCAGATGGTCTTGGATAAGGTCGCAGATGGCTCGGGCGTCGTTGATGTTGATGGCTCGGGTCGCGAAGCCGGCGTCGAAGGCCTGACGCGCCAGAGCCTCGTTGCAGGCGAGCGCCAGCGTGTGGCCATCGACCAGGTCGAGCGAGCTCTTGCCGCGCAGACGGTCGACGCCGGAGCGTGCGACCACGATGTTGTCGAAGCCCTCGGTCTTGTAGCCCTCGATGATCACCACGTCGACATCGTTGTAGCGCGACAGCAGCTCGCGCGCGGGCATCTCGTCCTCCTCGCGCGTGTCGGCGTACTCCGCCCAGCGCGTGGCGCAGATGAGGCCCACGTGCTTTGATCCGGCTTGGTGATGGCGCCAGGTGTCCTTAGCGGGCACGTCGATATCAAAGCCGTGATGCCCATGATGCTTGAGCGAACCCACGCGCAGGCCGCGGCGGGTGAGCTCGGCGATAACCTTCTCGACGAGCGTGGTCTTGCCCGAGTTTTGGTAGCCGATAAACGCGATCGCGGGGACGGCCGGGGCCGGAGCTGCGGGCGCGACGGCGACGGGCGCGCTCGCGGGTGCGGCACCGTCAGCGGCCACGGACTCAACGGCAGCGGCCTGACGCTCTGCGCGGTCCCACACGCCCGAGCGGCCGCCCTCCTTGTGCAGCAGGCGAACGTCAACGATCTCCATGCCGCGATCGACCGCCTTGCACATGTCGTAGATGGTCAGACACGCGGCACTCGCGCCGGTCAGCGCCTCCATCTCAATACCCGTCTTGCCCGTCACGCCCGCCGTAACCAGTACGTGAAAACCAACCTGCCCGTCCGCGCGCGCCGGCGCCCAGCCCTCGGGCACGTCATCGGCCGGCGTCCCCGCCGGAGCGATGGGCGCAATGTCGCACTTGCTCTTGGTAATGAGCAACGGATGGCACATGGGGATGATATCGCTCGTGCGCTTGATGGCCATAATGCCCGCCACGCGCGCGCAGGCAAGCACGTCGCCCTTTTTGGCGCGGTCCTGCAGCACCATGGCCTGTGTCTCGGGGTGCATGAGGATGGTGCCCTCGGCGATGGCAATGCGATGGGTCTCGGCCTTGTCGGACACGTCGACCATGCGTACCTCGCCCTTGGCGTCCACGTGCGTCAGCTCGTCGCGACGGGCGTCGCGGGCGGGCTCGGCGACAGCGCTGGCAGTCGGCTGTGCGGACGCGTCGGCGTTGCCAGCATTCGCCGCAGCCGTGACTTTGTGGGCAGACATCGCGGCCCTGCGAGCGGCCTTGGTGGCATCGGCGTACCTGCTCTTGGCCATATGATCATCCTCCGATTTGGGACATAAATCGTTGCGTGCCCTCAATTATCGCGTGTTCCTGCGGTTTGTGGGCCACGGCATCGCGCCAAATCGAAAGTACCTGCATATCATCACCACGGCGCAGCGCGTCGCGCACCGAATACTCGGCATCGCTAAACAGACACGGACGCACGTTGCCATCGGCCGTCAGGCGCAGACGGTTGCAGTTCGCGCAAAAATGATTGGACATGGCGCTGATGAAGCCGACCGTTCCCGCCGCGCCCGGAAAGTGCCAATAGCGCGCAGGGCCCGCGCCGGCAGGAGCGTCGTTGATGTCGAGCGGCTCGAGCTCGCCCAGTCCCGCCGCGGCGGCCCCGGCATTGATGCGCGCCCGCAGCTCGTCGCTCGGCACGGTATCGCTCGCGTCCCACAGCTCGGGATTGAGCGTGGGCGAATGCGGGTCCACAGCGCAATGCGAGCTCGTGCGCTCGTCGCCGATGGGCATGTATTCGATAAAGCGCAGGTGGATGGGGCGGTCGAGCGTGAGCCGCGCGAGGGCTGCCACATCTTGGTTGAGCCGGCGCACTACAACGCAGTTGACCTTAACCGGCTCAAAGCCCCAAGCCAGCGCCGCGTCGATGCCGGCCATGGTCTGCTCGAGTCGGCCCAGGCGCGTGACCTTTCCAAAGAGCGTAGGGTCGAGTGTGTCGAGCGAAATGTTGACGCGGTTAAGCCCGGCATCTTTGAGCTGCGGCGCCAGCTTGGGCAGCAGGGCGCCGTTGGTGGTGAGCGAGATGTCCTCGATCTGCGGAATCGCGCGGATGTCGCGAATGAGCGGAATAATACGGCGGCTGACCAGCGGCTCGCCGCCCGTCAGGCGCACGCGGCGAATGCCCTCCCCCGCTACCAGGCGCACAAAGCGGGCGATTTCCTCGGCGCTGAGCAGCTCGTCATGCGCGCGCGGAGCTACGCCGTCGGCAGGCATGCAGTAGATGCAGCGAAAATTGCACTTGTCGGTCACGGCAATGCGTAGGTAGTTGATATCGCGGCCAAAACCGTCATGTTGCAGGCACTCGTCCACGCAATCCTCCCCTCGCGCAGCGATTTATTCTTCGGAAAACATAATACCCCACGAGAGAATCATGCCGACACCCGTACGACAGGACAGGTCACTTCGAGCAAAACGGACTTTCCAAGCCCATCCTCAGCAGACAAACCATCACAACATTCGATGCTTTTCCCGTTATAGGCAAAAAACGTCGGATGTTGTGATGGTTTGCCTGCCCGCAGTGCCCCGCAGAAGGACCAAAGCGTCCCTAAAGACCACCGTCCCAGTGCCGAATCACGAATTCCCGCAGGTCATTCTGCCGTTTCTGGAACGTCTCGCTTCGGTCGCATTTGAGACCCATAGCAAGCGCAATGGCATTCATCGCCCGGTGCAATTGCAGCTGGTGGGCAAACTGGGTCCCGGTGAGGACGATCATCCTAAAGCCCAGCGCGCTCAGTACGGTCATACGCTCCGCATCCGACGCGCTGCGCTGTTTATCAAGATGGTCCGAACCGTTGTATTCAATCCCCGTACCGCTTGCAGGTGCATATACATCGATCTCGAAATACCCGGCCCTGGCGAGATATTTGAACTCATTGGGAACATCGACCCGATGGTTGAGCTCGATCTTGGTGTACCCGAGCCCTCCCTGGGAACGCTTCGCGACGACCATGATTGCGGCGGCCGTCTCCATGGGCGACCGCGCGCCATCGTGCACGCGTTTGAGCGCGGCAGCCGCACGTATAGCCCCCTGACGAGATCGATTTTCATCGCAATAAGCGATCAGGTCGGCAACGGTGTACCTCTGCCCCATCTCGATATAATCGTCTGTCGCCAGATGATTCAAATGGTATCGGGCGCAGATTTCATACCCATATTCCAGCTGTTCGGGTTCACACATCCACGAGCCCGCCTGGACAAAACACATGACCTCATCAACCACCAGAAGGCCCTCTGCCACCTCGATAAGATGTCCTGGAGGTACCGGCGCCCCAAACACGTGGCACCTAAATCCAGCCGGCGTCGAGCGCTCGAAATCGAAGTTAACGAGCGTATCGATATGATCGAGTTCATCGCGTGGAATACCGAGCGAGACCAGATAATCGGCAACAATCTCGACCGCTGTAGAAGCCCTCAACCCCTTGGAATCCAGTCCCAACTTGGGCAGATCTGCAGCTGCTTCCGTCTCGTCGGCAAGCGAATTCTCGTCGTATAGGCTGCTTGCTTGCGAGAACGGCTCGAACGGACGCGCCACGTTGTGGTACAGCCAGGCGGTCTTGTGCGACAGGATAATCGGCAGATCCATGAGCCCTCCAATGGGTCGGATAACCAACCTTATTCCCCTGGCAATGGATCCGCACACCCCCATGCTTCAAGAAAGAAACCTGACTAGGCCGAGTGATAGATAAACCATCACAACATTCGACGGTTTTCGCGATTTTGAGGAAAAGCATCGAATGTTGTGATGGTTTGAGGTGCGGTGAGGAGGCGCGGGAAGACAGGATTGGCCGTGCTCAAGCGGTTTAGTCTAATTCCTTGAGGCCATGCGCCAACTGCCAGTACTCTCCGTGCTGGGCGAGGAGCTCCTCGTGGGTGCCGCGTTCGATAATGCGGCCGTGCTCGAGGACCATGATCGCGTCGGCGTCGCGGACGGTGGACAGGCGGTGCGCGATCATAAACGTGGTGCGTCCGCGCATGATGCGGTCCATACCGCGCTCGATGAGCTTTTCGGTACGCGTGTCGATGGAGCTTGTCGCCTCGTCCAGGATGAGCACCGGAGGATCGGCCACGGCCACGCGCGCGATGGCGAGCAGCTGGCGCTGGCCCTGCGACAGGTTGGCACCGTCGGCCGTGACCGGTGTGTCGTAGCCTTGCGGCAGGCGGCGGATAAACGAGTCGGCGCAGGCGGCCTCGGCGGCGGCGCGCACCTCGTCGTCGGTCGCGTCGAGCTTGCCAAAGCGGATGTTCTGCGCAATGGTGCCGCTAAACAGGTGCGTATCCTGCAGCACAATGCCGAGCGACCCACGCAGGCTGGCTTTGGCAATATGCTTGACGTCGATGCCGTCGTATGTAATCTCGCCGTCATCGACCTCGTAGAAGCGGTTGATGAGGTTGGTGATGGTCGTCTTTCCGGCGCCCGTCGAACCCACAAAGGCGATTTTCTGTCCCGGCTTGGCAAACAGGTTGAGATCTGTGAGCACGCGTGTGCCCGGCACATAGGAAAAGTCCACGGCATGGAAGCGTACGTCGCCGGCAAGCGGGACCAAGCCGCACGTGAGCTCGGTACCGTCGGCAGCCACCGCGCGGCCCGACTCATCAACGGCGGCCACGTCATGCAGGTGCCCGTACGCGCCCACGCCCTGGCCCTCGGGAATCTTCCACGCCCACGCGGACTCACCCGTCTGCACCAGCTCCACGCAGCCCTCGTCAACCTCGGGCTTAAGGTCCATGGCGGCAAACAGGCGCTCGGCGCCGGCCAACGCATTGAGTAAGAAGTTGCCCAGCTGCGTAAACTGGTTGATGGGCATGGCCGCCTGGCGCACAAAGACCAGGTAGCTCGCGAGCGCACCCACGTCGGCCAAGCCGTTGATGCAGAGCATGCCGCCCGCCACCGCAACAATCGCGTAGTTGGCATACCCGATCACCACGGTCATGGGCACCATCGAGTTGGCGTAGGCCTGCGCGGCGCCACCGGTGCGGCGCAGCTCCTGGTTGCGCGCGTCAAAACCGGCAACGTTAGCCTGCTCGTGGTTAAAGACCTTGATGACCTTTTGGCCCGAGACCATCTCCTCGACATACCCGTCCAAGTCGCCGAGCGACGCCTGCTGGGCGGCAAAGAAGCGCTCGGAGCGAATGCCCGAATAGCGCGCGTACAGCACAATGGCCGCGTCGCACACGAGCGTGATAATCGTGAGCTGCCAGTTAAGGATGATGAGCATGGCCGTGGTGCCGATCACCTGAATGGTCGCCTGAATCACGTTGGCAAAGCTGTTGTTGAGTGCCTCGGAGACCGTGTCGACGTCGTTGGTAAAGAAGCTCATGATGTCGCCCGAGCGCGTGCTGTCGAAATAGCTGAGCGGCAACGTCTGAATGTGCGCGAATAGGTCGCGGCGGATGTCGGACACCACGCGCTGGGCCGCGCGCACCATGACCTGTGAGTAGCCCAGGGCCGAGAGCACGCCCGCGGCGTAGATGATCGCCGTCAGGATGACCTGCTTGGCGAGCAGTTCCTCCCCGCCCGTGGCCAAACCGTTAACGATGGGGCGCACCATGTAGGTGCCGGCAAGGCTTGCGATGGCGGCCACAGAGGCAAGCACACCCACTGCGAGCAGCGAGAACTTGGCGTGCCCCATGTAGGAGAGCAGGCGGCGCACCGTGCGCTTGAGGTCGGCCGGGCGTGCTTGGGCTGCGGTCTTAGGCATGGCGCTCACCCCCTTCCACGGGTGATCCGCTGGGGACGGAGGAAAACGGATCATTCGCGCAGCCATCGTCGCAGCCGTCGTCGGCGTCCGTGTTCCCCGCAAACTCCATCTGCGAGGCGTAAATCTCCTGGTATATGTTGTCGCCCGCCAGCAGTTCCTCGTGCGTGCCCACGCCGTGGACACGACCGTCGTCCAACACAATAATGCGGTCGGCATCCATGACGCTCGCAATGCGCTGGGCGATGATGAGCACGGTCGTATCGGGAATCCGAGCAATATGCTCGCGAATCTTAGCGTCGGTCGCCATATCGACCGCGCTGGTGGAGTCATCAAAAATGAGCACGCGCGGATGCTTGAGCAGCGTGCGCGCGATGCACAGGCGTTGCTTCTGGCCACCCGAAACGCCGGCGCCGCCTTGACCCAACTCGCCGTCCAGCCCGCCGATGCGATCGAGGAACTCGTCCACGCACGCCGCGCGGCAAGCCGCGAGGAGCTCATCGTCCGGCGCCTGCGGATTGCCCCACTGCAGGTTCTCGCGCACGGTACCCGTAAACAGCACGTTCTTTTGCAGCACGATGCCCACGGCGTCGCGCAAGGTAGCCAGGTCGTAGTCGCGCACGTCGTCTCCGCCCACAAGCACGGTGCCCTCAGCGGCGTCGTACAGGCGCGCAATCAGCTGCACAAGCGAGCTCTTGCCCGAGCCCGTGCCGCCGAGAATGCCCACCGTCGAGCCGCTCTCAATGCGAAGGTCGATATGCTCGAGCACATCCTCGGCTGCATCCGCGCGGTATTTAAAGGAAACGTCGCGAAACTCGATACTGCCGTCCGCTGGCACCGCAGTCGCGAGGTCTCCCGCAGGGTTGGCGATAAAGGGCTCCTCATCGAGCACCTCTGCGATACGGCCCACACTCGTGAGAGCGCGCGTGAGCAGCAAAAACACGTTGGAAATCATCATGAGCGAGTTCATGATCAGCAGCACGTAGCTCATAAAGCCCGTGAGCGAGCCCACGCCCAAGCGACCTTCGATGATCATGCGGCCACCAATCCACAGGATCGAGAGCGCAGCCACATACATCGACAGCTGAAACACCGGCAGGTTGAGCACGGCGGTGCCGAAGGTCTTGGTCGCCGTGCCGGCGAGCTCGGTATTGACGGTGTCGAACTTGTCGCACTCGTGCTCGGCGCGCACGTAAGCCTTCACGGCGCGCACGGCGGTAAGGTCCTCTTGCACCACGCCGTTAAGGTGGTCCATCGAGGTCTGGAGTTGGCGGTAGAGCGGGCTCACGCGCACGGTAATGATACCGAGCACGATGGCGAGCATCGGCAGAATGACGGCAAAGACCGCCGCGAGCTCGCGCGAGAGCGCAAAAGCGTAGACGAGGCCCATGACCAGATTTACCGGCCCGCGCACCATGGGGCGGAAGCCGTTACCTACGGCGTTTTGAATCACGGTAATGTCGGTGGTCATGCGAGTGACCAGCGAGCTTGTCTCGTATTCATCGAGATTGCCGAAGGCGAGGGTCTGGATCTTGCGATACTCGGCCTCGCGCAGGTTAGCGCCCAGCCCCGAGGCGACGCGAGCAGACGTGCGCGCATAGCCCAAGCCAAGTACCAGCGAACATGCGGCGCATGCCAACATATACGTGCCCTGCAACAGCATGTAGTTGATGTCGCCCGCGGGCACGCCCACATCGATGATATTTGCCATGATGACCGGGATGAACAGCTCGAGCGCCGTCTCGGCCGTCACAAAGAACACGCCGAGCATGGCATCGCGGCGGTATGCCCCCAGATAGGAAAACAAAATCTTGAGATTGCGCACGCAGGTTCATCCCCCATCAAACGTTGTTCGCAAACCCACGTATTATGGCGCGCCGTGCGGCGGTGTCAAGTGTTCCGAAATCGGTTTCTGCAAGGCCAGCGCAGGCGCCAAGCTCGCAGGGCACACGTCCGTATTCAATTGGAAATGAACGCGAGCGTGACTTTTTCGCCCTGCCGCCAACACAAACCTTGACTCTACAATCGTTGTAGGGTTTTCACTACACTGGTAGCTAAACGAACCCAGCCAGAAAGTGCCCCGCCCATGGAACACGACCTCACACGCGGCAATGTCCTTAAGACCATCGCGGTCTTTGCCCTGCCTTATATGCTCTCGTACTTTTTGCAAATGCTCTACGGCATGGCCGACCTGTACATGATGGGGCAGTTTAGCGGCGCCGCCGGCATCACCGCCGTGGGCAACGGCGCGCAGACGCTCTATATCATTACCGTGACGCTCGTGGGCCTGGCCATGGGAACGACGGTTATCGTCGGCCACGCCGTGGGTTCGCGCCGCTTCGACCGCGCCGAGGCCGCCATCGGCAACACCATCACGCTCTTTATGGGCGTCTCGGTGGTGCTAGCCGCTGTCCTGCTCGCGCTGTGCCCGCAGATCGTGGCACTCATTGGCACACCCGCCGAAGCGGTCGAAGGCACCGCCGCCTACCTGCGCATCTGCTTTATCGGCATTCCCTTTATCGCCGCGTACAACATTCTTTCGGCCATCTTTCGCGGGCTGGGCGATTCGCGCTCGCCCATGTACGTGATCGGCGTGGCGTGCATCATTAATATTGCGCTTGATTTTCTGTTTATCGGCCACATGGGGCTCGGCCCCGTAGGCGCGGCGCTCGGTACGGTCATCGCGCAGACGGCGAGCGTGGCTCTCGCGCTCGTGTGGCTCAAGAGCCGCCGCACGCAAATTCACCTCAAGCGCAGCGACCTGTGCCCCCAGCCCGAGGTGCTCGGCAGCATCCTCAAGATCGGCGTGCCCGTGGCCGTGCAGGACGGCTGCATCCAGGTGGCGTTTATGTTCATCACCGTCATCGCCAACCACCGTGGGCTGGTCGACGCCGCCGCCGTAGGCCTGGTCGAAAAGATGATCAGCTTTTTGTTCATTGTGCCGAGTTCCATGGGCGCCACCGTCAGCGCACTCACGGCGCAAAACGCCGGCGCGGGCAAGGGAAATCGTGCACGTCAGGTACTCAAGGATGCCATGACGATTTCGGTGGTGTACGGCTGCCTGATCACGGTACTGATGTGGCTGGTGGCGCCGGCGTTTATCGGCTTTTTTGCCAAGGACCCCGCGGTGGTCGCCGCCGGCACCGGCTATATGCGCAGCTATATATTTGACGCGATCTTTGCCGGCATCCACATTTGTTTTAGTGGCTTTTTCGCCGCGTATGGCAAGAGCTACATCGGCTTTGCGCACAACGTGCTGGCCGTGGTGTTCATTCGCGTACCCGGCGCATGGCTGCTGTCGAACGCCTATTCCGACACGCTGTTCCCCATGGGTATCGCCTCGCCGTGCGGTTCGATTTTGTCGGCGGTCATCTGTGTGATTGCATTTACCGTGCTCAACCGCCGCGGGGCTTTTGACAAGTTGGTGGCGTAGCGAGGCGACGCAGGCCTAGCGCCTCTCCCCTGTTTTACCGAAAGGAGCGGTCCTGTGACCGACATGCCAAGCGAACACACCGAGGGCCTGCTCCGCATTGGCGAGGTGGCGCGCCTGCTCAATTTGAGCGTGGGCACACTGCGTCATTACGAGCAGATGGGGCTGTTAGAGCCGGCATATGTCGATCCGGCGAGTGGGTACCGCTACTACGGATCGCGACAGCTCTCCACCCTCAACACCATCGGCAACCTGCGCGTTCTCGACCTGCCGCTGGCCCAGATTCGCGAGTTTGTCACTACACGCGATATGGATTTGATGCAACGGCAACTGACCAAGCAACAGGAGTTAATTGAGCACAGGCGACGTGAGTTGGAGCGCATGTCGCGCAAGATTGACCAGCGGCTTGCCTTGCTTCATGGCGCTTTGAATGCCGATCTCGACACCATTAGCGAAATCGAGGAACCCGAACTTCGCTGCGCCGCGCTGCACGAGCGCGTCAATCCCACCGACGCCTATTCGCTGGGATGGCATATCCGCCAGCTTCAGCAGGGGCAGCACGAGACCTTTGCCTATCTTGGCAATCTGGGTGTGGGCATCGCGCCCGAACGCCTGGCCGCCGGCGACTTTGATGGCTACGACGAGGTCTTTCTGCTGCTCGATGACACCGATGATTACTTGGGCGACGTTGAGACGCGACCTGCCGCGCGCTGCCTGACCATAAGCTTCTGCGGCACGCACGGGCAAGCAGCCCCGCGCTACGAGCAGCTGCTCGGCTACATGCACGAACACGATCTGGCACCCGCCGGCCCCTCACGCGAGATTGCCCTCATCGATGACATCATCAGCGACGACCCGGCAACCTACGTGACGCAAATCACGGTGCCGGTTGCCCCGGCAAAGTAAAAACCGCCCGGAAGGCATCGTGCTTCCGGGCGGTTCTTCAATTAGGTTATCGATGCCTTACGCCTCTGGCACCTGACCAGTCGCCAAGATCTGCTCGAGCGCGTCCTCATCCAGCACGGGCACGCCCAGCTGTTCGGCTTTGGTGAGCTTGGAGCCCGCTTTGGGGCCGGCGACCAGATAGCTCGTCTTCTTTGACACACCGCCCGAAACCTTAGCGCCGAGCACCTTGAGCGCCGCGCCCGCCTCGTCGCGGGTGCGGTTGACGAGCGTGCCCGTGAGCACAAAGGTCAGACCCGCGAGCGGCTGTGCGTCGGCGAGCTCGCCCGCCACGCCAGCGTCGGCTGCGGCTTGCGCGTGCGCGGCGCCCAAGTCAACCTCGAGCGACAGACCCGCCTGACGCAAGCGCTCCAGCACGGCAAGGTTTTCGGGCACGGCTAGGAACTGCTTGACGCTCGCCGCAATCTTGGGACCGATGCCCTCGCACTCGGCGATGTCCTCTTCGCTCGCCAAGATGAGCTTGTCGATCGACAGGAATCGCTCGGCGATGACCTCGCCCACGCTCTTGCCCACATGGCGGATACCCAGGGCAAACAGCACGCGACCGAGCGGTTGGCTCTTGGACTTGTTGAGCTCGGCGATGATTTTCTCGGCCGTTTTGAGACCCACCGGGATGGGATCGCCCTTCTTGACGCCCTTTTTGCTGTTGGAGCTGGCGTACACGCGGCCCGTGTCCAGGCCGGCGATGTCGTCGACTGTGAGCTGGTAGAAGTCCGCGACATCGTGGATCAGGCCGGCGGCGATCATCTTGTCGACGATCTCGTCGCCCAGGCCGTCAACGTCCATGCAACCGCGGCTCACCCAGTGGAGCAGGCGCTCCTTGAGCTGCGCGGGGCAGTCGATGGAAACGCAACGGTAGGCCACCTCGCCGTCCTCATGGACCACGGGGCTACCACACACGGGGCAGACCTCGGGCATCTGCCAGTCAACGCTGTCGGCCGGGCGCTTGTCGAGCACCGGACCCACGACCTCGGGGATTACGTCGCCTGCCTTGTGCACGATGATGGTGTCGCCCTCGCGCACGTTTTTGCGGCGGATCTCGTCGATGTTGTGCAGCGTGGCGCGCGCGATGGTGGAGCCGGCGACCGTCACCGGGTCAAACTCGGCGACCGGCGTGAGCACACCGGTGCGGCCCACCTGGATGCGAATTTCGCGCAGGACGGTCTGTTTTTCCTCAGGCGGGAACTTAAAGGCAATGGCCCAGCGCGGCGCGCGGGCGGTAAAGCCCAGGTCGAGCTGCTGCTGGAAGCTGTCGACCTTTACGACCACGCCGTCGATGTCATAGTCCAGGTCGCCGCGATGCTCGAGCGCCTGGGCACAGAACTCGTGGACCTCGGCCGGCGTGGCGCAGCGGGCCACGTTGGGGTTGACGCTGAAGCCGGCGCTGCGCAGCCAGTCGAGAAATTCGCGCTGGCTGTGGACATGCAGCGGGTCGGTATCGGCGATGGCATAGATAAAGGTGGCCAGGTCGCGGCGCGCCGTGACCTTGGGATCCTTTTGGCGCAGGCTGCCGGCGGCGGCGTTGCGCGGGTTGGCGAAGGGATCGCGGCCCTCGGCATCGGCCTCGTCGTTCAGACGCACAAAACTGCCCTTGGGCATATAGACCTCGCCGCGTACTTCGATGGTGCGCTCGCGATCGGCGCCCATGTGGGCGAGCGCCGGCTCGGACAGGTGCATGGGCACATCCTTGATGGTGCGCACGTTAAGCGACACGTCCTCGCCCGTGGTGCCGTCGCCGCGTGTGGCCGCGCGCACGAAGGTTCCGTTTTGGTAGGTAAGCGCGACGCCCAAGCCGTCGATCTTAAGCTCGCAGGTATAGGTGACGCTACCGGCACCGAGCGCATCCTCGGTGCGCTGAAGCCAGGCGTCGAGCTCGTCCAGGTCCATGGCATCGTCCATGGAATACATGCGTGCCATGTGCGTTACCGGCGTAAACTGCTCGCTCACGTATCCGCCCACACGCTGGGTATAGCTGTCGGGCGTTACCAAATCAGGGTAGGCCGCCTCGATCTCCTGCAGCTCAACGAGCATTTTGTCAAAGGCGGCGTCCGTGATCTCGGGCGCATCGAGCATGTAGTAGCGGTAGGCGTGGTAATCGAGCTCGTGGCGCAGCTCGGCCGCGCGCGATGCAGCCTGGGCACGGGCATCGGCCGGTGCAGCGGTATCCGTGCTCGCGGGCGTTTCGGTATCGATGTCCACGCCGTCACCAAACAGGCTCGATTGCTCCATAGCGGCACTCCTTCGCTCGATTTCAAACGGATACAAGAGTACCACCGGTCACCATGGCGCCGAATAACCCTTTCGAACCGCACCGAATCGGCAGCCGCCAGACCGGGGTGGATCGCGCGATCAAACCATGCCCTTGCCATTTCTACATGATCCGTTTTCCTCCGCCTCCAAGGGATCGGTGCAAAAAGAGGGGGCTGTCCCGCGTTGGCGGAACGGCCCCCTCTGGCATCGGTATGTGCGATACGACTCGTTAGAAACCCTGGCCGTAGCCTTGGCCCTGGCCCTGTTGGCCCAGCAGCTCCTCCAGATACTGGCGCAGCTGCTCGTCGGTAATACCGCCGTTACCGGTGTCGGTCGCGCTGTCGTCCTGCTGCTGGTTCTGCAGCTTCTCATCAGAGCCCAGCTCGACGGTGACCTTCTTCTCGTCCTTGCCGCGCATGAGCGTGATCTCGACCTTCTCGCCCACCTCATGGCTGCGCAGCGCGATGATCAGGCCGTCGGCGCTCGTGATCTCGTCGTCGCCCAGCTTGGTAATGACATCGCCCTCCTGGATGCCGGCCTTGGCGGCGGGCCCGTCCTCAACGACGCTTGCCACGTACGCGCCGCTATCGGTGCTCAGCTTGTTGGTGCGGGCGTTGAGCGCGTTGACGCTCGAAAGCGTGGCTCCCAGGTACGGGTGCACCGGCGTCTTACCGCCGATGATCTGGTCGGCAATGTTCTTGGCGTAGTTAACGGGAATAGCAAAGCCCACGCCCGAGCTGGAGCCCGAATAGCTCTCGATGAGCGAGTTGATGCCCACCAGCTCGCCGTTGTCGTTAACGAGCGCGCCGCCGGAGTTGCCCGGGTTGATGGCGGCATCGGTCTGGATCATGTTGGCATAGATGGTGTTACCGTTGGTAGAGCTCATGGCCGTGGAGCGATACAGCGCCGACACAATGCCCGTGGAGACAGACTGCTCGTTGCCGAACGGCGAGCCGATCGCCATGACCCACTCGCCCACGTTGAGCTTGGAGGAGTCGCCGATCTCGATCGGGGTGAGCTTGGAGGCGTCGGCGTCCTTGAGCTTGATGACGGCCAGGTCGCTCGAAGCATCGTTGCCCACGAACTCGGCCTCGTAGGTGGTGCCGTCGTCCATGGTCACCACGTACTGGTCGTAACCATCGACCACGTGGTTGTTGGTGAGGATGTGGCCCTCGGTATCGAGCACAACGCCCGAGCCGACGCTGCCCGAGTTGTCCGACTCGTCGGCAGACTGCGAAAGCGAGCCATTCTGGCCGCCGCTCGAAGTGGCGGTAATGGAAACCACGGAGGGCAGGGCCTTGGCAGAAACGGCCTCGGCCAGCGTGGTGTCCTCGGAGTCGATCGTGATCTTTTGCGTCGACGAACCCGAAGCACCCGCCGTCACGGCATTCTTGCCGCCACCGATATTGAGCGTACCGCTCATAATGAGTGCAATGACCAGCAGGGCGCCGCAGGCACAGCCGGCGAGCGCCGTAATAAAGATCGGCAGCTTTTTGGTCTTGGTCTTGACCACCGTGTGCTTGTTTACAACCTGCTGGCTGCCCAGCGGCTTGCCGGTCTGCGTGTCGTAGGCCTGCACGTAGGGAATGTTGCTGTCGGCAGGCGTTGACTCCACCTGCACGCGCGGCTGCTGTTGGGTCTCGCCGGCGTTGCCCGCATCCTGGGGACGCTGGGAATCGTACTCGCTCATAGCTGCGATCCTTTCGTCACATAACCAAAAGCCCGCCAAACATGTGGCGGGCCATCATTGTTCACGTTGAGTTGTACCCCAATATGCGGGCGCAAGTGTATGAGAACGCAATCTTTTAGGAAGGCTTAAGTTCTGTTGCAGATTCGAGAGGAACCCGCACCTGCGTCAAAGCCACTACAAAGGTGCCTGTCCCCTTTGTAGTGGAAATCTAGTCCTTAAACAGATAGCCCACGCCGCGGACGGTGGTGATGTGTGCCGCGATCTGCGGACCCACCTTGGAGCGGATGCGTCGAATGTGCACGTCGACGGTGCGCGTGCCGCCGCAATACTCAAAGCCCCACACGCGGTGCAGCAGCACCTCGCGGCTGTAGGCGCGGTTGGGGTGCGTCGCCAAAAAGCTCAGCAGCGAGTACTCCATCAGCGTCAGGTCGATGGGCTCGTTATCGAGCGTCACCTGGTAGGTAGCCAGGTTGATCTCGAGGTTATCGATGTTGAGCACATCGTCGGCGGTGACGGTCTCCTCCTCGCCCATCAGGCGCTGCGCGCGAGCCTTGAGCTCGTTGGGCGTCGCCGTGGGGCATACAAAGTCAGCATGCGCGTGATTGGGCAGGCGCAGGGTGCCGAGCGCCTCGTCGTCGACGATTACCAACATGGGGACACCGCCGCGATCGTCAAGCCACTTGGCAATCTGATCGATGCGGTCGCTGCGGATGCCGTCGGAGTCGAGGATCAGCAGGTCAAAGTCGTGCGCCGCAGTCGGCGAATCGGGGGTTGCCAGGCTCACCTCGACACCCAGGGTGGTCGTCAGGCTGCGGGCAAACTCGTGGAAGCGCGTCGTGCGCGCCATGAACAGGGCACTCTTTTCGGACATATCGGCCTCCAAAGAAATGAGCTCAATCGTACTGGAACAAGCCAGCGCGATTAGGAGTTCGCCAGGTAGTGCTTGATCTCCCACTCGGTGATCGTAGACTCAAACTTATGCCACTCGTCGCGCTTCTTTTTAAGGAAGAAGCTGTGGATGTGCTCGCCGAGGGCATCCTTCATAAACTGCGAGTCCTCAAACACGTCGAGCGCCTCTTTGAGCGAGCGCGGCAGCGGCGCGTAGCCGGCCTCGACCATCTGACGGTCGGTAAGCTTGAGCGTCTCGGCCGTGGCCTCGGGCGGGAGCTCCAGCTTGCGCTCGATGCCGTCGAGACCAGCCGCCAGCGTGACGGCGTTGACCAGGTACGGGTTGGCCATGGGGTCGGGGCTGCGAAGCTCGATGCGCGTGGACAGCTGCTTGCCGGGCTTGTAGACCGGAATGCGGACCATGCTCGCGCGGTTGCGCAGGCCCCACGTGGCGTACTGCGGCACGGAGTCGCCGCCCGTGGTGATGCGCTTGTACGAGTTGACCGTGGGGTTGGTGATAGCGCTGATCTCGCGCGCGTGCGCCAGGATGCCGGCCATGTAGTGCTTGGCGATATCGGAGAGGTGGTACTTCTCGTCGTCCTCGCCCCAAAAGACGTTGTTGCCGTCATGGTCGAACAGCGACTGGCACAGGAACATAGCGCTGCCGTCCTCGCCCGCCAACGGCTTGGGCATAAAGGAGGCGTGGCAACCGCTCTCGTATGCCTGCTGCTTAATGATGAGCTTGGCCGTGGTGATGGCGTCGGACATGCTCAGGGCCTCGGCGTGACGCAGGCTCATGCCGTGCTGCGAGCGGCCGGCGGCGTGGAAGGTGTACTCCACGGGCACGGACATCTTCTCGAGCGTGAGGACCGTGTTGCGGCGCAGGTCGCGGGCGGCATCACTCACCGAAAGATCGAAGTAACCCACGTTGTCGAGCGGCTCGGGGGTGTGCTCGTCGGGGAAGTAGTAATACTCCAGCTCGGCACCCACGTTGAGCAGATAGCCGGCCTTCTCGGCCTTGCGGAACATGCGGCGCAGGGCATCGCGCGGGTCGCCGGCAAACGGCTTGCGATCGGGAGTGCACACGTCGCAGAACACGCGGGCTACGCCGTTGTGGCTCGGGCGCCACGGCAGGATCTGGAAGGTCGAAGCATCGGGAAACGCCAGCATGTCGGCTTCCTCGGGCGTGGCAAAGCCCTCGATGGCGGAGCCGTCAAAGCCAATACCCTCCTCAAAAGCGACCTCGAGGTCCTCGGGGCTAATGGCAAAGTTCTTGAGGCGGCCGAGAATGTCGACAAACCACAGACGAACAAAGCGGATGTCACGTTGCTCTACGGAGCGGAGTACGTAATCGATGTTCTGCTGGTTCATGTCGCTCCCCTTTCTTTCGGGCGGGTTTCGACTGGTCTATATCGCAGATACTATCGCAGAAAAATGTTTCCGCAGGGTTAAAGCGTATCAAGCGCTCAAAAAACGTGCGCGAACAGGCAGTTGCGAACGAGTGGCTAGCGCGAGGTCGAAGCGCGGTGTTCGATGTGGCCGGGGATCTCGATGCGCTTGGGAGCGAGCTTTGCGGCGTCGCCCACCGTAGTGGTAACGACGTCGATGCGCTCGGACAGGCGCTCGACCACGCGCTCGGCAATGGTGAGGGTGTCCTGCGCGGCCGTGGTCACACCGCCAAAGAGCACGTGGTTCCAAGGGTAATCGTCAAACGTCGCGATCTTGAGGCCCGCCGGCAGCGAGGGACCCAGCTGTGCCAGCGCCTCGGTCAGACGCAGGAAGACCAGGCCGTTGACGGCAATGAGGCCGAGCTTTTTACCCGCATACTCGCGGATGGTCTCGTCCAGGCGACTGACGCCCTCGACACCACCGTCGGCCAGGGTGACGACCTCGCCCGCAAGACCGCGGCGCGAAAGCTCGCCGGCAAAGGCCTCAGCGCGCTCGCGACGCACGGGGCTGTCATCGCTTGCCTCGGTGAGCAGGCACAGGCGCTCGCTGCCAGCAGAGGCCAAGGCGTCTACCAGGCCGGCGACCAGCTCACGGTTGTTGGAGGTCACCAGATCGACACCGCCGTCGGCAACATCGCGGTCGAGCAGCACGACGGGCAGGCGTCCCGCAGCCGCGGCGATCGCCTTGTCGTTGCCTCCGCAGGTATTGACGACCAGGCCGTCCACGCCGGCATCGATAAGTCTGGTGAGCGACTCTGCCTCCTTGGCGGGGTCGTTGCCGCTAATGGCCGTCATGAGCGAGCAGCCACGCGCGGCGGCGCTGGCGGAAAGCCCTTCGAGCATGGCGCTGGAGAACGGGTTAGCAATGTCGGCCAAGATCACGCCGATGAGGTTGGTACGCGAGCTGCGCAGATTGCGCGCGGCGGCACGTGGACGATAGCCGGTGCGCTCGATAACTGCCGCGATGCGAGCACGGGTTTCCTCGGTCATCTGCCCGGGGCGGTTGTTGAGATAGCGCGAGACCGTGGCCGGGCTCACGCCCGCCTCGGCGGCAATGTCCTTAATCCTCATCTGCGCCATAGCGCACCCCGTTTCCCAATTGTCGGCAGTCTGAGCCATTTTAGGCATTTTTTTAAAAATCTCGCTTGCAAAACGTTGTAGATGAGTATACTACAACTCGAAACGAAACCGATTTCGTAAACCGATTTCGGCAAGCGTTGGCACGGAGGTGCAAAGATGTACCCTACCGTCTTGGCACCTCCGTGCCAACGCCATATCAAAGGTGTACGCACGAGCAAGAAGGAGCTGCGCGACCATGGGTAAAACGGTTCTTACCTTCGGCGAGATCATGATGAGGCTCTCGCCCAAAGATCATCTGCGCATTGAGCAGGCGACCGAGTTTGATGTCCGCTACGGCGGCGCCGAAGCCAACACCGCGCTTTCCCTGGCCTACCAGGGTGACAAGGCAGCTTACGTCTCCGTTGTCCCGGCCAACCGTCTGGGCGAGTGCGCCCTGCGTTCGCTGAAGGTCTACGACGTCGATACCTCGCGCGTCGTGCGTCAGGGCGACCGTCTCGGCTCCTATGTGTTTGAGGTCGGCGCCTCGCAGCGCGGCAACGGCTGCGTCTACGACCGCAAGTACTCTGCCATCAACATGGCCAAGCGCGACGTCTTTGACTGGGACGAGATCCTCAAGGGTGTCGATGTCTTCTACTTCTCCGGCGTGACGCCCGCCGTCTCCGACGAGATGGCCGCCGCCTGCAAGGATGCCCTCACCGCCTGCCGCGCCAAGGGCATCACCACCGTGTGCGACGTTAACTATCGCGGCAAGATGTGGTCGCCCGAGAAGTCGCAGGCAACCATGAAGGAGCTCCTGCCGCTCGTCGACATCTGCATCGCCAACGACGAGGACGCGCCTGCCGGCCTCGGTATGACCTGCGTCTCCGGCTCCCTTGCCCACGGCATCGAGGAGCGCGACACCTACGTCGAGATGGCCCGCCAGATCTGCGCCGAGTACGGCTGCAAGAAGGTCGCCTCGGTCGTCCGCAACATTTCCTGCGTCGAGCGCTCCATCTGGATGGGCATGCTCTATGACGCCGAGAGCGGCGCGCACTGGTTCTCCCCTGCCCACGACGTGCACGTGCTCGAGGGCGTTGCCGCCGGCGATGCTTTTAACGCCGGCTTGGTCCACGCCCTCATCAACGACTTTGATCCACAGGACGCCGTCAACTACGCGATTGCGGCCTCGATCCTCAAGCTCACCATCAAGGGCGATTCCAATCTGGTGACCGCCGACGAGATCGCCGCTGTGGCAAACGCCGCCGACGGTGGCACCCGCGTCGCCCGTTAATTCGTTCCCCATTCCGCGGACCGCAGTTTTCCATACCCATACCTCTGCAGCCCGCTCCCCGATTCCTCCGGCCAGGTAGAACCACTTAGTCCCATTCCGGTTTTGTCTGGCATTCCTTCACGACTGGTCTCGTAGCCGGTTCCGAAATTGCTTGTGACCCAAGCAGTGCCTCCGATAACCAATCCGGAACCGGCTCATGGCCAATCTTCTTTGGCAATTACGCGTACCCGCGCGCCTCACATCGAAAGGAACATCATGTTCGATCAGTTCTACACCACGCTTGAGTCCCTGGGCATCGTGCCGGTCGTCGTCCTCGACAAGGTCGAGGACGCCGCTCCGCTCGCCCACGCCCTTATGGCAGCTGGCATGAAGTCCGCCGAGGTCACCTTCCGCACCGCCTGCGCCGCCGAGTGCATCGCCGCCATGGCCGAGGCCGAGCCCGAGATGTGCGTTGGCGCCGGCACCGTCCTGACCGTCGAGCAGGTTGAGCAGGCCCGCGCAGCCGGTGCCAAGTTCATCGTCTCCCCGGGTTACAACGAGGACGTCGTGAAGCACTGCATCGACATCGACCTGCCTGTCCTTCCCGGCACCGTGACCCCCTCCGAGGTTACCGCCGCCGAGAACCTGGGCCTCAAGGTCACCAAGTTCTTCCCCGCGTCCCAGTATGGCGGCCTGAACACCATCAAGGCCCTCGCCGCTCCGTTTGTCGGTCACCGCTTTATGCCTACCGGCGGCGTGAGCACCGCCAACGTCGAGGAGTACCTGAGCTCCTCCGCCATCATCGCCTGCGGTGGCACCTGGATGGTCAAGCCGGCCCTGTTTGCCGACGGCGACTTCTCCAAGGTCGAGCAGATCGCCCGCGAGGCCATGGACGTCGTCAAGAAGGTCCGCGGCTAGGTTTAGCTCTCTATCGTGAAAGGGGGCGTGCCCTAGACCTCGCCCCCTTTCTTTTAAAGCGGCTCGGAAGCGCGCCGTTTCCGTCACGGACAAGAACCGAAAACGTCTTGTATGCTGATAGAACGTGACGGAAGCGACACGCCCCCGAGCCGCTTTGCCTACTCGGTTGGCAACCGCGCTCAACTAAGCCACTTCGACAAAAGCCAAGCCACCAAAATAGCTACGGCGCCGTCTGGAGGAATGAACCCTTGCTTCCGGTCTTTTCCTCCAAGCGGCGCCGCAGCTTTTTCATGCCCCGATGTGTCCCAGCACTTGCGGTGAAATAGGGACTGTTTACGCCGCCAAAACCGCAAAACAGTCCCTATTTCACCGCAACTAATGTAGGGAACGAGTTAGATGGCAGAGTCTTTGGACAGCTCGAAATAGTCGGGATGCAAGGCGATAACCGGGCCCTGCTCCTCGGGCATCAGATGCAGGTGCGTCTCTGCCAGGTAGCTCGCCGTGTCGGTATCGCCCTTTTTAATGGCCTCGAGAATCCGGCGATGCTGCCGACGAATCGGCTCCCAATCCAGATCCTGCGACACCATACGCAACCAGTTGTATCGCTCAAAATGCGTGTTGACGCTCTTCATCCAATCCCACAACATGTGGCGGCCGGCAATCTCAAAACATGTCTCATGGAACAGGTTGTCCAGATCGAAAAAGCGACGCGTTTCGCTATGGTCGAGCGACTCGGACTCGGCAAGAATCTGCTCGAGCCGATGTTTTTGCTCGGGCGTGGCGGCAGAGCAGCATTTAATGAGCACGCTTCTCTCGAGTTTCTCGCGCAGGAAACAGGCGTTCTCGGCGCGCTCCATGCTGATTTTTGAGACATAGGTGCCGCTTTTGGGACGCGTTTCCACCAGCTCCTGCTCACGCAGACGCACAAAAGACTCGCGAATGGGCGTACGCCCGATTCCCGTCTCCTTTTCCAGACCAATCGCCGAAAGGCGCGTGCCGGGCCTGAGCTCGGCATAGATAATCTTGGAGCGCAATGCGTTGTATGCCTGATCTTGCAGGCTCTGATAATGCTGGTGTTGTTCCATAAAGCCCTCGGATGAAGCCCACGGTTAGTCGAATATCACCACGTTATACTATCGCATCCCCTATCCCTACAGTTGCGGTGAAATAGGGACCGCTGGCACCCATGCGCAACTTAGGTGGCTTTGACATGGCCAGACGTGACCACCGCTATCTCGGCGCTGATCTTAGGCAACGTCGCCGGCATCGCCAGCAAGTTGTTCACCCGGCACTTTGTGCGCGCCGCATTTGAAAAGGAGCGCTACACGCGGGGCCAACGGGCAGCCCATGCTCACTTGTCTCTCGAGCTTGCCCTCCTCGATCAGGACAATCGTGCCGTCCGCACAGCAGGGCGAGTTCACCGTTTACCTTTTAAAAGTGAACGTTCACCTATTTTTCGGAGAATGGGAGGGTTTATTACCCTACTTCACATATACTGAGCTTGTACGAAAAGCAAGACTTATATAGATGAACGTTTCTTTTGGAAGGATTGCTATGTCTGATCTTATGGACAGCTTCCGCCTGGACGGCAAGGTCGCGCTCGTGACCGGCGCCACCTATGGCATCGGCATGGCCATTGCCGAGGCGCTCGGAGAGGCAGGCGCCAAGATTGCCTTTAACGCCCGTCACGCCGACAAGGTCGCCGAGGCCGAGAAGCACTACCGCGAGCTGGGCTTTGATGCTCACGGCTATGTTGCCGACGTCACCGACGAGGCCGTCGTCGCCGAGCTCATCGCCAAGATCGAGGCCGATTTTGGCACCACGCCCGACATTCTGGTCAACAACGCCGGCGTCATCCAGCGCACCCCGATGCTCGACATGAGCGCCGAGGACTTCCGTCGCGTCGTCGACATCGACCTCAATGCGCCGTTTATCGTGTCCAAGGCCTGCCTGCCCGGTATGATCGCCAAAGGCCACGGCAAGATCATCAACATCTGCTCCATGATGAGCGAGCTCGGCCGCGAGACCATCGCCGGCTATGCCGCCGCCAAGGGCGGACTCAAGATGCTCACCAAGAACATCTGCTCCGAGTTTGGCGAGGCCAATATCCAGTGCAACGGCATTGGGCCCGGCTACATCGCTACCCCGCAGACCGCGCCGCTGCGCGAGACGCAGCCCGATGGCAGCCGTCACCCGTTTGACCAGTTCATCATCGCCAAGACGCCGGCAGCCCGTTGGGGCACGCCCGAGGACCTGAAGGGCCCCGCCGTGTTCCTGGCTTCCGACGCATCGAACTTCGTCAACGGGCACATTCTGTACGTGGACGGCGGCATTCTGGCCTACATCGGCAAACAGCCGCAATAAGGAAACTGGGCGAGGCGGTCGGCAGTTAAGTCTGCTGCTCGGACAGTCCTGCGCAAGACGGAAAGCACATTAAGTGCTTTCCTTTGCGTGCGGAACTCGCGACAGACTTAACTGCCGACCGCCCGCATAGCTCATCGCGGGTTGGCTTTGCCGCCGCCCGCGCACAGAAACAAAAAACTGGAAGATTAAGTTGAAAGGTTAACTCAAATGAAGATCGCTCTGATTAATGAGAATTCTCAGAACTCCAAGAACCCTATGATCGAGGCTGCCCTTAAGAAGGTTGTCGAGCCCATGGGGCACACCGTCTTTAACTATGGCATGTATGCCGACGCCGACTCCAAGCCCCTCACCTACGTGCAGAACGGCATTCTTGCCGCCGTGCTGCTCAACTCCGGCGCTGCCGACTACGTCGTGACCGGCTGCGGCACCGGCGAGGGCGCCATGCTCGCCTGCAACTCCTTCCCCGGCGTGCTGTGCGGCCACGTTGCCGATCCGCTGGATGCCTACACCTTTGCCCAGGTCAACGATGGCAATGCCGTCGCCATGCCCTTCGCCCTCAAGAACGGCTGGGGCCAGGAGCTCAACCTCGAGTACACCTTTGAGAAGCTCTTTGGCTTTGGTTCGGGTAACGGCTACCCCGCCGAGCGCGTTGAGCCCGAGCAGCGCAACAAGAAAATCCTCGACGGGGTGCGTGCTGTGACCATGCGTCCGCTCGTCGACGTCCTGGGCGAGATCGATCAGGATCTGGTGAAGGGCGCCCTCGCTGGTGAGCACTTCCAGGAGTACTTCTTTGCCAACGCCACCGACGAGGCCATCATCGCCAAGGTCAAGGAGATCTTGGGCCTGTAATAAGGCCCACGGGGCGCACCGACCCCCAACAAACCGCCAGACAAAAGGCGCCGCGACGATCCATGTGTCGCGGCGCCTTTTTTGATTGGTTATCGCTTGAGTCACCGCAAGGCGGCCGCTCCCCTATTTGCCAAGAGCCTACAGCTCGCAGGCGATCTTGTAGCCATCGCCGATGGCGTCGCGGATGTTGCCGCACTTGTTGGCATCGCCCAGCACGTGGGTGGCAACACCGGCTGCGGCCAGGTCGTCGGCCAGCTTGGTATTGGGACGATAGCCCATGGCAAGCACCAGCGTATCGGCACCGGTGATGGTGTGGACCTCGCCGTCCTTCTCGTAGCTGATAGTGTCCTCGGTGATCTCGGTCACCTTGGCCTCGGTCAGCACGTGGACGCCCTTGGAGAGCATGCGCGTGATGAGCACCGCGCGGCCGGCGCCGCCCTCGTTGGCGGCGAGCGTCTTGGTCATCTCGATAACGGTGACATCGCGATTGGCCGGCGACAAGTCGTTGACCAGCGGGGCCAGGTAATCGGCCGTCTCGCAGCCAACGGTGCCGCCGCCCACAATGACGATCTTCTTGCCCGGGAAAGCCTTGCCGCCCAGCAGGTCATCAGCCGTCATGACCTGCTTAAAGCTCTGCATAAAGGCCGGCGCGATGGGTTCGGCGCCATAGGCCAGGACAACCTCGTAACCCGCGTAGTCGCGCTGGATGTCCTCGGCGGTCAGCTCGGTGCCAAATACGCACCTCACGCCGGCCTCGGCCAGGCGACGGTACTGATACTTGATCACGCGGGTGAGCTCCTGCTTTGCCGGCGGAACAGCTGCGATGCGCATCTCGCCGCCCGGCTCGTCCTGCTTATCCACAAGCACCACGTTGTGGCCGCGCTTGGCGGCAATGTAGGCCGCCTCCATGCCCGCAGGACCAGCGCCCACAACCAGTACGTTCTTGGCCTCGGCGGCAGGCTCGTAGCCGGCCTCGTCGCGCTCCACGTCCGGGTTGACGGTGCAGGAGATACGCTTGCCAAACATGATGCCGTTCAGGCAGCGCAGGCAACCGATGCAGGGGCGGATCTCGTCGGCGTTGCCGGCAGCCGCCTTGTTGCAGAACTCGGCATCGCACAGATTGGCGCGGCCCATCATGCAGATGTCGGCGGCGCCGTCCTCGATCAGCTCCTCGGCAATCCATGCCTCATTGATACGGCCGACCGTGGCAACGGGAATGTTCACATGCTTTTTGATCTCACGCGAGCAGGCGGCGTGCGAGGCCTGCTGCGTGCCGGCGGCGGGAATCGCGGAGCCGCGCTTGATGGTGGTGCCGCCCGACACATGAATCATGTCGACGCCGGCCTTCTCCAGGCGACGCGAGACGTAGATCATGTCGTTGAGGGTCAGGCCGCCATCGGTGTACTCGTCGCCCGAGATACGGACGTCGATGATAAAGTCCTTGCCGCAGCGCTCGCGAATCTCGGCGATGACCTCGAGCAGGAAGCGCATGCGGGCGTCGAGCGAGCCGCCGTACTCGTCGGTGCGCTTGTTGTAGAGCGGAGTCAAAAAGCCGCCGAGCATGCCATGGGCGTGCGCCGCATGAACCTCGACGCCATCGACACCGGCTTTCTGCATACGAACGGCAGCGTCACCGAACTGATGTGTAAGCTCGTGGATCTCGTCAACCGTGATGGGGCGCGGCGCCTCGCGGGCATAGGACGGGCCCACAAAGGACGGAGCGATGAGGCGCGGGGTGCCCGGAATGTTGAAGGCCATGTAGGCGGGGTGGAAGAGCTGCGGCATGATCTTGCAACCATACTCGTGGACGGCCGCGGCGAGCTTTTCCCAGCCGGGGATAAACGTGTCGTCGTAGCAGCACATGTCACCCGGCAGATAGGTATAGGTGGGCTCGACCGTCACGACCTCGGTGATGATCAGGCCCACGCCGCCCTTGGCGCGGGCACGGTAATGATCGACCAAATCGTCGGTCACATAGCCATGATCGGCCAGGTTGGTGGACACCGGCGGCATAAAGACGCGGTTCTTGACCTCGGTCGTACCGACCTTGATCGGGCTAAAGAGCATCGGGTAGGCGGAGGACTCCATACAGGGTTCCTTTCGTTTGAGCCGCTCGGCGGCAATTGCTAACGTACTTATCGTATCAGCAACCGCGCTGTACCCGACCGTGCACGTTCCCCCGGCTTTTACTCAGCCCACAAAAAAGTTGCGGTGGAATACGGCGTAGATAAGGCCTTTGACAGCCAAAACAGTCCGTATTTCACCGCAACTGATGGGTGGGATGGGTTAGAGGCCCAGATAGCTGGTCATGCCTTCGACGGCGAGCTTGGCGCCGGCTACAGCATGGACCACAGTGAGCGGGCCGTTGACCACGTCGCCGGCGGCAAAGACGCCCGGCACGGTGGTCATGCCGCACTCATCGACCGAAAGAAGACCGCGATGGTCGGTCTCCAGACCGCCCGTCGTAAGCACCAGCTTGTCCTTAGGCACTTGCGAGGCCGCAATCACAACCGTGTCGGCGGGCACATGGTCAAGTTCTTCCTCGTAGCCCACCACGTTGTCGTCCTCGTCAAAGATAGCCGTCTCGAACACCGGACCGTTATCGTCGATGGCGCAGATCGCCTTGCCGCGCACGATCTCGGCACCGTCAAGCTCGGTCAGCTCCACCTCGTCATCGATGGCCGAGATATGGCGCGATCGGGCATACACGGTAACCTTGCGAGCGCCCGAGCGCAGAGCCGTACGGGCAACATCCATGGCCACGTTGCCGGCGCCGATAACCGCCACGTTCTGACCGATCGCCACGCTCGTGGGATCGACCAGATAATCGATACCAAACAGCGCGTTGCCGCGCGACTCGCCGGGGATACCCAGCTTGCGGGCGCGCCAGGTACCGGTACCGACAAAGACCGCATCGTAGCCGTCGCGCAGCAGGTCGTCGATATGCAGCGCGCCGCCGATGGTGGTCGAGGGACGGACGCGTACGCCAAGCGAGCACATCACGTGACGGTACTTTTGCACGAGTGCGCGGGGCAAGCGAAACTCCGGGATACCGTACTCCAGCACGCCGCCGATCTCGGGGCGCTGCTCAAACACCGTGACGGCACAGCCCAGCTGGGCCATCTTAATGGCCACGGTAATGCCGGCAGGACCGGAACCGACCACGGCAACCTGCTTGCCGCACGACGGCGCGGGCTTCCACTCCTTGCGGTCCAAATATGCCGTCGAGATATAGTTCTCGATACTCGAAAAATGCACCGGTGTGCCCTTGCGGCCCTGGATGCACGCGCCCTCGCACTGGCCCGAATGATTGCAGACCATGGAACAGACCGCGCTCATGGGGTTGTTCTGGAACAGCAGCTCACCCGCCTCTTCCAGGCGACGCTGCTTGAACAAGTCAATGACCTGCGGAATAGGCGTCTGCACCGGGCAGCCTTTAAGCTGGCAGAACGCCCTTTTGCAACCTAGGCAACGATTCGCCTCTTCGACAATGTGGATAGCCACGCAACTCCCCTTTTTGATGTAATCCAATGAGGCGACGATAAAAACCCTTCACCGCCGCCCCCAGTCAAGCAAACTCAATATGCCGCCACGGCAAAAGCCAATGCTATATCTCGCGATGCGGAGCCCCGCAGCGAGCGGACATGCGCTCGAGTGTCGCCAGGCAGCTAACCGCCGTCGCCGGCACGCTGTTCTCGACCACGCAAGGAATCCCCGAACAGGCGGCAGCCGCCCAGGCCACCACGGGCTCAAAGTCATAGCGGCCCGTCTCGCCCACGCCGTGGCACACCAGGCGAGAACCCGTACCGTCGCACCAGCCTGCTTCGTCCTCGTTGTCGACGACCTCAAAATCCTTGGCGTGCAGCACGCGAATCTTACTGCCGCATAAGTAGAGCATACGCGCGGTGATTTCCTGCGCCTCGCCAACGACGCTGGGATGCAGCAGCGACACCGGGTCGTAGATCACGCCGAGCGCCGGGCTCGGGACGCGCTCCAGCACCTCACGGCAGCGATCTGGCGTGTTGACCGTCTCGTTCCAGCCGGGCTCGATCAGTATTTGCCCACCCACGGCCTCGGCGCACTCGCAGACGCGCGCGAGTCCATCCATAAACGCATCGAGTGCCTCGTCGGTCATACGGTCGTCAGCAACGCGGTTCTGCGCATTGGGACGACCGGTCTCGGTGCCAACCGGACAGCCGCCGAGCATCTGAGCAAAGTTCAAGCACGCCTCGTACTCGACAAAGTTATCCGTGAGCTGTTGTCGATCGGACGTCGCCAGATTCTTATAACAGCCGAGCACGGCGACCGAAACGCCCGCCTCATCGAGCACCGCACGCAAATGGTCGGCGAGCTCGCGGGTCAGACCGCATCGATCGATTCCCATTGATGCGTAGAGCACCTTGCTCGGCAGCTGAATGCACGAAAAGCCCAGCTCTCCTGCCATGCGAATGCGTTCCTCGACGGTCCCCTGCGGAAGGTCGTGTAAACGCACGCCCGGAGTAATGGCCCCCACGCTATTCACGCCCCTTATGAGCATTGATGCCCGGGGTGTAGCCGCCAAACGGGTCATCGATGGAGCACACGCCCGAAGGGGCGAGCGGATCGCGCTTACCGGCCAACTTGTCATGATGCATGGTCTCGATATAGGCTAGCACCAGCGGCGCCACGCCCTTTGCGTCGTTTTTGACGACGGGTTCGCTCATGTAGTAGCCAAACGTGCCCTCGCGGTGCGCGGTGTTGCCAAGACCCGCCACCAGGCAGATGTTGTCGAGCGCCAGCTGTCCGTCGCGCTCGGACAGGCACGTGTCGCAGATGCCGTCAAACGCACGGCGGCCGTACTGGTAGTAGCGCTCGCCCAGCACGCCCAGGCGCACGCCCTTCATGATGGCGTTGGCAAAGATGGCGCTGCCCGACTCCTCCAGATAGTTGGGGGCGATATTGGGCAGGTTGATGACCTGGTGCCACATGCCGGTCTTCTCGTCCTGATACGGCAGCATAGCGTCGATCAGGTCGTGGAACATCTTGCGGATCTCGTCCTTCTCGGCCGACATCGAAGGCGGCATGAGCTCCCAGGTATCGATGAGCGCCATGGCGAACCAGCCCTCGGCGCGCAGCCAGAAGTTGGCCGAAAGGCCGGTGACGGGATCGCACCAGAACTGCTTGCGGCTCGCGTCGTAAGCGTGATAGTACAGGCCGTTGAGGGGGTTGCGCATCAGGTCGTGCACCACCTGGAACATATGGAAGCTATCCGAGCAGGCACGGCGGTTGTGGAAGCTCAGCTCGTACTGCATGTAGAACGGCTGCGCCATGTACATGCCGTCGAGCCAAATCTGGTTGGGATAGACGGCCTTGTGCCAAAACACACCCTCTTTGGTACGCGGCTGGGTCTCGAGCTGGCGATAGATCGTGTCCATGGCGGCACGGTACTTGGGCTTGCCCACCAGGTCATAGAGTTTGTAGAGGGTTTTGCCCGCGTTGACGTTGTCGAGGTTGTACTCCTGGGGATCGTAATGCTTGATGGTGCCGTCATCCTGGACAAAGAAGTCGATATAGTCGTCGGCGAAGGTCAGATAACGCTGCTCGCCGGTGATCTCGTACAGCTCGATGAGCGCCTTGATCATGCAGCCGTCAATGTAATTCCAGGTGTTCTCCTTGCCGGCGCGAAGCTTTTCGATGTTCCAGGCCGGCGCCTGAGGCGTAGAGGTCTCGATCAACTGCTCGATATAACGGTCCAGAATCTGATTGCAACCCATTGCTGTCCCCTCTGACGTTATTGATGGGTGAACGTTAACCTAGTGTAACGCGAACGGGGATTATAGGGTGAACGTTAACCCTATAATCCCCGTGAACGGCAGACTTTTAACGGCAAACGGCGGTGAGACCCGCGGCGATGCGATGCGCCAGGCGCTCATAGCCGGCAGGGCTGTAATGCAGACCGTCCGGCATGTAGAGCTCGCGGTGCTCCGGCAAAAACGGGCTGATGCCGCTTTGCGCATACAGGTCGATCACCGGCACCGAGTAGCGATCGCAGACCTCCAGCATCGCCTTTACGTAGGCAACCTGCGTCAGGCCCAGATGGTTGGCCTCGTCGCTTGCCGGGATATCCTTCTCGTGCTTACCACTTGTCTTGCACGGCGTCATAAACACCAGCTTTGCCTGAGGCGAGCGCGCCGTGATGGTGCGGATCAGGTAGTCGAGCGCACCGTAGAACTCGTGCACGTCCGTGCTGCCCAGCTCTCCCATCGGCACGTTACGGCTAAAGTCGTTAACGCCGCCAAAGACGATGCAGATGTCTGCCGCGTGATCGATGCCGTCCAAACGCTCAACAAACGAATCGGTACGGTCGGCCTTGACGGCAATACGCGAACCCTTAATGCCAAAATTCTCGACCGTAGCGCCGCCCAGCAGCGCACCCAGGTGCGAGGTCCAGGAGATGTCGTTACCTCCCCCGCCGCATCCGTTATCGCCCCAGGTGGTCGAATCGCCAAAGCAGCAGATGGTCGATTCGCTCAAGTTTTTCGTTTCCATATTCTTCTCCTCACCCGCACACCGGCGGTCATACAGGTACATACCGTTCATTCGCAACATGCCGAGGGGCTATGCGTGGGCGCATTCTGCAACTTGCGAATCGAGCCATTCGATATCCTCGGCAAGATGCGCCACGCCAAGATGGTGTCCACCCGGACACACCTCGTGCCGAAGACCTCCTCTGCGGCCCAGCAACTCGTAGGCATCGCGCGCGATTTTGAGTTGCTCGTCAACATTTTTGAGCCCGCGTGCCCCATTCAGATGATCCTCTTCGCAACTTTGGACCAACAACGGCCGTGGCGCGACAAGCGATGCAATGTCGCCCATATCGAGCAGACGCCAAAGTCCAGGCGTGTAATTACAGCTGCAATTGCCGTTGAGATGCAGCAGCGAGTCATCAACGCCATATAGATAGCCCGAGACAAACGCCTTGCGCACGCGCGGGTCGAGCGCGGCCAGATAGAGCGTCATGTACCCACCGCCCGAGAAGCCAAAGCAGCCCAGGTCGTCCATGGCAATGTCACCGCGTGTCTCCAAGTAATCAATCAAGCGCATGTTGTCCCAGGCGTTGAGGCCCGCGACCGTAAGACCCAGCGGCTCGGCCATACGTGCTTGATTCAGACACGTACCGCGCAGGTAGCTGTTCTCGTCGTCGCCCTGACCCTTCCAGTCACGACGGTATCCCCAACCACGCGCATCGGGGCAGACGGTCACGTAACCCATGCGCGCCAAACGCAGACCGTAGTCGTAATTGAACTTACGCACGGCATCGTCGACCGCCGGCACGCCCGCAACACCGGCTATGCTTGCAGCACCCGCCCCCTGGTGACCATGCGGGCAGATATAGCAGCACTTGAGTCCCCGCTCGTCAAGCTTGGGGCGGGACGGCTCCAACAGGTAAAACGGCATCCATACATCGTGCTCAACCTGCAACACCGCATGAGTACGCACGATGCTGCCGGCAACCCGCACGCGATTGAGCTCACGAATCTCAATCGGGGCGCGGTCCATAAGCGAAAGACCCAAAATATCGTACAGGCGAGTCCTGGTCGCAGCCTTCCATGCCTCAAAGTCTGTGGGAGTCTTGCCCGTAAATGCGGCCGAGCGCCCCTCGCGCTTCAGTCGGGCGCGCAACGCAGGTTCGTCCTCGTAGTACGTCTCGATGTGCACGGTGCGGCCATTGGCAGATAGCCCGGCCGTCTCTACCGCATCACCGTCGCCGCCCTCGGGATCCCAACCATCCGCGCCGGCAAGCACTCGGTCACGCGCATAGCGTTCGGAATCCTGACCGGTCAGGCAATGCGCCCACGGCACCCAAGCGGCAGTATCACCCGCCGGGCCAAACAGGGCACCGCCGGCATACAGGGTGCCGTCATGTGCCGCTGGCTTATTCCAATCCCACCAACCCTCGAGTGAAATATGGGGGCCCAGCCAGCATTCGAGCAAAACGGTCTGGGCCCACTCGCGCCATGGACGACCCAGATAGACCGATCCGGGGGCAATGTCCTCATCGGCTGTAAACGAACAGCCATGAAACACAAATCCGTACGGCTCGCCCTGAGGCGTGGAGGCTGCCGTTACATACCCGTTGACATCCATATCGCGGTTGAGCGAGCGAATCTCACACCCCTCAAAGTAGGCACGCGCGCCGCCAAAGATAAAGTCGACATCGCCCTCGATCCGGCAACGTCGAAAATACTGCCGCCCCACGCGGCGCGGGGCGAACTGCTTGGAGCCTATAAAGCCGCCCGGCTTGGCCTCGCGCGGCGGCAGCGGCCCCAAAAAGAGCGTGTCCTGGTGTCCCTTAATGCAGCAGGCATCGACAACCAGGCGGTCACCATCGGCATACAGGGCAATCGCCTGACCGACCTCGCGCCCATCACCGGCGTTGTTTTCGATTGTTAGACCCGCGAGCGTCACGTCGTCGGCATCGACCAGCACCGTGTACGTACGGAAGGTGCCGAGTCTTCCATCCTGGCCGCTACCATCTTCCGAAGGCATCTTGGCACCCAGGCCTCCCACGATACGCACGCTGTCGGCCGTCTCGCCCTCGAGCATCACATGCGGACGACGAATTTCGACCCGTTCGCGGTACTCACCCGGCGCCACCAGCACGCGCACCGGCACGGTCACATCGGGCACACACCGCTCCGCCGCCTCAAGCGCCGCCGAAATGCTGCGATACGCACCTTCGCGTTCGAGCGATACCTCAAAGAGCTGTTCTTTACCACTCATCTGTCATTACGCTTTCTGTCACAGAACACCCACCGTGCAATACCGGCACCTATAGATTGCGTGCGACAGCCGGGCAGACCCGACCGTCGCACGCCTCAACATGCCGTATTCACTTGTGCAGGAGCACTACCCTACGCGCGGATAACCTTGTCGACGTTTTGCAGCTGCAGCTCGTCGCCATCCTGACCCTCGATGCGCACGTTCTGCAGGTCGAGGACTTTCACGTTCTGCGCGATGATGCCCTGGCGCACCATGGGCTCCACGCCGCAGGCCATGGCCGGCACAAAGGGCTCGGCATCGGCGGCAAAGGTCACATGGACATCCTGGAACGTCAGGCGCGTCACCTTGCTCTCGGGAAGGCCCGTGATATAGGCCGCGGCCGCATGGCAGTTGGTGGCCTCGATATCGCAAAACGTCGTGGCGCCAAAGCCGGGCGTACGGTCGTCGACGGGTACCGCGTCGCGGCTCTGGACATAGTCGGTCTTGCCGTCCTTATCGCAGAAGTAGAACGAGTTGACCACGAAGGGCGTGAGCACTTTGTCCATGCGAATGTGCTCGAAGGTGATGCCCTCGTTGACGGCGTCCTTGCCGCGCCCACGGCGGGTCTTGACGCGCAGGCCGCGGTCGGTGCGCTCAAAGAGGCACTTGCTCACGGTGAGGTCCTTGATGCCGCCGGCGGCCTCGGATCCCAGCACCACGGCGCCGTGGCCGTCGTGCATGTAGCAGTGCGAGATCAGCACGTCGTGCGTGGCGGGACGGAGCTCGGGTTCAATGCCCAGTTTGCCGCTCTTGATGGCGATGCAGTCGTCCCCCACCGAGAACTGACAGCCAAGGATGCGGACAAAACCGCAGCTCTCGGGATCGAAACCGTCGGTGTTGTGGGAGTTCTTGGGACCCTCGATGGACAGGCACAGGGCATCGACGTGCTCGCACAGAATGGGATGGATATTCCACGCCGGGCTGTTGCGCACGGTAAAGCCGGCAAGGCTCACGTTTTCGCACTCGGACAGGAAAATCATGCGCGGGCGGGCGACCTCGCGGCCCTCCTCGGGACGGAAGATGTTCTTAAAGTCCTTGTTCCACCAGTTGTCCTCGGCAAAATCGGTCTGGCCGTCGATGGCGCCGCGGCCATAGATGCACACGTCGTGCACGCTCAGGCCCGTAAAGGTCGAACAGTAGGTCGAAAAGCTCTCGCCTTCCCAGCGGCCCAGGGGCAGCATGTCGGTGCCGGCATACCCGGCGCCCTCGTCGCCCGTGACCGTGCCCGGAATGTAGGCAAGCGCCGCGCGGTCGTGACGGGCCAGCAGCACCGCGCCCTCGGCAAGCTCGATGTTGATATTGCTCTTAAGGAAGAGGGACTTGATGCGGTAACTGCCGGCGGGGATCAGCACGCGCCCGCCCTTGGGGCAGGCCATGATGGCAGCCTGAATGTTGGTGGTGTCGTCGTGCTCGGCATCGCCCTTGGCTCCGCAGTCGCGAACGTTGATGGTAAAGGGCTCCGCCGGCGTGGTGACGCCCACGCTCAACTCGTGCTCGCCGCAGACAAAGCGGATCAGGTTGCGCTTGCCGGGAACCAGGCCATCGACATAGGTCTCGACCGTATTCGTGGTACCGGCGGGCTCATCGTTGACAAAGATTTCCCACGTATCGGCACAGGTAAAGTAGCCGCCATCGTCGAGCTCGATAACGGCCGCACGGGCGTTGCGCCAGATAACGTTCGTCTCCATGGGTCTCTCCCTCAAATGTAATCAGAAGTTCATACTACTCGTTTTTAAAAAAGGGCCGCACCCGCCGGTGGATCTCCGGTGGCACGGCCCTTTGGTTTGGACAATGCGCTGGCCTTACTCGGCGGGAATTACGCTGCCGTCCTGGAAGCCAACATTGTTGTGGGCGAAGCAGTCCTCGTACTTAAAGCCGGAGAGCTCCTCGCAAAGCGCCTTGACCTCGGGCTTGACGTCGGCCATCTTGCCACCCTCCTTGACACGGTGGATCTCGTCGCAAAGGATGTCGCACTGCTCCTTGTCGATCTTGATGCCGCGGGCAAGGACGGCCGCGAGCAGGAAGAAGCCGGCGCAGCCGATGAGCATGTAGCCGCAGATGTACAGAGGCACGGTGGCGGGCTGGGTCACGGCGTCGCTATTGCCGGCGGTCTGAATGAAGCCGGAGGCAGCAAGGACGATAGCCCATGCGTTGACGGCAACAGCCTGGGCAATCTGCTGGCAGAGCTGCTGAGCGGAGCTGTAGATGCCCTCGCGACGACGCAGGGTGATGAGCTCATCGACATCGGGGATGTAGTTGAGCAGCACGTCGGGCAGATACTGGAAGCCGACGTAGAAGAACTTCCAGATGGCGAAGATGATGGGGTAGGCAATCATGGCGATGGCGACCGTGGAGGTGCCGTTGATCTGACCAAAGGCGAAGTAGTTGTAGGCGATGATGCACGCGGCGCAACCGACGTTTGCCAGGTACCAAGACTTGTGGAAGCCCTTCTTGGCCATGAGGGCGACCCAGATGGCGGTGCAGACGATGGCGACGACCTTGCCGGGCATCTCCATCACGGACTCGTAGGACTTAGGAATCTGCAGGCAGTAGACGATGAAGAAGGACAGGCAGGCAGACCAGCAGGCAGCAGCGAGCTTCGTGGAGACCTGTGCATACAGGACCTTGCGGAAGGACTTATTGCGGAAGGTGGAGACAACGTCGATGAAGAACTTCTTGATACCCTCGCCGACGCTCTCGATTTTCTCCTGAGCGACCTCCTCGGGTGTGTGCTCCCACGTGGACAGGTACACGCACAGCAGCGAGATTGCCATGACCGAAGCGTTGACCGTAGCGATGATGAAGTAGCTGAACGGGTTGGTCTCGCCGAAGGTGCCAAAGCCAAAGCCGACGAGTGCTGCCATCAGGAAGCCGGCGGCGTTACCAAAGAGGTGCTTGTAGCCGGTGAGGTACGTACGCTCCTTGAAGTCGTCGGTCATCTCGATGGTAAGCGGCGACAGGTTGGCGGTGCAGAACGTATACGCGACGTTGTAGATCAGGTACAGCACAAAGTAGTACGGGAAACCAAACGGCGTAGCCACAAAGATGAGCGGCTCGGCGACCATCATCGGGATTGCCAGCAAGATCCAGAAACGGCGGCGGCCAAAGATACGGCCGATCTTGGTAGCGTAGAAGTTATCGGCCACAAAGCCCATGAGCGGGCACAGAATGGCGTTGAGATAGATGGCGAACGAGCTGATCAGCGCAGCCTCGCCTGCGGACAGACCGCACTCCGTGGACAGGAACAGCACCATGTAGCTGTGCGTAAAGGTCAGGGCACCAGAGTTGAGCATGCCGCCCATACCAAAGCCCAAGCGCGTCCAGAATGTGATCTTGCGCTTTTTACCGATCTTGTTAGTCATCGAGCTCCCTCTCTTTTCTCGATTGTCTTGGAACAAGACATTGGAGTCCATACCGACGTCTGTCTGCATGCCGTTCAGGGTGAACGTTTAGCTAGATTATGCGCGATTGCTTATAATAGGTGAACGTTCACTTATATATTATCCTTGAACGGTCGTTTTTTGCCGTTGAACGGACATCTGACTTGAAAAAAATCACGATTACATGGGTATTGAGTGGGTTTAAATTTGAGGTCGATTAGGTGAACGTTTATTGTTTTCGCCGCTCCCATACCCTCAGAAAGACACGCCCGAACAGACAAAACAAACATGGCCCCGCCGGGAACACTCCCGACGGGGCCATGGTCAATAGTGCCCTATGCGAACCCATTTACCGCTACAGGCAGACGCCATCCTTCCAAATGCTGATCTCGTGGCAGCCGCGACGCTCGGCACTCGTAAGCTTGCCGCTCGCCGTCTCTAGCACCAGCTGGTACAGGTCGTGGGCAGCCTCGTCGAGCGTACGCTCGCCCGTGGCGACCACGCCGGCGTTAAAGTCCATCCAGTTGGCCTTGTGGTCGCACAGACGCTGGTTGGTGAACACCTTGAGGGTAGGCGCCGGTGCGCCAAACGGCGTGCCGCGGCCGGTCGAGAACAGAATCACGTGGCAGCCGGCAGCCGTCAGGGCCGTAGTGGATACCATGTCGTTGCCCGGACCGCACAGCATGTTCAGGCCATGCTTGGTAGCCTGACCGGCATACGGCAGCACGTCGACGATGGGGGCAGATCCGCCCTTTTGCACGCAGCCGCAGCTCTTGTCCTCGAGCGTGGTAATGCCGCCATCCTTGTTACCGGGGCTCGGGTTCTCATAGACGACCTCGCCGTGGCTGATAAAGTAGTCCTTAAAGCCATTGAGCATGTCGGAGGCGGCGCTAAAGACCTGCTCGTTCTCGCAGCGATCGAGCAGAATGCTCTCGGCACCAAACATCTCGGGAACCTCGGTGAGCACCGACGTGCCGCCGCGAGCGACAACCATATCGCTCACGCGACCGATCGTGGGGTTGGCGGTAATGCCCGAAAGACCGTCAGAGCCACCGCACTTAAGGCCAATGACCAGCTCGGAGGCCGGAATGGGCTCACGCTTGGCCTGCTTGGCCAGGTCGGCCAGCTCGGACAGAATCTTGTGGCCCTCGACCTGCTCGTCGGCTACATCCTGGCAGGTGAGGAAGCGAACGCGCTCGTGATCGAAGTCACCGAGCTCGTCGAGTACCTGCTGGTGCGTGCAGTTTTCGCAACCGAGGGACAGGAACAGCACACCCGCAGCGTTTGCGTGACGCGAGAGCGCCACCAGCAGACGGCGTGTCTGGGCGTGGTCGGCGCCGGTCTGGGAGCAGCCAAAGGGATGCGGGAAGTAGTAGACGCCCTCCAGCGAACCCTCGACCAGATCCTGGGCCTGCTCGCACATGGCACGCGCGACCTCGTTGACGCAGCCGACCGTGGGGATGATCCACAGCTCGTTGCGCGTGGCGGCGCGGCCGTCGGCGCGGCGGAAGCCCATAAAGGTCTCGGGCTCAACCGGCTCAACGACCGGATGCGTCGGGTTGTAAGCGTACTCGACCTCGCCCGAAAGGTTGGTCTTGACGTTATGTGTATGAAGCCACTGACCAGGCTGGATGTCGCCCGTCACGTGGCCGATAGGAAGACCGTACTTGACGACGTCCTCCCCCGCCGCAATGGCGCGCACGGCCATCTTGTGGCCCTGCGGAATATCCTCCGCGGCCACGACCTCGCCCACCCCGGGAACCGCGACGGCGGTGCCCTTGGCAAGCGGCGACAGCGCAACGATCACGTTGTCGGCCGGATTGATCTGGATAGTATTCATTACAAAGAGTCCTAACCCTACAGGTTGAGCAGAAGTCAGCGGGCGCCCGCCAGTTACCCGGCGGGCGCACAGAAGGATTTAGGCCTGGGCGTTGGCGAAGGCCTGCTTGGCGCCCTCGACGCACACGACGGCAAGCGCGTTGACGACAAACTCCTCAAGGCCGGCAATCTGCGTAAGGTCCTCGCCCCACATCTGCTCGTTGCTGAGCACGTCGTGCACCAGCTCGGCATCGTCTGCACCGGCGTGGGCGGCGTAGAAGTCGAGCACGAAGGCGTCGTCCTGAGCGGTGTACTCGGTGCCGTCGGCACGGCGCAGGTGCAGGCCATCGCCCTCGCGAGCAACGAGCTCCTGAGTATAGAAGGCAATGAGCGTGGCGAGACTCGTCGCCAGGCACTTGGGCAGGTTGCCGGTCTCGGCAACATAGTCCTTGAGCGTGGGCAGGTCGCGAGCGCGCCACTTGGCCGTGGAGTTGAGGCAAATGGAGAGCAGCGCGTGGTCGATAAACGGGTTGTCGAAGCGGTTCTCGACGGCGGCGGCAAAGGCCTTGCAGTCCTCGACATCCAGATCGGCGGCAAGCGTCGGGATGACCTCGTCGTAGAGCATGGTATTCATGAAGCCGCGGACGGTCTCGTCGTGCATGCAATCGCGCACGATATCAAAGCCGGCAACCCAGGAGCCCGGAACAAAGGCAGTGTGGGCGCCGTTGAGAATGCGGACCTTGCGCTTCTTGTACGGGGTGACATCGGGGGTCACAAAGACGCCCGGCAGGCCGGCCTTCACGAAGGGCAGACGCTCCTTGAGCAACTCATCGCCCTGGATACCCCACATCTGGAAGGGCTCGCGCACGGCCAGGAAGGGATCCTCGTAGCCCAGGCGCTCGGCCACGGCAGCGGCCTCCTTGGGGTCGCGGATGCGGCCGGGGACGATAGTGTCGACGAGCGTGGTACAGACGGTGCAGTCGTTGGCCATCCACTGCGCAAACTCGTCCTCCCAGCCCCAGTCGCTCACGTACTGGTTCATGATGCGCAGCAGCTCCTCGCCATTATGGTCGATGAGCTCGCAGGCGAGCACGATGACGCCCGGCTTACCGGCAGCCCAGCGAGTGTGAAGGACCTGGACAAGCTTGGCGGGGAAGCTCGCGGGCGGCATGTCGTCGGCCTTGCAGGACGGATCGTAGGCAATGCCGGCCTCGGTGGTGTTGGAGACGATAATCTCTAGGTCGTCGGAGACGGCAACCTCCATCATGGCGCGGTAGTCGTCCTCGCGATACGGATTGAGACAGCGGCTGCAGGCGCTGATCACACGGGACTCGTCGACCGTGTTGCCGTTCTCCTTGCCGCGCACCAGCACGGTGTACAGGTCGTCCTGGGCATTGATGCCATCGGCAAAGCCAAAGGCGCCACTGATGGGCTGTACCATGACAACCTTGCCGTTCCAGCCGGTTGCCTCGTTGCCCATATCGAAGAAGCGGTCAACGAAAGCGCGCAGGAAATTGCCCTCGCCAAACTGCAGAACCTTCTCGGGCGCGTCCTTGGGCAGCAGGTAGCCCTTGTAGCCGATCTTCTCGAGCGTCTCGTAGCTGATGTTCTCCATCGATGTCTCTCCTTAGATTGCTGTTAGCGTGCAGGCAAAACGGGGGCGCCGCGTGTGGCAACGGCGCTCCCGAGTTCGGTGTGATTCGATGCGGGTTTAGGCCTCGACGGTATCCAGGTCAAAGCCAAAGTAGCGAACCGCGTTGTTGTAGCTGATGTCGCGCACGATGGCTCCCAGCAGCTCCATGTCGGCCGGATACTTGCCCTGCTCGACCCACTCGCCGATCACGCCGCACAGCACGCGACGGAAGTACTCGTGACGCGGGTAGGACAGGAAGGAGCGGGAATCGGTAAGCATGCCCACAAAGTTGCCCAGCACGCCCTCGTTAGCTAGAGCCGTGAGCTGCTCGCGCATACCGATCTCGTTGTCGTTGAACCACCAGGCAGAGCCGTTCTGGATCTTGCCGGCGGTCGGAGCCTCCTGGAAGCAGCCCATCACGGTATCGATCATGGTGTTGTCGATGGGGTTCAGGCTGTACAGGATGGTCTTGGGCAGACCCGTGGACTCCTGGATGGAGTTGAGGAAATCGGCCAGCTGGTCGGACGGCGTGTAGTTGGAGATGCAGTCGTAGCCGGTGTCGGGACCGAGCTTGGCGAACATAGCGCGGTTGTTGTCACGCTTGCAGCCAAAGTGCAGCTGCATGGCCCAGCCAAGGCGGACATATTCGCCGGCGACGAACTGCATAAAGGCCGTCTTGTACTTGAGGACCTCGTCCTCGGTAAGCGGCTCGGCGGCAAGGCCCTTGGCAAAGATGGCCTCGATCTCGTCGGCGGTAGCCGGAACGTACATAACGTAGTCGAGCGCGTGGTCGGAAGCGCGGCAGCCCAGCTCGTGGGCAACGTCGTAGCGCTTGGAGATGGCAGCCTTCATGCCCTCGAAGTCGCTGATCTCAACGCCAGCAACCTCGGAGAGATGCTTGCAGTAGTCGGCGAACTCCTGGCCACGCTCGATGCGCAGGGCGGCATCGGGGCGCATGGCGGGAACGACCTGAACGTCAAAACTGTCGTCGGCGGCAATCTTCTTGTGCCACTCAAAGCTGTCGGCGGGGTCGTCGGTAGTGCAGATCATGCGGACGTTGGACTGCTTGATCAGGTTGCGGCAGGTAAAGCTAGCCTCGGCGAGCTTGGCGTTGGCAAGGTCCCAGACCTCCTGAGCGGTTTTGCCGTTCAGGACGCCCTCGTAGCCAAAGTAACGCTTAAGCTCCAGGTGGCTCCACTCAAAGACGGGATTGCCCACGCAACGGCCCAGGGTCTCGGCCCACTTCTGGAACTTCTCGCGAGCAGGGGCATCGCCGGTAATGAAGCGCTCGTCAACGCCGTTGGCACGCATCAAGCGCCACTTGTAGTGGTCACCGCCCAGCCAAACCTCGGTGATGTTCTCAAAACGCTTGTCGTCCCAGATCTCCTTGGGAGAAATGTGGCAGTGGTAGTCAACGATGGGCATACCCTCGGCAAAGTTGTGGAACAGCTCCTCGCCGGTTTTGGTGCTCAGCAGGAAATCCTGATCGTCCATGAAGTTTTTCATCAAACAACCCCTTTGTTGGCGGAGCGGGCGCACGATGCGCTCGTTATCCTCTAGGTGAACGTTCACTATACTAATTCATTGCGACTTAAAAGGTGAACGTTCACCTAACCACCATGGGGTGAACGGTCGATTTTGCCCGTTCAACGGTTACTGGAGCCGTGACTTGTATGTATTGCGAATTGGCAGGCGTCCCCGAATACCGAACTTGAGCGCTTTGGCCAGGTGGGTCATGTTCCGCCGTGCATTTTTGGGAGTATTCAGCATCGGAGCGCACCGCGTACCGTCTTCGAAGCCCTATCTGATGCTCATATTGCGCCCAATCGGCATAAATAAATGCCCCCGATGGCGAATTACGCCATCGGGGGCATTTAAAACAGTCGTCCTTACCTCTTTCGGGACACGCCATTGCTGAATACTCCAAAAAATGCACGTCGCAAGAGGGGGTACCTGACTAAACGGCTAAATTCCCGCAAGCTCGCAGTAGCGGTCGACGTTGCTGGCAAACACCATCTCCACAGCACCCTTCTGCACGGGCTCCGCCGGAGTTTTACCCCACAGCAGATACTCGCCCAAGGTCTTGGCGCCACGGTAGGCCAGGCTCACCGGGTCCTTATAGACAATATTGGTAAAGATGCCACGGCGCAAGGCCAAGGCGCTCTCGGGAAACAGGTCGTTGCCGATTACCATGACCTTGCCGGCCTTGCCGCTTGAAACAAGCGCGTCGGCGACCACCTCGGAACCAACGGCAAAAACGCTACAGATGAGCTCAGGGGCATCCGGCGCACTCAAGCGCTGCTCAAGCTCGCGCTCGAGCTGTTTGACTTGCGCATGGGCGCCGGCAAGGTCCTCAACTTGCCATGGAATATCGTGTTCGCGCAGGTAATTATGAAAGGCGCGGGCGGTCAGGTAGTGTGAATCGGTATAGGGGTCGCCCGCCAACAGGAGCACGCGGGCGTCAGTCCCAGAAGCGTGAACCAGGTTTGCCGCCTGCTCTGCCATAAGGCTGCCCGCCGCGGAATAGTCCGCCAGACTGGCACCCAGGCGATCGAGGTGCGGTCGGTCGCCGTCGACGAGCTCAATCGCCACGCCCGCCTCGGCAATCTGCCTCAAGAGCTCGGTTGCGCGGTCATCGCCCGGAACATAGGCAAGCAGGCCATCAATCTTCTCCCCTATCTGCAGGCGCTCGTCGATTTGCTCGAGCGCATCGGCGTAGCCACCCACGCCAAATTCTACGCGCTCAACCGTAATGCCCCGGTCGATGACCTCCTGCTCAAAGCGGTTGCAGCCTTCCCACAGGTAACGGAAAAAGTACGCTCCCTCGCGCGATGCGCGGGGCAGGCAAAACACCAGGTTGATATCCTTGCGGCGCAGGCTCGAGGCACTTGTGTTGCGGTGGTAACCCATTGCCTCGGCCTTGGCATTCACCTTGGCACGCACGGATTCGCTCACGCCGGCCTTACCCGTCAGGGCCTTGTGCACGGTATTGATGGAAACGCCAAGCTCGGCGGCTATGTCCTTCATGGTTACGCGAGCGCTCATGGGGTTACTCCGTTATAGATAAGTTGCCAATTAACAGTACAGGTAACGATACCCCAAAATCACTCTTCAACTCGCCGCGCTCGCCGCCAAATGTGCAAAGCGCCCCGCGAACGGATGCTCGCGAGGCGCTTGGATGACGGACCTTATTTGATACCGCGGCCCAGGTCTTCGGCAATTTTGTCCACGCCCTTAAGTGCGGCGCACGTCTTTTTGTTGGAGCAATGTCCTGTGCAAACGCCACCTTGAGCGCAGTCGGCGCAGGTGCCCTTGCGGTAGATGCGCACGCACACGGCGACAAACGCAATACCGATAACAGCCAGTACAACAATATCGATAGGTGCCATAGCAAGCCTCCTCTAGTTAACCACCACTTACTTTACACCATCCTCCGCCTGCCAAAAAGGGACAGGTTTATTTTGGTCGGTTTTATCTGCGGAAACGTCACATCTCCCCCACCAAAAAGCCCGAGTGTCGCTGGGACACCCGGGCTCGCGGAAAGGGGCTAATCCTTATTCGGACTTAAGCGGAAACTGCGGCGGAAGCGGTGTTGGTCTCGTCCTCGTCGGTCCAAGCGTGCTTGGGCATGGGGCGGAAGATCTGGAAGAGCATCGCAACAAGCAGCACAATGGCCACAACCGTCCAGATACCAAACTGGCCAAGGACAAGCAGGTTGTAGAACTGGTTGATGAACAGGCCGATCACCCAAGCGAAGGCGCACTCGTAACCGATGGCGATCGCAGTCCACTTGCCCGAGTCCATCTGGTTGCGGATGGTACCCATGGCGGCGAAGCAGGGGGCGCACAGCAGGTTGAAGGCACCGAAGGCCACGCAAGCGCCCATGGTCGGGAACATACCGGCAAACGCGGTCCACAGGCTCGGGTCGGTCTCGGCGGCGTCGGCAACGGACAGCAGCGAGCCGGCAGTGGCGACGACGTTCTCCTTGGCCACAAGGCCAGAGACAGTCAGCGCGGTGGCCTGCCAGGTGCTAAAGCCGAGCGGGGCGAAGATCCAAGCGACCAGGTTACCGAGCATGGCGAGCACGGAGTAGTCCATGAACTCCTCGGGGATGCCGTCCATCGCAGGCAGGAAGCCAAAGGAACCGTTATAGCTACCAAAGTTGGAGAGGAACCAAACAACGACGGTGGACGCGAAGATGACCGTGCCGGCCTTCTTGATAAAGGCCCAGCAGCGCTCCCACACGTGCAGTGCCCAAGAGCGGATCGCCGGGAAGTGGTAGGCAGGAAGCTCCATAACAAACGGCGTCGGGCGACCGGCGAAGAGCTTGGTCTTCTTGAGCATGAGGCCCGAGGCGATGACGGCAAAGACGCCCAGGAAGTAGAAGAGTGGGCTGATCCACGCGGCGGTGGTGGAAGAATCGCCGATGATGGAGCCCATGAGCAGGGCGATGATCGGCAGCTTGGCGCCACAGGGAATGAACGTGGTCGTCATGACCGTCATGCGACGGTCCTTCTCGTTCTCGATGGTCTTGGTGGCCATGACGCCGGGGACGCCGCAGCCCGAGGACACGAGCATGGGGATGAACGACTTACCGGACAGGCCAAAGCGGCGGAACACGCGGTCCATGATGAAGGCGACGCGGGCCATGTAGCCGCAGTCCTCCAAGAAAGACAGCATCACAAAGAGCAGGAACATCTGCGGCACAAAGCCGAAGATGGCGCCCAGGCCGCCGACGATGCCGTCGCAGACCAGCGAATCAACAAGGCCACCGTCCTCGGTACCGCCCGCCACAAGGGCATCGTGCACCATGGTGGTAATACCCGGGACATAGGGGCCGTACTGTGCCGGGTCGACCGAGTCGGCGGCGTCACCCGCAGCCTCAACAGCTGCGTCGTAGGCGTCGCGGCCCTGACCGAGCACGTACCAACCGTCGGTACCGAAGAGCTGGTCGTTGGTGAAGTCGGTCACCGTGCCGCCCAGGGTGGAAACGGCGATGTAGTACACGCAGAACATGATGACCACGAAGATCGGCAGGCCCAGGATACGGTTGGTAACCACGCGGTCGATCTTCTCGGAGGTGCTCATCTTTGCCGGAGCCTTGGTAAGGCACTCGTCAATGATGTGGGCAATCACGCCGTAACGCTCGCCGGTGATGATGGACTCGGCGTCGTCGTCGCAGTCCTGCTCGCACTGGGCGACCAGCTGCTCCACGCGAGCAGCCTTCTCCTTGGTGAGGTTGATGAGCTTGCAGGCGTCCGCGTCGCGCTCAAACAGTTTGACCGCGTAGTAGCGGCGCTTGTTGGCGGGAACGCTCGCAGGCAGGTTATTCTCGATGTGGTCCAGAACGTCCTCGATGGAGGAATCGAACTTGTGCTCCGGCACCTGGCCCTTGGAAGCAGCGGACTTCTTGACCTGCTCGAACAGCTCCTTGATGCCCTTGTTCTTAAGAGCCGAGATCATCATGACCGGGCAGCCGAGCTTCTTGGAAAGCTTGTCCGTGTCGATCTTATCGCCGTTCTTCTCGACCAGGTCGGCCATGTTGAGGGCGACGACCACGGGCAGGCCGGTCTCGATAACCTGAAGCGCCAGGTACAGGTTGCGCTCGAGGTTGGTGGCGTCGACAACCTGGACGACGACATCGGGCTCGCCGCTCATGAGGTAATCGCGCGAGCACTGCTCCTCGGGGCTGTAGGGGGAAAGCGAGTAGATGCCGGGGAGGTCCGTAATCGTGACGCTCTTGTCGCTCAGGAGCTTGGCTTCCTTTTTCTCAACCGTGACGCCCGGCCAGTTGCCAACGTAGCCGTTGGCGCCGGTGATCAGGTTGAAAAGCGTGGTCTTGCCGCAGTTGGGGTTACCCGCCAGCGCGACATGGATCTGAGAATCCGCCATTCAATCCTTCTTCCTTGCGTGCCCGCGCTGCTTTCTCCGCGCGAGCTGGATAATGTGCTTCAAAGTTGCTGCATTAAGTTAGAAAAACCTAACTTTATCTGCAGAAATATTCGCCATCGGCCCTTACTGGACCTCGACGACGGCAGCCTCCTCCTTGCGGATGGAAAGCTCGTAGCCGCGCACGTTGATCTCGACCGGATCACCGAGCGGCGCGACCTTCACGACCTTGAACGAAGTGCCCTTGATGAGCCCCAGGTCCATGAGGTGGCGGCGAAGTGCGCCCTCACCGTGAAGCTTGACGATGGTAGAGCTCTCGCCCACCTTAACGTCACCCAACGTCTTCATTTACTTGTCCCCCTTTCAGTTTTTAAATGCTGCGGACTAACCGACGGTCATGATGTGCATGGCAACCTTGGAATCGATGCCAAAGCGAGCGCCCAGCACCGTGACGATGATGTTGGCGCCACTCGAGCTCACCACGTGGATCTCGCTGCCCTCGACAAAGCCGAGGTCCTTGAGGTGGTGCTTCATGTCCTCATTGCCCTTTACACGAGACACGCGCACGGTTTCGCCCGCCTTTACCATCGAAAGCGGCATGGCCGGCATCTGCGGTCCGCAAGACATGAGTGAGCTCCTAACGTCAGTTCGTCCTCAACATCGACGCGGTAAAAGTTAACCACGTCTATGTTCGCTTTAGTAAACTAACACGTGGTTAACTTTTTTGGAAGGGTCCCCATTCAGTTTTCGAAAAAGTTTCCTATACGAAACAAAAGAGGCACCGCAAAGACCATCGCTTTGCGGTGCCTTGTCATACCAATTTATGCAACAAAGGGGACTGTCCCCCTTGTCACATTGTTGAAGTTAGAGCGAGAGGTTTCTAATCGACGTGACGCAGGAAGCCTCGTCTACGCCCGAAACGCGGAAGATGATGTCCTCGCCGCACTCGCCGTAGAGAGCCATGAGGCCCATAACGTCGCGACCGTCGGTATGGCGATCGCCGATGCTGACTGACACGTCGCTACGATGCTTGGCAATGATGTCATAGAGCAGCGCAACCGGGCGGGCATGTAGTCCCAACGGATCTTTAATCGTCTTTGTAAACTCGACCATGTCCCCTCCCGCGGCATCGCACATTCGGCCGGCAAACCCAGCCACGTGGTAGTTATTGTAGCGTTAGATGCTTGTCGAGGCCCGCCAGAAGCTCGACCGGAAACTGTGTCCCATTATTTGGCTGAATTCTGGGCTGCAGTTTCCCAAAGGGCCCTGTTTGGGAAATTGCAGCCCACTCTGGGCGCAGATTCCGGGACGCACTTTCCGCGACGCCCGGTCATCCCATGCCCTCACAATCTCGGCGTATAAAAAACGAGGGAAGGCACGAGTCCTTCCCTCGCATACAGGCAATATGCAGCCACTCGCCTACATCAGGCGCAGGCTGACGTCCTTGAGCTGGGCGCCGGAAACGGCACTCGGGGCGCCCGACATGAGGTCGGAGCCGCTGGCCGTCTTGGGGAACGCCATGACGTCGCGGATGGAGTCGGAGCCGGTGAGCAGCATGCACACGCGGTCCAGGCCCAGAGCGAAACCGCCCATCGGGGGCGCACCAAACTTGAGCGCCTCCATGAGGAAGCCAAACTGCGACTCGGCGCGCTCCTCGGTAAAGCCCAGGAGCTTGAGCATGGACATCTGCATCTCGGCGTTGTGGATACGCATACCGCCGCCGCCGGCCTCAAAGCCGTCCATGACAAAGTCGTAGGTGCAAGAACCGGCTGCCAACGGGTCGGCCTCGATCTTGGCGATATCGGTCTCGGTCGGCAGGGTGAAGGGCTGATGCTCGGCAGCATAGGCCTTGCGATCCTCGTCCCAGTGGAACAGCGGGAAGTTGACGACCCACAGGAAGTCGTGGCCCTCGCGCTTGATCTCGAGCGCGTTGGCCATGTGGGAACGCATGCCGCCCAGGATCTCGTCAGAGAGCAGGCGCGGGCCGGCGGCGAACATCACAAGGTCGCCGGGCTCGACGTCCATGCGCTCGCGCAGAGCCGCCATCTCCTCGTCCGAGAAGAACTTGACGATGGGGCTGTTGATGGAGCCGTCCTCGCGGAAAGCGATCCAGGCCAGGCCCTTGGCGCCAAACGTGGAAGCCACGCCGGCAAGCTTATCGATCTTGGCACGTGCCCAGGCACCGGCGCCCTTGGCGTTGATGGCCTTGACGACAGAGCCCTCCTCGTTTGCAGCGGTCGCAAAGACCTTGAACTTGGAGTTGGCAAAGATGTCGGTCAGGTCGACCAGGTGCATGCCGTAGCGAGTATCGGGCTTGTCGGAGCCATAGGTGTCCATGGCCTCCCAATAGTCCATGCGACGCAGCGGCGTGGGCATCTCGACACCCATGCGGCCGAAGGCGTCGGCCAGGACCTCTTCGAGCGCGCTCATAACGTCGTTCTGGTCCACGAAGGACATCTCGATATCGACCTGGGTGAACTCGGGCTGACGGTCGGCACGCAGGTCCTCGTCGCGGAAGCACTTGGCGACCTGATAGTAGCGCTCGACGCCACCGACCATGAGCAGCTGCTTCAGGAGCTGCGGGGACTGCGGCAGGGCGTAGAAGTTACCCGGCTGAATACGGCTGGGAACGATGAAGTCGCGAGCGCCCTCGGGCGTGGACTTAAACAGGGAGGGCGTCTCGACCTCCATGAACTCACGGTTGTGCAGCGCCTCGCGAATGGCAAAGGTAAAGTCGGAGCGCAGCTTGAGGTTGGCCATCATCTCGGGACGACGGAGGTCCAGATAGCGATAACGCAGACGGGTGTCCTCGCTGGTCTCGATGCCGTCCTCAATCTGGAACGGCGGGGTGACGGACGTGTTGAGCACCTCGGCGTGGTCAGTCAGGACCTCGATCTCGCCGGTCGCGAGCTTGGTGTTGGTGGTCTCCTCGCCACGGGCGCGCACGACGCCGTGGATCTTGATGGGCCACTCGGGACGCATGGTCTCGGCGATCTTAAAGGCGTCGCCGTCGGAGTGCTCGGGGTCGAAGGTGAGCTGCGTGATGCCCTCGCGGTCGCGAAGGTCGCAGAAGATAAGGCCGCCGTGGTCGCGGCGACGGCTCACCCAACCGGTGAGGGTGACCTCTTCGCCCACGTTCTCGCGGCGAAGCTCGCCGCAGGTACGGGTGTGCATGGAATGCTCGTCAATGGGACGGGTCTGGCTCATACCAGTGATCCTCCTTTATGGATCTGTGCCGCCCCGTGTCGTTCCGGGCGGCGTCGTACAGATTTGCCCGGCCTGCGTAAACCGCGCAGCCAGACATGGCGTTCCATCTTATCGCACCTGTGTCGATGTGCCGCGGAAAAGTAGCTCCTGCCCAAAGACTTGACGGAGACGAAACAATTGACGCGCCGTGGCACCCGCTCGCGCTCGTCACGTGCGACAATGTGCCCCAATACAACTGCACTCGGAAAGGCCCGCCATGACTGCACGCCTCATCGTTATGGATATCGACTCCACGCTCATCAACCAGGAGGTCATCGACCTGTTGGGCGAAGAGGCCGGCGTGGGCGAGCAGGTGGCACAGATCACCGAACGCGCCATGCGCGGCGAGCTCGACTTTAAGCAGGCGCTCGAGGAGCGCGTGGGGCTGCTCGCCGGCCTGGACGAGAGCGTGTTCGAGCGCACCTTTGAGCGCGTGACATTTACCCCCGGCGCGTTGGAGCTTGTGCGCTCGGCGCACAGCAAGGGCTGGAAGGTCGGCGTGGTGAGCGGCGGTTTCCACGAGGTCGCTGACAAGATCGTGGCTGCCGCGGGTATCGACTTCTGCCTGGCCAATCGTCTGGAGGTCGTGGACGGCAAGCTCACCGGTAAGTTGGCTGCCGACATTGTGACCAAGGAGTCCAAGCTCATCCAGCTGCTGGACTGGGCAGTTGAGTGCGGCGTCGATATGGCCCACACCGTCGCGATTGGCGACGGTGCCAACGACATCCCCATGATTCAGGCCGCGGGCACGGGCATCGCGTTTTGTGCCAAGCCCAAGACGCGCGAGGCCGCCCCGTTTGCCATCGACGAGCGCAATCTGATGCTCGCCATGGACATCATCCTGCGCGACTAGCCAATCCGTCTAACAATTGATTCAGTCTGTCCTATAGTTTCCGAACAATTTTGTCCTAGTGTTCGGAAACATACCCTTTGAGTGCTAGACTTTGCGCCGTCGAAGGGAACATATATGGATAAGCGAGATCTTGAGCAATTGCTGAGCGATGTTGCCGGCGGAGCAGTCACCCCTGCCGACGCCCTCACGCGCATCCAGACGGCTCCGACCGCCGATTTGGGCTTTGCGCAGCTCGATCTTTCGCGCGGGGTGCGCCAGGGAGCCGGCGAGGTTGTCTACGGGGCCGGTAAAACCGCCGATCAGATTGCCGCCATTATCGAAGCACTGCGCGATGCCGGCCAGGAGCGCATCCTGGTCACGCGCCTGGATGTCGAAAAAGCCGCGCGCACCGCTGAGCTTCTTGGCAACGGCATCGACCTGGGATATGTCCCGGACGCACAGCTCGCCCTCGTGGGCGGCAAGCCCTTCCCTACCGGCAACGGACGCATCGTCGTCGCCTGCGCCGGCACGAGCGACCTGCCCGTCGCCGAAGAAGCCGCGTTGACGGCCGAGTTCTATGGCAACGAGGTCGACCGCCTCTACGACGTGGGTGTCGCCGGCCTGCACCGTCTGCTCGCGCATGCCGAGGAACTTGCCCAGGCACAGGTGGTCATCGCCATTGCCGGCATGGAGGGCGCACTGGCGAGCGTTGTCGGCGGCCTGGTAAGCTGTCCGGTCATAGCCGTTCCCACCAGCGTGGGTTACGGCGCGAGCTTTGGTGGCGTAGCCGCGCTGCTCGCCATGCTCAACTCCTGCGCCAGCGGCGTTTCGGTCGTCAACATCGACAACGGCTTTGGTGCCGCCTACCAGGCAAGTCTTATCAATCATCTGAGCGCCGGCACGCCCTGCGCCCGTTAAGGAGCATTCCATGTCCAACCATCAGCACACGCTTATCATTGACGGCACCTCGGGCATCAGCGGCGATATGACCGTCGCGGCCCTGCTCGACCTGGGCGCCAGCGAGGAGCATCTGCGCGAACAGCTCGCCACGCTGCCGGTCGACGGCTTTTCGATCGCCGTGACGCGCGTAAACAAGCATGGCATCGACGCCTGCGATTTCGACGTCCAGCTTGCAGAGGGCCTCGAGAACCATGATCACGATATGGCCTGGCTCTACGGCAACGAAGCAGCTGTCGAGCATATACATGAGCATGAGCACCACCATCATGATCATGGCGAGCACGAACACGAGCACTACCACGAGCATGACCATGAGGGCCACGGCCATAGCCACGAGGGTCACCATCACGCCCACCACCATCACCACCGTTCTTTGGCTGACGTCACCGCCATCATCGATGGCTCGCAGTTAAGCGATGGCGCCAAGCGTCGCGCCCTCGCCATTTTTTCCGTACTCGCCGCTGCCGAGGCCAAGGCTCACGGCAAAACGCCCGAGACCGTCATGTTCCACGAGGTGGGCGCCGTCGACTCCATCGTCGACGTCTGCTCCGTCGCCATCTGCCTCGATGACCTGGGTATTGAGGAAATCGTGGTCGAGTCGCTTTCCGAGGGCCACGGCGCCATTCACTGTGCCCACGGCCTCATGCCCATCCCGGTGCCCGCCGTCGTCAACCTGTGCCAGGCGGGCAATATCGCCCTCACGCCTGCACCGGTCGCCGGCGAGCTCGTGACGCCCACGGGCGCCGCCATCGTCGCCGCGCTGCGCACGTCCGAGCACCTGCCGGCCCGCTACCGCATCGAGGCCGTCGGCTACGGCGCCGGTAAGCGCCCCTACGAGGGCTGCTCCGGCACGCTCCGCTGCCTGCTCGTTGACGCGGACGCATAGCCATGGATGCCCGCAAGGCCAAAAGCCGCGCCGCGATCGTCGCGGCGTTCTCCGAGCTCCTGCGCGAGGAGGACTACGGCAAGATCACCGTCGGCGACATCATCGCGCGCGCTCACGTAGGCCGCGCGACATTCTACGGCCTCTTTAAGAGCAAAGATGACCTACTGTCCGAGCTCGTGAGCGACATCTGCACCCACGCCCTCGACGACGATGGCACACCGCTCGACGACCCACTCGTGCAGGTCGAGCATATCCTCAACAACCTCTGGGAGCGCCGCCAGGGCGTACGAGCCCTCGTAGCCGGCGCCGGCTCACGCGTCTTCGCCGACTGCTTACGCAAGACTATCATGTCACGAGCAGCCGAAACCGTCCCCACCGACCCAAACGGCCCCGCCGCCACCATGGACCGAAGTTTCCTACTACACCACATAGCCTCAAGCTTCGTAGGAATGGTCCAATGGTGGGCATGGCACAACTTTCAAGCCCCAAAAGAGGACGTAGCCAAAGACTACCTATCAGCCATAAAACCCCTCTTCAACTAAGTAAGGAGCTCATCCCGAAGCATCGCCCCAACCCAAGCCGCCACGCATCCCAAAGTGTCACTCGCACCTCAACGCCCCCAACAGCAACAAGCCCCTCCCATCTAAATTCAGATATATACGTTGGGTTGCTTGTTCCAACGCGACTAAAATCCCGCAGCCGTCCGCATGGGGTAACTTCCCAGCGCACTCCGCAGGACGAAAGAACCCCCGCCGCACGAAGTGCGCAGCGGGGGTTCTTTCATGTCCGAGGACGCGCTGGGAAGTTACCCCATGCGGACGGCGGACAACTATGTAGCCTTGGACTAGAACATGCCCAAGAAACCATGCACAAACAGCGCGGCCAGAGCGGCACCGACAAACGGAGCGATGCCAGGAACGAGCAGGCCGTACTTCCAGTTGTTGTCAGCCTTGTTCTTGATCGGCAGCACCTGATAGGCCATGCGAGGACCAAGGTCACGAGCCTGGTTCATGGCGAAGCCGGTGATGCCGCCCATGCCCATGCCAACAGCCCAAACGATCAGGCCAACGCAGATGGCGAGCATCAGAACGTTCTCGCCGGCGCGGCTAGCGGCAGCAAGGATGGCGCTGATGAACACAAAAGTGCAGATAGCCTCGCAGAAGAAGTTACGAGCATAGTTCGTGCCCTCGGTGGTGGGGTTGGTCGAGAAAATGTTGCGCTGGGCAATGGGGTCGACGACGCCCTCGGAAGCCTTGAACTCATCGGCATACATAAACCAGGCGATTACGGCACCCACAAAGCCGCCGAGCATATCGGCAATCATGAAGGGGATGCAGCTGCTCCACGGCACCAGGCCTACGATGCACTGGGCAAGCACCATAGCAGGGTTCATGCACACGGCGCCGCCAAAGACAAACAGGCAGACCGAGATGCCAAAAGACCAAGTGGTGATGGCAAACATGTGGCCGGAGCCCTGATACTTGGTGCCCTTGAGCACGGTATCGCAGTGCACGCCCACGCCAAAGACGATCATGAGGGCCGTTGCGCCGAATTCACAGAGGAGTTTGGTAAGCATAAAACCTTATCTTTCTTGTCGGTTATAAACGATTCGTTTGGGCCACGCACTAGTGCTGCGCGACAACAACGCCCAGGCCATCAGGAATGACGGCAACCTTGGCATCGGCACCCTTCATCTCAAAGGCGAGCTTGAGCGCCTCCTCGATGGTGTTGACCGGCGTCATGTGCATATCCTTGAGCATCTGGTGATCGCACAGGTCGGTGACCATGATCACAGGGTGATGCGCCAGGATGCGGGCAAAGATCTGGCTCGTCCACTGGTCGGGCAGGGTCTCGTCCTTGGGACGATCGATGCAGGCGCGCTCAAACTCTGCCGGATCGTTGTCGGCGATGTTGTGATAGAAGCCCTCGCCACCGTGACCGTCGGCACAACCGGCGACGTCGATGATCACGCCGCCCTCGGGAAGCGTGGCCTCGGCAGCGCACATGCCCTTCACGGCCTGGTAGATGTTCTGATCGAGGGGGTAGCCACCATTGGTGGTGATGGCAATCTCGCACTCGACGGGTTCAACACCGGCAAGGCTCTTCACGAACTCGCAGCCGGCCTCGTGCGCCTTGTGGATGTCGCCGGCAAAAGAACCGATGACCTCGTGCTTGCCGTTGAGCACCACGTTGAGCACAAAGGCAAGGTGAGCCATCTCGGCGGCGGCAAACATGTCCTCGCTCACGTGGTTGTGGCACAGGTTGCCGGCACGCGAGTGGGAATCATTCACAAACTGACCGTTGTGGTTGTACATGATGGTCTTGTAGCTGGCGATGCCAGGCAGGACGGACTTACGGCTGCCAGAGAAACCGGCAAAGAAGTGCGGCTCAATAAAGCCCTCGGCAAGCAGCAGATCGCAATCAGCAGCAATCTTGTTAATGATGCACTCGCCACCAGAAGGCAGGGTACCGATCTTTTTCATCATGCTGTCGTCAGTCGCGACGTGCATAACGATTTCCTCGTTGGCAACGATCTCCTCGCCATACTTGTTGACGAGCTCCTCGTGCGTCGACGGACGGTGCATACCCGTAGCAACCAGAATGCGCACGCGAGCCTCGGGCGCAGCGGAGTGGATGTGATGCAGCAGAATAGGCATCGTCACACGCGAGGGAACGGGACGCGTATGATCGGAGCTAATGATGACAATATCCTTCTTGCCAGCACAAAGCTCCTCGAGCGAAGGCGAGCCATAAGGGTTGGCAAGCGACTCCTCCACCAGCTCTTCCTGCGATTTCGTGGTCTTAAACTCGTTTTGATGACCTTCCATCACACCCGCGAAGTTCTTATCCTCGAGCTCCAGATGCAACGTCTTGTGGTCAAACGGCAGTTCACATTCAAACAATGATGAGCGCCCTCTTCCTTTCAACTGACACACTAGATAAACCGTTGGAAGGATACGCCGCTCACCGAAAAACACCACCGTCCACCGACTCATTAACACAACGTTCATATTTGACCCACAACAAAACGGCCGCGATCCCAAACGGGACCGCGGCCGCCCGTAAAAGACACAATAGAAAGGATGACTTACACAGCGCCGAGGCAAACATCTACCCCGAGACGTACGCACGTAAAGCATTTTGCATAAACGCGTTAATAATTGCATAAAATGGCGCATGGATTTCTATCCGTAACAGGGTAGTACCCTCCGGAGCGTGCATTTTTGCGAGTATTCAGCATCGCGGGATAAGATTTTGGTGTCAAAAGTCTTTCAAAAAGTAGATAGTCCTCATGACTCGACCCATCTGGATAGCATGCGACGAGAAACCAGCTATATATGGACATCGCCAAGGCCCAATTGTCGTGCAAAAGCATCAACAAAGGCAGCGAAAGCCGGCTATGGCCTTATGCATCAATCTTTGGCTGCTGAAAACTCCGTTTTTTGCACGTCGCCCCAAGCACCACCCTCACCCAGCGGCCAATCCGCTGAAGACCGGACATCGCAGGGCCCGCCATCAGCTTACTTTTAGGCACACTCCGCAGGACGCAAGAAGCCCTCGCCGCACGAAGTGCGCAGCGAGGGCTTCTTGC
>CABUHO010000006.1 GCA_902491395.1 uncultured Collinsella sp.
ATACTCATGGAAAACCTCCCATTTCCCGATGTCCAAGAAATGGGAGGCAGTTCACAGGCACCTTTGTGGTGGTTTTGGGCAAGCGCACCAGCACGCGACGCAAAAAGGCGGGCCATCTCCCGCAAGAGATGACCCGCCTCTCCAATCAGCCCCGCGGCAACCGTGGCCGCCGCGGGCCTCAAGCATGTCCCGGACTAGGAGAACATGCCGGTGAGGTAATCATTCAGCCGCTTATCCTTGGGCCGTTGGAAAATCTCGTCGGTCTCGTCGTACTCGACCATATCGCCCATGTAGAAAAACGCCGTGCGGTTGGAAACGCGCGACGCCTGCTCCATGTTGTGCGTCACGATGACGATGGCGCGGTCGGCCACGATCGACGACATGAGGTCCTCGATCGCCAGCGTCGAGATGGGGTCGAGCGCCGAGCAGGGCTCGTCAAACAGGATTACGTCGGGGTTGAGTGCCAGCGTGCGCGCGATGCACAAACGCTGCTGCTGACCGCCCGAAAGCGCGTAGGCGCTCTTGTCGAGCTTGTCCTTGACCTCGTCCCACAGGGCCGCACCGCGCAGGCTTTCCTCGACCATGCGATCGAGCTCGTCGCGGTCGGTGATGCCGTGGCGCTTGGGCGCAAACGTGATGTTGTCTCGAATGGACTTGCGGAAGGGGTTGGGCTGCTGAAACACCATGCCAATGGACCGGCGCAGCTCGTAGGTATTCTCGGTCTTGGTGTTCACGTTGCGTCCGCGGTAGCTGATCTCGCCCTCCACGCGGCAGCCGCGAATCTCGCGATTCATCAGGTTGAGGCTGCGCAAGAAGGTCGACTTGCCGCAGCCCGAAGGCCCGATGAGCGCCGTGATCTCACCCTTGTGGAAGTCGAGCGACGTGTCGTGCAGCGCATGGTGGTCGCCATAGTACACGTTGACGTCCTTGGTGGAGAGCACGACCTCGTCGCTCACGGCCTTGCCGCTCACGCGCACGTGCTTCTCGCTCTCCCCCACACTCGACAGAAAGTCCTGGGTCTCGGACGTGGCCGCATCGGTTGCGGGCGTCGCATTTATCTCGCTCATTCGGCCGTCATCCTCCTTGCCAGTTGCTTGCCCACGATACGGGCGACTACGTTAAACAGCAGCACGCAAATCATCAGCAGCGCCGCGGTGCCCCAAACGATCTGCTGGGCCTCGGGGCTGCCCTCACCGTAAATCTTGTAGATGTGCACGGCGAGCGACTCACCGGGGCGGAACACGTTCCAGGCGCAGGTGGGACTCGACAGGTTAAAGCTCAAGAAGTTCAGACGCACCGGCGAGCTCATGCCCGAGGTAAAGAGCAGCGCCGCGGCCTCGCCAAAGACACGGCCGGCCGAAAGCACGATGCCGGTCACGATGGCGGGCATGGCCTCGGGAATCAGAATGTGCAGCGTGGCCTCCCAGCGGGTGAGTCCCATGGCCAGGCACGCATCGCGCTGGGCCTGCGGCACGTCCTCGAGCGCCTGCTGAATCACGCGCACCAGGATGGGGATGTTGAACATGGTGAGCGCGACGGCGCCGGAGATGATGGAGTACTTCCAGCCCAGCTGCACCGAGAACACCAGAAAGCCGAACATGCCGACGACGATGGAAGGCAACGAGGACAAGGTCTCGATAGCGGTGGAGGCGATGTCGCGGATAGGCCCATCGGGCGCGTACTCAACCAAAAAGACCGCGCCGCCCAGGCTGATGGGCACCGAGATGATCAGGGTGATCAGCAGCAGGTAAAACGAGTCGAACAGCTGGTAGAGCACGCCGCCCTGGGTTCCGTTGGCGCGCGCAGGCTGCGTGAGGAAGCCCGGCTGGAACAGCGTCGAGATGCCCTCGAACAGGATGTAGGCCACCATGGAGACGACGATGAGCATGACGATGGCGACGATCGCCGTCAGCACGCCCGTGGCGATGCGGTCCTGCCTTTGGACACGCCCGAGTCTCGCCTCGTCGATATGGATGCGCGTGCTAGCCACGAGCCTTCGCCCCCTTGCGGCCAATGAGATGGATGATCAGGATGAAGATGAGGCTCATGCCCATCAGCAGAAGACCGAGCGCCCACAGGACGTCGTCCTGGGCCGAGCCCTCGGCATAGACAGCCATAGATGTGGTGAGCGTGGTGGTGATGGTCGAGGCGGGCGACAGCAGCGACGTCGGCATGGCCTCGATGCCGCCGATAACCATGCGCACGGCGAGCGTTTCGCCAAAGGCGCGGGTCATGCCAAGGATGACCGCGGTCATGAGCGACGGCATGGCGGACTTGAGCACCACGTGCCAGATGGTCTGCCAGCGGGTGTAGCCCAGTGCGAGCGAGCCCTGACGGTAGCTGTCGGGCACAGCGCGCAGGCCATCGACCGAAAGCGTGGTCATCGTCGGCAGAATCATGACTGCCAGCACGATAGCGCCGGGCAAGATACCCAGACCCGTGCTCACATGGAAAACGCTCTTCATAAGGCCGACGACCACGTGAAAGCCGATCAGGCCAAAGACGACCGAGGGAATACCGGTCAAAAGCTCAATGAGCGGCTGAAAAACCTTGGAGCCAAACTTAGGCTGAATCTCGACCGCAAAGATGGCAGAGCCGATGGCGATGGGCAGTGCGATGAGCGTGGAGAGCACCATGACCGCAAACGAGGTGACGATCAGGGGCAGGGCGCCAGTGTAGGGCAGGCCGTTTTCGGCCGTGTTGGCCAGGTCCCACTTGGTACCGGTAAAAAACTCGACGATCGAGACGCCGTCCTTGAAAAAAGCCGAGAGCCCCTTTTGGGCGACCATAAAGATGAGCGCGGCAACGACAAGCGTCACGAGCGCTACGCACGCACCCGTGACGCCCAGGCCCACGTTCTCAAGCTCGCGCTTTGGCAGCTGTTTTGCCATTGCAAACCTTTCCGGGGGCGATTACTTATTTAGCGGAGACCTTGCCACTGGCGTCCTTGACGACCTTCATGGCAGAAACGGGAATAAAGCCCTGCTCCTCGACGAGCTTGCCCTGGACGTCGTCGGAAAGCATGAACTCCAGGAAGGCCTTGGTGGCCTCGTCGGCGTCCTTAGCACAGTACATGTGCTCGGTCGCCCAGATCTTGAAGGAGTCGTCGGTGACGTTTGTGCTCTTGGGCTCGACGCCCTCGACCATGATGGCGTTGAACTTGGAGTCATCGAAGTGCGAGAAGTCGAGGTAGGAGATGGCGTTGTCGGTGCTGCCCATCTGAGTCTGGACATCGCCGGACTTGTCGAGCTCGGCGTCGCCCTTAAAGTCGACGGCCTCGTCGCCAAAGACGGCGGCCTCGAAGGTGGCGCGGGTGCCGGAGCCGGCCTTGCGGTTGAGAACGACGATCTTGGCGTCGTCGCCGCCGACCTCCTTCCAGTTGGTGATCTGGCCGGAGAAGATACCCTTGAGCTGCTCGAGGGACAGGTCGTCGACCTTGACGTTCTTGGAGACGACGGGGCCCATGCCCACGACGGCGACCTCGTGGTCGACGAGGTTCTTGACCTGGTCGGTCTCGAGCTTGGTCTCGGCGAAGACGTCGGAGTTACCGATAGTGACGGTGCCGGCGGCGACAGCGGTCAGGCCCTTGCCCGAACCGTTACCCGAGCCAGAGACGGAGACGTCCGGGTTGGCATCCATGAACTTCTCGGCAGCAGCCTCGACGAGAGCCTGGAACGAGGAAGCGCCGTCGTAGGTCACCTCGCCCGAGACGGACTCGGCAGCAGCGGCGCTGCCCTCAGCAGCGGTGTTGGCGGCGTTGGAGCCGCCGCAACCAACGAGACCGAGACCGACGATGCTGGCAAGACCACCAGCAAGGCCGAGGAACTGACGACGAGAATAAGCCTGATCGAGCATGATCTTCCTTTCATACATGCGACTCGCGGGCACCCTGCCCGCTTTGCTGTTTGGAAAGATACGGTCTCGATCGGGCGACGACCGCCTTATCTGCGGTTTCTTACGGACATTTGATAGACCCTTACCGCAAGCTCTGCCCAGCCTTTACAAACGGATAACAAACCCGCCACCAAGCATGACCCGCCTTTTACACCAATAAAAACAAAGTTGCGGTGAAATAGTTCCTGCTTGGCCATCAAATGGCCCATTCTAGGAACTATTCCACCGCAACTTAAAAAGCCCGGACGAAAGGGGTGCTAAGTTGTTAAAACGCCGCAGCCTTAAAGCTCAAGCTCGTTCAAACGTAAGATCGCCACGATGTAGATCTTGAGCGCCTGCTTGAGCTGTTCCTCGTTGGCGCACTCGTTGGGACCGTGCATCTGGCCGCCCCACTCGGGCAGCTCCAGACCGGTCTCCTCGGGGCCAAACGAGACGGCGCGGGCAAAGTTGCGCGCGTACGTGCCGCCGCCCATGGCAAAGGGCTCAGCATGCTTGCCCGTAAACTCGTTATAGGTATCAATAAGCGCCTTCACGGCCGGATCGTCGGCAGAGACCGAGAACGGCACCTTCGCACGACCCACACGGCACGTCACGCCAAAGCGGCCGACGAGCGGCTCGAGCTGCTCGCAAATGGTATCGACGCTCGTGCTGTCGGGGAAGCGCACGTCGATGACCTGCTCAATATGGCCATCCGCCACGCGAATGACGCCAGCGTTGCAGGTAAGCGGGCCAAACGCCGGACTCGTCGCATCGATACCCAGGCCGCGGCCATAGGCATCCGCATGCACAAAGGCCAGGAACTTGACGAACTCGTGCTCGGCAGGCGTCAGCAGGCGCTCGTCGCGTGCACCAAACGCGTCTTCGGCCTCGCGCAGATACGACACGATCAGGCCGACGGCGTTGATGGTGCCCTCAGGCATCGAAGCGTGGCCGCCAATACCGTGGGCGAAAATCTGCGCATGCCCGTTATCAAGCGCCGTGATCTCCAGGCGGTCGGCGTTCTCAACGGGCGCCGGCAGCTCATCGGCGGCAATCGCGAGCTCGCAGATGGACTGCGACGGAATGGCATTGCTCGCCTCGGAGCCGCTCCACGACACGATGCGCCCGCCGTCGATCTTGGGACTCACGAACGTCGCCCCAAACTGGCCCTTCTCGGCATTGCAGACCGGAAACTCGGCATCGGGCGTAAACAAAAAGTCGGGGTCTGCGTGGTTCTCCAGATAATGGTGAACGTCGGACATGCCCACTTCCTCATCGCAGCCCAGCAGCGCGCGGAAAGTATAGCGCGGGGTAATGCCGTGCTTGAGCAGATAGGCGCCGGCGTAGAGCGACAGCACCGCCGGACCCTTGTCGTCGATAACGCCGCGGCCGAGCAGCCAGCCCTCGCGACGCTCCATCGCAAACGGGTCGGTGTTCCAGCCCGGGCCGGCGGGCACCACGTCCACGTGGCAGATGGTCGCGAGCTGCTTGTCGCCGCGGCCAGGAATATCGGCAATGCCCACATAGCCCTCGTCGTCGCTCGTCTGATAGCCGAGCTTCTGCGCGATGCCGAGCGCACAGTCGAGCGCGTCACGGACCGGGCGGCCAAACGGCGCGCCGGGCTCTGCATCGGCAGAAACTGCCACGGACGGATAGCTCACCAGCTGCTCGATATCGGCGACGACATCTTCCCAGACCTCGTCGACATACTCGGCGACGCTCTGCTCCACCTGATTCATGGACGACCTCCTTACCAATGAGCGGCAAGCGTACCCGCCCCTCACATTTAGTTCCTAGATAGAGAAAAGTTTAGCAAGCTCGGCCACCGAGTGCACCACTGCATCGGCACCCGCCGCCTCATGCTCACCCGGCGCCGCCGCGCCCGAATAGATGCCGATGCACGGCACGCCCATCGCGTGCGCGCCCTCGACGTCGTTAAAGCGATCGCCGATCATCACGGCATCGTCCGCCGTCGCGCCGAGCGCCGCCAGGGCATCGCGAACCGAATCGGCCTTGGTCTCGCGCCCCTGCGGAGGATTCATGCCAACCACGGCTTCGAACTGAGAAAGACCAAGCTCATGCACCATGTCGATGCATTTGGCCTCCATGCGTGACGTCGCCACGGCCATACGCTTGCCCCGGGCGGCCAACTCATCCAGCAGCTCGGGAATCCCATCGAACACGGGGTACTCCTCCGGTCCCAGCTCATCAAAAAAGGCGCGGTACTCGTCGGCCACCACAAGCGACTCCTCGCGGGAAAAGCCGTAAAAGTCGTGAAAGCTCTTCCACAGGGGCGGCCCGATCATGCGGCGCAGATCACCCATCTGCGTCTCCGAAAACCCGCGCGCAGCCAGCGTCTTGCGCGTCGAGGTCATCACTGCCCGACCCGTATCGGCCACCGTACCGTCAAAATCGAACAGCACAACCGGCCGCTCGCAAAGTTGCAATGCCGCCATCGGCACCCTTCTTCCCCAGTTGATGATTTCCACACCACCGCTTCAAACTGTTGACTATTCAACAATTGAACCTAGCAATGTAGAGCAACTCCACTATACTTGTCGCACTTTGCTTTCAGAAGGCGGCGCTGCCGCGCCCCAACGAAAGGTGCAATTATGTCTTTTGCCATCATAACCGACTCCACGTCGGACATCTCCCCCGCCCGTGCCCAAGAGCTCGGCATTTACGTGATTCCGCTGCATGTGATTATCGAGGGCGAGGACCTGCTCGACCAGGTGCAGATTACCGCCGAGGAATACGTCGCCCGCATGGCTGGCTCCGAGCAGCTGCCGCACACCTCGCAGCCGAGCGCCGGCGAGTTCAAGGCGCTGTTTGACCGCGTACGCGCCGATGGCCACGACAGCGCGATCTTTATCTCGCTGTGCAGCGAGTGGTCCGCCTGCTATTCCAACGCATGCCTGGTCGCCGAGACCCACGAGCTCGACGTGCGCTGCATCGATTCGCGCACCGGCTCGGGCGCCGAGGGCCTGCTGGTGGAGTACGCGCTTGCCATGCGCGAGGACGGCCGCAGCTTGGACGAGACCGAGGCGCAGATCCGCGCGACGCTGCCCGACGCCCACCTGCTGCTGATTCCCCGCACGCTCGAGAACCTGGTCAAAAACGGCCGCGCCCCCAAGCTCGCCGGCCAGCTGACGCAGATGCTCAACATTCGCCTGGCCGTTTCGCCGGAGTGGAAATCGGGCGAGATCAAGGCAATCAAAAAGGGCCGCGGCGCCAAGCGCATCGTCGCCAACACCATGGCAGATTGCCTCGCGTTTTTGGACGAGCACCCGGGCTCAAGCGTGCGCGTGCTCACGACCGGCGCCGCCGAGGAGCAAGAGCTCGTCAACCAAGCGCTAGCAGGCCAGGACTACGTGGACGCCGGCACTGGCCCCATCGGCTGCACCATCGCCACCCACGTAGGCGTGGACGCCATCGCCATCAGCTACTGCCCCCGCTACCAGCCCATCCACTAGAGGCACCTTTACCTCTTGCGGTGGAATAGGGACTGTTTTTGGCTTATTAGCCGCCAATCAATCCCTATTCCACCGCAACTTAGAAATCGGCGATCAGCCCAGCGGACCCTGAAACAGTTCCTGATGAGTGCCCATTCTCACCAGCCTAATCACTGGGTTAGTCTTATGGGGAAGATAAAGAACGACCACATCGACCAAGCCATCGGATAGGTGGAAATCGATGTGGCCGTTGTAGTTTCCGCCCGGGTTTGAGAGCTCGTGGGCGCCATACTCCGCCGGAAGTGACCCATGAGCCACAAGCTCTGCAACCGCCGCTTTAAACTCACTTTTTAGTTGCGGATGCATGCGCATCGTTCGTTTGTAGTCCACCTTAAATTGAGCCTCGACTTTAATCTCGAACATCGCTATTCCTCATCGAGGAATGACATAAGCTCATCAGCGTTATTGAATGACAGGCTATCGTCCGGCAAAATCCCCAGCTCATGAGCCTCGGCGATCACCATGGCGCGCCTCGTCACCTCGTTGGGCACCTCCGCCCTTCCTACAATCTCAAAAGGAATCTTTCGCTGATTTACCAGCTGCCGAACGGCAAGATTGAGATAGGAATTGAGGCTGAGGCCGACCGAATCCAAGAACTCAGTCGCCTGCTCCTTGAGCCCCTCTTCGATTCGAACCGTCGTAGGCTTAACTGTTGCTGTAGACATTTGCGACCTCCTCGCCCTCGTCCTTTACACCAGTATACCCAATATAAATGGCAATCTGATGTTAGATAACATCAGATTGCCATGCGTATTCATGTCGCGTGGGCACGATTGATCTACATCAGCCCGCTGAGCGCAATGTCAACGGCCTCGTTGAGGTCGTCGGTAATGTGTACCAGATCCGGATCGAGCGGACTGATCATGCCGGCGTCCATCACCGGACCGTTGAGCCAGTCGAACAGGCCCTGCCAGTACTCGCTGCCCACCAGCACGAGCGGCATGCGCTTGACCTTGTGCGTCTGCACCAGCGTGAGCACCTCGAACATCTCGTCGAGCGTACCAAAGCCACCGGGAAACACGATAGCGCCCGAGCTGTATTTGACGAACATGGTCTTGCGCACAAAGAAGTAACGGAAGTCCATGCCAAGGTTCACATATTTGTTGAGCCCCTGCTCGTGCGGCAATTCAATGCCTAGGCCAACTGACTTGCCGTTGACACTCGCCGCTCCCCTGTTGGCCGCTTCCATGATGCCGGGGCCGCCACCGGTGATGACCGCCACGCCACGTTGCGCGATCTTGCGCCCGACGGTACGCGCCGCCTTGTAGAGCGGATCGGTCTTGGGCGTGCGGGCACTGCCGAAGATGGTCACTGCAGGACCAAGCTCGGCAAGTGCGCCAAAACCATCAACGAACTCTGCCTGAATGCGCAGCACGCGCCAGGGGTCGGTGTGCAACCAGTCGGTCGAGTCCTCGGGCGCCAGCAGGTTGGCGTAGGTGTTGTCCTTGGGAATCATGGGGCCGCGCATGACCACGGGGCCGCGGCGGTACGTCTCGTCGTAGGCAGGCTCGCCCTCGACGTTCTCATTCTTAATCATGGGTACTCCTATCGAGAAAAAGAAAAGCGGGCGGGGTCGACGCCATGCGTCAAACACCCGCCCGAACATCAACTATTCGGTATGGTACCCACGATGCATCAAGCACTTGCAAGCTATCGGTCAGCGGTCGCGCAACCGGTGTCAGCGAATGTGACGACCGGCTGGCGCTCGACCATTGCCGTGCCCACGCTCTGCAAGCGTGTCTGTCGCTCTTAGTAGTCCACCGCCGCAGGGCTATTCATCCAGTCGCTCACAAACGCGCCGTAGCGGCCCTCGATAATGGCCTGGCGGGCGCGCTGCATCAGGTTGAGCAGGTAGTAGATGTTGTGCATCGACAGCAGAATGCCGCCGAGCATCTCCTTCTGCGTGACCATGTGACGGATGAGCGCGCGGCTGTAGCCGCCCGTGCATACCGGGCAGGTGCAGGTGGGGTCGATGGGGCCGTCGTCGTGCGCAAAGCGCGCGTTACGGAAGTTAAGGCGACCTTCACTGGAGAACGCCGTACCCATGCGACCGGTGCGCGTCGGCAGCACACAGTCGAACATGTCGATGCCCACGCCCACGCCGCGTACGAGCGTGGTGGGGTTGCCGACACCCATCAGGTAGCGCGGCTTATGCTTGGGCATGTACTCGCTCACGAGCGGCGCCAGGGTCTCGAACATGGTCTCGTGATCCTCGCCCACCGAATAGCCACCGATACCATAGCCCGGGAAGTCGCCGCACTCCTCCAGATGGCGCAGCGAACGCAGGCGCAGATCCAGGTGCATGCCGCCCTGAACGATGCCAAAGAGCGCCTGGTCATCGCGGGTATGCGCCTTATAGCAGCGCTCGGCCCACATGCTCGACAGCTCAACGGCGCGCTCAACGTAGGCGCGCGTGGCGGGATAGCCCGGGCACTGGTCGAGCTGCATGCAGATATCGGAGCCGAGTTTCATGGCGATTTCCATGTTGTCCTCGGGCGTCCAAAACACGTGGCGGCCGTCGTAATCGTTGACGATAAAGCGCACGCCCTCGTCGGTGAGCTTGACGGCATCGTTGTGACTGAAGACCTGGAAACCGCCCGAGTCGGTGAGGATGGGGCCGTGCCAGTTCATGAACTTGTGCAGGCCGCCCAGCTCGGCGATGGTGTCCTCGCCGGGACGCATAGACAGGTGATAGGTGTTGGCGAGCACGATCTGCGCGCCGAGCTGCTTGACAGTCTCGGTGGGAATACCCTTGACGTTTGCCTTGGTACCCACGGGCATAAAGATCGGCGTCTCGATGTCGCCGTGCGGGGTGTGCAGCACGCCGGCGCGCGCATGCGTCGTCGGGTCCTCGGCGATCAGGTCGAATTTAAAGAGGTTCTGGTCCATAAACTGGGACTCCTTGGTTGCGGTTCATACGCAGACCATTATACGGGCAACCAACGAGGAGCACCGACTCGACAGAAACTGACGCAAGGTAGTCATTGGGGACGTTCTTAAACGACCAGTCGTTAGGGACAGTCTTCAGGGTCATCTGACAAAGGAGTGTCCCCATCTGCCGGCATTTAGGGACTGTCCCCAAGTGCCGCAAGAGTGTCCCTTTTGACTAGTCATTTAAGAACGTCCCCAATGACTACTAGGGCAACGCCGATGACTTCTAGCAAAATGACGCCGCAGGTTGAGCATAAGTCAGCGAGCGGGTCGCATTTGAGACAAGGTGACGTGAAACGAAAGGGCGCTGACCTTCTGGTCGCGCCCTTGAAGTTGAACGTCAGATTGTCCAAATGCGGCCCGCGCAGCGTCGAGCCGTTACGCGGTTCGTAGAACCGCGTAACCATTACGGACGCTGGCCCATGCCACCCTCGAGGGTGACGGTCTCGCCGTTCATGTACTTAAAGTCGGGACCGCAGAGCTGAACGACCACGCGGCCGATTTCCTTCTCGACGTCGCCGTAGTGGCCCGCCGGCGGCATGTGGACGTTGGCCTTGAACGCCTCGGGATAGGCATCCTGGAAGTTCTCGAGCGCGGCGGTCCAGGCAAGCGGGCACACGATGTTGACGTTGATGCCGTCGGGGCCCCACTCGTTGGCAGCGACGCGGGTCAGGCCACGGATGCCCTCCTTGGCAGCGGCGTAGCTGCACTGGCCATAGTTGCCAAACAGGCCGGCGCCCGAAGCAAAGTTGACCACGGAGCCCTTGGTCTCCTTCAGGTGCGGATAGGCCTTCTGCATGTACAGATAGGTGGCATACAGGCCGGAGTAAATGGCCAGGTTAAACTGGTCCATGGTGTGATCGGCGATGGTCACGCCCGAGGCGCTGGCCTGAGCGTTGTTGACGACGGCGTCGATGCGACCGAATTCCTCAATCGCTTTGTCGATAACGTTCTGGACGACGGCCTCGTTGTCCTGACCGGCCGAGACATCGGCCTGAACGGGCAGAACCTTGACGCCGTACTCAGCCTCGAGAGACTCCTTGGCAGCCTCGAGCTTGGCGACGTTGCGGCCGGTGATAACGAGGTTCGCGCCCTCCTTGGCAAAAGCGATATCGATGCCGTAGCCGATGGAGCCAGCGGAGCCGTCCTTAAGCGTGGCCTTGCCGCCGCCGGTGATGATCACGGTCTTACCAGTGAAAAGTCCCATACAAAGTCCTTTCAAAATCGCGACGGGCGAACCCGCCGGCTGCGCGCATCCAAATAAACGCGCCAAAAGCTGAGATGCAACTTTAGCGTGTTCAAGTGAAAAGAAAAGGCTTCGGCAGGCGAACGGCATAACGTCTTTCGGCGAAGGGAATGTCAAGTACAAACTGGATAAAGCGGCCGAAGTTTTGTTGTCGAAACGAGTCATCGAACACGTTTTGAAACTTTGCTGCGGGGCGCGGGATGTCGGCGCGAGACTTTATCATAGGGTGACAAACAACGATGAGGAGCACATGCCTATGACAGACGAGCTGGACCCCCAGACTCAACAGCATATTGATGATTCCACAGACGCCACCGCAGATACTGACGCTGTGACCTGCAATGATACCGACGTCGACGACGCTACTCTGGACGAAAGCGCTGCGGCGGAAACCCCCGCCGCAGAAGACGGCGACGAGCAAAACGACGATACGCCCGCTCAGGACGACGTCCCTGTACAGGATGCCGCTCCCCAAGCCGCGGGCCCCATCGAGGTGTCCTCGGAAGAAGAACTCGACGCTGTGATGGACTCCATGATGGATGCCGTCAAAGCGATGAAGGACGCCGTTGCCGACGCCGATGTCGACGCCGAAGAAGAGGAGGCCGCCGAGGCCGCCTCGACGTTTGTGCCCGGCGAGACCCCGGTTGCCGACCAGGGCAGTACCATGCCCTCGTTTTTGCAGCTCGAGCATCCTACGATCGGCGCCGACGCGGTCGACCCGCATACGGCAGGCTTTTCCGTGATTGAGGGCGGCACCGGCAACATCGCCGCGCCGCAGACCGCCGATGCGGATACCGCCGACGCCGCTCGCCAGACCTCCCCGCACACCCCCGCCGCAAGCCGCGACTTGGGGACCGCCGTCTCGAACACGGCTAACGCCGTGGGCACGTTTATCGCCCAGGGCGCATCGGCCATGCGCGAGATGAACGCCGCCAAGAAGGCGCTCGCCGATGCCCGCGCACATCTGGCTGAGCTTGAGCAGCGCATTGCAGACCAGGCCGAGGAGCTCGAAACGCGTCAGGACATCGCAGGCCGCTACGACCAGATCGTCTCCGACCAGCGCCAAGCCATCGCCACGGCACAAAAGACCGCAGCGGCCGCCGAAATCGACCGCAACGCCCACGCCGCCAAAGCGACGAATCTCAAGAGCCAGCTCGAACAAATGAAGGCAGAAGACGATGCGGCTGAGCTCCGTCTGAAGGCCGCGCTCGACGCCGTGGAGGCCCGCGAGGCAAGCTCGCGCGAGACCGGCAATCGTCTCGTTCGCCGCCTTGAGGACTCCAAGCGAATCCGCGACAAGGTCCAAGCCGAGCGAGACGCCGGCATTGCCGCCGCACAGCAAACCGTCGACGCCACGCGCGCCCAGCTCGAGACGCTGCGCCGCGAGTACGCCGAGCTGCAGCGCAATCCTTCGGCAAATCCCGCCAACTATACGGTGCGCACCAGCGAGCTTTCGATGCAGATCTCCGACACGGCCGATGCCCTGCGCAAAGCCGAAGAAGACGTCCCGCGCATCAGCGCCGACCTTGAGCATTCGCTCGCCGCCGCCGAGCAAGCCGTCGAGCAGGCGCAGGCCCCCATCGCCGACGCCAAGCGCGCCCACCAGGCCGTGACAACCGAAGCAGATGCCGCGCGCGACGAGCTGCAGTCCGCAAAAACTGCCGCCGCGACACGCCAGCGCGAACTGCGCGAGAAGGTCGCTGCCGAGGACAAGGCGCGCCGCGAGCAAGAGCAGGCTATCGCCAACGCCCAGGCAGACGCCGCACATGCGCAGTCGATTATCGAGCAGGCGACCGAGGTACACGACCACCCCGAAATCACCGAATCGCTCGCCGGCTCGTTGGCCCGCGATAAAGCCGAGCACGCCGAAACCGAGCGCGAAGTCGCCCAGCTTGAAGCCGCCGAGGACGACGTGCGCGAGCGCACCCGCGACTCACGCATCAAATTCACCGGCGCCATCGTCTGCATCATCGCCGTGGTCCTAGTGGTCATCGCAATCTGGCTGTTCACGAGCAAGTAAGCCAGACATCAAATACGCCCCAACGCAGTTGCGGTGAGATAGTTCCTATCTAGCCCTCAAAAAGGCCAATCCAAGAACTATCTCACCGCAACTTTTTAGTAGTCATTGGGGACGTTCTTAAATGACTAGTCAAACAAGAACGTCCCCAACGACTAGTCATTTAAGAACGTCCCCAACGACTAGTCATTTAAGAACGTCCCCAACGACTACCCACCTTTGGAGCGAGATGGCGCCATAGGTTGAGCATAAGTCAGCGAGCGGGTCGCATTTGAGGCAAGGTGACGTGAAACGAAAGGGCGCTGACCTTCTGGTCGCGCCCTTGAAGTTGAACGTCAGATTGTCCAAATGCGGCCCGCGCAGCGTCGAGCCGTTACGCGGTTCGTAGAACCGCGTAACTAGTTAGTACATCTTTGCGCCGGCGGGGATGGAGGCGTCGAGCTGGATCAGGTTGAGGCGCTCCTCGCCCTCCTCCTCGTGGACAGCGCTGATCAGCATGCCGCAGCTGGGAATACCCATCATCTTGCGCGGAGGCAGGTTGGTGATGGCGAGCAAGGTCTTGCCGACCAGGTCCTCGGGCTCGTAATAAGCGTGAATACCGGAGAGGATGGTGCGGTCGGTACCGGTACCGTCGTCGAGCGTAAAGTTCAGCAGCTTCTTGGACTTCTTGACGGCCTCGCATGCCTTGACCTTCACAGCGCGGAAATCGCTCTTGGAGAAGGTATCGAAGTCGACGAACTCCTCGAACAGCGGCTCAACGGCGATCTTGGAGTAATCGAGCGTGGGCTTAAGCGACTCAACGAACGGGCTCGCGGCGTTGCCGGCCTCGGCAGCCTTGGCGGCAGCGGCACCGGACTGGAAACCCTTCTCGGGCTTCATGTGCGGGAACAGCAGCACGTCGCGGATGGAAGCCTGGTTGGTGAGCAGCATGACCACGCGGTCGATGCCGATGCCAATGCCGCCCGCGGGAGGCATACCGTACTCGAGGGCGCGCACGTAATCCTCGTCGTACTCCATGGCCTCGTCGTCGCCGCCAGCCTTCTCGGCCATCTGAGCGGCAAAGCGCTCGGCCTGGTCGACCGGGTCGTTGAGCTCGGAGAACGCGTTGGCGTACTCGTGGCCGGCGATAACCAGCTCAAAGCGGTGCGTCAGGCGCGGGTCGTCCTCAAAACGCTTGGCGAGCGGGCTGACCTCGATGGGGTAATCGCACACGAAGGTCGGGTTGACGATGGTGTCCTCGCCCAGCTCATCGTAAATCTCGGCGATGATCTTGCCGGCGGTCCACTCGGGCTTAATCTCCAGGCCCTTCTCGCGCGCGGCGGCAGCAAGCTCCTCGACCGGCGTGTCGATGGTGACCTGCTTGCCGAGCACGTCGGAGACGATGTCGGTCATGGGACGGCTGGCCCACTCACCAGAAAGGTCGATGGTCTGGCCCTGGTACTCGATGACCTCGGGGTTGCCGATGGCCTTGTTAGCCGCCTTAATGACGCCCTGGGCGAGCGCCTTCATGCCCTCGAGGTCGGAGAAGGCACGGTAGGCCTCCATCGTGGTGAACTCGGGGTTGTGGGTAAGGTCCATGCCCTCGTTACGGAAGATGCGGCCGATCTCGAAGACGCGCTCAAAACCGCCGACGATGCAGCGCTTGAGGTGCAGCTCGGTGGCAATACGCAGGTAGCACTCCTGATCGAGCGCGTTGAAGTGGGTAATGAACGGCTTAGCCGTGGCACCACCCTGGATGGTCTGCAGGATGGGGGTCTCGACCTCCATGTAGCCGTCGGACTCCATAAAGCGACGGAAGGTGGAGAGAATCTGCGAACGCTTACGGAAGGTCTCGCGAACGTCGTCGTTGGCGATCAGGTCGACATAGCGCTGGCGATAGCGGGTCTCCTTGTCGGAAAGACCGTGGAACTTCTCGGGCAGCGGACGAACGGCCTTGGAAAGCAGGGTCGCGCTCTTAGGGGCAACGGAAAGCTGGCCGCGCTGGGTGCGCACAACCACGCCGGTCACGCCCAGGATGTCGCCCAGGTCGAGGGCCTTGAGCGTATTCCAGGCAGCCTCGTCCATGTCGTTGATGCGGCAGAACAGTTGAATCTCGGCAGTCGCATCGCGCACGACGATGAACATGATCTTGCCCTGACCGCGCTTGGCGACCACACGGCCGGCGATCTTCACGACGTCCTCGGTGTCCTCGCCATCGGCAAGCTCGGCGTACTTAGCCTCGATATCGGCAACGTAGTCCTCAAGCTCAGAGTGCTCGGGATAGGGGTTCTGGCCCGCCTCGAACAGGGCGGCGCGCTTGGCCAGGCGGGTAGCGCGCTCGTCGTTGAGCGTCGATGCCTGATCGGCGGCGTTCTGGTTCTCTGCCATAAGTTAGCTCCTCAAACTAAAACGCTCCCCAGGATTCGGTCCCAGGGAGCGAAAACATACCTTTACGCGGGACCGTGGTCTAGCGTGCGATCTTGGCGATGGTGTAGACGCGAGTCTTGCCGGAAGGCGTAACGACCTCGACGGAGTCGCCCTCGCCGTGACCGATGATGGCGTGACCGACCGGAGACTCGTTGGAAATCTTGTGCTCGAGCGAGTTGGTCTCGGTGGTACCAACGAGCGTGACTTCCATGACCTCACCGTTGGGATCAATCAGCGAAACGGTGGAACCGATGGAGACGGTCAGGTCGCCCGTGGTGGCAGCAACCTGAGCGTTGGCGAGGATGGCCTGGATCTCGGCAATACGAGCGGCGTTCTGGGCCTGCTTGTCCTTAGCGGCGTCGTACTCGGAGTTCTCCGAAAGGTCGCCGAACGCGCGGGCTTCCTTGATGTCCTCGACGATCTCCTTGGCGTAATCGCCCTCACGCCAAGCGAGCTCCTCGACGAGCTTCTGGCGGCCCTCAGCGGTCAGTACGATCTGGCTTGCGTCCATACGGATATCTCCCCAACTCTGATCAAACAATCAACTGTCAACAAAACGAAAAAGACCGGCTAGCCTGCGGGCAAGCCGGTCAGGTGCTCACCCCAAAGGGATGGGACTACTCTGCGTCCGCGTCGCTGTCCTCTGCCTGCTTCTTCTTGGCAGCAGCGAGCTTGGCCTCGAGCTCAGCGATCTCCTTGTCCTCCTCGGACTGCTCGACCACGACCTCCTCGGCCTGCTTGGTCTCGGCCTTATCGTCGCCCTCCATGCCCTCACGGATATTCTTGACGGTAGAGCCGAGGGACTTGCCGAGCTTCGGCAGGTTCTTGGGCCCGAAGATGATCAGGACAACGACGAGAATAATGATGAGCTCAGGAGCCCTCAGTCCAAACATGTAGACCTCCACAATACAGCGAGACAAGCTCGAATGAGTATACCGCGGGTATCGCGGTATCACAACAATAGCTAAAAAAAGGGACCGCAAGAAGCGGTCCCTCCTCATGCTCTGGTCGGGTTGACTGGATTTGAACCAGCGACCCCTGCGTCCCGAACGCAGTGCTCTACCAAACTGAGCCACAACCCGTTAGCTCGACTATAGTAACAAAGTTTTCCGTCGTGTGCTAGAGAAATTTTTACTTCTTTGGCACTTCGATGCGAACCGTGCTGGGAATGAGCTCCGTTGCGCAGGACCACCAGCCGTTTTGCTGGGCGGCTTCGGCAAGCCTTTCGGCCGTGGCGGCGGTGTCGCAAATGGCAAACGAGCAGGCACCCGATCCGCACACATCTACAGCAACGGTGCCGTCCTGTTTACGCAGCCAATCGAGAACCGTTTGAATCTGCGGCTCCATCTGTGCGGAAATGATACCCAGGTTGTTATGGATGAGCGCATATGCCGTTTCGGCATCACCAGCACGCAAGGCAGAAGCTATCGCGCCGGGCTTGTCTGCAGGCACCGGGGCCTCGTCAAAACGTCGATAGGCTTCAATTGTCGAAACGCTTGCCTCGCGCGGCTTGACCAACACGACGGGCGCTGCGGGCAGCGCAGGGTACTCAGTTGCCAGCACGTCTCCCCCACCTACGTAGAACGCAGGGCTCGCGTGCAAAAAGAACGGGACGTCAGCACCAATGCCCCGCGCAATGTCGTCGAGCGCGGGGTCGGTGCGATCAATTCCCCAGAGCTCCGCCAAGGCGGCAATGACCGCGGCCGCATCCGTTGAGGGGCCGCCCAAGCCGGCGCACAATGGAATGCGCTTCTCAATCGTCACGCAGATGTTTGCCTCGCGACCATAATGCTCGGCCATAGCAACCGCAGCCCGATACGCCGTATTCTTTTTCATGGGAAAATCTGATGCCGGAACCGTCTGGACGGTCAGCGCCTGTGCCGGCGTAACCGTCACGGTATCGGAAAGACCGACAGCTGCCATCAGGGAATCGACCCTGTGGTAGCCGCGGTCATCGCGCTCGGTATGAACCCCCAGGTAGAGGTTAATCTTTGCCGGCGCGGTAAGGGTGAGGGACCGATCGGTCACCGCTAGTGCTCCTCGAGCTGGTTGCCGAGCGGGGTAAAGATATGCTCGCCGCTCTCGGGGTCAAACAGTTCGACCTGCCCGGTGAGGACATCGATATACTGGTAGGACTGACGCGACTTGCGGCCGCGACGCTCGTCGACCTCGACGATAAAGACGGCGGGGTGGACGCTCTTGATGGTGCCCATGCGCTCGACGACGCGGGTGCGGCCCATGTTGGCCTTCACCTTGACGCGATCGCCCACCATATCGGTCAGCTTCTCGTGGATGTCGTCGACGTGATTGACTTCCATCTCTTCCATGAACAGGGCCTCCAGAAGGTGCAATTCAAAAAGGGGATAATACCCCTAAGATAGACAAAACTCTAATACTATAGCACCCTGCTGCCGCCATACGCAAGTAGCTAAATAAGCCCCGTCCCAAATACGTACCAGACGACAACCTCGCATGACCAGCTCACGTCAGCGAACGACCACCATTCGAGCCAAGGTGTCGCGAAAGAGGAGCGACGCGTACTTTGGTACACGAGCGACGGTTTGAGCGACAGATTGGCCGAATGGTGGCCGTGCAGCGTCGAGTAGTTACGCGGTTTGGTAAAACCGCGTAACCTAAAGGCTGTCGGTATCGAGGACGATGGTGAATGGACCGTCGTTGACCAAGTCGACTTTCATATCGGCGCCAAAGATGCCGTGCGCCACGTGTTCGACATCTTGGCGAACGAGCGTCAGGAAGTACTCGTAGAGCTCGTTGGCAACATCGGGGGCGCCTGCATCGGTAAACGATGGGCGGCGACCGTGGCGGCAGTCGGCAAACAGCGTGAACTGCGACACCACGAGCACCTCGCCGTCGACATCGGCAAGCGCCAAGTTGGTCTTGCCGTTCTCGTCCTCGTTGATACGCAGCCCGCGGAGCTTGCCCCACAGCTTGTCGGCCTCGGCACGCGTGTCGCCGTGGCCCACGCCCAACAGCACCAGGTAGCCGCGTCCAATGCGACCCACGCACTCGCCGTCGACCGTCACGCCGGCGTTGAGTACGCGCTGCACCACCGCACGCACGGCCTACTCCTCGCCCGTCAGTTTGGCGGATAAGTGCTCGAGCGCATGGAATCGATGGCTGATGGCATTCTTCTCGTCCGCCGTCAGCTCGGCCATGGTCTTGCCCGGCGTGTCGACCGGCAGGAACAGCGGGTCATAGCCAAAGCCGTGATCGCCGCGACCCTCGTGCGCGATAACGCCCTCGCAGGCGCCCTCGCCATAGGTAACCAGACCATCCGTGTCGATGAGCGCAACGACGCTCATAAAGCGCGCGGTGCGATCCTCATCCGCCACGCCTTCCAGGTTAACGAGGAGCTTAGCGTTGTTGGCGGCATCGTCGCCGTGCACGCCCGCATAGCGCGCGCTATACACGCCGGGCTCGCCGTCCAGCGCGTCGACGACCAGGCCCGAATCGTCGGCGATGGCCATGAGCCCCGTCTCCTCGACCGCAGCCTGGGCCTTGATGATGGCGTTCTCCAAAAACGTCGTGCCGTTTTCCTCGGGGTCCTCAAAATCGCCCAGCTGGCCGAGCGCCACAAAGCGCACCTCGGGCATGACCTTGCCCAAAATGGCCTCGATCTCGGTGAGCTTATGGGCGTTCCCGGTTGCCACGACGATGGTTGCCGCCGGGTCGAGGGTGTCGATGTCGATCTTCTCAAGTGCCATAACTGGCCTCCTTGTCTCTATAGCAATGCCGCGTCGAGGGCGACGAGGGCCTCTGCCTCTCCCCTCTCAATCAACGGCAGTCTTGTGTCTAGACGTCTCCGCAGATAAAACCTGCCAAAATAAACCTGTCCCTTTTTGGCAGGTTAGGCGAGGGCTTGGCGCTGGAGCTCGATGAGCTCGGCGATGCCTTTGTCGCCCAGGTCGAGCAGGGCGTTGAGGCGCTTACGGTCAAAGGGCGCCTGCTCGCCGGTGCCCTGGAGCTCGATCATCTCACCGGTGTCGGTGGCGACGAGGTTCATGTCGACCTCGGCATGGCTGTCCTCGGAATAATCGAGGTCAAGCAGCGTATTGCCGTCGACAACGCCCATGGAGATTGCAGCCACCTGGCCGGTAAGCGGGATGCGCTCGATCTTGCCCGCCTCGACCCACATGGCGAGGGCGTCGTGCAGCGCCACCCAGGCGCCGGTGATGCTCGCTGTACGCGTGCCGCCATCGGCCTGAATCACATCGCAGTCGACGGTGACGGTGTACTCGCCGAGCGCCTTCATGTTGACGACGGTACGCAGGCTGCGGCCAATGAGGCGCTCGATCTCCATGGAGCGACCCTTGCGGTTGGCATGCTCGCGCTTGCAGCGCTTGCCGGTCGACGCCGGCAGCATGGCGTATTCCGCGGTCACCCAGCCGGCCTTAGCTCCCTTTCGCCAGCCCGGCACGCCCTCCTCGATAGTGGCGGCACACAGCACGCGCGTGTCGCCAAACTCGGCCAGGCACGAACCGTGGGCGTGCTTCATGACGCCACGGGTGAGCTTAACGGGGCGTAACTCGTTGGCGGCGCGACCGTTGGCGCGGTTGACCTGCATGTGCTCCATAGAAAAATCCTTTCGGCAAAAGGTGTGGCGAAGGCTCTGACGGCGGCCTTACATCTATTTCAGCTCATCGATATCGATATGTTCGATGCTCTTGAGCGGCTGACCAAAGATAAAGCTGCCCGCCACCGCAAACTCGGCAATGTTATCGGCCGTCGTGGCAAAACGATGCTGCGGCTCGGCGGCGTCGCCCGCCAGCTGCTCGCGGCGCGTGAGGATATCGGTCAGTTCGCGCGTGGTCTCCTCGGCGGAACTCACGACGCGCACCCCAGGCCCCAGCGCATGGCGGATAGGTCCCACCAACAGCGGAAAATGCGTACAGCCGAGCACCACGGTATCGATACCGTGGTCGCGCAGCGGCTCAACCGTGGCACCCACCAGCGCACGCACGGCAGGCGTATCGAAGATGTCCTCGTTCTCAAGCCACTGTTCCTGCAGATGTGCACCCGAGGCGAGCTCGTGTTCGACAACCTCGACAAAGCTCGAGGCAGGACAGCCGTATACATCGACGCCGGCATCCAGGTCCTGAATGGCGCGCGTGTAGGCGCCCGAGCGAATGGTGAGGTTGGTGGCGAGCACGCCCACCCGGCGCGTGCGGGTGCTGTTGATTGCCGCGCGTGCGCCCGGCGCGATCACACCGATCACGGGAACGTCGAGCACCTGCTGGGCCAGACGCAAGGCCGCAGCGGTCGCCGTGTTGCAGGCAATGACCATAATCTTGACGTCGTGCTTCGAAAGCCAACGACCCGCCTGCAACGCAAACGAGCGCACCTCATCCTCGGTGCGGGTGCCGTAGGGGCAGCGTTTGGTGTCACCGAAGTAGTAGACGGACTCGTGCGGCAGCGCCGTCGCGATGGCGCGCGCAACCGTCAGACCGCCCAAACCAGAATCGAACACGCCAATCGGGCGCGTGTCGCCTGTCGGATTCTCGATATCGGACATTACCTCACCAGTCTCTCTCGAAAAGACATGTCCAAGTGCGGCGGCGGCGCGCTACGAACGCGCCGCGACCAGCAGCTCTGCCGTCGCCGCCCAACCGTCGACAATTTTGCCGCGCGTAACGAAAGCGTTCTCGCAAGCAGCCAGGAACTCGGGCGCGCCGGCGCTCGTCAGGCCATTCTCGACCAGGCAGAACGTGCCCACGTGATCGGCCATGTAGAAGTCGGACTCGGAATCGCCGAGCGCGAGCGTCTCCTCGCGCTCGATCCCCAGGTGCTCGCAGAAGCGCGCAATGGCAACGCCTTTGTTGAGGCCCGCGGGGTTGATGTTGAATGCGCGACCGTCCTCGACGCGATCGAGCTCAAGCGTCGTCGGCTTGGACAGGTGAGTCAGATGGCCGTTGCAAGCCCAGATCAGACCGCAGCCGGCCTCGTCCAGGATGGCCTGGACCTCATCGTCGGGCACATCGCCGCGCATGCCGACAGTGACCTCGCGGTACTTGTAGCCGGTCGACATGTCGTTGTGATACTCGATCTTGTGCGGCCAGCGGGCAAGGATCTTCTCGCACACGCCGGTCTGCTCAATCACCTGGTGCGGAGTAAGGCCACAGGCGGGGTCGTAAGGCATGTCACCGGTCAGATACTCCCAATCGTTGGCTTTGAGGTCGTACATAACCAGGCCGCCCATCTCACCAATGTAGGAGTTGAGGCCGAGCACGCGCGCGTCCTCGTGGATCATGGTACGGTTGCGGCCCGAGGTGGGAACCACCTGAATACCAGCGCGAGCGAGCGCCACGACGGCCTCGACGAGTTTGGTCGAGGGGTTGCCGTCGTTGTCGCGCAGCACGCACGAGCCGGGCGCGAGCATGGTGGCGTCCAGGTCGGTAAAGACGTACTTGACCTTGGCAAGACGCTCGCGCATCTCGCCCGAAAGCTCGGCGACGGTCGGCAGGGTATTGTAGGACATGGTTACTCCGTTTACGTAGAAGGGTTTGGACTTGGACGGCATGTTTTGATTGAGGGAACACGCTTATGGCGACAGCGCACTCAGGGCGCCGTCGCCATCATGGTTCATTAGTCAAACTGGGTAACATCGATCAGGCGATTGGCCAGCGAAAGGTCGCTCTCGATGGGTACGAACTCGTCGCCCACGTGCATGAGCTCCTCGTCACCCTTTGCCAGCAGCAAGACAATGGTGGGAGCATCGGGGTTGACGTACTCCTCGCGCGCCGCCTTGAACGCCGCATGCACAGCGGCTTCGCGGTCGAGGATGATCTTGTTCGGCGTATCGTCGGGAACATGCTCGGCAAGCTCGCGACAGACCTTCATCGGGTCCTCGTGAGCCGGGTCCTCGTTGGCAAAGATCATCAGGTCGGAATACGGTGCGGCCTCGCGCGGAAGCTGCTCGCGGCGCTCCTGCGCCTTGCCGCCGGCAGCGCCAAACAGCGCAATGACGGGGCTGGCGGGAAACGCGCGCTTCACCGACGAGAAAAGCGAACGGAACGAAAGCTGGTTGTGCGCATAGTCGACGACGCAGATCACGCGGCCGTCCTTCGACTCCACGACCTCCATACGGCCCGGCACACGAAGCTTGGAGAGGCCCTTCTTGATGGCATCGATACCGATGCCGATCTCGTGCGCAGCGGCGATAGCGACCAGCGCGTTCTCCACGTTAAAGTCTCCCGCGATACCCAGCAGGATCTTCTCCCCCGCCTCGGACTCGTCGGCACACAGACCATGCAAGTTGAACTCGATGCTAAAGCCGACCATGCGCACATCGCTCGCCCACAGGCTTGCCTCGGGATGCTCGACGCCAACGGTCACCAAGCGCTCGGCCGTCGACGCTGCCTCCAGCACACGGTCAACCTCTTCGGTGCCCAGATTCACCACGGCGGTCTTTGCCTGGTCAAAGATCCTGAGTTTGCTCTCAAAATAATCCTCAAACGTGGGGTGTTCGATCGGCGAGATGTGGTCACGGCCGATGTTGAGGAAGCACGCCACGTCAAACGGCAGATTCTCGACGCGTTGGTACTTGAGCGCCTGGCTCGAGACCTCCATGACCATGGACTGGCGACCGGACGTGCGGCAGTTGGCGATATGGCGCCAGACCTCGGGGGCCTCGGGAGTAGTATTGGTGCTCTCGTAGCACTCGATGCCATCGTCGGTACTCACCGAGCCGATCATGCCGCAGGACTCGCCCGCCGCCTTGATGATGGACTGGAGCATAAAAGCGGCCGTGGTCTTACCCTTGGTGCCGGTGATGCCCACGATCTTGACGTCGTGGTCGGGACGGTCGTAGACCTCCGGCGGCAACAGGGCCATGGCCGTGCGAACACTATCAACAACCAGCATCGCAGCACCGCTCTCCTTCCCCAGCGGCTCCAGAGACTCGACCAGCGACTCTTCGCACACAAATGCGACGGCGCCCGCATCGAGCGCCATGCTCAAAAACGCGGGCTTAAAGGCAGCGCCTTTGCAAAAGAACACGTCACCTGCCGAGACCGCGCGCGAATCAAACGAGCAGCCGGTCACGGCACGCTCGTCAACCTGCTCTGATGCGCGCAGCTCGCCGCACACATCGAGAAGCTTGGCAAGCGTATCGACCGTGGTCACGGTCGCGGAATCCGAATGGTGCATCTTTCACCTTTCTCAGCCATTTGGCAGGAACGGTTTTTATAGTAACTGAAACGCACCCACGCAAAAACGGCTCCCGGAGGAGCCGTTACGCGCAGGCGTTCGTAAGCCGAGGCTAGGCAGCCTGAACAGCGGGCTGGTCCTCGTCGATAAAGAAGCGCTTGTACCACACCAGGAACACGAGCGGCGTATAGATCTTGCGCTGGAAATCGCCCTTGCCCGCAAAGTGCAGATCGAGCAGGTGCATGAGCTCGTCGGTATCGAAGAACTCGCTTGCCCACGGCGCGGTGAAGTACTCCTTGACATAGTCGTACCACTTTTGCTCGCGCAGCCAGTAGACAATCGGCACCGGGAAGCCCACCTTGGGACGGGTGGCCCACTCATCGGGCAGCGACTTGTTGGCAGCGTGGCGGAGTACCTGTTTGTTGCCGTTCTCGTTGATGCGGTAGCGGTCGGGAATGTGCTCGGCGAACTCCATGACTTTGCGGTCCAGGAAGGGCACGCGCAGCTCCAGCGAGTGCGCCATGCACATCTTGTCGGCCTTGAGCAGAATGTCGCCCGGGAGCCACATGTTCATGTCCAGGTACTGCTTCTTGACCAGCTCGGGCTGACCCTTCACGCGCGCATAGATGGGAGCGGCAAGCTCGAAGGCGCCATCGCCGGTGTTGTACTCGGGCTTGAGCACGCCGTCGACCTCGCGCTCCGGCCATACCAGAGCCTGTCCCAGGAACGACTTCTCGGGGATCTCGGCACCCTTGACCAGGAAGTTATGTCCCTTGAAGTACGGCATATGCAACGCCAGGTTACCGAGCGCGCGACGGATGGGCAGCGGCACCATCTTTTTGTACTTGCGGACCGGGACCGTGTCCTCGTAGTAGGCGTAGCCGCCAAAGAGCTCGTCGGCGCCTTCGCCCGAAAGCACGACGGTGACGTCCTTGCGGGCCATCTCGGCCAAGAACCACAGCGGCACGGAAGACAGGTTGGACTGCGGCTCGTCCATGTGATACTGGATGTCCTCGAGCGCACCGAAGAACTCGTCGGCGGTAATCATCTTGCGAACGTTCTCGACGCCGAGCTTATCGGAAAGCTCCTTGGCGTAGTTGGTCTCGTTGAAGTTCTTGTAGTCAAAGCCCACCGAGAAGGTCTTGTCGGGCATGAGGCAAGCGGCGATGTAGCTGGAGTCGACGCCACCGGAGAGGAACGACGCGACCTTGACGTCGGCGATGCGATGGGCCTCGACGCTCTCGTGCACGACCTCGTCCAGCTCGTCGACGTACTCCTCGAACGGCTTCTCGACGGCAGAGTAATCGCAATCCCAATAGCGCTCGATGTTCATCTTGCCGGTCGGGATGTCTACGGTAAAGTAATGCGCCGGCGGCAGCTTGTAGACACCCTCGAAGAAGGTCTCCTCGGTTGCCGAATACTGCAGCGTCATGTACGGACGCAGGGCCTTTTTGTTGACCGCCTTGTGAAAGTGCGGGTAGTCCAGGAAGCTCTTGATCTCGGAACCAAAGAGCACGCCCGGAGCGCCGTCGCCCGCATCGGCCATGGGATAGTAGTAGAGCGGCTTGATGCCAAAGATATCGCGGGCGCCAAAAAGCTTGTTCTTCTTCTTGTCCCAGATGACGAAGGCATACATACCGCGCAAGCGATCGAGTACTGCCTCGCCCCACTCCTCATAGCCGTGCAGGAGGCTCTCGGTGTCGGCGCCGCAGTGGAACTGGTAGCCCTTGGCCTCGAGCTCGGAACGGAGTTCTTGGAAGTTGTAGATCTCGCCGTTGAAGACAATGACGACGCTACCGTCCTCGTTGGCCATGGGTTGGGCGCCAGCCTCGGTCAGGTCGAGGATCGACAGGCGGCGGAAGCCCAGGGCAACGCGGCCGTCGATAAACTGACCGCCCATGTCGGGACCGCGATGGACGATGCGGTCCATCATCTTGGTGAGTACCTCGGATTGGTTATCCGTCCCACCGACAAAACCGACAAAACCGCACATATACTATCCCCTCTGCTGTTGCTGGGCATCAAATCGAATCAGTAGCTTTTGAGTATACCCGAGGGCGTAAAGAGGGGCGGAATGTTCAGGCAATCTCAACTGAATCAGCTCCGCTGCGACACGCGCCGGTTACCTTTAATGGATATGAGGTGAACAACCCAATTGTTTTGCTATACTCTCTCCGCACGGGCGATTGGCGCAACGGTTAGCGCAGGTGCTTTACACGCACAAGGCTGGGGGTTCGAATCCCTCATCGCCCACCATTTGTTTGATAACGGTTCTCGAAAGGGGACCGTTTTTGTTTGGGCACCTCGCAGAGGGATTCGAACCCGTCAGGGTGCGGAGCTGAGGAAACGCGCAAGCGTTTTCCAGCGAAGCACGCAAGGCGCGAAGCGCCGCAGCGGAAGCGGGCGGCGAAGCCGCACGCGACATCCCTCATCGCCCACCACTCGAACTGATAGGCTTCCAGCAATGGGAGCCTTTCGTTTTTGAGCCCATCCCAAAGGGATTCGAACCCGCAAGGGTGCGGAGCTGAGGAAACGCGCAAGCGTTTTCCAGCGAAGCACGCAAGGCGCGAAGCGCCGCAGCGGAAGCGGGCGGCGAAGCCGCACGCGACATCCCTCATCGCCCACCACTCGAACTGATAGGCTTCCAGCAATGGGAGCCTTTCGTTTTTGAGCCCATCCCAAAGGGATTCGAACCCGCAAGGGTGCGGAGCTGAGGAAACGCGCAAGCGTTTTCCAGCGCAGCACGCGAGGGCCGAAGGCCCGAAGCGAGAGCGGGCGGCGAAATACGTCCTTGGCGAATGCCCCTGTGCAAAAAATGCCAAATATGAGTACTGCTACCATTTTAGTAGCAGGGTTTTCAAGGCCCCAGAGGGCAAATCGGACATTAAAACGACGGCCGACGGCCCAGATGGGTAGAATTACTGACTGTAATACTGGACATCTGTGGTTTAACTAACCTAAAGTCACCCAATTAATATGTTATACGATTAGTTACAGTACTCATATTTGCCACTTTTTGCACACCGACCTTCCTAGTCAGCGTGAATCGATAGCAAAAACGGGCTCCAGACCGCCGAATCGTGCCGCATATGGCACGTCCGCAGTCCGGAACCCGGTCAAAATTGAGTTATTGCGCCGCGTTAGCCCAAGACACCCGACAGGATCTCGATCAGACTGTCCACGTCGGATTCCTCGCAGACGAGCGGCGGCAGGAAACGCAGCGTATGGGCACCCGTAGCGTTAATCACGGCACCGGCGGCCAGCGCGCGGGCAACAATATCATGCGCGTCGCCCGCGGCATCATCCAGGTCGCAGCCGAGCATCAAGCCGCGACCGCGCACATCGGTAACATGCGGTAACTTGGCGAGTTTTGCCTCCATATAGGCGCCTACCTTGGCAGCGTGGTCGGCATAATCGCCGCGCACGAGCGCGGAGAGCGTCGCGGCACACGCCGCGACGGCCAAGCAGCTACCGCCAAAGGTCGAGCCGTGGTCGCCCGGCTTAAACACGTCGGCAATCTCCTTCTTTGCCACGACGGCACCCATGGGCACGCCATCAGCAATGCCCTTGGCAAGGCTCATGATGTCGGGTTCCACGCCATAGGTTTGGAATGCAAACGGCTTACCCGTGCGGAAGATGCCGCACTGGACCTCGTCGGCGATAAGCACGGCGCCCACTTCGTGTGCCAGGTCACGCGCTGCCGCCATAAACTCCTCGGTCATGGGGTGCACGCCACTCTCACCCTGGATCGGCTCGAGCATCACGGCACAAATTTCGCTCCCCAGCTGCTTAAAGATCGCACGCAGTTCATCGATATCGTTGGGCGTACAGGCCACAAAGCCACCCGGCAGCGGGCGGAAACTATCCTGCAGCCAATCCTGCATGGTGGCGGCAATGGTCTCGAGCGTACGGCCGTGGAAGCCGCCGCGCATGCACACGATAGTGTTGCCGCCGTTACCGGCACGCTTGGCGTACAGGCGCGCGAGCTTCATCGAGCCCTCGTTGGCCTCGGCGCCGGAGTTGGCAAAGAAGGTCTCCCACACCTGCTCGTCCGCAGCCGGGGCACCAAGAGCAGCTGCCGTAGTCTCATCGCCGGCGGCAATGGCATCGGCAAGCACGCGCGCACCATCTACGTCGTCGTTAGCAAGCTTGGACAGCAGCGCCGCGACCTGTCCGCGCTGCTCAATGTAGAAGTAATTGGAGACATGCATGAGCTTTTTGGTCTGTGCCTCGAGCGCCGAGAGCACAGCCGGGTCGCCATGACCCAGGCTGCACACGCCGATGCCGGCAAGAAAGTCGAGGTACTCACGGCCATCGTCGCCGGTGAGTTTCATGCCGTGGCCCTCGACAAACTCGACCGGAGAGCGGCCAAAGGTATGCATAACGTAATGGGATTCAAGCGATTGCTGAGCTGCAAGTGACATGGGATGCCTTTCGTTGAGCGCCGGACGGCGCAGGCCTATGGGTGCAGGAATGGGGCGGCTGCGGGTCAGTTAGACCGTCTGAAGCTTCTCGACCTCGTCAAGGTTCTCGGTCAGACGCGCAGCAAACGTCGAAAGCGGATGCGGATGCGTATCGAACTCGTAAGCCGTCTCGGTGGAATGGATCACGGTACCGACGCCGGCGTCGGTCAGCAGCTCCAGCAGCAGCGAATGCGGCGTGGTACCGTTGATGATGTGAGCGCGAAATACGCCTCCGGCAAGCGCATCGACAGCAGCACGCAGCTTGGGAATCATGCCCTTATCGACCTCGCCGCCGTAGAGCATCTCATTGACCTCGTCGAGCGTCAGATTGGAGATAAGTGAATCCTTGTCGCTAAAGTCCTTGTACAGGCCGTCGACGTCGGTCAAAAAGATCGCCTTATGCGCATGCAGCGCCGCCGCAACGGCACCGGCGGCGGTATCGGCGTTGATGTTGAAGAAACCGCCGTCCTCCCCCGCCGCGACGGTAGCGATGACGGGGATGTACTCGCTATCGAGTAAGCGCTCGATATAGTCGGTGTTAACGTGCGTCACTTTGCCCACGCGACCGAGCTCGGGGTCGAGCGGCTCGGCGATGAGCGTGCCGGCGTCGCTGCCCGACACGCCCACAGCTAGGTTGCCGTGGTGGTTGATGGCGGCAACCAGCTCCTGGTTAACCTTGCCGCCCAGCACCTCGCGCACGATATCCATAGTCGCCGGCGTGGTCACGCGCTGGCCGTTCTTAAACTCGACGGGAATATCGTAATGGCTCAGCGCCTCGTTGATGGCCTTGCCGCCGCCGTGCACGATAACGGGGCGCATGCCGATGATCTTAAGCAGGACGATGTCGCTCATCACGTCGCGACGCAGCTGCTCGTCGACCATGGCGGCACCGCCGTACTTGATGACGACCGTCTTGCCGGTCAGGTTCTTAATCCACGGCAGTGCCTCAAACAGCAGCTGCGCGGTTGCTTCGTTGGATTCGCTCGAACGACAATCGCGTGCGAATTTCATAATCTGCCTCGTCTTTCGTATCGTTATCGCGCCGTGCTCCGCTGTCCGCAATCGCGGCAAGATGCGCAGCGTGCCTGGAATCTAGGAACGGTAGTCGCCGTTGATGGAGATGTACTCATGCGTGAGGTCGCAGGTCCACACGGTCGTTGCCGCGTCGCCTGCGCCCAGGTCGGCCGAGATCACGATCTCGGGCGCCTCAAAACGTCGTAGAGCCTCGTCCTCGTCAAAGGGAACAGTCAGACCGTCGCGACAGACAGGCATGCCCATCATGTCGATGGAAACGTCTTCCTGATTAAACTTCACACCGCACTTGCCCAGCGCCATAGCAACGCGGCCCCAGTTGCAGTCGTGGCCGGCGATGCAGGTCTTAACGAGCGGCGAGTTGGCAACGGCACGGGCGGCGACATCGGCCTCCTCGTCGTTAGCGGCGCCGGTGACGTTGACCGTCACGAGTTTCGATGCACCCTCGCCATCGGCCGCGATGTTGCGCGCTAGGCTCTCGCACACCTCGTGTACGGCAAACGCCAACTCGTCAAAGGCATCGGAGCCCTCGACGATAGGCTCGGCATCTGCGGCAGCGACGCCGGAGGCAAGCATGATGCAGGTGTCGTTGGTCGAGGTGTCGGAATCGACCGTTACCTTGTTAAAGGTCTGCTTGACGGTCGAGAGCAGCAGGGCATGAAGTGCCGCAGGCTCGACGGGGGCATCGGTGGTGATAACTGCGATCATGGTGGCCATGTTGGGCATGATCATGCCCGAGCCCTTGCACATTCCGCCTACCGTATAGACATTGCCCGCATGACCCGCAGCCTCACTGACGTAGGATACGGCGTACTCCTTGGAGTGCGTGTCGGTCGTCATAATGGCGCGAGCGGCATCGGCGCCACCGTGGGCGGAGAGCGCCTCGTAGGCAGCAGGAATGGCGGTCTCAAACGTGTCGATCGGCAGAATCTGGCCAATCACACCCGTGGAGGCAACCAGAATCTGCTGGGGCTCGCAGCCGATGACCTGCGATGCGATGCTGCACGTCTCGCGCGCGCATGCAAGGCCGGTCTCACCCGTGGCGGCGTTGGCATTGCCAGAGTTGACCGAAACGCCGGCGATGATACCGTAGCCCTTGTCGGCACCGCCCAGGTTGGCACGGCTCACCTGCACGGGCGCCGCGCAAAAGCGATTGGTGGTAAACACGCCGGCACCGGGACAGGGTTTATCGGGCACGACGAGCGCGTAATCCAGACGCTCGGGGTTCTTGCGGAACCCCGCGTGGATGCCTGCGGCTTTAAAACCAGCCGCAGCCGTAACGCCACCCTCGACGGCGCGAATCTTGATATCAAACAGCTCGGTATTCATCGTCTTTATGACTCCTTATGTCAAACAAAAAAAGCGGACATCGGTTGGTGCGCCATGCCAGTCGTGATCGTGAGACCAGCTTAAGAGTGGCGCCCCACTCGATGCCCGACTACCAAATCGTTAACAATCGAATGTGCTACACCGGGCACGCCACTGTGGGCAAGCCTCGTCGCTCGTCAAAGCCAAAGACGATATTGGCGCACTGGACCGCTTGGCCCGCAGCGCCCTTGCACAGATTGTCGATGGCGCCCGTCGCAACCAGCACGCCCGCGCGCTTGTTGAGCGCGAGGCCAATCTGGGCAGCGTTGGTGCCGACGACCGAAGCCGTCTTGGGCTGCTGGCCGGCATCGAGCACGCGCACAAAGGTGCGACCGGCATAGAACTGCTTGTAATAGTCGACAACGTCCTCAAGAGCCAAGGAGTCGATGGCCTGCAGCGCGAGCGGCATCGTCACCGTGGAGAGCAGACCACGCTTGAGCGGTGCCAGGTGCGGGGTAAAGACGACGCGATCGGTCAGGCCAAGGATTTGCTCGATTTCGGGCGTGTGACGATGTTTACCCACGCCGTAGGCCTCCAAGTTCTCGTCGGCGCTGCAAAAATGGGTGCGGGCGTTGCAGGACTTACCGGCGCCCGTCACGCCGCTGATGGCATCGACGATCACAGGGCCACCTTGGGCAACCCAGCCGGCGCGCACGGCGGGCGCGGCGGCAAGGCTCGTTGCGGTGGGATAGCAACCGGCGCAGGCGACCAGCACGGGTTTGCCGTCGGCATGGTCGGATGCGGCGGTCTCCAAGTCCTGGCAGAACAGCTCGGGCAAACCGAAGGCACGCGTCTTGAGCAGCTCGGGGCTCGTATGCTCGGCGGCATACCATGTCTCAAAGACGGACGCGTCGTTCAGACGGTAGTCGGCCGAAAGATCAAAGCAGGAGACGCCCGATGCAAGCAGCGCGGGCACCTGTGCCATGGCGGCGGTGTGCGGCACGGCCAAAAAGACAGCGTCGCAGGATTTAAGCTCGGGAGCATCGTGCGTCGTGAAGACAAGATCGCTCACGCCAGCAAAGCTCGGATACACCGCGGACAGCGGCTGGCCGGCATCGGCGTTGGACGTAATGGCAACAAGTTCAAACTCGGGATGACCGAGCACGAGGCGAATGAGCTCGGCTCCGGCATATCCAGCCGCGCCGACGATTCCAACCTTCAAAGACATATCAGACTCCTTGTCTGCGATTTATGCACCGATGCGCATTTCGCAGCGGTAGTTATGAAGTGGGTTGAAACTTTAGCACCAAAAGATGCATTAACACGTAAATGGCTTGCATATTCATGCATTGAAACATTCCCGACACATTCGATTGAAGGAATTGACAAATAGAGCGGGCCCCGTATTGACCGACGCTCCTAACGGCGCCGGGCAATACGGGGCCCGCCCATGCGAAAACCAAGTTGTTAGGATGAGCCGGTTGGCTAGAGCTCGACCGGCACCCATTCGTCGTGATTGCAGATAAAAGCCTCGGGATCCTCGACGCTAAAGAAGACGAGCGTGGGGTCGTTAGGCCCCTCATAGTGCTCGCCCAGGCGCTCTAGATGCTTCCACCCGGCTTCGCGCATTTCGTCTAAAGCCCGGTCATCCAAGCCAGCGCGCCCGCGCAAGATGAGCCAGCCATGGCCCGGCCACCAACTCGTGGCCTCAAAGCGCTGGTTTTGCAGCAGCTCCTGCCACACATCTTTAGTGCGCGCTGTCACAAACCACAGCTTGCCGTCCTGAATCTGTGCAAACGAGAACGGACGCACATGTGGCTGCCCGTCCACGCTCGTCGCCAGATACCACGCCGGCACCGACGTCAGATACTCCAGCACCGTATTCAATCCGTCCACGTTTCCTCCTGTCGCTCGATCAGTCTTTTTGGAATGGGTAGTCAATTTGGGAAATTAGAGCTCAAGGAGCTCTTCGCTGCCGTCGATATCGCAGAATCGCGCGGCGATGTTGCGGACCGAGAAAAACGCAAGGCGACCGTCGTTGGCGCTCTCGTGATTCTCGCCGATGCCCACCATGTGCTTAAAGCCTGCCTGGCGCACCTTGTCGCTCACGACTGCATCATCCTCGAGCGCGGCCTCGCCAGTTAACACGATCCAGCACTCCCCCGGCTTCCAGCCCGAGAGCTCAAACTTGGGATTCGCACTCAGCTCCGCCCACACATCCTTGTCGCGCGACGTGCAAAACCACAACTTACCGCCATCGACCATGGCAAACGAAAACGGCCTCACGCGGGGCTGATGCCCGTCGGCCACATCGGTCGTGGCCAGATACCACGCCGGAATGCGCCTGAGATACGAGCAGGCGCGCTCAAGCTGAGCTGTGCGGTCGTTGTCGGTCATAGGGACCCCTTTCTTGCGCTCGAATCGCGCCTAAACAAGTTGAAGGTTGATGACGATGACACACGCGAGCAGCAGCGCCGTCACCACCGCAGCCAGCGCATCCCCGCGGCGAAATGCAAGCGCATGCAGGCGCGTGCGGCCCTGCTCGCCGTGATAGCAGCGTGCATCCATGGCAGCAGACAGCGTCTCGGCATGGCGGAACACACCCGTGAACAGCGGGATCGCCACACTGCCGAGCATGCGCACGCCGCCGAGCGGGCCTCCCGTCACGCGCGCACCGCGACTCGCCTGCGCATCGGCCGTCTGCTTCATCTCGGTGGCAAACTGCGGCATAAAGCGCAGCGCGATACCCATGATCATGCCGAGCTCGTGTGCAGGAAGTCCCACACGCGCAAACGGTGCGAGCAGACGCTCAAAGCCCGCGGTGAGGTCGAGCGTGGGCGTGGTGAGCGTAATGGCGCTCATGCCGGCCATCATCAAGCTCAGGCGGCACGCCATAAAGGCGGCGGAATGCAGCGAGCCCTCGCTTATCTGCAAAAAGCCAAGCTGCCACAGAATGCGCCCGCCCTGGTCGGAAAACAGGTTGAGCACTGCGACCACCACGACAATTGCCAGCAGCGGCGCCATCGACGACAGAACGCGACGAACCGGCACCCGAGACACGGCATAGATCAGCACGACGAAAATTGCGACCGGTGCCAGTCCGCGGAAGCCGCTGACCGTAAGCGTCGTGATCAAAAACACAAAACCCAAGAGCAACTTGGTTCTCGGGTCCAGGCGGTGGATTGCACTATCGCCGGGATAGTAGCTGCCAAACGAAAACGCCTCCATTAGCAGCCCTCCTCTCGCGCGACCGTCTTGGATTTAGCAATGTCCGCGACGTTAGAAGGACTGCCCGAGCGACCGATTAGCAGGTCCACCAACTCGTCTGCCAGCGACTCAACCGTATAGAGGCCGTCAAAGCGCAGTGGCACGCCTGCCTTCGCAAGCGCCAGCGCCATGCGCTGGGCAGCGGGAACACCCAAGCCGATCGATTTAAGCTCATCCGCATGCGCAAAAACCTGAGCGGGCGTGCCCTCGGCAAACACCGTGCCCTCGTTCATCACGACAATACGGTCGCAGCAATTGGCAAGGTCATCCATACTGTGCGAGACCATGACGACGGTCAGGCCCTCGTCATGAAAACGGCCAATGAGCTCCAGGAAATCCCTGCGAGCCGCCGGATCGAGACCTGCCATGGGCTCATCGAGTACCAGCACCTCGGGCTCCATAGCGAGCACGCCGGCAAACGCCACACGCCGCTGCTGCCCGCCCGAGAGTTCAAAGGGGCTCTTGTCACCTATCGTGGCAAGGTCGAGGCCCACGCGTGCGAGCGATGACGCAACGCGGCGCGCGACCTCGTCTTGCGACAGGCCAAGGTTGCGCGGACCAAATGCCACGTCCTGCACCACGGTCTCGGCAAACAGCTGACGCTCTGGATACTGAAACACCACGCCGACCTTTGCCTTAACCGCGGCGGCATCCTTCTTTTGCGACAGGTCGAGCCCCAGTGCGCAAACGCTCCCCTCCTGCGGGCGGATTAGCCCGTTGAGGTGCTGGACCAGCGTGGATTTACCCGAACCGGTATGGCCCGCCAGGCCCAGGAACTCGCCACGACGCACCGTTAGCGACACATTGCGCAACGCCCAGGGGCTGCTAGGGTCGTTGCCCCAGAGGGCCTGTTTGCTCGATGCACCCTCGACGGCCGAGCGCTTGTGCCAACGGCGACGCTCGCGGGCGCTCAGCGAATAGCTATACGAAAGGTGCGAAATCTCGATGACGGGCTCCGGCGCATCTGCGCCATCGAGCGCAGAGGAGCCGTTGTCGGGAATACGAGGATCGGATGCGAAAGGCCGCCCGGCGATGCCTGTCCTACTCCGCTCGGCATAAGCCTGCGCTATGTCGGCGACCATATCCGCCTCGCGCACCTGTGCGCAAATGGGCACGCCCTTCGCGCGAAGCGCCCTGCCAAGACAGCACGATGCCGGCATATCCAGGTTCAGCCGCGCGAGTTCGTCCGCCCGCGTCAAGATCTCCTCGGGCGTACCGAGCATGGCAACGCGGCCCGCTTGGAAGACAGCAACGCGATCGGCCTCAGCGGCCTCTTCCATAAAGTGCGTAATCATCACGATGGTCATGCCGCGTTCGTGCAGCGCGTGACAGGCCTTCATAAGACCCTTGCGCCCGCGCGGATCGAGCATCGAGGACGCCTCGTCCAAAATGAGCACGCGCGGCTCCATGGCGAGCACACCGGCAAGCGCCACGCGCTGCTTTTGTCCGCCTGAGAGAGCGTGGGTCTCGTGGCGCTCAAAGCCCACCAGACCCACGGCCTTCAGCGCCTCGCGCACGCGCTGCGCGATCTGGGCCGATTCGACCCCTAAGTTCTCGGGACCAAACGCAACATCGTCCTCGACAAGCGTCGCCACAAGCTGGTCGTCGGGATTCTGGAACACCATGCCCGCAGTCGAGCGGATGTCGTAGACCAGCTCGGGATCGGACGCGTCCATGCCGTTGACGCACACCGTTCCCGCATCGGGCTGCAGCAGCGCGTTCAAATGCTTGGCAAACGTCGACTTGCCCGACCCGTTTCCGCCGAGGATGCAGAAAAACTCGCCGTCCTCGATGTTCAGATCGATGCCATCGAGCGCCGGTGCAGCACCGTCATAGCTAAAGGAAACGCCCCGACACTCAATCATGCGCGGCCTTTGACCTGGTCCTTCTTGGGCGTAATGAGATTAGAGACCGCCTTGTACACCGCCAGCGTCAACACCGAGTTAAGCACGGTCTTGATGAGGTTGAACGGCAAAACGGCGGGAAGCATGAGCGGCAGAATCACATCGGCCGAGCCATACCAGAACCAAACTCCGATGGTCAGGTTCGCGACCATGGACAGCGCCGTAGCGGCAATGACGCCGAGCACCAGACCAATCACGGCACCCTTGTAGGTGTGCATCTTTTGGTAGACGATCGCCGCGGGCAGAATATAGCCCAACGTGGCAACCAAGTTCATAAGCGCGCCGACCCAATCGCCCGTGGTAAGCGCATGGATAACGATCGCCATAGCGGCAACAGCGGTACCGGCACCAGGGCCATACGCAAATCCACACACCATCGCCGGCACCAGCGACGGGTCATACGTCAAAAACGGTGCCGAAGGGAGAATGGGCAGCTGCACATACATAAACAGTGCTCCCAAGGCGCACATCAACGCCATGGTAACGAGCTGTTTGGTGCTCCACCTATTCGTGTTCTCAAAATGGATATGCTGCGACTGTTCAGACATAAGATCACCTGCCTCTTTCATCCGGACTCTAACCGTTGGTACTGGGATTTCACCAGTTCAGCCGGCATGCGAACCAACGCACGCACGGGTCGCGGACTCATCAGCTCGGTCACAGGCATCTCGCCTGCGCCACGGCGTCCCTTTGACACCGCCCGATTTACCACCAGTGGGGAATTTCACCCCGCCCTGAAACAGCAATTGCAAGTGTAGCACGAGCAGGTTTTCACGCAAGTATGCCAAGGGTAATTTGTGGCGGGGACCAGTTGTCGCAACAACCACATTCCCCATCCATCCCAAAGTAACGCGCCTTTCGCGGCAAAGCCGCGAAACAGCGAAAGGGACACGTATTCCCATCAACCACATCCTTCTCCGCGAGCCGACCTCAAGGCCGTAAACGCAGGGAATCCGGGGGCGGGACGGGACTTCTCTCCGGAACATTCCGCAGGACGCAAAGAGGCTCCGCAGCGCAAAGCGCGATGCGGAGCCTCTTTGCATGTCCGAGGACGTTCCGGAGAGAAGCCCCGTCCCGCCCCCGGATTCCCGGTGGGAGTTCTAGACCTTGTCGGCCTTAGTACATACCGCCGCCCTGCTGACCAGCGGTGGCAGCAGCGATAGCGTCCTCAAGCTGAGTGTTTTTGGGCACATCGGAGACGGTGGCCTCGGTGATGAGGATCAGGCTGGCGACAGAAGCAGCGTTCTGCAGGGTGACGCGGCTGACCTTGACGGGGTCGAGGACGCCCATCTCGATCATGTCGCCCCACTCGCCATTGGCAGAGTTGAGACCCTGGCCAGCAGGCAGCTCGGCAACCTTGTCGACCACGACAGCGCCCTCAAAGCCAGCGTTCTTGGCGATGGTAGCAACCGGAGCAGTCAGAGCCTTCTTGACGATGTCGACACCGATCTTCTCCTCGGGGTCGTCAAGCTCAACGGCGTCGAGCGCAGGAGCAGCGTCCATGAAGGCGACGCCGCCACCGGCGACAATTCCCTCCTCGACAGCAGCGCGGGTTGCCTGCAGGGCGTCCTCGACGCGGTGCTTGATCTCCTTGAGCTCGGACTCGGTAGCAGCGCCGACCTTGATGACGGCAACGCCACCGGAGAGCTTGGCCAGGCGCTCCTGGAGCTTCTCACGGTCGAAGTCAGAGGTGGTGTTCTCCATCTCGCCCTTGATCTGAGCGATACGAGCGTCGATGGCCTCCTTGGAGCCAGCGCCGCCGACGACGACGGTGTTGTCCTTGGAGATGGTGACGGACTTAGCGGTACCGAGCATATCTGCGGTGATGTCAGCGACCTTCACGCCCAGCTCGTCCAGGGCAGCCTGGCCACCGGTGAGGACGGCGATGTCCTCGAGGATGCGCTTGCGGCGATCGCCGTAGCCCGGGGCCTTGACGGCGCAGACGTTGAGGGCGCCACGGATCTTGTTGAGGACCAGGGTAGGCAGAGCCTCGCCATCGATGTCCTCAGCGATGATGAGCAGGCCACGGCCAGCGCGCTGAACAGCCTCGAGAACAGGCATGATGTCCTGGACGCTAGAGATCTTCTGGTCGGTGATGAGGATGTACGGATCCTTCATCACGGCCTCCATGCGGTCGTTATCCGTGACGAAGTAAGCAGAGACATAGCCCTTGTCGAACTGCATGCCCTCGACGGTGTCGATGGTGATGTCGAACGTCTGGGAATCCTCGACGGTGATGACGCCGTCCTTGCCCACGACCTCCATGGCCTCGGCGATCTTCTCGCCAACCTCGGGGTCACCAGCGGAGATGGTGCCGACGGAAGCGATCTGCTCCTTGGTCTCGACCGGCTTAGCCTGCTTCTTCATCTCGGCGACGGCGGCGTTTACAGCCTTGTCGATGCCGCGACGGATGGCCAGCGGGTTGGCGCCGGCGGCGACGTTGCGCAGGCCGTCGTTGACGATAGCCTGAGCGAGCAGGGTTGCGGTGGTGGTGCCGTCACCCACGGTGTCGTTGGTCTTGGTGGCGACCTCCTTCACCAGCTGAGCGCCCATGTTCTCGATGTTGTCCTCGAGCTCGATCTCCTTAGCAACGGAAACGCCGTCGTTGGTGATGGTCGGGGCGCCGAACGTGCGCTGCAGCGCAACGTAACGGCCCTTGGGGCCCATGGTGACGGTAACGGCGTCGGCCAGAGTGTTGACGCCCTTGGCGAGCTTGGCGCGGGCATCGGTGTTGAACGTAATGTTCTTTGCCATGGTAGGTAATCCTCCAAAAGAAATGTGACTCGCGTCGCCGCTTCCGAGTCTTATACGGCGGACGCGTTCAAAGACGAATCAGAGATTCTGACGAGACTAGGCCTCGACGACGGCGTAGATGTCGTCGGCGCGCATCAGCAGATACTTCTCGCCGTCGACCTTGACCTCGTTGCCACCAAACTTACCGTAGATGACAACGTCGCCGACCTGAACGTCCATGGGGATGCGCTCGCCTTTGTCGTTGACCTTACCGGCGCCAACGGCAACGATGGTGCCGCGCTGCGGCTTCTCCTGAGCGTTGCTGGCGATGTACAGACCAGAAGCGGTCTTCTGCTCGGCCTCGTCGGGCTTGACCAGGACGCGATCTGCAAGCGGCTTCAAAGACGACATGCTTGTTTCCTCCTTTGCGGGCCGCGCGGTCATGCCGCGCGGGTTAACCCTTTTTGTTTGCGTACGCGTTGAATGGTACCCACGAATGGCGGGTTATACAACACGGAGTCAAAAAATCTTATTTTTTGGCACTTAGATTTTCTGAATGCCGGGGGATAACTTGTGCGCGGCTCCCGTGTGGCGCCGGGGGGCGGGATATAAGGTTTCCTGCTCGGGCAGTCCTGCTCGCACGAAGGCCACATTAAGTGGCCTTCGGCTCGTGCGGAACTCGCGATAAACCTTATATCCCGCCCCCCGGCGCCACACGGGAGCTGAGTCAACGTTATCGGGCCCGGCATTCGAAAAAGTCAGTGCAGCAAAATGGCGATGCGGACAGGAACGCAGGCATGGTTTTCGCCGCACGCACGGGTCCCCCGGGGAGCACCGTGCATTTTTGGGAGTATTCAGCAGGCCAGAACGGCTGTATACGTGCCGGGCAAACCATATTGGTCCCAAGGACGCCTTCGACCGGCGATTTGGGTCGGCAGACAAACCCCGCCAGGACAAAAAGGCGTGCCTCGCGCCGCACCGGACCCCAAAATGACGTCGATCTCCGCAATGCCACCCGACTGCAGCGGCACCGGCGGGGCTTGCGGTGCTGAATACTCCGTTTTTTGCACGGCCCAGGCGGGGGTACATCAGGACCAGAAAAATCAATCCAACCTTTTTATGCAATCTGCAATGGGAAGTATTCAAAACACCAAGAGACAGCATTACTGACGTCCAAATTGAGCGCGGGGCAGCGGCGCCTCCGCCCCGCGCCCAAATCAAGCAGAGCGGGGGCGCTCCTAACGGACCCCATAGGCAAACAAACGCGGCTCAAATAGGCTGCCCGAGCCGCGTTTAACGGTACGGCATGAATATTAGCGCTCGTAGATTACGTTACCTGCCAGGTAGGTGGCCTGAACCTTGGTAGCCTGGAGCTCTTGCGGGTCGATGGTGAGCGGGTTTTGGTCCAGGACTACCAGGTCGGCGTATTTGCCGGGTTCCAGGCTGCCGAGGTTTTGCTCGTCGCCTGCCGCGTAGGCACTTCCCAAGGTGTAGTTGCGTAGGGCCGTTGCCGCGTCGATACGCTCGCTCGGTAACCAGCCGCCCTCGGGCCAGTGGCTGCGGGGGTCCTGGCGCGTGATAGCCGTGTAGAGCACGTTCATGCTGGTAACGGCTGTGATGGGGCTATCGGTGCCGAAGGCTTGGCGGATGCCGCGCTGCTTATAGGTCGCGAACGGCCACATGATGCGGCTGCGCTCCAGGCCCAGGTCGCGCTCCGGGCCACCCGGGTCGAGCGTGATGTGGCAGGGCTGGCTCGAGGCAATGACGTTGAGCTTGCGCAGACGATCGATGTCCTCGGGCAGCAGATTCTCCAGATGCTCGAGCGTATTATGGCCGTGCTGGGGTAAGCCGTAGAGTTCTGCCGCCTCCTCAAAGATATCGAGCGCAGCATGGATGGCACCGTCGCCGATAACGTGGATTCGCACGGTGTGGCCACGCTCGGCTGCCGTCAGAACCAACTTGCGCATGCGCTCGACAGGAACCGTCAGACGGCCCTGATCGCCTGGGAAGCGTGGGTTGGTATAGGGCTCAGTGAGGTATGCGGTATGCTCGCTCGACACGCCGTCGAAGAACTGTTTAAAGCCTGGCGCCGAGAGCAGCGCGTTGTTCGCGTAGCGGGTCTGGAGTTCTTCCAAGCGCGATTGGTCATCCAGCAGCGTGGGAAACAGATGGGCGCGGATGCCCAGCTTGCCGGCGGCCTGCAGCTTGTCGTAAACATCGTCGCGAATAAAGTCGCAGCCTGGCATGGGCATGAGCGACATATCGCAGATTGAGGTGATACCTTGTTCGGCCATACGCTTCATCTGGTCGGCGTAAGCGCTCGCGATGCGGTCCTCGCCCAGCCACTCCAGACAGCGCGGCAGCAGCTGCATAGCAGCTGCCTCGTGGGCGATACCCGTAAGCTCACCGTTTGAGTCTTTGTCGTAACTGCCACCCGCCGGAGGCTCGCTGTCGCGCGTCACGCCGAGGGCTTCGAGCGCGCGGCTGTTGAGCCACAGCGTATGCCCGTCGCCCGAGTACATAACACAGGGACGATCGGGGAAGGCGGCGTCGAGGGAGACCTTGGTAGGGTGCTCGGGCGGATCCCAGCGGTAATCGCGCCAACCCTGGGTCACGACCCAGGCGTCGTCGGGCAAGCCTTGGGAAAACTCGCGTGCATGCTGCACCAATGCCGCCTCGGACGTGCCCATATCCATGAGCATGTACGGCGAGGAGCCAACCGAAGTATGGAAGAAATGCAGGTGCGCATCGTGGAAACCGGGGCAGACAAACTGCTCGCCGTAATCGACCACCGGCGTGGCGGCAGGTGCGGCGTCAATCACGTCATCGGGCGCGCCGACTGCGACGATGCGATCACCCGCGATGGCGATCGCCAGCTCGCGGGCGGTATCGATACCGTCTTGGGCGGTAAAAACGTTCTTGGAGCGGATAATCCGATCGATATGCTGCATGAGCATCCCCATCTCTGGCAGGTAATTCAACACCCCCGAGTGTACTCCCCCGCCCTTGCAACAAAACCCCAAGCGGCAAACGGCAACTTTACCAGCCCTAGCGGCAGGTGGCATACTGGAGAGAGCCTGTACGATTTTGCGATCGAGCCAACAAGGAGCAAATCGACCATGACGAAGACCAAGGCACAGCAGATTATGGCGGCAACCGAGGTTCGCGCGGCAGACGACGTCACCGCGGCCATCCAGGATATCGCCGCCGAGTTTGAACCCTACATCATCAAGCAGCGCCGGCACTTCCATAAGCACCCGGAGCTGAGCCTTGCCGAGGAGCGCACGACTTCCGACATCGCCAACCAGCTCGACGCCATGAATATCCCCTACGAGCGTCCGCTCAAGACGGGCCTGGTGGCGACGCTTCGCGGTACCGCGCCGGATGCCTACCGCGAGGACGGCACGCCGCGCCGCCGTATCCTGCTGCGCGCCGATATCGACGCCCTGCCTGTCACCGAGCAGACCGGCGAGGAGTTCGCCAGCGTCAACGAGGGCTGCATGCACGCCTGCGGTCACGACTGCCATATCGCCATGATGCTCGGCACGCTGCAGATTCTGCGCCACATGACCGATGACATCCACGGCGAGATTCGCATCGTTTTCCAGCCCAGCGAGGAAAACGGCCAGGGCGCCAAACTCATGATCGGCACGGGTGTGCTCGACGGCGTCGACGGCGCCTACGCTGCGCACATCTGGAGCGAGGTCGACGCCGGCACCGTAAGCTGCGAGCCCGGCCCACGCATGGCAAACACCGACTGGTTCCGCATCGACGTCCGCGGCACCTCGTGCCATGGCGCCATGCCCCAGCGCGGCCACGACGCCGTTATGGTTGCAGCAGAGATCGTCAACGCCCTGCAGACCATCGTCTCGCGCGAGATTAGCCCCTACGAACCTGCCGTCATCACCGTCGGCGAGCTGCATGGCGGCACCGCGCGCAACGTTATCGCCGGCACGGCGTACCTCGCCGGCACGGTGCGCACCTATGGCGACAAGACGCATGAGGAGATGCCCGAGCTTATGCGCCGCATCGTGGAGCACACCGCGGCTGCTCTGGGCGCCGAGGCCGAGCTCACCGACTACACCATCGCCAACTACAAGGTCGAAAACGATGCCGCCTCGAGCGAGCGCTGCCGCCAAGCTGTGCTCAAGTGCCTGGGTCCCGCGGGCGAGGGCCATTACCGCGGCACGCTTTCGGGCGAGGACTTCTCGGAGTATCTGCGCCGCGTACCGGGCGTGCTCGCCTTTGTTGGCACGCGCAACCCCCAGATCGGCGCCACCTATGCCCAGCACTCCTGCTTCTATAAGATCGACGAGAGCGTGCTCGCCAAGGGCTCCATGGTAGCCGCTCAGTATGCCATTGACTTTTTGGCCGAGCCCACGCAAGAAGAGCTCGACGGCCCCACGATCGCCGCGGTTGCCGAGACCAATCCCGACCTGGCAGCCAAGCTGCGCTCTGCCAAGGCAACTGCCGCCGAGGCCCGCGACGCCGTGCACGACGCCCGCACCGCCCGCCATGCCGCAATCAAGGGCATTCACGATGCCCGTGCCGCCGCTCGCCACGATGAGAAGCACGGCGAGTAGCCGTCACGCCCACCTATAACAACCTGGCTATAGCAAAGCGGGGGCGAACGTTATCTCAACGTTCGCCCCCGCTTATGTGTCGACCGCTTTTCTAGCGCGTCCTCCGTCACGACAAGTAAGAGCGAAGGATGGCGAGCCAGCGTGGGGTTTCGAGGTGAATGATATCGGTGGGGACTCCGGCGGGCGCATGGCCGCCAAAGAGCAGGCCCGCGTCTGCCGGGTTGATAAGGCGCACGATCCATACGGCAACGACCAGCACGCACAGAACAACAACCGCAATGTCGATGCCGCGCTTTAGCTTGCTCGACGTCACCTCCTCGCGCACGAACGCGAGCACAAACGCAATCGGCACCACCCAAAACAGCGGATGGTAGGCAAAGGCCGCCGCAAAATCGAGGCGCAGTGCTGCCAGCCAGGCCCTCGTCATGCCACATCCCGGACAGGGAATGCCCGTCATCAGGCGAAACACGCAGCCAATATCGAGCAGGTAGAGTGCGAACCAGGCGACAAAGAGCACACCGATGCAAGAAAGGGCGCGGCGAATGAGTTCCGCCGCGCCCTTATGTCCCTGGGAGCTGTTCACGCCGCTCTTATCGTTAGGCACGAGCGCCAAGACGGACGTTGTAAGCCGTTGCCATGGCATTGGTATTCTTGATGATGATGTTCATGGCAAAGATGGGGCCAAGGCCGCACAGCAGCGCGCCGACGATCTGCCACATAAGAACGGTGGTACCGTTCTCCTGGAACATCAGGCCATAGCGAGGAGCATTAGCCTGCAGGCGGTTACCGATCTTGTAGTACCAGTAGAGTGCGTAGAAGCCGCAGGTCACGAACGACAGCAGGATAAATGCTGCCAGACCCGGCGTGGAATCGCCGTCGTCCTGGCACATGACATTGATGTCGCGGGCGAGGCAATAGAGGAAGTAATATGAATAGATGCCGCAGGTCACGATGGAAAGCAGGAGCCAGCCGATCACGCCACGGTCGGTTTTAATCGGAGTATAGCCCATCGGGGCAGGTGCAGGCTGCTGAGCATACTGCTGCTGACCGGTGTACTGCTGCTGCCCGGCGTACTGCTGCTGAGGCTGAGGCTGAACTGCCTGAACCGGAGTGGGCTGAATCTGCGTGGGCTGCGGAGCAGGCTGGGGCTGAGGTGCAGGCTGCGGCGCGGGCTGCGGAGCAGGAGCAGCGGAAGCGGCACCGACGGCAGAACCGCAGACAGGGCAGAATTTGGCATCATCCGAAATAGGAGAACCACAAGTGGGACAGAACATAAGCCTCTCCTTTTCCTAAGGCGTTGCACGCCTTCAAACCTTACACGTCTATGTTCTCAACAATAGCCGCGACGTTGTTGCGCAACATTGGCCAATTTCCGAGAAATTTTACTGCAACCGTTTTCCCAGGCATTTTCTTGCTTTCGCAGTAGAAAAAGGCACCCCGGGCTCAGTTGCCCAGGGCGCCTCGACCGACTATTCGGTTTGATTGTTTTCGACAGCAGGATTATCGCTCGGCTCATCCGCCGGCGTGGCAAGGGCATCCCAATCGGGCTCCGCAGGCGTCGCCTCGGGTGCCGGGGCAGGTGCCGGAGCAGGTGCAGGCGCGGGTGCCGGGGCAGGGGCAGGCGCAGGTGCCGGGGCAGGGGCAGGCGCAGGTGCCGGGGCAGGGGCAGCACCAGTGGCGGCCGTGGGATTGAACCCCGCAGGAGCAGGCTTCTTCTCACCCGGGAGCACAAACGTCAGGACATCGTCGGCATCCTCATCGGCCCACTCGCTGGCATGACGTGCCGCCCAATAGCCAACGGCGCGATACTTGAGCATCTTGCCAAACACAGTCAGGAACACCGTGACAAAGGCAATGATCATCAAGAACAGAATGAGCGTGATGCCGCCGCCCTCGATGATTGCCTCAAGACCCGTGGGGCGATAGTAATAGCTATACATACCAAACGTAGCAATGGCGCCGAAGATGGCGGTGAAGATCCACGTGATGATGTGCGACACGATGCCCGTCAAAAACTCGGGGAGAATCGATGCGCAGAACAACTTGCCCAGGTTGGCCTTATAGGACTTCCAAACCTTCTCAAGCGAGAACGCGCTCTCCACGCGCCCGACGACGGCAAAGTGCATCACGGCAGCATCACCAAACATCTTAAAGAAGATGCCCAGTACCACCGACACGATCATGGCAAAGACGAGCAGGCCCATCGAGCCGAAGAGTGCGGCCTCGAGACCGCTCGAACCGGAGCAATAGTACGAGCCGACGGCACCGATCACGACGCTCTCGATAGCCGAGAAGATCACGCCGATCACTGGGATAATGGCAACGAACTCGAGCACACCGGTAATGACGGACGAGAAGATACCCAGGCCAAACGAGGTCGAGCGCAGCAGCGGACGCTCCATGCCGTTATCATCCTTGAGCGACAGGTCACGACCCCACTCGATAGCAAAGCCCGCGCCGCACACGCTTGCCACGTACGCGAGCAAAAAGCCAATGGCCGCCGCGATGCCACCGATAACGGGGATAAACAGCACCAGCACCGAGACAACACAGATCAGCGCCGGCAAAAAGGCGATCTGGCATACGCGAACCAAGGCACCGGGAACCTTGAGCATGTCGTTGAAGGCCTGAGCCATGCAGCCCTTGGGCACGTTCATAGCCGGCTGGGGCGCAACGAACGGCTGCGGCTGCGGTTGGGCAAACGGCTGACCCTGCGGCTGAGGTTGAGCTTGCGGAGCGGGGCCGGCGGCCTTGACCTCGGTATTAGGGGCACCGCACACGCCGCAGAACTTGTCGTTATCGCCCATGGGGGCGCCACACTGCGAACAGAACATCGAAATCATCCCTTCGTATCTAGAGCGAATCACCTGGATCGCAAACGATGTCTTTGGCAACATTATCGCCTAATGTGGGGACAAATACCCCAAGATGACCGATTTGCAACGTGGGTGGCTTTATTCCAATGATTCGAAGGGTACATCCGCGCTAGTTCGTGCCGCGGAAGCCCTTGCCGACAATTTCGGAGCTATCGACGATGGTGATGAAGGCGCCAGGGTCAATCTCGCGGGTATAGCGGCGCAGTTGCACTGCCTCGCGACGGCTCAGCACGCTCATAATCACCGTGACGCACTTGCCCGAGAAGGCGCCATAGCCACGGCTGATCGTTGCCGTGCGGTTGAGATGCTTGACGATAAACTCCTCGACCTTAAGGGGCTCGGAGCAAATGATCGTGCAGACCTTACGAAGGTGAATGCTCTCGATAGCCTTGTCGACCACAAGCGTCTTGGCAAACAGACCGAGCACGCAGTACAGGCCGACGCGCGGGCCATACAGGAAAGCCGCGATGGTCACGATGCCGATATCGACCAGCAACAGGGCACGGCCAATCTCGAGCGTCGTGCGGCGTTTGAGAATCATGGCAAGGATGTCGGTGCCGCCCGTCGAGGCGCCAATGTCAAAGACAATGGCACTGCCCAGCGCCGGCAAGATGACGGCAAAACACAGGTCGAGCCACATATCGCCCGTCATCGAAACATCCGTCGGAATGAAGAGCTCAAACAGCGAGACGTAGGCCGAAAGCGCAAACGAGGCAAAGACACTCCAAAGGATTGCCTTGCGCTCCAAAAAGATAAAACCCAGGATGACCAAGACCGCGTTGATAATCCACATAAAGACGCCGACGGGCAGGGTCGGGAACAGCGTGGAAAGAATGACCGACACGCCCGAGGTGCCGCCGAAGGCAAAGTGATTGGGGGTTTTAAAGGCCACAATGGCGAACGCCGTGAGGATCAGGCCCAGATTGAGCTCGGCAAAAAAGCGCGGAAAGCCTGGCTCCTGGCTGCGCTTGCGGCCGGCGCGCTCGCCACGTTCGATATCCTCGCGACCGACAACGCGCTCCATCGGCACCACCGGAGGACGATGCATCTCCTCGGCGGCACGCGACGCCGCCTCTGCCGCAGCGGCTTCAATCGCCCATGCCTTGCTTTCGGTCTCGTGTTCGTCGGCCATTACGGCAACCCTTCGTTAACAATTTGGAAACAATGCGCCCATTAGGGTAACGCGGAACGCGAAGATTGCAACCCTTAGTTAGACGAGCGGTATGCCTGCATCGGGGGCATATAGAAAACGGTCGACCGCACTTTTGCTTGCGCGGTCGACCGTTTAGCGTTCTCGCAGGTAAAACCTGCCAAAATAAACATCCCTATTTGGTAGGTTACTCGTGCTGGCCGGTGCGGTGCTCGTACTCCTCGGGGGTGATGACATCCTCGATGCGCAGGTTGACGCCTGCCACCTCAAGGCCGGTCATCGCGGCCAGACGCTCGGTGACGCGCGCCTTAACATCGTCGAAAATTGCAGGCGCATAGGCACCGTACTCGATGATGACCGAGATGTTGACGACCACGCGATTGTCGTCGGTGACCTCGACCGTCACGCCCTTGGTCAGGTTCTCGGCACCAAACTGTTCCTGCACAAAGTGCATAAGGTTACCCTTCATGCCCAGAACGTGCGGCACCTCGCGGGTGGCCATGGCAACGATCTTCTCGATCACACCGTTGGAATAGGTCAGCGAGTCCTCGGACTCGTCCGCCTCCTCGTCCATCTCCTCGTTGTCCTCGTCCGTATCGGACTCGGCCTCGACGAGCGCCTCGTCCTCGAGCGTTACGTCCTCCGCCTCGGCTGCGACGGCCTCATTCGCCTCGAGCTCGGTATCGGCTACATCGACCTTCGTGTTAAAAGCCATGGTTCCTCCTTATGCCTGCCGCGGATGCGACAGTCGAATACATATTAGCGGCCGCTAAACAGACGGCCGAAGAAGTTGACGATACCGTTCTCGCCGTCGCGAATCTGGCCGATCACGGCGCCGATCAACACAAAGAATGCGATGACGAGCGTGTCCCACAGGCCCAACGTAAGTACCAGCACGGCGAGGATAAAGCCCGCCACGGCGCCGAGCGTAGTGTTGGGGTGGCGCACGGCGTAGCTCCAGATAGCAGCGCCCGTACCTTTGATGAGACCCATGGCCTCGTCAAAGTCATTGGCGGCGCTGTCGTGCTGCTCGCCGGCCTCGGGCTTGGTGTCGGTGGTCTCGCCTGCCGGCGTAGCGTTCTGGTCGATCGTCAGGCGCGGCGTGCGGGCGGTCTTGTCTTGGTTGGTATCACTCACCGGAAACCTCCACGGTCTGGACGGTAGTCTTGGACGGCAAAAAACGGACGCGCGCGGTCGTGCCCGGCGTGCCGAGCATGGTGTCGCAGGCCTTCTCGATGCGCTGCTGCATCGAGGTGGCAAGAGCTGCAACGTCCTTATCATCGAGCGCGATGGCCTCGACCTTAAAACGAACGCGGGACTCGTCGGAGCCTTGAACGCGCGCCTCGATATGCTCAACCATCACACGATCATCGCACTCCGCCGCGGCACGGGCGCACGAGGAAAGCGCTGCGAGCGTGACCTCGATATTGCGCTCCCCCGCCGGATGCACGCAGGACGGCTCGCGACGCGCGAACATCAGGCGGAAAAACCCGATGAGCACGCCAAGTGCCACGATGGCGGCGCACACCGTAACGATGACGCGAGGCATGGTGTCACGCAACAGCAGCATAAAGCGATACGTATACGGTCCCCAGAACTGGCAGACAAGCGTACCCAGCGCCACGATGGCGGCGGCAAGATACACGATCGCTAGGGCTCGTTTGAGTACGCGCACGCGCGCTCCCTTCAGGTTTCGGTCCACAGAATGCAAAACGATTCGCATCATTATAAAAGAGCCGGGTCCGGTGCCATACGCACGCGGATCCGGCTCATCTATTCCACGAGGCTTGCATGCTCGCTTCATTATGCCCAGATATGCACGGCTTAACCCGTGCAGGCGCTACTCCTCCTCGAGGGCAGCGATGACCTCGTCGGTCATGTCCATGGTGCTGTAGACGTCCTGGACGTCGTCGAGCTCCTCGAGACGGTCGATGAGGCGCTGGACCTTCTTGGCGTCGGTACCGGAGACCTCGGTCGGGGTGGTCGGGACCATGGTGGTCTCGGAGCCCTTGACCTGGATGCCCTGCTCCTCGAGTGCCTTGGAGACAGCCATGACGTCGTTGGCAGCGGTCCAGACGATCCACTCCTCGCCGGCGTCCTCGTAGTCCTCGCCACCGGCCTCGGCGATAGCCATCATGAACTCATCCTCGTCACCGGCAGCACCGTTGGCGATCATGGTCTCCTTCTTGGCGTTCTCGTCCAGGATCTCCTTGGCGACGACGATCTGGCCCTTACGCTCAAACTGGAAGGCGACGGAGCCAGAGGTGCCCAGGTTGCCGCCAGCGTGGGAGAAGGCGGAACGGACATCGGCGGCGGTACGGTTGCGGTTATCGGTCAGGCAGTCAACGTAAACGGCAACGCCGGCGGGACCATAGCCCTCGTACACGATGTTCTCGTAGACAGCGGCGTCGGCACCCGAACCAAAGGCCTTGTCGATAGCGGACTTGATCTTGTCCTTAGGCATGGACTGAGCCTTGGCCTTGGCAACGGCAGCGGCGAGGCTAGCGTTGTTCTCGGGCAGCGGGTCACCGCCGAGACGGGCAGCAACGGTGATGTTGCGGCTCAGCTTGGAGAAGAGGGCGGAACGCTTGGCGTCCTGCGCGCCCTTACGATGCTTGGTTGTGGCCCACTTAGAGTGTCCGGACATACGTGTCTCCTATCGGTTTCGACCTAAAGCCCAGCGCAGATGCTCGGGCAATATAAACAAACGTCGTTATGATATACCTACTGGCCTGCGAGATAAACCCCAAAATGAAGGCGACGTGATGATGCAACCCCTTGGTGCAAAGTAACCTGCCCCCTTTGCACCAAACTTAGGACCAGAGGAGGTCGCTGCGGGTGATGGTGGCGCCGATGGCAAAGGGCATGCAGGCGATGACCGGGTACAGGTAGCGCATGTAGGTCGAGCCGTTGCAGGGACCGATCAGGCACACGGCGAGCACGCCCAAAAGCGGCACCCAAATGGCCAGCCCGCGCCACGAATGACGACGTAGCAGATAGGCCACCACGGCGATCATGATCCACACATAGGTGGCCGAGCTCATGGTGAGCGAGATAAACGGGATGCGCTGCACCGCCACGCGATACAGGTTGATCAGGTGGTCGCACCAGCGCACAACCTTGCTATCGACCGGATGGAAGTCGAAGTACTTGAGGTTATCGGGCTTTGCCATAATCTCGGCACTGCGCGCCGTGCTGTAGACCCACGCATCGCGGGCACTCGGATAAAAGTAGCCGTAGTAGTTATTGATGAGCGCCGAGATATAGCACTCGGGATCCTTTTTGAACATCTGGGCCCACACCTCAAAATAGGCCTTGATGTCCTCCTGCGAGGCGTACTCGTTGAAGCAATTTTTGACAGCGTCCGACTTATCCGGGTTGTAACGGCGGCCCAGATTCTCGTACTTGAGCACACGGTCGATCACGGCGCGCTCTTCGTCGGTCACCAAGCCGTCGCAAGGAGCCTCCACGACGGTGCCGTCCTCCTTAACCGTGGGATTGACGCCCGAGTTGAGGCCATCGTGCTTTTGGACGAAACGAGCCGTCTGCTGGAACGGAATCGAGAGGATTTCGCGCTTGGAACCAGGCGTGATGTCGTGCACCGGCATAAAGACCTTAGTGAAGTACATATTAGAGGCAAGGCAGAGCGCAAGCACCGCAAGAACTCCCACCCAGCGGAAACGCGGCGTGGCGCCCGAAGTCGCAGCACCAGCCTGCTTGGCTGCACGATGAGCCACATGCGCGTCCCACGCGCAAAACGCCGCCGCGATCACGCATACCGCCAGGGAAAACACCAGGCCGCCATTGCGCAGAAACGTGGAACCCATGGCGCCCAGAGCGAGCAGCAGCCAGTCGTGGCGCGCAAAGAGCACAGGCCTCTGTTCGCCTGCACGCTCGACATTGGCATCGCGACGGGGCAGGCCGCAGGCCACGAGCTTCACGGTCTGCACCAACAGCACCAAAAACGCGTCGGCAAACAGCACGTCTTTGGTAAGCAAGGCCGCGTAGTTGGAGAACATGGGCATAAACACAAAGAACAGCAGGATTACGCCGCGGACCGGCAGGCTCACGCCCAGCTTGCGCAGCGACGAGATGGAATAGGCCATGCAGGCGGCCGTAATGACGAACTGAGCGCAGGTGTAGATGGCAAGACCTGCGTTGGCGCTGTTAAACAGTGAAAGCCCCAACTGGACGCACGAACCGATGATAGCCGTATGCACCACGGGGTGATGTCCGTTGAGCAACACATTGGGATTGAGCAGACGCAAGTAGTCACTCGTGCCGTTGGGGTAGTTGAACCACTGGCGAATCTGCGCACCCGTATCTCCCATAAAAAGGCCGGGCAGCGAAGCGATGAGCGTGGGCGCCCAGGCGATCATAAGCACCAGGAAGGGCCCGGCAAAGGGATGGACCGAGAGCACGGCGTGTGCCACACGCCATACGCGGCCAAAGTGCGCTTCGGAAAACGGAATGCGCCGAGAGCTCAGCCAATCTAGACACTCAAAGGTAAGGTAGAAGGCAACGACCGCCAAGAGCATCCAGCCCACACCGCCTATCCAGGCGCAGATGATGCGGGCCTTGTCGCCGAGCACGATCTCGGCCGAATCGGTGAGATCGTAGCTGCGGCCAAACACCATGCAGACGGCAAAGAACAGCGACGGAAGGATCACCGAGGGACGCCAAGCGTCGCCGCGGCCAAAGAATACGTAGCGAAACGGCAGCGTGAGCAGGCAGGCAAGCGCAAGCAGCATGACCGCGTCGGTATGGCCGGCAAACGAGAGGAGCACCTCGTAGCACACGTACAGCATGCCCGAGGCTTTGGGGTCAATCGCCAAGACCGCGTTGCTCGACACCGGGGCGGGATCGATGGAAAACGCCGTGGTCGCCAACAGCGCGAGCAAAAATGCGATGAGCGTCTGCTTGGCGGGGTAGCGCTTAAACCAGACGATGCGGGCAGCGTCGCGCGCAGCCGTTGTGGAGAGGTCGGAATCCTTCACAGTCCGAAAGCCTTTCTAGAAACCTATCAAACTCGGCAAGACCACCACAAAGGTGCCTGTCCCCTTTGTGGTGGCCTTGGTTAGGCGTCGAGGTAGACGCGCTGGGGCTGGTTGCGGCGACGGGCGAAAATGATGAGCGCCAGGCCGGCGATCACGAGCGGCAAACTCAGCAGCTGACCCATGGTGATAACGCCTCCCAGCAGATAACCCAGCTGGGCATCGGGCACGCGCACAAACTCAACGAGAAAGCGGACGATGCCGTACCCCATCACGAACACGCCCATAAACGTACCCTGGGGCAGCAGCGGCTTTTTGCGGCTGAGCACCTGCAAAATACAGAAGAGCACGACGCCCTCTAGGAATGCCTCATAGAGCTGGGAAGGATGACGCGGCATATCGCCCGCGGTGCCGCCAAAGACAACACCCCAAGGCAGATCGGTCGGCTTACCCCACAGCTCGCCGTTGACGAAATTGGCACAACGGCCCAGGCACAGCGCCAGCGGAGCACCGATGACGGCAAGGTCGGCGACGGTCCATGCATCGAGCTTGTACATGCGGCACACGATGATGCCACCCAAGATGCCGCCCACCAAGCCGCCGTGGAAGCTCATGCCCCCCTCGTTGGTGGCAAAGATCTCGAGCGGGTGGGTCCAATAGTAGCCATCGCCGTAAAAGACGACGTAAAACAGGCGCGCGCCGATGATGAGGCCAAAGACCGCGCCGACCACGACGCTCGTCAAGTCGTCGACCGTAATGTCAAAACCCCAACGGCGCTGCGTGCGATACATGACGACCGCCGTGAGCAAAGCCCCGACCACATAGGCCAAGCCGTACCAGTAGATGGTGATGGGCCCCGCCGAAATGGCGACGGGATCAAGCATATGGTAGAGGTCGTTGAGCATATCGGTCCCCCTGCTCCCTACATACAAATGCGGCCGCAGGCCTTGCGCTCGCAGCCGCATATTTGGGCGTAACGTCTATGCGGAGCGCACCGTCCGCAGCTTTCGCATCTTAAAACGGCGCGTACTCGTCGTACAGGTCCTCGGCCTCGCCGGAAGCATTGACCTGCTCAACGCGGGTAACGCCAGGCACGTGCTCCTTCAGGATGCGCTCGATGCCCATAGACAGGGTCAGCGAGCTCATGGGGCAGCCGGCGCAGGCGCCCTGCAGCTCCAGCTTGACAACACCCTCGTCGTCGACGCCCACATACTCCATATCGCCGCCATCGGCCTGCAGGTTGGGGCGGATCTCTTCAAGAACCTTCTTAAGCAGCTCTTCGTTAACAGCCACAGGGGCTCCTTTCTCACAATAACGCGGGCACGCCCGCGGACAGAAGCTATGTTACTACAGCCATGTACCCGCTCACGAGCCGTCCATGCGCGCAGACGCGACTTTCACGAGTAGTCAATTTGGGACGGGGCTCTTTTGGCTGTGTTCGTCGTCAGATAGCGACAACGCATATTACTGCTGAGCCTGTCCCCCGGTACCAATCTGGACATCGACGATGACCTGGCGGTAGCTGATGCCGCAGGAGTCGAGAATGCGACGGCTGATACGGCCGTCGTCGGTATCGGCATACTTGTTGTCCAGGTAGACAACCTCGCCTACACCTACCTGCGCCAGAATCTTGGCGCAATCGTGGCACGGGAACAGCGTGACGTAGACTGTGGAACCCTCGAGGTCTTTGAGCGAGCCACGGTAGTTAAGCACGGCGTTTGCCTCGGCATGGACCACGTAGTTATGCTTGTCCTGCAGCGGGTCGTCGCTCGTGCCCCACGGGAAAAAGTCGTCGTTGAGCGCCGAGGGCGTACCGTTGTAGCCCACCGAAAGGATGCGGTGGTTGGTGCTGGCGATACACGCTCCCACCTGCGTGTTGGGGTCCTTGCTGCGGCGCTGCGCGGCAATGGCCACGCTCATAAAGAACTCGTCCCAGCTAATGACGTCGCGGCGCTTGCCCGACGCGGTTTGATGAAGATCGTCCGACATGGCAGACACCTCCGAAATCGCAATAGTTTGACCCATTGTAGCAGGTGGAAGGTGGAGACGTTTTTGTCCCATCGCCCCCATCGCTACGCGCGGCGGGGCTTTTGGTTGATGTGGTAGAGCTCGGCGAGACCCCGCAACGTCAGCGCATCGTCGACCGTCAGGCTATGGCCGACAAGGGCCGCAAGCGCCTCGGCATCGTCGCCGGTAATGACGATGGGCACATCGCCCTCTCCCGCGGCCTTGGTCGCGCGCATCTCGGCGAGCACCATGTCGAGCATGCCGTCGATGCGGGCCACCTCGCCCAGAACCACGCCCGAGCGCATGGCCTCGCGCGTGTTGCGGCCGATGACGCGCGCCGGCGCCGAGGGCTCAACCTGAGGCAGGCGCGCCGCAGCGGCCGAGAGCGAACGGGCGCCGAGCGCCAGCCCCGGCGCGATAACGCCGCCGACAAAGGTACCATGCGCGTCGATGACCTCGATATTGGTCGTGGTGCCCAGGTCGATCACAATGCACGGCAAGCCGTAGACGGCGCGGGCCGCCACGGCATCGGCGATGCGATCGGGACCGATCTCGGCCGGGTCATCGTAGTGCACGGGCATGCCGGTCTTGAGGCCCGGCCCCACCGTGAGCACGCGCCCCGTGCAGGTACGGGAAAGCGCTGCCTTCCACGGGCGCTCGAGCGCCGGGACCACGCAGCTCAGCACAGCAGCCGCGGGCACAAGCGCACCCGGCATGCCCGCATCGGCCGCCAGTGCGGCCATGACCTGCACGAGACGCATGCGCGCCTCGTCTGCCGTGATGCTCGACGGCGTGGTGATCTCGCACGTCGCAAGCGGACATTCCTGCGCCGCGGCCGAATCCTCTGCAAACAGGCCAAAGCGAATGAACGTGTTGCCCACGTCGACCGTCAATATATATGCGCACCCATTAAGCATCGTCGGCGCTCCTTTCGTCTGCCCAGCAGTATATCGCCTACCTAAACCAGTCATCCCAAAATGACTAGCTTGCGGCTATACTGGTGCGCGGTCGTTTGCGAGCTCACGCGGCGGCCCTTGGTAACCCGACTTCCCGCGCCGTATCCGTAACGGCGCTCCCGGGGGAAGCGGATATACGCAAAGGAGTTCTATATGAGCAATCCCTCGAACCGCGCTTCGATGCGCGGGCAACTCACGCTGCGCGGCGTCGTCATCGGCGTCCTTGGCTGCGTGATCATCACGGCAAGCTCGGCCTATACCGCCCTCAAGATGGGTGCGCTCCCCTGGCCGATCATTTTCGCTGCCGTCATTTCGCTGTTCTTCCTTAAGCTCATGGGCAACGCCAGCCTCAACGAGGCAAACGTCACCCACACCATCATGTCCGCGGGCGCCATGGTCGCCGGCGGCCTGGCGTTTACCATCCCGGGTGCCTGGATGCTGGGCTATGCCGACCAGATCAGCTGGCTCGACATGTTTATCGTGGCACTCGCCGGCACTATCCTGGGCCTGCTGGCCACAGCACTCATCCACCGTCACTTTATCGTGGACGCCGCGCTGGAGTTCCCCACCGGCAACGCCGCAGCTCAGACCCTGCGCGCCACCGAGGCCGGCGGCAAGACTGGCAAGCAGCTCTTTGGCTCCATGGCCATCGCCGGCATCTACAGCGTGCTTCGAGACGCCCTGGGCGTGGTGCCCAGCATGCTGTGCACGCTCAATATCCCCGGCGTTACCTTTGCCATCTACAACTCGCCCATGTTGCTCTCCGTCGGCTTCCTCGTGGGCTTCGCCCCGGTCGCATTCTGGTTTGCCGGCGCGCTACTGGGCAATTTTGGCATCATTGTCGGCGGCACCGCTACCGGTCTGTTTGACGTTATGACCGCACAAGGCATCGTCAAGTCCCTCGGCATGGGCCTTATGATGGGCTTTGGCGTCGCCGTCGTCCTCAAGGACATCCTGCCGCAGGTCGCCGGTATCGTCCGCGGCCTTGCCGCCGACAGCTCCACCGACACCGACGAGCAGTCGCTCATCTCGGGCTCCCTTAAGCTCGACGCCGGTATCATCGGCCTGGGCGCTGCCGCCATCGCCGTGATCATCGCCATCGTGCTCGACCTTGGCCCCGTTCCGGCCGTCATCGTCACGCTGTTCACCTTTGTCACCACCATCATGAGCGCGCAGAGCTGCGGCCAGACGGGCATCGACCCCATGGAGATCTTCGGCCTCATCGTCATGCTCATCGTTGCCGCCTTCGCGCAGCTCGCTCAGGTCAAGCTGTTCTTTATCGCCGGCATCGTGGCCGTAGCGTGCGGCCTTGCGGGCGACGTCATGAACGACTTTAAGGCCGGCGCCGTGCTGGGCACCAACCCACGTGCACAGTGGGTCGGCCAGGCCATCGGCGGCATCGTGGGCGCCCTGGTCGCTGCCGCCGTCATGGTCGCGCTCGTCACTGCCTATGGTCCGGACGCCTTTGGCCCCGACAAGAGCTTCGTTGCCGCGCAGGCAAGCGTGGTCGCCACCATGGTCTCGGGCATCCCGAGCGCGCCGTGGTTCGCAGGCGGCTTTATCGCCGGCATCGTCATGTACTGGCTCGGCATTCCGGCCATGATGATCGGCCTGGGCGTGTACCTGCCGTTCTATATGTCGCTCACGGCTTTCCTGGGCTCCTGCGTTAAGCTCGCCTACGACAAGTGGGCCGCTCACCGCGATGCCAACGCCGGTCTTTCGGACGAGGAAAAGGCCGCCAAGGACGCCGCCTTCCAGGAGCAGGGCTTGGTCGTTGCCAGCGGTCTGCTGGGCGGCGAGTCCATCGTCGGCGTTATCCTGGCGTTTGTCTCTGTTGGCCTGAGCCTGCTGGGGTAGGCCGAACAACAACGCACCAGCGCAGAGCGCGGAGTCGGAATCAAACCGGCCCCGCGCTTTTTTGTCTATTTGACTCTTATGATCCTCACGGCGTTTTAGCCATGTCGATTGGCCTGACTTCCAGGTCAACAAACCTTGTCTGACACCTCGCCTAACGCGGTGTAGAGTAAAGACGACAGACGCAAGAAGCGGCTCAGAAGCTAAACGAGGTAAGCATGGAACTCGACAAACAACAGATCAAGCGGCTGCGCGAGCGTCATCATCGTCGTCACGGTATACGCCCTGCACACAGCGAGGCCATGGAGAATGCCACCCGTTTCCTTAAGCAGGCGTTCAACATTCGCGAGGGACGCGCGCCCTATCACGTGATTTGCAAGCGCTTTGTAAACGGGGCGCGCCTGACTGGCTCGCACTTATGCATCCTGATCATTGCCATGTTGATCGCGAGCATCGGCCTCGATATCGACTCGGATATCGCCATTGTAGGTGCCATGCTCATCTGCCCGCTCATGGGCTCGGTCCTTGCCATGGCATATGGCATCGCCACGCTCGACCGCGAGATTACCGTCGAGGCCATTGCCGGTCTCGCGTTGCAGATGGCCTTCTGCCTGATCACGTCCACGCTGTACTTTAAGCTCTCACCGCTCGGCACCACCACGGCCGCTATCATCGACAACTCGACACCCACCGTCTGGGATCTTGCCGTCGCGCTCGCGGGTGGCTTTGCCGGAGGCCTGGGCAACTCGCGCGACCAGGAGCCCGCGACGCTTATCGCGGGCGTGGCCGTGGCAACCGCGCTCATGCCGCCCCTGTGCGCGGCGGGTTACGGCATCGCCATCGCGAGCGGGTCGCTGTTTCTCTCGGCGCTCTACGAATTTGGCATCAACGTTGTCTTTATCGCGCTGGCGGCCGAAGCCGTATTGCTTCTTCTACGTGTACCGCTCAAGCGTGACCTCAACGGCGACGGCATTGTGACCGCCGAGGAAAACGCCGAGGTCGATGAGCTGTCACACAAGGTGCGCCGCCGCATCATCGTGGGCACGGTGATCTTTGCCATCCCCTGCATCGTTATGACCGCGGGGTCTATTGGCTCGGCGCAGGCCGGCGTGCAGGACGGCTATGGCGTCACCGAAACTACGCGCGAGCTTGCCGCGGTGCTGCCAAGCTTTAAGGACTACACCGTCGCCGTCGAGACCTCGGCTACCGAAGGCGAGAAGGAGGGCCTTGTCGAGCGCGAGGTTGTCGCCCATGTGACGACAAGCGAGGCGCTTGGGGCACACGACCGTCGTGTTGCCCGCAAGCTCATCGACCTCAACGTACCCGAACTCGATCGCGTGGAGTTCGATGTGAAGTGATGCCGGCGCGGGATGAGCGCTCGCACGGACGCAAGTTATGACGAGGCGCAAACGCGATACGGACGCGAGCAAATAGCGTGGTGCAGTTCACACCCGCGCCCCGCTCGCCGTTTTATTGCCGTGAATCAACTGTCCGCATCGACATCGCCAGACTCCACCATAAACGCCGGATCGGTGCTCACCAGATAAAAACGGGTCACCTTGGTATCTCTAAATAGGTAGAGCAAGCCCTGATCGCGTCGGCGCGAAATATGCGCCACGTGGACCGTACCGAATATTTCGCCGTTTTCATTCTTTAATATCAGAATGTTGGGGTCATCCGTACGCTTAAACTGCCCGTCTGTGCAGATTCCGTCTTGGTCAACCAGCTGCCATCGACAGTTGTCCTCCTCAAGAAAAGCCAGGGTTTCCCGACTCGTTTTGTCATCCCGATAGTAGCCATCAATGGCGAAGCCTTCGGAAGCACATTCCTGCATATAGGATGTTTCTCGACTTATAGCGAACTGCCCCATAGCGCCCAGGAGCACAGCTAGGCAAACCACTGCAAGGGTTATCGAGATAGTACGGCGGCCCATATTAACCAGCCCGATACTTGTTTAACGGAGCGTGAAACATACTTGGCACCTCCGATATCAGAGCAAACGTCACCCGCAGCCCGGCGGCAGTCATATGTTTCCAACATCAAACCATATGGCAACCACTCGCGAGAGGAGTATCGGCGAACGGTGCATTTTTGCGCTCCATTGGTCAAACGTCAACGCGCGCTACAGCTCTTGCCCGATCAATTCAGATTTTGTCGCATACTACCGTAGATCCCCAACGCTTCCACCCCCCGAATTACTCAGGGCGGCCGCGATGGCGCTCAATCCAGCCCACGGCAAAGTCGACAAGCTCGCGTTGACGCATAAAGCGGATCATCCCGTTACCGAGAGGCGCCGTGCGCACCGAGCATTCACGCTCAAAAGCAGCGCCGATTTCATCGAAATCCTCGCCATCGACAAAGAGCGTACGGTATTCCTTCCATACGCGTCGACCGTTTTCCACAATCGCACTGTGCTCCACACAGTCGTGCTTGTCAGGGTATTCCGCACGGGCGTCGGCCAAATGCAGCGACGTATTCTTGTCGTAGCCCACGCCCACAAGCAGCACGTAGCCGTCCAAATCGTACAGGCGCGCGATGGGCGATCCGTCGCCAAAGATGTTGCTCAGGTCGTGGTTTTCCGTCAAGAATTGAGCATGCCGGCCGTTTGCCGCCACCGAGCGCGCCGGATGGTCGCTTCTATGCGTACCCGGCCACGTGCGAAACATCTCGGCAACGACCCCCATCGTATTGGTAGGCGTAATGCGCTTGTCATAGGCAGGCCAGTTATCGCGAATCAACTGCCACCATTCTTGAGGCTCCCGCCAATGAACGCCGCTCTCGGGGTCCAGGTTTTTCCAGGATTGCGTCGGCATCATGATGGTACCGGTCTCGCCCACCATCTGGAGCAGCGCCTCGATCACCGGCTGTGCGCCGCCGCACACATATCCAAGCGCGCTGAGCGAGCAATGGACCATAACCGTCTGCCCTGCGCACATACCGACGGCGGAGAGCGCGTCGAGGATATCCTGCTTAAGCACGATTTGCCGATCCATTGCCGTTTCCCCTCTATCCCCACACATCGGTTTCTTTTGCGTCATGCGCCGAAATAGCACACGGGCCATGCGGCGCATGACGCTGCAAATGATACGTTTCCCAATGTTGCCGAGGGATCATTATTTAGTACTTGAAGAAGCCCTCACCCGAGCTTTCGCCCAGCTTGCCTTCGTCGAGCATTTTCTTGAGGACGGTGGCCATGGCCTTAAAGTTGTAGGGCATCATCATCTTTTTGAGCAGCGGGCTCACCAGGCCCGGGACCTTTTGGTACTGCATGACGATGTTGTAGGCCGTCTGGATGCCCACGGTGTCAAACACACGGAACGGGCCCTTGGGCGCGCCGGTGCCGCGTGTCCATGCGAGGTCGATGCTCTTGGGGTCGCTCACGCCCGAGACATACAGGTCCAGGCCCGAAAGCAGCCACGGCACCAGCATGGAGTTGAGCAGGTAGCCATTCTTTTCCTTGTTGACGGGCAATGCCAGCATACGGATGTCGTTGGCAAAGTCGACGAGCTCATCGAAGTAGTGCTTGTCGGTTTGGCTCTGCGCCATGACCTCGGTCATGTTGTTCTTCCAGATGGAGTTGGCAAAGTGCAGCGACAGGTACTTCTCGGGGCGACCAGTGTACTTGGCAAAGGTGCTCGGCAGCAACGTGGAGGAGTTGGTCACGACGACGGCCTTTTGCGGGAGGACCGGGGCGAGTTTCTTGTAGAAGTCGATCTTTGCCTGGGTGTCCTCGGCCATAGACTCGATGACCAGGTCGGCGTCGGCCACGGCCTTGGCAAGATCGAGCTCCAGCTTGAGTGTGGAGTAGGCACGCTCAACGGCGGCGAGTGCCGCCTCCTTGTCGAAGGGCTGATCGCTATCGGCGATACCGGCGCACCACTCGCCCGTGCCGTCCGCCATGCCCTCGATAGCAGCGATGTACTCCTCGCGCACATGATCGATCTTGGGCTGGGTGCGGCCGATGCTGCCCTCGCTGCGCAGCCAGATCGTTACATCAAAGCCGCAGTAGGCAGCCTGAAAGGCAATCTGGCTTCCCAACACGCCGCCGCCGGCAACGCAAACGGTCTTGTAGCTCATGGAACGGTCCTCTCTTACGTAATTCCATAGATGTGTATTTATTCAACCGTAAGAATGACGCGCGCTGGGGGTGGGTTCTATAAACGGACGGTAATTTGCGGCGAACGGATACACGTGTTCATTATCTCAGAGTTCCGTGTCCAGCAAAAACGGGTGGTGGCCGGTACGGCCACCACCCGTTTGTCTCATATCTAGCCCATGGCAGGCCAGCTACTTCTTAATACCGCGTCCCAGACGCTTGGCGACCGATGCCACGGCCTCTTCGCTGGCCGGCCCGCAGCTCACACACCCGTCATGAGCACGCATCTGGCCGGTAACCTCGTCCATCGCGAGCGGCGCCACCTTCTCGAGCTTAAAGCCCTTACCGGCGCGCATGTTTTCCTTGGCCACGCTGATCATGAGCTTAATACGGTTGAGCTGGTTGACCTCGGACGCACCAGGATCATAGTCCACCGCGACAATATTGCTCTCGGGGTGCTGACGGCGCAGCTCCTTGATCACGGCCTTGCCCACCACGTGGTTAGGCAGGCACGCGAAAGGCTGCGTGCAGATAATGTTGGGTGCGCCATGGTCGATCAGGTCGAGCATCTCGGCCGTGAGCAGCCAGCCCTCGCCCATGTTGTTGCACACCGACAGCACCGTACGGGCCTTGTCGGCCATGGTGCCGATGCGCTCGGGCGCCTCAAAGCGGCGGGACTTTTCGAGCATCTCCTCCACCGGCGTGCGCATCCAGTCCACGAGCTTGATAAGCGCCTGCATGCCCGCACGCGTTGTAGCAGAGCTACCCAGCTCGTCCTTCTGCAGCTCGGCGTTGCTCATGGAGTACAGGAAGAAGTCGAGCAGGCCCGGCACTACGGCCTCGCAGCCCTCGCGCTCGATAACATCGACCACGTGGTTGTTGGCCGTAGGGTGGAACTTGACCAGGATCTCGCCGACCACGCCCACGCGCGGCTTGGTGCCCTCGCCCACGAGCGGCATGGTGTCGAACGCGCGGATGGCCTCGCGGCACAGCTTGGTGTAGTTGTGGCGGTTGAACTTGGGCGCCAGCTTGCGGGCTCGTGCCATGTACTCCTCGTAGAGCGCGTTGGCGGCACCGGGCGTTGCCTCGTACGGGCGGCAACGATAGAGCATCTGCATCATCACGTCGCCAAAGAGCACCGCGTAGACTGCCTGTTTAAGCAGCGCCGGCGTGATCTTAAAGCCGGGGTTGTCCTCGCCGAGCGCCACGGCCGAAAGCGAGATTACCGGGATCTCGGGGTGGCCGCTCTCGCGCAGGGCCTTACGGATGAGCGCGATGTAGTTGGTGGCACGGCAGCCGCCGCCGGTCTGGCTGATGACCACGGCCGTCTTGGACAGGTCGTACCGACCGCTCTCGATGGCCTCCATGATCTGGCCCGTCACCAGGATCGACGGATAGCAGATGTCGTTGTTCACGTAGCGCAGGCCGGCCTCGACGGCGTCGTGATCGGTCGAGGGCAGCAGCTCCAAGTTGTAGCCGGCACCACGGAACACCTCTTTGACCAGGTCAAAGTGGATCGGTGCCATCTGCGGGCACAGGATGGTGTAGCCCTCCTCGCGCATCTGCTCGGTAAAGGGCACCTTGGGCCACGCGGTCGAAGCACTCTCGCGCTGCGCCTCAAACGTGTACTTGCGGCTCGCGAACGCGGGGGCATCCGTGGAGGGCGCCACCGGCGCGGCATCGCCCTGCTCGTAGGCCTCGCCCGCGGCCGTGGCCTCGGCCAAGCGCTCGGCCTCCTGGTCCTTGAGCGCGGCCATGAGCGAGCGGATGCGAATGCGCGCGGCGCCCAGGTTGGATACCTCGTCGATCTTGAGCACGGTGTAGATCTTGCCGCTGGCTTCCAGGATCTCCTGCACCTGGTCGGTGGTGAGAGCGTCCAAGCCGCAGCCGAAGGAGTTGAGCTGGATCAGGTCCAGGTCGTTGCGCATGGTCACAAAGCGGGTGACGGCGTACAGGCGGCTGTGGTACATCCACTGGTCGACGACGCGGATCGGACGCTCAGGCTTTACCAGATGCGCGAGCGAATCCTCGGTAAAGACCGCAAAGCCAAAGCTCGAGATAAGCTCGGGCAGGGCGTGGTTGATCTCGGGGTCGTTGTGGTAGGGACGACCGGCGAGCACGATGCCGTGACCGCCGTGGTCCTCGACCCACTTAAGGGCCTCCTCGCCCATGGTCTGGATGTCCTCGTGGAAACGAGCATCAGCCTCAAAGGCGGCGTTGACGGCGGCGTCGACCTCGGAGCGCGTGATCTTGGGTCCGCGCACGCGACCGCGACCGGCCTCGGCGTCGGCCACGCGGTCGACGGCGAGCACCTGGTACAGGCGGCGCTTGAGCTCGGTCTTGTCGTGATACGGTACAAACGGATACAGGAACTCGATGTTCTGCTCGCGGATCTCGTCAATGTTGAGCGCCAGCGCCGTGGGGTAGCTCATGACGATGGGGCAGTTGTAGCAGTTGCCGGCGGTCGGATCCTCCTTGCGCTCCCAGCGCACGCACGGCATCCAAATGAAGTCGACATCGCGGTCGATAAGGTTCATCACGTGGCCGTGGCTCATCTTGGCCGGATAGCACACGCTCTCGGACGGCATGGACTCAATGCCCGCCTGATAGGTCTTTTTGCTCGACTGGTCGGACAGCTGCACGCTAAAGCCCAGGCGTGTAAAGAACGCGTGCCAGAAGGGGTAGTTCTCGTACATGTTGAGTGCGCGCGGGATACCCACGGTGCCGCGCGGGGCCTCGTCGGGACTCAGGACCTCGCGGTTAAACAGCAACTCGTTTTTCTTTTTGAAGAGGTTGGGGGCCTCGGTCTTTTGCTTTTTGTGGCCGGCACCCTTCTCGCAGCGGTTGCCGGTGATAAAGCGCCTGCCGCCGCCAAAGTCGTTGACGGTGAGCTGGCAGTTGTTGGAGCAACGGCCGCAGCGGACATGCTTTTGTGTCACGGTGAGGTGCGCGATGTCCTCGGCAGAAAGAATGGTCGAGGTGCCGTCGGCGCCGGCGCGATCGCGGGCGAGCAGGGCCGCACCGTAAGCGCCCATACAGCCGGCAATGTCGGGACGCACGGCATGAACGCCGGTGAGCTGCTCAAACGCGCGCAACGTGGCATCGGACATAAAGGTGCCGCCCTGAACGATCACCTGGCTGCCGATCTCCTTGGGGTCACGCAGCTTAATGACTTTAAACAGGGCATTCTTGATGACGGAATAGGACAGGCCGGCTGCGATGTCGCCCACCGTGGCACCTTCCTTTTGCGCCTGTTTGACGCGCGAGTTCATAAAGACCGTGCAGCGGCTGCCCAGGTCGACGGGGGCCTTGGCATGGATGGCGGCATCGGCGAACGCGCGCACGTCCATGTTCATAGAGACGGCGAAGCTCTCGATAAAGCTACCGCAACCCGACGAGCAGGCCTCGTTGAGCATGATGTGCTCGATGACGCCGTCCTTGACGCGCAGACACTTCATGTCCTGGCCGCCGATGTCCAGGATAAACTCGACGCCGGGCAGGAATGCCTTGGCGCCGCGCAGGTGCGCAACGGTCTCGATCTCGCCGGAGTCGGCCTTGAGGGCCTCGATGAGCAGCGCCTCGCCGTAGCCCGTGGTGGTCACGTGGCCGATGGTGCAGCCCGCGGGAATGTGGTTGTAGAAATCGGCCATGATGACCTTGGCCGTGCCCAGGATGTCGCCGTTGTTGTTGCCGTACCAGGTGTGCAGCAGCTGGCCGTCCTCGCCCACGAGCGCGGCCTTCATGGTGGTGGAGCCGGCGTCGATACCGATGAACACGCGGCCGGTGTAGCCTTCGAGCTTGCCCTTGGGGACGACTTCCTGGTCGTGGCGGGTCTTGAACTCAGCAAAGTCCTCGTCGGTGGCAAAGAGCGGATCCAGACGCTCGACCTCAGCACCCTGCGTGTCGCCTAAGCTGTCGATAGCCTCGATGAGCTGCGGGAACGTGCTGAGCTTGTTGGACTCGTGCGCCATGGCGGCGCCGCTCGCCACAAACAGGTGGGCGTTTTGGGGCACGATACGATGCTCCTCGTCCAGGTTGAGCGTGAGGTAGAAGCGGTGGCGCAGCTCGGAGAGATACTGCAGCGGGCCGCCCAGGAAGGCGACGTTGCCGCGGATGGGACGGCCGCACGCCAGACCCGAGATGGTCTGGGTCACGACGGCCTGGAAGATGGAAGCGGCCACGTCCTCGGGGCGGGCGCCCTCGTTGAGGAGCGGCTGCACATCGGTCTTGGCAAAGACGCCGCAGCGGCTGGCGATGGGATAGATGGTGGTGGCGTTGGCCGCGAGCTCGTTGAGGCCGCTGGCATCGGTGTGCAGCAGAGTGGCCATCTGGTCGATGAAGGCGCCCGTGCCGCCGGCGCAGGTGCCGTTCATGCGCTGCTCGATGCCGTTGTCGAAGTAGATGATCTTGGCGTCCTCACCGCCCAGCTCGATGGCGACATCGGTGGCCGGGATGAGGGTCTCGACGGCACGCTTGCTGGCGATGACCTCCTGGACAAACTCCAGGTCGAGCCACTGGGACAGCAGCAGGCCGCCCGAGCCGGTAATGGCGCAGGTCATCTGGGCCGTCGGCAGCACGGTCGCAGCGCCCTCGAACAGGTCGCGGGCGCAGGCACGGACGTCGGTGTGGTGGCGCTGGTACTTGGCGTAGACAATCTGGTTGTCGTCGTTGAGCACGGCGAGCTTGACAGTGGTGGAGCCCACGTCGATGCCCAGGTGCAGGTTGCCACGAGCGTTCTCGGGGTTGAAGATCGCGCCTTCGGGGGCGTTGGCGGCGGTGGCGGTTACGGACTCGGCAACGTTGGGCGTGGCCGCGTCGGCAGCGAGCGTCTCCCCTGCTGCGTTCTTGGCATCGGCAACTGCCTCGGCAACTTTCTCGGCAGCAGCGGTCGCGACCTTCTGCGCGGCGTCCACCACAGTGGGCGCGGCCTCGCGTGCGGCAGCGACCATGCGGTCCTTGATACCCTCGACGAGTTTGCTCATTGTCTCTCCTCTTAGTTGTTGGACTCGACGGTTGCGGCGGTGTCGGCCGCGTCCTCGAGCTGCAAGTTCAATAGCTTCATGCCGTACTCCGGCACGTTGATATCGATGGGTTGGCCATACAGGTCGCCGGGGCGCACAAAAGCGAGCACCGTCATAATGCGCGCCATGGCCTCGGGCGATTCGGTGAGCCCACGCTCAAACCAGCGCTGAATCATGCCGACCTCGGCACTCACAACGTAGGTGACGTAGTAGTCAAAGAACGTGCCCAGCGCCAGGCCCATAATGCCCGTCTGCGCACGCGGCACCACAGCCTCACGCACGGTGTCGATGATCCTTTTAATGAAGGCCTGGTCGCCGCCCGGACCCAGCAGCGCACCGATTAAGTCGCGGTTGGCCGCAAGATAACGCAGCAGCTCAACCGAACCGGGCGCCGGCTCGAGCTCATCGATGTTGTGATAGAGATCAGGCAGCTGAGCTGCGGTGATGAGCTCAATGCGCTCACGGATCTCGGCCAGCAAGCCGTCCTCGATTTGATTGATAAAGTCGGGGATATCGCGGTAGTGCGAATAGAACGTGCGACGCGTAAGGCCAGCGCGCTCGGTGAGCGACGCGACATTAATGCGCGAAAGGTCGCCGCTTTCGGCAAGCTCACTGGCAAGTGCCTGGCGAAGGGCACGCTGCGAGCGAAGGGACCGGCGATCGCATTTCTCGAGCTGGGACAAGCGTCCTCCTTGTTACTCAGCCTGTGCGCTATTGCACAGTGCGAGTATTATTGCACACCGTGTGCATCAACACGTAAAGGCAATATTTTGGATGTGACAAAAGGACAGTCCCTTTGTCGCATTCAGCGACCGCCTAGGTTGTGCCAGTTGTGCCTGGCTTTTGAAGCGGCATTACCGATTGTTCAAAAAGTCATTCGTGGGTAGAATAGTGTCGACGGCAGCCCAAGTTGTAGCTAGCTGGGCAGCGCCGTTGTTTGCATTAGGGGGTCAACGCCTTAGCGGCGGCGACCCCTTCTGTTGCGCTTCGAACGCTGCTTGAGTGCCTCGGAAAGCCCGACGAGCGCCGTGAAGAACGAGACCAAAGCGGTCAGAAGTCTCACGAAATCAATCAAATCGGTCATGGGCATCACCTCCCATCAGATGGAGGGCGCTGCCCGGCACATGGAACTGCCGTCAACGACACCGATTCTATCAAAGCGCAGTTAGATATGCGAATGTTTGTTCGCATTTCAGAAGATCGGAGCTCGGGTATGGCGAAGGAACAGTTCCTTTGCCATACCCGAGCTTGTCGCCGAACTGCCACCTACATTTTTCGAGTTATTCGGCCACGCTACTGGTTCTGTATAAATGCACCGCCGGGATTATCTGAGGGTTTTTGTCCTTATTTGAGCGTATACATGCCCATTTGCGCACTTACGTCACCGAATCAAACACCATTAGAGGCATGAATGCTCCCGAGAGGGTGTCTTTAGCCATTTAACGACCTCCGACAGGCCGAATAACTCGAAATTTGTTGGTGGCGAAAGCGCAACAGTCCTATACGCCAAAAGCCGGCATCTCCCATGTGACAAAGTGGCAGTCCCTTTGTCACATTATTCGATGACAGTGCGGGAGTTTTGCTTGCGCATGGTGGCGAGCATATGTTTGGGGACGGCGTGGACCATGCAGCTGCCGATAGTCGCGCTCGCGGCAGCCTTAGCTGCATCGCTAGCGTTTTTGGTCGCGTAGCTGTGACGGAAGCGCTTGAGCATGGCGATGTCGTTGCCGCCGTCTCCATAGACCGCGACCTCGTCCTCGGCAATGCCGTAGTAACCCGCCAGCCAGGCCACGCTCTCGCCCTTGTTACACGCCACGTCCGTGATCTCGAACATCACCGGATCGAACGGCGCGTTGACCACACGGTCCGAGCGCTCGGCAAGATACGCCTTAAGGTCACGCTCCAGCTCGGGCGAGGTCACGCGACAATTGATCTTGCATACATCGTGACGCAAGATATCGCCGATCGACTGGTCGAAATACTGTTCCTCGTGATACCCGCCGCGCGCACGCATGCCGCGCATCACAATACGCTTGATGGGGCTGTCTTTTTTAAAGCCCGCCTGATGCATCTCGAACGAACCGCTCGAGTACATGCCATCGGGCGTGGAGCAATCAAAGCAAATGTCCGGGAACGCCTTGAGCAGTTCCTCAGTGACCTGCGGATCGATGGTCCAGGTCTTGAGCACCTCGCCATGGCTGTCGCGCACGATGGATCCATTGGAGCAGCAGGCGTCAAGCGCCAGGCCCGTAAAGCCATGCTCGCCGATCGGCAACGTCGAGCGTCCAGTCGCGGGAACCACGTGCAGGCCATCCTCAGTCAGCTCGCAAATGGCGCGGCGGATAGTCCCATCTGCCTCGTGCAGGGCGTTAAGCAGCGTACCGTCTAAGTCACTCGCGAACATCTTGATCATGGGCATGCCTCTCTTTCGTCTGCACGATATTGTAGACGAAAGAGAGGCATGCCCAAACAATGCCGTCCCGGCGCGGCGGGCCACTGCCTCCGCAAATTCACGGTGCCCCAGCGCGTTAAGACAATCGCCACAAGCGATTTTTCAGCCGATAAAACAGCGCCGTCGTCAACGTCAGCACCGCCAACATAGCTGCGAATACAATCGCCGCTGTCCATCGATCATATGCAACCCCGTACGTCAATTGGCCGATAGGCGTTGCGCAGGAAAGGACCATGTAAACGACCGAAAGCACTTTTCCGCAGAGCTCAGTCGGCGCCGCCCGCTGAACAAACGCGATGATTTCAACCGACGCAATGGCTGCCCACACCATGACCCATGCCGAACCAACCGCAAACACGGTGAACACGCATACATCTGCGCCGAACAGTAGCGTAACAATAATCGGTACGACTCCAAAACAGATCATCGCAACATATCGACATATGCCATTGAGAGAAAAGCGATGCGGCCAAATGCCGACCAAGCCACTGCCGGTAAGACCGCCCAAGCCCAGAGCAACCTCAACTATCCCAACGCAGGACGATTGCATGCCGAGATGCTTTGTAACAATAATGGGAGCGCCAATCGTTAGCCCAACCAACGCAAGGTTCAAAACGGCCGCAAGCAAAATCACAGCGACCAATGATGCGTTTTGTAACAGATACCGAATCGACTCCCGAAAAACGTTTCGGCATGTCGTACGAGTCGCGCCGTCTCCCATCGTTTCAGATGAGGCATTTTGCTTGAGTGCGACCCCAAACAGCAGGGCTGAAATCACAAACGCCACCGACGCGGTTGTGCAAAGAGTATCGATGTCAAAGCACCCATAGACTGCCGTCCCGACCACAGGGCCCAAGATATTGCTCACCATGGTCATCTGCGAAACCAATGCAGTGGCCCGCTCAACCTTCTCTTCACCCGCCATACGCACCGTCTCAATTTGGAGCATTGGCTTCAGCAGCGATTGAACGCCATATTGAACACAAAGTATCGCTACTACGACGACCGCAAGAGGCAACGAGCGCTTCATGGGGATAGACAGCAGCGATGCAGTCATCAGAGCAATGCCAAGGGCCACGAGGACCTCGCGATGTCTTCCCCTATCCGCCAAGATTCCGCCAACCGGAGTCGCGAGCACACCTGGTATGAACGCCGTCGCCACGACGACGCCATATAACGTTGACGATCCACTGCAATCGAACAAGTAAAGTGGATACGCAAAGCACAGCGCCGACAGCATCGAATACGTGCACAGCTGCGCAACAAGAAGGCCAAAAAGCCTGATAGGTCGCACTGTTTTTTGCGTCAACGAGACGCTACTCCTCCGCATTCCAGCTATAAGCCAACCCCCTCTACATACCACTAGTATGTATTTAATGACTTGAAAAGGGCAGCCGTGGCTACCCTCACAAATCAATTACATACCGTTGGTATCTATATTACCACCTGGCGCGGTCCCATACGTCCCAAATCTGCGCCGTTGTCTGGAGCACTTCCTCGCCCAAATCGAGTCCCACCGCAGAGGCCATCTGCGCCAAACATTGAGCGCGAGCGAGCATTCGATCCTTGGGTTCAAGCGGACGAAACAGTGGCAGCAACCAGAGATTCGCCAGCAACGATACGGCCTCTGCCGCTTCGCGCGGGCATTCGCACGCAATGGATCCGTCGGCGATGCCCTCCTCGATCACCGGCAAGAGATAGCCATCGGTAGACTCGTCAAACGAGCCCTGGTACTGCATCGCCAGTAGACGCGAGCTTTTTACCGGATCTGCCGCAGGATGTATGCGTGCCCATAGTTCAATTTGCGGAACGACGGACTCGGGAGCGTAAAGCCTTTTTAGCTTTTGGGCGCCGGTCATATTACCGACGCCAAGCATCGAGCGACGGTGCTCAACAATCGGAGTCATCGCCCGATCAAACGCGGCGTTGAAAATCTCTTCTTTGCACTTGAAGTGATGATAGACAGCGCCCTTGGTCATGCCGTCGAGACGGTCAACGATATCTTGAATACTCGTCCCCTCATAACCCTGTGCACAGAATAGCTCCAGTGCCGCGTCGAGAATCTTCGCGACCGTCTCCTCGGGATATTTATTGCGACCCATAATCCGCCCATCCGCAACGCAAGTCTTGTGGCTCATTGCAGCATTTTAACGTTGCGGATGGCAGACGGTCGATTCTACACCGCGGCGGGGCCGTGTTCGCCGGTGCGAATGCGGATGACTTCCTCGACCGGCTCGACCCAGATCTTGCCGTCTCCAACGGCACCGGTGCGAGCAGCGTTGCAGATAATCTCGACAATGCCGTCGACATGTTCATCGGCGCAGATGAGGGTGAACTGCACCTTAGGGATCGTGTTGACAAGCAACTCGTTGCCGCGCACGTATTCCTTCCAGCCATGCTGTGCGCCGCAGCCCTGAACCTGGTTGATAGTCATACCGCGAACATCAGCGGCAAACAGCGCGTCTTTAAGAACCTCAAGCTTCTCCTGGCGCACGATAGCCGTGATCTTTTTCATAATGAATTCCTCTCAATAATCAACGTATCCCTTTACATGAGACGCGGGTTTCCCAGGTGCCGCAGATTGGGTTGAAAGAGGAGCGCCGCGTACTTTTGTACGCAAGCGACGGTTTGAAACCCAAGGTGCGGTGCCTGGGGAAGCCGCGCGACGGTTTGAAGGGCAAGGTGCGGAGCCTGGGGAAGCTGCTAATCGAGTCCGGAGAAAGAAGGATACGCGCTCTCGCCGTGTTGACTCGCATCCAAGCCCAGTGCCTCGTCGGCCTCGTCCACGCGCAGGCTGCCGTGGAACAGCGCCTTGACCACCGCGGCGATCACCAAGTCGAGCACCAGCACAATGGCGACCGTCACCACAATACCCAGGATCTGCGAGATGAGCAGCGACACGTCGCCCGTGTAGAACAGGCCACCCTTACCGGTCCACGAGAGCTCCGGCACGCAGAACAGGCCCGTGAGCACACCGCCCAAGATGCCGCCGATGCCATGGCAACCGAACGCATCGAGCGCATCGTCGTAGCCAAACTTGGTCTTAAGATGGCTGATGGCCAGGTAGCAGACGGGAGACACGATCAAGCCCATGGCCAGCGCCGCCCACGGCTCGACAAAGCCCGCGCCCGGCGTGACCACCACAAGGCCCGCAACCAGACCGGTGCTGGCGCCCACCAGCGTGGGGCGGCCGGTATGCACGCGCTCGACGGCAAGCCACGAGACCATGCCCGCCGCGCTGGCCGTCACGGTATTGAGGATGGCGAGCGCCGCCACGGCGTCGGCCTTAAACTCGCTGCCGCCGTTGAAGCCAAACCAGCCAAACCAAAGCAGGCCGGCGCCCAAAGCCACAAACGGCACGTTATGCGGACGGTAGCTCACCATGCCAAAACCGCGACGACGGCCGAGCATTAAGCAAAGGATCAGGCCTGTCAGACCGGACGAAATGTGCACCACGTCGCCGCCGGCAAAGTCGAGCGCGCCGATGATGTCACCGATAAAGGAGCCCTCGCCGCCCCAGACCATGTGGGCGAGCGGCGCATAGACCACGAGCAGCCAAATGCCCAGGAAGGCCGTCATGGCACCAAACTTGACGCGGCCGGCCAGGCTGCCTGTGACGATAGCGGCCGTGATCATGGCAAACGCCATCTGGAAGGCGATGTTGATGATCTGAGGGTAGACGGCACCATCCGCAGCATTGCCCTCGGCCGCCTGCAGCACCTGGTTGAGCACCGGCAGGCACAGCAGCTGGTCAAAGCCGCCAATAAACGGGCTAGAACCGTCGCCACCGTAGGCCAGCGACCAGCCGGCAACAATCCACAGCACACCAATCAGGCCAATGGCGCCAAAGCACATAAGCATGGTGTTGATGACATTTTTGCGCCTGGACAGGCCGCCATAGAAAAACGCCAGACCCGGTGTCATTAAAAACACGAGCATGGTGCAGATGAGCATAAACGTTGTCGATCCCGTATCGTACATTCGCTCCCCCTTGGTCGCATGAACGTTGTCGGCGCCCATAATGCGGCCGAGGGGCAACTGGTGTAGACCAGATACGGCGCTGTTAAACGCTGCGTTGTCGAATGGAAACGGTGCCGCAATCTTGGAAACGACGCTGCAACGGGCGCGAAACGAACGGGAAATACGCGAGCAAGGGGGCCGCGAGCGTGCCCGCCCCGGCTAGCGGCGGAACAGCTCGCGGGCTCGGTCGCGGAGGTCGGTAGCTCGGATGACGCCCTCGTAGCGATTGATGCGCAGACGCGGGAAGGCGTTAAAGAAGCGCAGGTCACGACGGCTGAGCGACACGCTCGGCACCGGACGGCTCATGCGCTTTCCGGCAAGGCGACGACTGAGCGACGGACGCGGCATGCTCGGCGCGGCATCGGCCACGCGGCGGGCAGCGAGCGCCAGGCCGCGAGCACCATCCGAGATAAATGTCGGCATCGAAGCCTTCTCGCGCAGGGCATCGAGCGCGGCGTCACCCAGCTCGGCCAGCCACGCGTTAACGGCGCGACCGCGGATATGCGTCTGCGCCACCGAGTCGATCGCCGAATCGGGAATACGTTCGAGCATAGAGTCGGAGGCATCGGCAAGCGACTCATTGATGCGGTCGGCAAGGTCGGCACGCACACGCTCCAGCTGATCGGACAGGCGGCGCCAACTGGCCAAAGAGCACACCGCATCGACCATCATCGCGACCGCGACGATAAAGGCGGACAGCCGCACAATCAGCACCGGCAGATGGCCAAGCAGCCCCAGCAATGCCGGCTCCACCAAGCGGCAAATGCACAGCGCGCCCAAGCCAAACGCGCAGGCCCAGTACAGGCAGATGCGTCCGTGCAGGTTAAACGGCAGGTGTGAGTAATCCCAAAAGCGCGCGCCTGTTGTTTTTTCCAATAGAAGGCCCACGCTATATTCAATCGCGCTGCATACGAGCGCTGCAGCGACAAACTGGCTCGAGGCATCCGGAATTCCGCGCAACAGCAACCAGCAGGCTATGCCGCCCACACCATAGATAGGGCAACACGGCCCCAGCAAAAAGCCACTGTTGGCAAATCGTCCGTGATTGAGCATGGCGCAAACCGTCGACTCCCACGCCCAGCCGCAAAACCCGTAAAAGGCAAACGAGAGTACCAGCGCCGAGAGCGGACAGGCGGCAAGCGTCGCGCCGTCAAATGCCATGTCGATCGCGGTTCCCACCGTCTACCCACTCCTCTTTTCGTTCGATTCTTTGCTCGAGCCGTCACTCGAGCCCTCGTTCAAATCGTTCGCGCCGCCTTTGCGCGGCAGACGGCCGGCAATCGTCTCGCGCAGCGCGCACCATTTATCCGCCAGGCACACAATCCATGCCTCACGACACGTCGGCGGCACCGGTACCAGCGGAAACATATGCCGTACGATAATATTCCGCTCGCGCGGCGTCAGCTCAAAATCTTCCTCCGCACGCGCCAAGGCAAAAAACGGGTGGCGAAAGCCATGCAGCCGATGGCTTGGGTCGGGATCGTGCCAGTCATAGAGAAAGTAATCGTGCAGCAGGGCCCCGCGCAGCAGCGATAAGCGGTCGACGGAGATACCGACGCGGCCCAGGCGCTCAGCAAAGGACAGACTTGCCCGCGCCACCGAGGTCACATGTGCATAAACCGTCACATCGCCATGTTGGATAAACTCATGCATCAGGTCCAAGCGGCCCGCCTGGGCAAGCTGACGGGCGGCATCGTCGACCTCGCGCGCGATTTTCTCGGCACGAACGGTATCGGACATGCGGCCTCCTTCCGGCGGCGCTCGGCGGCAAGCCGCAGCCTGCACGCAATGAATAAAATCATCATCGAATCTACTAGTATGGCATCGGACAAAACGTTTTGCCCCACCAGTTGGCGAATTACCGCGCCGCCGTCACATATCAAACGCCAAAATGTGCGAGACTGTCTTGTGCAATTGTGCCGGCCGAGGGAGTGCCGGCGCACGATTCGCATGGAGTAACCCACAACGATGCTGCTTACGCAAACGACAACGCCCGAGGACGTCAAGGCTCTCGATCGCGCCGAGCTTCCGCTGCTCTGCGGCGAGATCCGCCAGGCAATCCTCGAAAGCTCCGCCGCCGTCGGCGGGCACGTTGCCCCCAACCTGGGCGTCGTTGAGCTTACGGTCGCGCTCCATCGCGTGTTTAACTCCCCCACCGACAAAATTGTCTTTGACGTGTCACACCAGACCTATGCCCACAAGGCGCTGACTGGGCGCGCGTACACTTATATCGACCCGGCACGCTACGGCGAGGCCTCTGGCTTTGCCAATCCCGACGAGTCCGAACACGACCTGTTCGCCATGGGCCACACCTCCACATCGGTGAGCCTGGGCTGCGGCTTGGCGCACGCTCGTGACCTGGCGGGCGATGCGTACAACGTCATCACCATCATTGGCGACGGTTCGCTTTCGGGCGGTCTGGCGTTTGAGGGCTTTAACAATGCCGCCGAGCTCGACAGCAACCTGATCATCATCGTCAACGATAACGACCAGTCCATTGCCGAGAACCATGGCGGCCTGTATCGCAATCTGGCCGAGCTGCGCGCCAGCAACGGCACCTGTGAGCGCAACGTTTTCCGCGCGATGGGGCTCGACTACCGCTATCTGGACGCCGGTAACGATGTGTTGGCCCTGGTCGACGCGCTGCAGGAACTGCGCAATATCGATCATCCCATCGTGCTGCACGTCTCCACCGCCAAGGGCAAGGGCTTTGAGCCGGCCCAGAGCGACCCCGAGCGCTGGCACCACGTGGGTCCGTTTGACATGGCGACTGGGCGCAAGCTCTGCCCGGGTCATCCGAGCGAGCCCGCACCGCGCACCTATGCCGACATTACGGGCGAGGCCCTGAGCGCTGCCATAGAGCGCGATCCGCAGGTTGTGGGCATCACGGCCGCCACGCCCTACATCATGGGCTTTACGCCCGAGCTTCGCGCCGCGGCAGGCAAGCAGTTTGTTGACGTGGGCATTGCCGAGGAGCACGCCGTGACCTTTGCCACCGCGCTTGCGCGCTCGGGCGCCAAGCCAGTCTTTGGTGTGTACGGCACGTTTTTGCAGCGCGCCTACGACGAGCTGTGGCACGACCTATGCCTCAACGACGCCCCCGCAACCATCTTGGTGTTTGGCGCGTCGATCTTTGGCACCACGTCCGAGACGCACCTTTCATTCTTTGATATTTCCATGCTGGGCGGTCTTCCCAACATGCACTACTTGGCGCCGGCCTGCATGGAGGAATACCTGTCCATGCTGAGCTGGTCGCTCGATCACCGCGAGCATCCCGTGGCGATTCGCGTGCCGGGCATCGGCTTGGTAAGCCGCCCCGACTTGGCGCCTGCCGAGGACGCCGATTACGGCGCCGTTCGTTACAACGTGGTGCGCCAGGGTCGCGACGTGGCCGTGCTCGCGCTTGGCGACTTCTTTGAGCTGGGCGAGCGCGTGGCAAATCGCTTGGCTGCCGAGTACGGCATCGAGGCCACGCTCGTCAACCCGCGCTTTGCAACCGAGCTCGACCGCGAGTTCCTCGATAACCTTGCTGTCGAGCATCGTGTTGTCGTGACCCTCGAGGACGGCATCTTGGACGGCGGCTGGGGCGAACGCGCCGCGTGCTATCTGGCATGCACGCCGTTGCGCACGCGCACCTTCGGCATCGCCAAGGGCTTTCCCGACCGCTACGACCCCAACGAGCTGCTCGCTCAGAACGGCATGACGGTCGAGAACATGGCCGCTGAAGCCGTAAGGCTACTGAACGAGTAAAAAACCTCCGCAAGGGAAGCACCCCTGCGGAGGTTTTTATTTTCGCGGCGCGATTATCTCAATCTGTAACATCTATGGCCCGAATTCCCGTCTAACTGTTACAGATCTAGACAAACCGTCTTTGCCCCTGACCTTTGTCTCAATCTGTAACAGATAGAGACCTTTTGGCCGTCCAGATGTTACAGATTGAGACATTCGAATTCCCCTGAAGAGAAAATCTCGATCTGTAACAGTTAGAACCCATTTCCTCGTCTACCTGTTACAGATTGAGACAAAGCAGCGAGGCAGGCCGTCACATCTGCAAGAACAACCACAAAGGTGCCTGTCCCTTTTCGGTAGGTAGAATAACCCATAAGGCAAGTATGTTTCTGAGTTATTTCGTGTTGACCCATTTGAGCGCGATAGGGTATAACTCTACTCAACCGCTAGGGATTTTATTGAGAAAGGTGTTCTACTATGAGCAAGAACCTCTCCCAGCAGGTCGTTCTCGACCGCCGCGGCTTCGTTGCCGCCACCTTCGCAACCGTCGCCGGCCTTGGTCTTGCCGGCTGCTCCGACACCAGCGCCGAGGCCGACAAGGGTTCCGCCGCCGGCTCCTCCAAGAGCTCCGAAGATACCGAGGCTTCCACCACGCTCGATGCCAAGGCATTCGACAAGCTCGTCGACAACGGCCCCAAGGCCGATGACGATGCCATCGCCGCCAGCACCTGGGCCACGGCCGTCAAGGACGCCGGCGTCTTTAAGATCGGTGGCGTCCAGACCTCCACGCTCTTCTCCCTCCTTAACGAGAAGGATGGCCAGACCCGCGGCTTCGATGCCGGTATCGCACAGCTCCTGTCCAACTACATTCTGGGCGAGAACAAGGTCGAGATCACCCAGGTGACCTCGGACACGCGCGAGTCCGTCCTGCAGAACGGCCAGGTCGACGCCGTCTTTGCCACCTACACCATCACTGACGAGCGCAAGAAGCTCGTCTCCTTCGCCGGTCCCTACTACTACACCCAGCAGGCCATCCTGGTGCTCGCCGACAACGACGACATCAAGAGCGTCGACGACCTGGCCGACAAGAACGTCGCCGTCCAGTCCGGCTCCAACGGCCCCGCCATCCTGGAGGAGTTCGCTCCCAAGGCCAGCCAGCAGGAGTTCAAGACCGACGAGGAAGCCCGCCAGGCACTCCAGCAGGGTCGCGTCGATGCCTACGTCATCGACAACAACATGCAGCAGAGCGCCCTGGTCCGCGAGCCCGGTAAGTACAAGATTGCCGGCAAGCCCTTCGGCAGCAAGGAGCCCTATGGCATCGGCCTGCCGCTCGATTCCGACGGCGTCGCCTTCGTTAACGACTTCCTTAAAAAGATCGAGGATGACGGCACCTGGACCAAGCTGTGGCAGATCTGCATTGGCGACCGTACGGGCGACACCAATGTTCCCGAGCTACCCGAGATCGGCGCCTAGGCAATACGCCTAGTAACGGCCGCTACGAAACCATACGGAAACGCACGATGCGCTTTATTGCGATAAACTGTTTCCTCACTGAGTTGTCGGGGCTTCCGTACACACGGGAGCCCCTTTCCTTACCGGCAGGAGGTCCGCATGAGTCTCTCCGAGCTCTGGTCGCTCTATGGCCAGAACTATATCGACGCCCTGCTAGCAACCTGGGGCATGACGCTTGAGTCGTTTGCCATCGCCATGGTGCTGGCTGTCGCTGTCACCGTGATGCGCGTGTCGCCGCTCAAGCCGCTGCGCGTCTTTGGCGACCTGTATGTCCAGGTCTTCCGTAACATCCCCGGCATCGCGCTGCTCATCATCGTCGTCTACGCACTGCCGCCGCTCAAGGTCGTCCTGCCCTACCGCACCTGCGTTATCGTCGCCACGGTCCTTTTGGGCTCGGCCTTTGGCTCCGAGAACTTTATGAGTGGCATCAACACCGTCGGCGTCGGTCAGGTAGAAGCCGCCCGCTCGCTGGGCATGAGCTTCAACCGTATCCTCGCCAAGATCGTGATTCCGCAGGCACTGCGCTCGAGCGTGCTGCCCATGACCAACCTCTTTATCGCCGTCATGCTCACCACCGCGCTCGGCAGTCAGGTACCGCTTAAACCGCAGGAGCTCACCGGCGTGGTGAGCTACATCAACACGCGCTCGCTCGGCGGCGTTGCCGCGTTCTTTATCTCGGCACTCGGCTACCTGGGCACGGCCTTTGTGGTGAGCCACATTGGCAACTATATCGATAAGAAGGTGAGGATCCTTCGATGAGCAAGCACTCCTCCCCCGCGCTCACCATGCGCGATGCGCTCTACGAGGCTCCCGGCCCCAAGATGCGCGCCAAGATTCGCATCGGCACCGCCATCTCGCTTGTTGCCGTCGCCGCGCTCGTCGTCCTCGTACTGCAGCGCTTTTATGTGACCGGTCAGCTTTCGGTCCACTATTGGTATTTCTTTACGCACCTCACCACCTGGAAATTCTTGCTTGCCGGTTTTGAGGGCACCGTTAAAGTCGCACTCACCGCCGGCGCCATCGCGCTGGTACTTGGTCTGGCCCTTATGCTCGGCCGCACGAGCGACATCAAGCCGCTGCAGCTGGTCTGCCGCGTACTCACCGATTTCTTCCGTGGCGTGCCGAGCCTTCTGTTCATCTACTTCTTCTTTTTGGTGCTGCCCCAGTACAAGATCGCACTGCCGTCGTTTTGGATGCTTACGCTTCCCGTCGCGCTCGCTGCGGCCGGCGTACTGGCCGAGATCTTCCGTGCCGGCGTCAACGCCGTGCCGCGCGGTCAGGTCGAGGCCGCCCAGGCACTCGGTCTCTCCAAGACTAAAATCACCTTTAAAATCGTGTTGCCGCAGGCTATCCGATTTATCATTCCGTCATTGATTTCGCAGCTTGTAGTCGTAGTCAAAGACACCACCGTCGCCTACGTGGTGAGCTACCCCGACCTCATGCAAAATGCCCGCGTGCTCATCACCAACTACGACGCGCTCGTGTCGGTCTATCTGGTGATCGCGGTCATCTATATCCTCATCAACGTCGCGATTAACAAGGCCGCTGTCTACGTCTCGCACAAGACCGGCGCGACCATCATCCGCTAACGCTTTACCATTTCGAGTCATAAGGAGCCGAGCACCATGGCACAGAGCACCTCATTCACCGGCAATCAGCCGCTGATCGAGCTCAGGCACGTCGATAAGCACTACGGCGATCTGCACGTCCTCAACGACATCAATCTCTCGGTCGACCGCGGCGAGGTCGTCGTTGTGATTGGCCCCTCGGGCTCGGGCAAGTCGACCATGTGCCGCACCATCAACCGCCTGGAAACCATCGACTCGGGCGAGATCCTCATCGAGGGCGAGCCCCTGCCGCAGGAAGGCAAGGATCTTGCCCGCATGCGCGCCGAGCTGGGCATGGTGTTTCAGCAGTTCAACCTGTTCGCGCATATGACCGTGTTGCAGAACGTTATGCTGGGACCGGTCGATGTGCTGGGCGTCTCCAAGGAGGAGGCTCGTGAGCGCGCCATGGACCTGCTGAGCCGCGTGGGCGTGGCCGAGCAGGCCGACAAGGTACCCGCACAGCTTTCGGGCGGCCAGCAGCAGCGCGTGGCCATCGCCCGTTCACTCGCCATGCAGCCCAAGGCCATGCTCTTTGACGAGCCCACGAGCGCCCTTGACCCCGAGATGATCAACGAGGTGCTCGAAGTCATGGTCCGTCTGGCCCAGCAGGGCATGACGATGATCGTCATCACGCACGAGATGAACTTCGCCCGCCGCGTAGCCGACCGCGTCGTGTTTATGGCCGACGGCCAGATCGTGGAGACCGGCACGCCCGACGGGTTCTTCGACCACCCCCAGGCCAAGCGCGCCCAAGACTTCCTCAACTCCATCAAGGGCCACTAGCCCAATTGCCATATCTGCTCGCCATGACCATCCAAACTCGAAAGCAACACCTATGATCGGAACTCGCACTTCATCGTCCTACACCCCACACGTCGACGTCGCCCCCGCCGACCGCCCACTCATCCTCGTCGCGCCGCGTTGGGAAGAGGCAAAGCCGTTTTTAAGCGAGACGCTCTCCCCCAACGAGGAGATCGCCAGCGTCTTTGTCGATGCCATCCTTGCCGCCGGCGGCCTGCCACTGCAGATGTCCATCACCGAGGACATTGAGGTCATCCGTCATTACGTCGATATCGCCGACGGCATCGCCATTCCCGGCGGCCCCGATGTCAACCCCAAACGTTGGGGCGATGATCGACCCTACGACCCCACCCTCTGCTGCGAGATCCGCGATAGCTTTGAGTTTAAGCTGGTCGGCGAGGTGCTCCGCGCCAAAAAGCCGCTCTTTACCACCTGCCGCGGCACGCAGTTGCTCAATGTCGCCACTGGCGGCACCCTGTGCATGGACGTGCCGAGCCTGGGCGCTCGCGAGGGCCGCACGCAGTGGCGCCATACCCACGTGCTCAACGACCCCGTGCATCCCGTCGAGGTCGTGCCGGGCTCGCTGCTCGACCGCGCGGTTGGCGGACACAGGCTGATCCAAACCAACTCCGCACACCACTGCTGCGTCGATCGTCTGGGTAAGAGCACGCGCTTGGTCGCCAAGGCAACCGACGGCGTTCCCGAGTGCATCGAGGTCGAAGGCCAGCCATTCTGTCTAGGCGTGCAATGGCACCCTGAGTACACGTGGAAGACGCTCGAGACCGACTTTAACCTGTGGAAGTCGTTTGTCGAGGCGGCGGCAAAGGTTAAGCAGGCCCGTTAGCTCGCGAACCACTCAGGTTAAAGCCTCCTAAGCCGGGGGGGGGCGGACACCAGCTACGGTGCCCGCCCCCCCTGTATTTGATATGCTCGGTATGATTATCCCTCACAAACAATCAGAGAAATCTCGACCGCAATCGGTCGACAGTAAAGCAAATGATAAAAACGCTTGCTACGTTTATGAGGCAGTCAATTAAAATCGAGATGCATTGACCATTCCCCAACGGGGTCACGCCGCAAATCCACATGAGCATCGAGGCTGGAAGCGGAAGCATGGAATTGGCCCCGATCTGTATGTAGATCGCTACGACGTTGACAAGCAACAGCATGCCAATCGGACCGAAGCCGGACCCAAAATAGGAAACAACGATTACGCAAGAAACCACGTATGCAAGGCAGGCAGCGGCAGCAAGAACAAGTCGATAGCAAAATACATGCAGGTTGAAATACTGCTGAGCATCCAAAACGATTACGCAGTTCAGACAGTACAAAACGACACTCGACAGGATAAACGCGCCCAAAAGGGCAAAAGAAGACAGCACCGCTCGCGCAACGATAGCGCACACACGCTTCCCTCCCCGGGCCTCCGACAACCCCCACGGTTCCTCGACAAAGCCCGAACTGACAAAGCGTGGCACAATACAAGCAGCGATGAACGGAAAGAACAATGCATGAGCCAACGGGGCTACGTTGAACAGCAGACCGCGAAAAACCTCTGCATTACCAAATAGAAGGGCATCCTCCGCCGATAGCCGAAGCGTCGGGTCTGGGAAAAAGCCCAAGAAACTGTTCTCACGGAGGCCACAGAGCCACATCGGGAAAGAATTAAGCTGCAATACCACCATGCACGCATAAATTACCAGGATTAAGGCGTACGCCCATTTGCTCACATGCTTCCATTCTGAATGGAGGAATCTTTTAATCTGACGAGCCATTGAACACACCCCCGGCACGAAAGCTCACGAGAGCGTAAATCAATACCGATAGACAGCTGGCTGCCACGCCATATCCCAGAAGCGTCAGCTGTCCCATATCGCTATACCCAAGGGCACATCCGACTCCAAGGTACGGCCCCGGAAGGAAGAAGATCCATCGCAAGGATGGTATAGGCGCCTGAAGGAAGGCTCCGTAGAGCGTCAAGCTCATGACAAATCCGACTATCACCACGGCCCCGCTCAATACAGCGCTGCCCGTTATCCGATAGATGGTCACCGTCTCCAGCGCAACCGATATCACCAATACGGCGTTGACTATCATTGCAGGCAAAAATACAGTTAGTATGTTGTGCGAGTAGTTATGCCCTCCACGTATTATGGCTATTGCAAAAAGAAGAAGGCAAAGCGCGCTATACGCTGCGCCAATTATTAAAGCAGACGAAAATGCATGGGCTAGAGCCCCATAAAAGCGGTTGAGACCTCTTGCCGAAGAAATTCGGTGCCCCTCTTTATAGCCATGCTCCTGTAAAAGCACCAAACAAACGATGAGTGGAACGAACAGGGATGTACCGGCAAAAGCGCTGCGCGCAAGGGACTCATCAGGCGCAGAAGGATCGATTGCATTCCAGAGGAAACCAATATCCTCCCCACAAACGCCATAGCCAAAGGCGAGCAACGTTGTTCCGTTTTTTAGAAAGATGCCGAAGAGAAGGCCGAACGCCAGCATAAGCGCAAGACCAAACTTCGCCGGAAATATCCTGTGCAAACGCATCATATCTGCCTTTATGGGATGGATCGCCCGCTTCATAGCGAGACCGCCTTCATCAAGCGCCTGTAATACTCTTTTAGGGACGACGCCTCATCCCTTATGACATCCATCGATTCCTTTTTCAGCAGTTCACCGTCATGAATAAACACGCAACTTGTTGCAACCGATGCCAACTCATCCAAATCATGACTAGAGATGAGCATGGTCTTACCCTGTTCTCGATTCAATCGACCGATAAGGGCCCATATACTCTCGATGCCCAGCGGGTCCAACCCGTTCGCTGGCTCATCAAAAATAAGCAGATCAGTGTCACCCAACAAAGCTGTAGCTATATCCAGCCGCCGTTTCATTCCCAGAGAAAAACTGCCTACGCTCTTTTTCTCATCGATGTCCAGCCCGACTAGGCTCAAAACGCGAGGAATCTCACGTTTCTCATCAAGCCCCCATTCCGCACATCGGATTTGAAGATTCTCAACCGCGCTGAGAGATTGGTATGCTCCGCTGGAATCTGGCACATAGCCGACACGCGTCCGCATCAGACCAAGCTCTTTTTTTGATTTGCCTCCAAAGAGCTCCACGCTCCCCGACGATGGCTCACAGAGGCCCAGCACTATTTTAATAAGCGTGCTCTTACCCGCCCCGTTTGCACCGACAAGGGCACAGAGCTCAGACTGATGCACCTCGAAGGAAACGTCATGCAACACACGCCGTTTCCCATAGCGCTTTGACACCTTTGATAGCTTTATCGCTGATGCGCTCATTGTCCTCCTGTTCCGCTTGATAACAAAACCGCTCATATCGTTCCTTCTTTTCTTTATCGTTTTTCATAGTTGTTATTGTTTTTCGATAACTCATATTTGTCAAGATAATCTATAAGAAGGAACCCGTGTTAGACACGGGTTCCTTCACGCTGATATTTCGTTTTAGTTGTTCGCCTTAAGCTACTCGTCACTCAAATCGACAGCAAAGACTGATATCGGAAGCGACGCCTCGTTGCCTCCGCCATCCCGCATCTGTCTCACAACATTTTTTGCGCGCTCAACAATAAGCTCCTCAAGCTCTTTCTCGCTCACGCGCTGAATAATATCTCCCGGTTGACAATCAAGCTCATCACAGATATCGAGGAGCGTCTTTAGGCGAATAGCTTTTATCTTTCCGTTTCTAAGCTTTGAAATATTAGCCGGAGTATGCCCCGTCGCCCGAATCAGATCAGCGCTGGTCTTTCCGGTCTTAAGCAGCTGCGTCTCAAGCTCGATGATGAGATAGCTCATGTTTCCTCCTACACAAGCTCGTCAGACTGCTCTTGGAGCAGCGAGGCATAACTCCAGATCGCCGAGATAAACAAACAGACAACTGCGCCGATAAACGACCCCGCATCAAAGGTAGCGCCTTGGCAAATCTCAATAACGAAGGAATGAGGCACGATGTAAAGCTCCAGTCCGCCAATGGTGAGATTGACCGATCCATAGGCACCAACAAGCGAAACCGCGGCGTTAACAGCAAAGGCAAGCGCGAGAACACGGATAAGCCGCACATGCGTCTTGGTAAAGGGCGAGACGCCCCGAGAGATGTTATGGCTGATCCCGCACAAAACGACAAGCGAAATACCCACGACGAGTGCCAGGCACAGTCCGCTTGGGATAACGACGCACCCGCCATTGAGAAACGTCACGACACCGAAAGAATCGACAGAAGCAACGTTTGTAACCGCATACCAGATCACGTAAACAACCAACGCGGCAAAAGCGACGAGCATCCCTGCAAAAACGGCTGCCATGCAAAAACCAAGCTTCCTGATATTTTCGCCCGCCTTGGCCATACGCTGAACGCTGTTGGACATACACTCACCCTCATCGACTCTATCGTTATTCGAACAGTTTATCGAACAACGATATGGATTGCATGCGGAAAGCCCCGCCAGTGCGCATAGGCCATTCGCTAATCAGAAGGGGTGAGCGTGGATTTTTGGACACGTATCGAACGAGAGTGGATAATCTCCCACTTTGAGGCCGCCACCGGGCCTAAAACGGGAGATTATCCACTCTCATAGTCATCAAAGCTCGCAAGCTCTTACTCGGCCGCCTCGCGCAGGGCCGACATCGTAGCTGCATATTGCTGCTGCAGCGCATGCATTCCCTCGCGAGCGCCGTCAACGGCATCGGCGCCGCGCAGCGCCTCGGTCACCACGACCGCCGGCTCGTAGAGATTGTTGAATCCCAGGTTCTGGCTCACGCCCTTGAGCGTGTGCGCTGCCATAAACGCACTCTCGGCGTCTCCTGCCGCCATGGCGGCCTCCAGTTTGTCCATGCTCTCGTCATCCAAAAACTTGAGGGCAAAGCGGGCAAGCATCTCATCGCCCATCAGCCGAGCGCACGCGTCATCATAATTGGCGCCAATCTTCTCATACGCCTCACGCATGGAAATCATGGGTTAAAACTCCTTTTGTCAAACTAAATCGTGGGAAACGCGACGACGTCAGCGGGGCGTGCCAACGTCTCGGCAATTTGGTCTTGCACCTCGAGCAGGCAGTCGAGCAGCAGCGGGTTAAAGGTACCGCACTTACCGTCCAGGATCATCTGGATCGCTTCCTCGTGCGGGATAGCATCCTTGTACACGCGCACGCTCGTCAGCGCATCGTACACGTCGGCCACCGAAACCACCTGCGCGGCGATGGGGATATCGTCGCCCTTAAGGCCGTCGGGATAACCCCTGCCATCCCAACGCTCGTGGTGCCAGCGCGCAATCTGGTACGCATATTCCATAAGCGCATTGCCGGCGTGATGGCGGCCCAGTTCGAGCAGCATGTCGGCGCCGATCGTGGTATGCGTCTTCATAATCTCGAATTCCTCGGACGTGAGGCGCCCGGGCTTGTTGAGAATCGCATCGTCAATCGACATCTTGCCGATATCGTGCAGCGCCGAAGCCAGAGCAATCGTGGAGCGTTCCTCATTGTCGAGGAAGATATTGTCACTACGCTGGACCAGGCAGCCAAGCAGCAGCTCGGTCAGCTTCTCGATATTCGTAACGTGCCTGCCGCTCTCGCCATTGCGAAGCTCCATGACACCGGCCATGATGTCGATGAGCATGCGACTGTTCTTGACACGCTCGTTGTACTGCTGGGACAGCAGGCTCGTCAGACGGCGCTGTTTGGCGTATAGGCGGATGGTGTTGCTTACACGGCGGCGCACGACACGGGAGTCAAACGGGCGGTTGATATGGTCCGAGGCGCCCAGCTCATACGCGCGCAGCACCATATCATCGGAATCTTCGCTCGAGATCATGATGACAGGCAGATTGTCGATACCCGTTCGGCGCGACAGATCGGCCAGCACCTCAAAGCCGCTTATGCCCGGCATGACAATGTCCAGCAGCACGAGCGACAACTCATCGCCATAGCGGTCGACCATGTCGAGCGCCGTACGACCGTTATCGGCCTCGAGGATGCAGTACTCGTCCCTGAGCATCTCGTTGAGAATGACTCGTTTCATCTCGGAGTCATCGACAATAAGCACCAAAGGCTTTTCGCTTTGGAAGGCCTCGATGGAATCGGCATCGGTCACGACCGTACCGGCTTTTGCCTTAGCGCGGCTCAATAACTGGACAGCGCGGCCAACGCCCTCATCGACCGTCTCGCCATGAATGCGAACGCCACCAACACATGCCGTCAAGCTCATGTACTCATGGCCCGGAATAATCGTGGCACGAACGGCATCGGACACCTGATGCAGGCGACGGGCGAAGTCATCGGAGGGAATATTGGGCATGACAACCACAAACTTGTCGCAGCCATAGCGCACAAGCTCGTCAGTCGAACGAATTCCGCTGCGTATGGCTGTCGCCACAGCACCGAGCGCAAGGTCGCCGGCATGACGGCCACACGTATCGTTGAAGACCCTAAAATCATCAAGGTCGATCATCGCAACGCCGGCATTCATACGGGCGCCGCGAAGCTTTTCCTCGTAATACCGGCGATTGTGCACACTCGTCAGCACATCGGTGTAGACAAGGTCCTCTTCTGCAGCCTCTTGCTCATCGATCGGACGCACCATCAGCAGGACATGAGGCTCGCCCTCGACCTTCAGGGGGCGCAGATGGGCGCGGTACTCAACGCCATCGTTGAGCAGTTGCTCCGACACCTCATCGGAATCTGTCAAGGCCTCAAGGCTCGACTGACGCAGACAAGGGCACCGATCGCCGGCGAGTAGGCAGTTAGGCTCGCTCTTAATCTGATCGGCCGACAGCAAACGTACCACGGGGTAGGTCTTCGCGACACGGGCGACCTCGGCGGCAGCCTCCTCGTCGGTTAGATTGGCCTCGTGATTATTGAGCATATGGGGCCCTTTCGATAGTTTCGCATGGTAGCGGTGGGTTCCAAATGTTACAAGAGTAACACCTTGCCGATGCAGGTAGGCACGTGAATGCTGTTACATTTTTATGAGTTGGCAGACGGCGCGATTGAAGCCGCAGACGTGAGGTTTTGAGCACATTTGTTAACACGGCCGAAACGTTTGCGGATGGAGCCTGTTTTGACTATTGCGGGTGCTAGAACCCCAGGATGCCACGGACAGCCCGGGCAGCCGCTGCCGGACGATCGCGCAGGCCGTTGTGCGCCCCGGGAATCGTTACGAGCGGACAGTCCAAAAGCTCAGCCGCCATCCTCGTGCCCGCCTCGCGGGGCGTGCCAATCGAGAGCCCGCCCAGGAGCACAGCGGCCACCGTTTTTGACGCGCGAACGCTATTCCAATCGGGAACGCAGGTCATAGTAATCCCGTATTCGTTCGCCATGAAACTGCGGCCGTTGCGCAGGGCATGTTTGGCTTCCGCCTCGGTTAACTTGGGGGCCTCAGGGTCCGAATCGCCGATGGCGCCCAGGAAGGCCCGCAATGCCCTGGAGACCTTTCCCGCGGCGATCATCTCGAGCAAAACCGGGGCCGCGCCCAGGCCGGCACCCTCATCCGTCACGGCGGGTTCATGCAGAATCGCACGCGAGATTATGGCGGGGTTTGCACGGAGAAGCTCCAGGGTCACCAGCGTACCGGCACTGTGCGCGAGCACGTTTGCCGGAGCGCCAATATGCTCGATAACGGCCTGCAGGTCGGCAGCCTGGACGGCGAGGTCGTAGCGTCCGTCTACAGCGTCGCCGCTCTCGCCGCAACCGCGGCGGTCGTAGGCAATGACGCGGTAGTCACAGGCGAGCTCGCGGGCGATACCGTCAAAAAAGGCACCGTCGACGCAGGCGCCGTGCACGCACACCAAGGCGGGTGTATCGGACGATACAACCGGGCCGGCATACTCGCGGCAGGCAATCGTGGTGCCCGCATTCTCGACCGCAAAATCCATACTGTGTTCCCATCGTCAATGCCCATCCAGTTGCACGTCAGTACGGTTGGATAGACCCGCATTGCCTTACGCCTTGTTAACAGATTAACTGTACCCGACCTGAGGCTTTTCATGGCACGGCATCATGAGCGACGTGAAAAAACGAAACTTGTAAAGCAAGAGCCCGCGCCTTGCTTTGGAGCCGATGCTATGCTTAGGCACAATTGTCTTGAGGAGCATATGCCTATGTCTACGTTTTTGAATGCCAGCCCCATCTTTGGGCCCGTTCGCAGTCGTCGCCTTGGCCTCTCGCTCGGCGTCAACATGATGCCCGCCAGCGGCAAAATCTGCACGTTCGACTGCATCTACTGCGAGAACGGCCTCAACGCCGAGCGCCCCTGCCACGAGCCGTATAACACGGCTGCCGTGGTGCTCGATGCACTCGAGGCAAAGCTGCGCGAGATGGCAACCGAGGGAGAGCTCCCCGATGTGATCACGTTTGCCGGCAACGGTGAGCCCACCGCCGCACCGGAGTTTCCGCAGGCCATCGCCGGTGCCGTCGCGCTGCGCGACGAGCTTGCCCCAAACTCCAAGATCGCCGTGCTCTCCAACGGCACGCGCGCCGACCGCCCCGAAGTGCACGACGCGCTCATGATGGTCGACGACAACATCCTCAAGCTCGATACGGTCGACCCGGCATTTATCCAGCTGCTCGATCAACCCGTTGGCCCCTACGATGTAGAGCACCAGATCGAGACGTTCGCGAGCTTTGGCGGTCATGTCATTATCCAGACGATGTTTTTGACCGGCGAGTATCAGGGCAAGCTCATCGACAATACCGGCGAGGAGTACGTTGCCCCCTGGCTCGCGGCGCTCGAGCGCATTCGTCCGCAGGAGGCGACCATCTACACGGTGGCGCGCGAGACACCGGTCGCCGGCCTTGCCAAAGCGGCGCCCGAGGTGCTCGACGCCATTGCCGCGCGCGTTCAAGCCCTCGGCATTCCCTGCCAGGTGAGTTACTAGCAAAACCACGCAGCAGCTAGTGTCAGCCATCCCGCTCCATCAGTTGCGGTGATATAGTTCCTATTTGTGCTGTTAAACCGCTTAAATCGGAACTATATCACCGCAACTTTTATGGACGCGTGGGTGGGCTATACTAGCTGCGAATGAAAGGAAGTTAGCCATGTATGACAAAGGACCCGTGCCTGGCCGCAACGACGCTTGCTGGTGCGGCAGCGGCAAGAAATACAAGAAATGCCACAGCGCCTTCGACGAGCGCCTCGAGCGCCTGTGGGAAGAGGGCTGGGAGGTTCTGCCCCGCACGCTCTACAAGACGCCCGCCGATATCGAGGGCATCAAGCGCTCCGCCGCCATCAACGTGGGCGTGCTCGACTACGTAGGCGAGCACATCGCCGCGGGCATGACCACCAACCAGATCGACCAGATGATCTACGACTACACCGTCGAGCACGGTGGCACGCCGGCCGACCTCAACTACGAGGGCTATCCCAAGAGCGTGTGCACCTCGATCAACGACGTGGTCTGCCACGGTATCCCCTGCGATACGGACGTGCTGCACGAGGGCGACATTATCAACGTGGACTGCTCCACGATCTTGGACGGCTACTTTAGCGACTCGAGCCGTATGTTCTGCATCGGCGAAGTCTCGGCCGAGCGCCAGCGCCTGGTCGACGTCACCCGCGCCAGCGTGGAGGCGGGTCTGGCGGCCGTCAAGCCGTGGTTGCCGCTGTCCGTGATGGCCGAGGCCGTGCAAAAGACGGTCGAAGACGCCGGCTTTAGCGTGGTGCGCGAGTACGGCGGGCACGGCATCGGTAAGGAGTTCCACGAGGACCCGTTTGTGGGCTTTACCACCGAGGCGCCCGATGTGGACACCATCATGGCTCCGGGCATGGTCTTTACCATCGAGCCTATGGTCAATGCCGGAGCGCCCGACATCAAGATTAGCAAGGGCGATGGTTGGTGCGTGCGCACCAAGGACGGCAGCGATTCGGCCCAGTGCGAGGTACAGCTCGTAGTGACCGAGGACGGCTACGAGCTGCTGAGCTGGTAGCCGTGGATGCGCCGGATGCTGACGGGCACGCTCGTCTAGCATCCGGCGTTTTTGTTTGAACGTTTTGCCTGATAAAACCTGCCAAAATAAACCTGTCCCTTTTTGGCAGGTTGAGCGGAGAGGACTGCTTGTGAACATCCTGGTTTTGTTGCCCGTCAACGGCCGTCATCGCGCAATTCTTGAGTCGAGTGCTCCGGGCGAGGACTTTATCTACACGAGCGCCGACGCCGCCACGCGCAAGCAGGTCGCCGATGCGGACGTGATCTTGGGCAACATCGACCCTGGCATGCTCACGGCATGCGAGCATCTCCAGCTGTTGCAATTACAGACCGCCGGCTATGACGATTACTTGGCCGCCGGCACCGTGCCAGCCGACGCTAAGCTTTCCTGCTCGGTGGGTGCCTATGGCCAGGCCGTGAGCGAGCACATGTTTGCCATGGTCCTTTCCATGATCAAGCGCCTGCCCGGCTATCACGACTTGCAGCGCAAGCATCGCTGGGAGGATTTAGGTCCGGTCACCTCGCTCAAAAACGCCAACGTGCTGGTGCTGGGCGCGGGCGATATCGGCGGCCACTTTGCCACGCTCTGCCGCAGCATGGGCGCGCACGTCCGCGGTATCAAGCGTCATCCGCTCGTCTACCCCATCGTGTTTGAGGACATGGACGGCATGGACGCCCTCCCCGAGCGCCTGGCCGAGGCTGACATCGTCGCATCCTTTATGCCCAGCACACCCGAGACCCGCGGCCTGGCGAACGCCGAGTTCTTCGCCGCGATGAAACCGGGTGCCTTCTTTGCCAACGGCGGCCGCGGCGATCTTGTGGTCGCCGACGACTTGGTTGCGGCACTCGAGTCCGGGCACCTTGCCGGCGCTGCGGTCGACGTCACCGACCCCGAGCCGCTGCCTGAGACAAGCCCACTGTGGGATGCGCCCAACATGCTCATCACGCCGCATATCTCGGGCTGGTTCCACTTGGAGGCTACGCTCAACAATGTGGTCGACATTGCCGCGGAGAATCTGCGTCACCTGCAGGCCGGCGAGACGCTTCGCTGCTGGATCGAACATTAGGGTTCCGCCGTTCTAACGAACGGCGTAATGAGCCGACGCTGCGAGCACGCCGTTTGGCCAATCTGCCGTTCAATTTCAAAGGCGCGACCAGAAGGTCAGCGCCTTTTCATTTCACGGCACCTTGGCGCAAACGGCGGGCTCTCGCTGACTTTTGTTCGACCTGCGGGATCTTCAAATTGCTAGAGCGTTGCTAAGTAATTTTTTGCGTCTTCTACACTCATTGCTGCGACGGGCGCATGCGAACAGAGCTTGACATCGTTGGTGACCAGGAGATCTGCTTGAGCACGTATTGCTGCCGCAATGATTAAATCGTCTTCGTAATCGCTATGGAGTTCACGCTGCCTGCTCGCCATCCATATATCGCTCAGGTCACAGGGCACTGGCGTGGCAAGCTGCGACAGCACGCTAAGACAATCCCATGCAAGCGAAGTCGCCGCCGCAGCGGCATACGGGGAAAGCGAACCGTGCTCTCGCCGATACCATGCCTTATGTTCGCTTGAAATCAAATAGAACAGGTCTTTGGACGATGTCGCCGCATACAGCAAATCTACCTGCGCCGTGCACGCATCGCGTAAAAACTCAATCGCCACCGAACGACCACGTCGTGAGGGAATGAAGTAATCGAGCCATACGTTGGTGTCGACCAAGATGCGCTTTGGAGTCTCACTCATAGAGCCAGCTCATCTCCTCGCCATAGCGATCCGCATAGGCATTCCGTTTGAGCCCTTCGTCGTCCGATGGCTGAGCCTTGGCCATATCGATTCCCGACTCACGGCAAGCAGCAGCGAACAGCTCCGATCCTTGGTCGATGAGTTCGAGTTTGCGCTTGGCGGCCTTTTCGCGCTCGCGCTGTTCCGTCCGGGCACGACTGGGCAGCAGGATATCCTCGAGCACACCGGGGCGATCGGCCAGCGACGCTGCAAGCTGCCAGAGCGCTCGCACCGCTTGGCTCGGCGTCATACCGGCCCTAGAGAGAGCGGCGTCCCCACTTCTTTTAAGATCGGCATCGAGTCGTACGTTGATCTGAGCGGCTGTTGTGGTCATGACCCCTCCTTAATACTTCAAAACTATCATAAAACTCTATGGTAGATACGTAAAGCATGTATAGCATGTATAGCATGTATAGCATTTATAAGCATTAGCCGTACTCTGTACACAAAAATCCGCCGAGGCACACTGCGCCTCGGCGGCCACGTATCACCGATCTAGTTCGGTTTCACCCCTTGCATTCGCCCAGATAAAACCTACCAAAATTAACATCCCCTTTTGGTAGGTTTTAGAGCTCCACGCTTTCGGCGCCGTTGATGGTTAGGTTGCGCTCGTAGAAAGCCGTGAGGGCGCGGATGGCGTACATCACGTCGCGCACGCCGCCGGTCTCGTAGCTCGAGTGCATGGCAAGCTGCGGCAGGCCCACGTCCACGGCATGCATGCTCGCCTGCATATTGGACAGATTGCCGAGCGTGGAGCCGCCCGCCATATCGCTCTTGTTGGCGAAGGCCTGCGTGGGCACGTCGGCGTCGTCGCAAATAGCCTGGAACACCGCGCGGCTAAAGGCATCGGTGCAGTAGTGCTGGTTGGCGGCTTCCTTGATGACGATGCCGCCGTTAAGCACCACCTGGTTGCGGGCATCGCACTTCTCGGCGTGGTTGGGGTGCACGGCATGCGCGTTGTCGCAGCTCACGAGCATCGATGCGGCAAGGGCGCGATGATACGACTCGTCATCAAAGCCCAGCGATCCGTTGATGCGGCGCAGCGCGTCGGCCAAGAACGTCGACATGGCGCCCTGCTTGGTCTCGGAGCCAACCTCCTCGTTATCGAAGCAGCAGAAGACCGAGACGTCGTGCGCGTTCTCGGCGCCCAAAAAAGCCTGTAGCGAGGTATAGGCGCAGGCCAGGTCGTCAAGCTTGGGCGTCGAGATAAACTCGTCGGCCCAGCCCCAAATGCGCGCATCCTGACGATTGACCAGGAACAGATCGCGGCCCAGGATCTGCTCGGGCTCAACGTCCAGTTCATCAGCGATCAGGGCATCAAAATCTCCCTGCTTAAGGTCACCGGCGCTGATGAGCGGGCACAGATCGACGGCTCGGTTGGGAGCAAAGCCCTCGTTGACGCCACGGTTCATATGGATGGCAAGGCTCGGGATAATAGCGACCTCGCGCTCGGTGGCGAGCAGGCGGCTCTCAATGCGGTCACCCTCGCGCACCAGCACGCGGCCCGCGAGCGCCAGCGGGCGATCGAACCAGGTGTAGTCGATCATGCCGCCGTAGGCCTCGGTGTTCAGGCGCAATGTCTCGCCTGCGCCATCGAGCTCGGGCACAGCCTTGACCTTAAACGTCGGCGAATCGCTGTGCGACGCCGTCAGCTGAAAATGGTAGTCGCCGGCAACGCCGTCCTCGCCCCACGTCGCGGCCAGGTCCTCGCCCACCTTAAAGGCGATAACGCTCGAGGTGTTGCGCTGCGTGTAATAACGCCCGCCCGGCTCGATATCCCACGCCGCGTTCTCGGGCAGGTAGGTAAAGCCCGCCTCGTCGAGCTCGGCCATAATGGTCGCCGCCGTATGGAACATGCTGGGGCATGTCTCGATAAAGTCGATAAGGTCGTTGGCGGCCTCGATATCGTCGGCCGTCACATGCGCGCGCTCGGGCGTTTCCTGATCCGTCATGCTCTCCCCTTTCGCTGGGTTGATGGTCCCCTCCAGCATACCCCGCCGCGCCAGCGCCGCACTCTTCATTCCGTGCTTAATTCCGCGCCGCTCACCAAGTTGAGTCATCATGCCCGCGCTCCTTTTGCGACAATTGCACTAACAGGACGAGAGGAGTCGTCATGAAGCCACGTAACATTGCCATCGCCTGCGGTGTCGCGGGAGCCGCCGTCGGCCTTGCCGCTGCCACCGGTATCGTTTATCACAAGCAAATCAAGTCCGTCGCGTCGCTCAAACGCTTGACCGACTATGCGGATGGCTATGACCTGTACGCAATCGACATCGCTTACGACTACGATCTTGATCGCATCATCGCCGCTGGTGTGCGCGACGACCAGGCCTACATCAATGCCGTGGTGGCGCAGGTGCTGCCCGGTGTGCCGGCACATGTCCAGGCGCCCCAGTTTGCCTGCAGCGCTTTTGTCGCCGTAGATGCCGAAGGCCGTGTTCGCACCGGTCGCAATTACGACTTTAAGGACGACACCTCGGCGCTGCTGGTGCGCAATCACCCGCGCGACGGCTATGCCTCCATCGGCTTTGCGGCCCTCAATAACCTGGGCGCCAACACTCCACTTGACTCCGTCGCCGGACGCGCCGCGGCGTTGATGGGCCCGTTTGCCCAGCTCGACGGTGTCAACGAATGCGGCGTGTCCATTGCCGTGCTCACCCTGGATTCCAAGCCCTGTGACCAGGACACACAGCGCCCCGTCATCAACACTTCGCTCGCCATCCGTCTGGTGCTCGACCGCGCGGCCACCACGCAGGAGGCCGTCGACCTGCTTTCTGCCTACGACATGCACGCCATGGCCGGACGCGACTATCACTTCTTTATCAACGACGCCGCCGGTGACGCGCGGGTGGTGGAGTGGGATCCGCGCGATCCCGACCGTGCATGCAAGGCGACGCCCGTACGCCAGGTCACGAACTTCTACGCCTGCTATGGCGACGAGGTGCTCCCCAACCAAAAGAACGGCGAGCTGGGCCATGGTAAAGAGCGCGCCGTCGCAATCGCCGGTGTCCTTGACGCCCATGCCGGCGCCCAAGATGAGGCAGTCGCTTGGAAGGCCCTACGCGCTGCAGCGCAAGAGCCCAATCCGGAAGACATCACCAGCAACACGCAGTGGTCGGTCGTCTTCGACAACACCGAGCCCGCTGCCGCCATCACGCTGCGCCGCCACTGGGGCGACGTCGACGCCTTCGCGCTGTAAGGAGCCAGACCCATCGACCTTACGCTCGCCTGACGTTGCTTACATTTCTATACGCTTGAGCTAACACGTTTTACCCCCGTATCAACAGTGTGCGGGGGTAAACTTATGCGCATGTTATAACTTGCCCGGAAGGATTCATCATGCTTAGGATCGGTCTTCTTACCAGTGGCGGCGACTGCCAGGCGCTCAACGCCACCATGCGCGGCATTGTCAAAACGCTCATGACCAATAGCGAAGAACCTATCGAGATCTACGGTTTTGAGGACGGCTACCAGGGCCTTATCTACAGCAGGTTCCGCGTCATGTCGCCCGCCGATTTTAGCGGCATCCTCACCCGCGGCGGCACCATCCTGGGCACGAGCCGCACACCGTTCAAGCGTCTGGACATTCCCGAGGCCGATGGCGTCGAGAAGGTGCCGGCGATGGTCCACACCTATCACAAGCTGCAGCTCGACTGCCTGTTTATGCTGGGCGGCAACGGCTCCACCAAGACCGCCAATCGCCTGCGCGAAGAGGGCCTCAACGTTATCGCCCTGCCCAAGACTATCGATAACGACACCTGGGGCACCGAGATGACCTTTGGCTTTACGAGCGCCATCGACGTCGCCACCAAGTGCATCGACGACATTCACACCACCGCCTCGAGTCACGGCCGCGTGTTTGTCATCGAGATCATGGGACACAAGGTTGGCTGGATCCCGCTGTATGCCGGCGTTGCGGGCGGCGCGGACGTCATCCTGATTCCCGAGATCCCCTACGACATGGATAACGTCATCAAGACCATCGAGCATCGCATGGAAACCGGCAGCCGCTTTACCATCGTGGCCGTCGCCGAGGGCGCCATCTCCAAGGAGGATGCGGCACTGTCCAAGAAGGAGTACAAGAAGAAGCTCGCCGAACGTACGAGCCCCTCGATTGTCTACGACATTGCCAAGGAGATCGAGGCCAAGACCGGTCGCGAGACCCGCGTCGCCATCCCCGGCCACACGCAGCGCGGCGGTCAGCCCGACGCCCAGGACCGCATCTTTGCGACCCAGTGCGGCGTCGAGGCGGCACTCGGCTGCCTGCGCGGCGAGTTTGGCTACATGATTGCCCTACGCGACGGCAAGATGTGCCACATGCCGCTCGAGGAGGTCGCCGGCAAGCTCAAATATGTCGACCCCCAGAGCGATCTGGTGCGCGAGGCCAAGGCGTTGGGCATCAGCTTCGGCGACGAATAACCTCGGCTGGAACCGCCCCCATCGGAGACCCTAGGGCTTACCTCCCAAATCGTCCTCGGACATGTCAGGACCCCGCCGTGCGCTTCGCGCGGCGGGGTCCTTCCGTCCTGCGGAAAGATTTGGGAGGTAGGCCCTGGGGCCTCCTGCGGTAACTGGGGAGGCCGAGGCTATTCGTCTTCTTGCTGCGGGTGCCTGGGGTAGAGTGCGGCGTGCATTTTTGGGAATATTCAGCATTCGGGGGCGCTTGCATACTGGATTTTGGGCGAAAGGCAGGCGCAATGGGCCGCATCCTGTAGAAAAACGAGCGGCTCTTGAGGCGTTGGGGTCCAGAATCAGGACTTTAAGCGCTGTATTATGCGCCCGCTCCCGCACCCGCGGACTCCGGGACGCTGAAAACTCCGGAATTTGCACGCCGCCCCCTGGGGTACCTGTGGGCAAAAAGCAACCGCCCCGCCGAAATATGCAATCGGCGGGGCGATTTATGCAAAAAGGCGGTTGTGGTTGCGCATGTCGCTCAGCGTTCTTGCCGTCAGATGCAGCGCCGCGCGTAGCTCTTAATATCTTCGGTAAAACCCTCAAGGTCATCGAGCGTGATCACGTTATCGGAAAGCAAGTTGGCTATCTCATAACGCATGGTGCTGCGGCGAATATCGTTTACCAGCACTCCTGAGGATAGCTTGTCCCTATTGATGCGCTCTTCTAGCGCCCAAAATCTACTGGACGCTTCGCCGCCGCCGTTTAATATCTCGATGTACTGGTCAATGAGCATTTCCATATAGTTTTCTTGCCATTTTGGGAGCAACTCCTTGAACAGCCTCCAGTCGCTTTCAGCCACCTCGCCCATTTTTCCTCCGTTCACCAAACAGACTTAGCCATTTGATGTTTATTCTATTCGGTTTTTCGCTCGCAGCCGTGAATGAGGGGGTCCTCGGTATTCGAGCTTGAGCTTGGATGAGCCGTGTGCCACAAAATGGGTCTATCTACTACGTTTACTGCCACACACTCGACCGTGGCGAAGATCGTAAAATTAAAACAGCAGGTAGAAGGCTTGCTGATTTTCAAAATAAGCGGGTATGGTCGACCCCGTCGAGTTCATCGTAGTAGATGGGCCCTTTTCGTGCGCGCGGTGAGTTAAATGCCAATTCCTGTGCCGGAATTGCCCGGTCCATTCGTAAGCTGCGGTGAAATGGGGCTGCTGGACGCTCCGAGGTTCTCAAACGGTCCGTATTTCACCGCAACTTTGAAGGGGTGAGCGGCGTTGGCTGGGTGATGCTGACGGCCAGAACGGCTTAAGCTTGCTTGCGGTGTTTCCATTGCTTTCGGCACCAGCGCATGAGTGCTTTTACAACTGGGATGGTGATGAGAATGACCCATGCAGGATGAGGCTGTCCCAAGCAGAGCCACATATAGAGGAACCAAGCAATGGCGGCTGCCGGGTAGATGGCGTCGATAAGCTTGGATAGATGACGTCGGTCGATAAAGTCACCAAGCGCGTAGTAGACGGGAATCAAAAAGACGAGGAAGAGCCCCATAGCCCACGTGCCGTAGATAATGCCGAGCGCCAGATATGCAAGGGCGACAAGTGCAGGAAAGGGGAACTTGTTCCACGCGCGACCGAACTTGGTGTGGAAATGCTTGCCATGATGGTCGAGTTTGTCGTGCGCCTCCTTCCAGCTCGCAAACGTCTCGCCGTCGATGGTGACGGTGCCGTCGGCATTGGTATGCACGCTGTGCCCATCGTCCTCAAGCGTATCGACATGTATGCCACCCGGCCCAACATGGACCTCTTCGCCCTTGCGCTCGTTAGCCACATGGATACCATTCCAGCCAACATGGACCTCTTCGCCTTTGTTGGGATCAATAACGTGGATACCATGCGCGAGAGAAATATCGACAAGTGGCTTATCACCGCAATTCGTATGCTCAGTAGAAGTCTCGGTTTCTTCGGTCTCGTCCAAATTGTCTGCGCTAGAGTCACTGTCTGCCGAGTCATCGATATCACAAACCGCTTCCCCATATAGCAGCTCATCCAGTGACACACCATACAGCGCGGCGAGTGCAATAAGGTTATCGGTATCGGGCGAGGATTCGCTGCGCTCCCATTTACTGACAGCCTGGCGGCTTACGCCCAGCTGGGCGGCAAGTGCCTCCTGAGAAAGCCCAGCAGCTTTGCGGCGATCGACGAGGCGCTGTGCCATCGCAAGATCCATGGTGGTTCCTTTCGTGTGGTGACCGTTGAAGAATGACCCGAGTATGTCGAGAACAGCCGGTAGCGACCACCATTTCTAGCTTGAATCTGCCCCAACCCTACCGCAACTACCGGTAGCAGCCCTCACGACCAGCAATTTCATGACAAATGTCAGTGCAAGTTACAGCCAAGAACTCCATCATTTCAAGTCCTCCACCCCAAGCACCCGCAGCAAGAAGACGAATAGCCTCGGCTAGGACTGCCCCCATCGGAGGCCCCAGGGCTTACCTCCCAAATCGTCCTCGGACATGTCAGGACCCCGCCGTGCGCTTCG
>CABUHO010000007.1 GCA_902491395.1 uncultured Collinsella sp.
TGGTGCGGCGTATAGGATTCGAACCTATGACGTTCTGATTCGTAGTCAGACCCTCTATCCAGCTGAGGTAACGCCGCAGCGCAAGACATATAAAACCACTTTAGCTTATTGGAGTCAAGCACAATCTCAAACTTTTTTGTAGAACGCAGTTTTGTCATGCTGCTCCGCATATACCGCCGTTCCCCGTACGATCGATTGGCTTTTCAATCACGTCAAACTTAGCATCAAGTTCCCTCAGGAGCGATCTCACCCGCTGGGCACAATCATAATCGGCAAACGAGATACTCAACATGCGAGCAACCTGGTTAGATGTCCAGACCCCATAGAAATGCTCCAGGGCCACCAGCCCCTCGTGCGCCACAAACGTCTCAACCACATGCGGCGACTCCTCGTAGCACCATTGGGTCAACGGCCCCTCGCTCGTCTGTCGAACCACCAGGCCACCCATGCCAGACGGCTCACACGTTACAAGCAGGTACTCCCCGCCCTCGTCGCTCTCAAACAAAACCACCCGATCATCAAACAGCTCCATCGCGTCCCCTTTCTCTCGCTCTTATTTAGCAAAAGCATAGCAGGTAGATTGCTGTATACAGAACAGTTGTTCGTGTGTTTTCTATTGAGCTGTCCGCACGGCATGGTATGGACCTGCGCACGAAATAGGGCGCCCCCGAAGGAGCGCCCTTGCATATCGCCTATGCAGCCAAGTTACGCGACCGGCTCGATCTTCTCGAGGCCGCCCATGTAGGGACGCAGGACCTCGGGGATCGTGATGGTGCCGTCGGCGTTCTGGTAGTTCTCCAGAATGGCAGCCATGGTACGACCAGCCGGCAGGCCGGAACCGTTAAGGGTGTGCAGGTAGCGCGAACCCTTGAAGTTATCGGGGTCGCGATACTTGATGTTGGCGCGGCGAGCCTGGAAGTCGCCGCAGTTGGAGCAGGAGCTGATCTCCTTGTAGGCGTTGTAGCTCGGCAGCCAGACCTCGACGTCGTAGGTCTGACGGGCAGAGAAGCCCAGATCGCCGGTGCACAGGCTAATCACGCGATACGGAAGGCCCAGCTGCTGCAGCAGGTACTCGGCCTCGGCGGTCATGCTCTCGAGCTCCTCGTCGGACTCCTCCGGCTTGGCGAACTTGACCATCTCGACCTTGTCGAACTCGTGCTGGCGGATGATGCCGCGGGTGTCGCGACCAGCGGAACCGGCTTCCTCACGGAAGCAAGGAGTGAAGGCGGTGTAGCGGCGCGGCAGGGTGTCGGCGTCGAGGACCTCACCGGCGTGCAGGTTGGTGAGCACGACCTCGGCGGTAGGGATCAGGAAGTTGTCGCCCGAGACGTGATAGGCGTCGTCCTCGAACTTGGGCAGCTGACCCGTACCGAACATGGTCTGACGCTTGACGACGATGGGCGGCCACCACTCCTTGAAGCCACGGCTCGTGTGCGTGTCCAGGAAGAAGTTGATGAGAGCGCGCTCCAGGCGAGCGCCGGCGCCACCGAGAACGGTGAAGCGGCTGCCGGAGAGCTTGTTGCCGCGCTCGAAATCGAGGATGTCGAGGTCGGTACCCAGATCCCAGTGCGGCTTAAAGTCGAAGTCGAACTCGCGCGGGGTGCCCCAGCGGCGACGCTCGATGTTCTCGTCCTCGTCCTTGCCGTACGGGGTGGCCTCGCACGGAATGTTGGGCAGGTGAGCCATGAAGTCGTACTGCTCCTGCTCGAGGGCAGTGCGGCGCTCGGCCAGACCGTCGATCTTCTCGTTGACGGCGCGCACGGCCTCCTTGGCGGCCTCGGCCTCGTCCTTCTTGCCCTCCTTCATCAGGGCGCCGATCTTCTTGGACTCGGCGTTGCGCGTGGCCTGGAGCTCCTCGACCTCGGTGATGACGGCACGGCGCTCATCGTCGAGCTCAAAAAACTTCTCGCGGTCCCAAGACGTCTGGCGATTGGCCATAGCGGTATCGATGGCATCGGGGTTCTCGCGAACAAACTTGATATCAAGCATTAGATCCTCCGGCGATATACATTCCATTTAGGTTGCAACCTTGTACATGTATGGGCAAGTATATACTTATGAGCGTTTACGACCCAACTCAACTACGCAAGAAGGCACCCAATGGACGCAGTTTTTTCCTTTTTGTTTGGCACCCGCACCGGTTTTGCCATCCTTTTCGCCGGCGGCATCCTGCTGTTTGCGATTCTTGCCTTTGTAATGGAGAAGCGCACCCATAAGATGTACGTCGACCGCGGTCCCAAATCCGAGGACGAGGAAGACAGCTTCTGGGACTAACCTGCCAAAAAGGGACAGGTTTATTTTGGTCGGTTTTATCTGGGCAAATGTAAGCGCCCCGCAACTGGAATTGAGCCAGTTGCGGGGCGCTTTTCGCTCAAGGGACAAAACCGCAGGAAAAACCTGCCAAAACTAACCTGTCCCCTTTTGGTCGGTCTACTGGAGGGTGGCGTCGATGGCCTTGACCAGGGCGCTGCGCATGCCAGCGTCCTCGAGTGCGACGACGCCCTTGATGGTGGCGCCACCAGGCGAGCACACGGCGTCCTTCATTGCGGCGGGATGCTGACCGGTTGCCAGCTGCAGCTTTGCCGTGCCCAGCACCATCTGGCTCACGATGCGATAGGCATCGACGCGCGGAATACCGTGCTTAACGGCCGCATCGCCCAGGGCCTCGATTGCCATGGCGACAAATGCCGGGGCGCAACCGCCCACGGTGCCGCCCACAAAAAGCAGACACGTATCGAGCTCGACTACCGTGCCGAGCTTTCCAAGCAGACCGAGCACCGTGTCGCGCTGCTCGCCGCTAAGCGTGGACGCCTTCTCGCAGGCGATAACGCCCTCGCCCACCGATACCGGCGTGTTGGGTACCGTCGAGATGTGAGCGATGCCCGGCAGGACCTGCTCCCACTTGGCGCTATCCCAGGTCCAAGCGACCGAAAGGACGACCTTGTCGGCAAGCACGTCCTTCAGCGGAGCGAAAACCTTCTCGATCATGTACGGCTTGACAGCAGCAACCACGATATCGGATGCGGCGACAACCTCTTCCGCATCATGGCAGGCGGCCATACCGCGTGCCTCACAACGCTCGACGAGAGCGTCATAGCGGCCCGCGCAGGCGCACATGTCGCCCGCAGACACACCGGCGGCAATCCAGCCGTCGGCCATAGCGCTCGCCATATTGCCAAAACCGACAAATCCGATCTTCATATCACATAGTCCTCTCAGACACGTTCTTCAAAACGAAAGCTATTGTCCCACGCCATTGTTTCGTATTGCCGACCTATTTGTGATACGGCTCGCCACGGCTAATCTTGCAGGCGCGGTAGATCTGCTCCAGCAGCACCACACGCGCCAGGTTGTGCGGCAAGGTAATGCGTCCAAAGCTGAGCATCTCGTCGGCTCGTGCGCGCACCTCATCACTCACGCCGTCCGAACCGCCGATTACAAAGGCAATGTCGCTGCTGCCTCGCAGCATAAGATCGTCGAGCCTCGCCGAGAGCTCCTCACTCGAACGCTCCTTGCCCTCAATGGCCAGCAAGATCACATGCGCTCGAGACGGCAAGGCAGCAAGAATCGCCGCCCCCTCCTTGTCACGCGCAGCATCCACACCGCCCGCCTTAGCCGGGTCGATATCGGCCACCTCGCGGATATCCACCTTGGCATAGGCACCCAGGCGCTTGGTGTACTCAGCGCACGCGTCCTTCCAAAAGCGCTCCTTGAGCTTACCAACACAAACGACGGTGTATTTCACGCGCGCCTACTCCTTCGAATCGTTTTGAACTTTGCCGGCGGCCAGCATCTGCTCGAACATCGAGGCCGACTGCGAAAAGTCGCTCGGCAGCACGACCGTCGAGGTTTTACCCGTGCGAGCGAACTCCGTCATCATCTCGGACCACTGCGTAAACATGAACAATTGGTTGGCCTCGTCATTGCCGACACCCGTCTCCTGGATGATCTCGAGCGAATCTTTGATACCCAGCGCGATGGCCTTGCGCTGGTTGGCGATGCCCTCGCCCGCCTTTTCCATCGCCTCGGCCTCGGCGGTCGCCTCGGTAACGCGCTTGATGCGGTCGGCCTCGGCGAGCTCCTGCGCAGCAGCGCGCTTGCGCTGGGCGGCGTTGATGTCGTTCATGGAGTTCTCGACCTCGGTCGGCAGCGCGATCTTGGTGATGAGCGTCGACACGAGGGTGAAGCCGTAGGCGGCCATCTGCTCGGAAACGGTAGCGTTGACATCCTTGGCGATGTCATCCTTCTTGGCAAAGACCTCATCGAGCGTGTAGACGGGGATGGAGGAGCGCAGGGCGTCGGTGATGAAGTCGCGCATCTGGTCGACGGGCTCCTGCAGCATATAGTAGCTCTTGTAGATGCCCGAATCTGCCGGGCCGGCGCCCATGTCATAGCTCACGTGATACTGAGCGGAGACCTCAAGGCCAATGGTCACGTTGTCCTGGGTCTTAACGTCGATGCCAAAACCGTTTTTCATGGTGCGCAGGCTCACCGTGGCGGCCTTGCGGTCGATCACGGGCACCTTCACGTGGAAGCCCGCGTTGACGATACGATTGAACTTACCCAAGCGCTCGATGATCACAGCGTGCTGCTGCTCAACGACATAACAGGCGTTGGGGAGCAGGAGCAACAGGATGATGATGGGAATCAAAAGGCTGGTAAGGGCGGCGATGATACCGGAAAACAGCATGGTCTCTCCTCTGATAGGCACACGTTGGCATTAGGATACCCGTCCAAGGAGATCGTGCATAACAAAAAAGCTCCCATTGCTGGGAGCTCTTTCATTTAATGGTGCGGGCGAAAGGACGTCCGCGTATCCGCTTCGCGGATCCGCACCGGCTTCGCCCGCCTGCCGGCGGACTCGCCAGCTCGCTAAAAACGCTCCGCGTTTTCTTTACGCTCGCTCCTTCGCAGGTTCAAGTCCCCGCGATGGGCCCATAACAAAAAAGCTCCCATTGCTGGGAGCTCTTTCATTTAATGGTGCGGGCGAAAGGACTTGAACCTTCATGGGGTTGCCCCCATACGGACCTGAACCGTACGCGTCTGCCAATTCCGCCACGCCCGCGTGCAGGAATTAGAATAACGGAGCGCCACCACGAACGCAAGAACTATTTTTGAAAAAGTTTGCAGGCATTTTCCCAAGCGGCTTGCGCGATTGTTTCGGCGTCCTCACCAGTGCGATCGACACGGTCGTTAACCAGCGCGTTTGCCGTAATGGAGATCATTGCGGGCTCGCATTCAAGACCGCGGATGGGCTCCGGAGCCATATACGGGCAATCCGTCTCGAACAAAATGCGGTCGAGCGGGGTCGCCGCAAATGCCTCGCGCACGTCGTCGTTACGCTTAAAGGTGGCCGCACCACCATAGGCGATATAGCAGCCCAGCTCCACAAAGCGCTCCATCGTGGCGCGGTCCTCGCCAAAACAGTGCAGCACACAACCGGCCTGGGGCACGCCCACCTCACGAAGCACGTTGTACGCATCCATATGCGAGGTGCGCTCCCCATCCGAGTCCTCGTGCCGCAGGTGCAACTCCACCGGCACATTGCAGCGCACGGCGACTTCGAGCTGACGTGCCATGCAATCAATCTGCACGCTGTGGGGCGCCGGCGTGATGTCGTCGTCGTAATCCATGTGGTAGTCCAGACCGATTTCGCCAATACCGGCGCACAAAGGGTCATCAAGCGCAGCAACAACCTGCGCGTGAACGTCGTCGGTATAGTCCGGCGCGCCATACGGATGCACGCCGGCAAGATACTTGATCTGCGGGATATCCTGCATCGGCAGAATCTCGCGCGTCAGCCAGTCGCTATAGTCCGTCACGCCGCGCTTATCGGCAATGGGATCGAAGACCGTCACCAACAGGTCGATGCCCGCCGCCTTGGCACGCACGAGTGTCTCGGGCACATCCTTGCCCCAGAACGAAAGCAGATGCGCATGTGTGTCGGCAAGCGGCGCCAAGGGCACGGGACAAGCAACCGTCTTCTTTTTTTTGGTAAACGTCACGCGTTCGGCATTAAGCGTCATGGGAAAGCTCCCGAGCCAGGCACACAAAGGCGGCGACGTCGAGCGTCTCGGCGCGCGTGGTGGGTGCGATACCGCAAGCCTCAAAGGCGGCATCGAGCACGTCCTTGGCAAAGCCGTTGGCGCTCATGGAATTGCGGATGGTCTTGCGACGCTGAGCAAATGCAGCGTCAATCACACGGGCCACAAATTCGCGATCGAGTCCTTCGGGCACCACACCGTCAACACGGTCGATACGCACGACGGCCGAGTCCACGTGTGGCGCCGGCATAAAGCAACGCGGCGGCACCTCAAAGCGACCCGTCACCTGCGCATACAGGCCAAGCTTTGCCGTATAGCCGCCATAGGTCTTGTTGCCCGGCACTGCGGCAATGCGATCGGCAACCTCCTTTTGCACCATGACGACGGCGCGCTTGAGCGCCGGCATCGTCTGGAAAAATTGCAAAATGATCGTCGCCGCCACGTTATAGGGCAAGTTCGCGACAAATACCGTCGGCTCACCGCCCGCAGCCTGCTCAATCTGCTCCGGCGTCACCCTGAGCGCGTCGCCCATGATAAAGCGGAAGTTGGCGTAGTCGGCGGCGTGGGCATCGAGCACCGGCTCGAGCTCGGGATCGGCCTCGATCGACGTGACGCACGCCGCCTCCTGCAGCAGCGCAAGTGTCAACGTACCGCAACCCGGACCCACCTCGAGTACGCGCTCGTCACCTGCAAGCTCGGCAAGCTCGCAGATACGTTCGATCACATGATTGTCGATTAGAAAGTTCTGGCCCAGGCGATGCTTGGTCGCAAGGCCAAACTCCTCCAGCAGCTCCCTGGTGGCCGTGGGGTTTGCCAAAGGCGAAGTTGTCATGGTTGCCTCCTTAGCATGATGGCGGCGTCTTGAAACAAAAGGGCATGGACCGTGGCGGCCATGCCCTTACAGCTAAACAGCAAATTGCCGATATGGCGCTCGCGCGGTCTCTACGCCAGACGCGGGAACAGCGGATCGCCCTTCTCGACGGGCTGACCGCCGGCAAGCAGGCCCCAAGTGCAAATGCCCTTGAGGTCGTCGCTCGCGGCCTCGCCCTCACAGGACAGGCGGCGCAGAGCCTCGACAGAAGTCTGGGGCATGAGCGGCATCAGCAGGTGGGCGGCGATGCGGATGGCCTCGAGCAGGTTGTAGATCACAAATGCCAGCTCGTCAGCCTTAGCCTCGTCCTTGGCAAGCGCCCAGGGCTCGGAGTCCTCGATGTAGTGGTTGGCGGCATGGATGAGCTCCATAACCTCATCCTTGGCTCCACCGTAATCGAGCACGTCCATCTTGGCCATGTAGCGCTCGACCAAACCGTCGGCAATCTTTGCCAGCGGGTTATCGAACGCGTCGGCAGACGCCGGTTTAGCCGGGGCGCAGCCGTCAAAGTACTTTGCGCTCATGTTGAGCGAGCGCGAGATGAGGTTGCCCCAGCTGTTGGCCAGATCGGCGTTGTAGACCTGCTCCATGCGATCGAAGCTGATGGCGCCGTCGGTGCCGGGGACCACGTCGGTCATAAAGTAATAGCGGTAGCCCTCGACGCCCAGCATGTCGATAACATCCTGCGGAGCGATGGCGTTGCCGCGGCTCTTGGACATCTTCTCGGCCTTACCGGTCTCGGCATTGCGCACGGTCAGGAAGCCGTGGGCAAAGACGTGCTCGGGCAGGGCCTCGCCGATGGCCATGAGCATGGCGGGCCAAATGACGCAGTGGAAGCGGATGATGTCCTTACCCACGATGTGGAACTGCGCGGGCCAGCGATAGGCCAGCTCGGCACGCGCCTCATCGGTGTCGACACCGTAGCCGACGGCCGTCATATAGTTGAGCAGCGCATCGAACCACACGTAGGTCACGTGACCCTCGTCAAACGGGACCTGAATGCCCCAGTCAAAGCTCGTGCGGCTCACGGAAAGGTCGTTAAGGCCGCCCTCGACAAAGCTGCGCACCTCGTTCATACGGAACGCAGGCTCGACAAAGTCGGGGTGCTCGTCATAGAGCTTGAGCAGCTTGTCCTGGAAGGCGGAAAGCTTAAAGAAGTAGGACTCCTCCTGCACGCGCTCAAGCGGACGGTGGCAATCGGGGCACAGGTGCTGGCCGACGCTACCGTACTCTTCGTCACCCTTCTGGACCTGCGTATCGGTAAAGTAGGTCTCGTCGGGCACGCAGTACCAGCCGTCATAGCTGCCCTTATACAGGTAGCCGGACTCCTTCATGCGCTCCCACAGATACTGCACGGCGTGATGCTGGCGCGGCTCGGTGGTGCGAATGAAGTCGTCGTTGGAGATCTCGAGCTTGCTCCAAAGCTCCTTGAAGTGCGGAGCCTGGCTGTCGGTCCACTCCTGCGGCGTCATGTTGTGCTTGGCTGCGGCCTCGGCGACCTTCTCGCCGTGCTCGTCCATGCCGGTCAGGAACTTGACGTTATAGCCGGCGGAGCGGCGATAGCGAGCCTGAACGTCGGCGATGATGGTGGAATAGGCCGTGCCCAGGTGCGGATCGGCGTTGACGTAGTAGATGGGCGTCGTGATAAAGAACGAAGGCTTGCTTTGATCCATGGGGTTTGTCCTCCAGAAAAACGTTGCATACAGGGGATGATTCTAGCGCAAGGGCTGGATATCCTCCATCTATTGCATATCGAGCACCATGGCATAGACATCGCGCTTGCGGCGCGAATACTTCTGAGACAGGCGTTTGGCCACCGCAGAGGCGGGCTCCCCCTCCTCGAGCGCGGTGCGGATATCCTCGCGCAGGGCCTCGTCGGGATCCGCTACCGCAGCGCCAACCGGCGCGATGCCGGCCTCCTCATCCTCGCTCGGCGGCGCGATGACCAGCGCAATCTCGCCCTTTACCTCGCCGCGAGCACGCAGCTCCTCGGCAAGCTGGTCAGCGGGCCCGCGCAAGACCTCCTCGTGCAGCTTGGTGAGTTCGCGGCAGACGGCAACCTCACGCTGGGGAAAGACCTCCGCCACGGCCTCGAGCGTCGCCACGATGCGATGTGGAGACTCGTAGAAGATGAGTGCGCCGGGCACCACGGCAAGGCGCTGCAAACGGCGCACACGGTCGCCGTGCTTTCGGCCCAAAAAGCCCTCGAAGAAAAAATGCTCACAGGGAATGCCGGACGAAACAAGCGCCGTGACGCAAGCAGAGGGCCCGGGAATAACTTCGACGGGCACATCGGCCTCACGCGCCGCCTCGACCAACGCCTGGCCGGGATCGGACACGCTCGGCATGCCGGCGTCCGAGGCAAAGGCGAGGGTCTCCCCCGCCAGCAGACGGTCGACCAGGCCGGCAGCGCGGCTAGCGATCACATTCTCGTCGCAACGGACAAGCGGCTTGGAAATGCCCAGGTGCATCAGCAGCTTTGACGTCACACGCGTGTCTTCGCAGCAGATGGCATCGGCGGCGGCAAAAGCCTCACCAACGCGCGGAGACAGGTCGCCCAGGTTGCCGATGGGCGTGCCGACCACATAGAGTTTGCCCGTATGGGCGCTGTTTTGCGTCATATCAACCTATTCAATCATGCCGCGCTCGAGCGTACCGAGCGCCGCGCGGGCGTCCCATGCTGCAATGCGCTTCTCGGTCTTCCACGTTTGGAAGAACCAGCCAGCCGCCGGCGCAAACGATGCCAGCTGGTTGGCGATAAACACGCGCTCGTAGGCATTGCGGCCCTCGGGCGTAACCGACGAGTTGGCAAAGATCGCCGCGCCCGACCATTCGCCCACCAGCACGGGGAACCCAGTCGAAATCGCTTCTTTAAGTTCGCGCTTGTTACGCGAAATCGCCGTCGTCAGCCCGCGAGGGCTCGTGATGTCGAGCGCATACTCGTCGCGGTAATGGTACAGGTGAAGGTCCATGTAGACGTTCTTGTACTTGGCGCCGCGCATAAAATGCTTCCACTCGCTGGGATGCCCCGACGACGAGAAGACGACGATCTTATCCTCGGGCATATACGAACGGACGAGCTCATAGGCATCGCGATAGAAATTGCGCAGGTAGTGAGCGGGAATGCCATCCGTCATGGTGAAGAGGCTCTTGCGAACGCTCATCTGCGGCGTGTCCAGCAGCTCAATGCCCAGCAGGCTCTCGGCCTCGCCATAGCGATCGGCCAAGCGCTCAAGCACGTCGAGTGCGACATGACGGCCGTTGGTGGACGAATGCCACTCGGCGACAGCCTCCGGCGTGGTGGGTGAATCGTTGGAATCGCCCTGGCCACCGGGCACAGTTGCCAGATCGAGCAGCACGCGGATGTCGTACTTGGCAGCCCACTCAATCGCGCGGTCGATGTAATCGACAACCGATATGTAGGAGGCATCGGACTCCTGTGAGCCAAAGGCATACCAGGGCACCGGCAGACGCACGGCATTGAGACCGATCTGCGCCATGCGACGAAAATCGTCCTCGCTCACAAACGTCTCGTAATGGCGGCGCATGCGCTCGTTATAGGCGGCGGTACCCATGGCCTCCTGTAGCTCGGCCGCGTTGGATGCACCGGTCGCCGCGTACAGCGACGGGGTCACCCAAGGCTCGGGAATAAACCAGCCAGAGAGATTAACGCCGAGTATCCTCTCCATCACTGCCCCCTTCGGATCATGCAGGTCGAACCCGCATCGTATTGCATAGGATAAGTATCGTTTTGAGTATACCCGCGTGTGCGGACAGGCGACCGAACGGTCTGTAAAGTGGCGCGAAAGTGGGAGGAATGTCTGGGGCGGGCGGGCTCGGAATGGTGCGACAAGGTGCGTACGCGCGCCGGAGGCAGGCACCGGAAAGCGCGTCCCGTTCTATCGCTCAATAATGGGGCGCATTTTCCGTTAGCAGGCCCAACCGGAAAGCGCGACCCGCAATTTCGCGTCATTCCGGGTCGCGCTTTCCCAGACAGGCCCGAAGCGGAAAGTGTGTCCCGTTCTGAGCCCTTATTCTGGGACGCAGTTTCCGCAGAACCCTACATAAAAGAAAAGGACCCCTTTGCAGAGGTCCTAGTCAATTCAAGGTGGCGGGGAAGGGAATCGCGTCCGCGCGCTGCGCGGACGGACCGCTGCGGCGCTTACGCGCCTTGCGAGCTGCGCTGGCAAACGCTTACGCGTTTACTCAGCTCCGCGCCCTCACGGGGTTCGATTCCATGTGGGGCTGCATAAAAGAAAAGGACCCCTTTGCAGAGGTCCTAGTCAATTCAAGGTGGCGGGGAAGGGAATCGAACCCCTGACACGAGGATTTTCAGTCCTCTGCTCTACCAACTGAGCTACCCAGCCATTTGAGGTGTGCCTTGTTTCAAGGCTTGATTAGTATAACCAAGGACGCGTTCCGGTCAACCGAGAATTTCAAAAAAGTTTTTGAGCACAGCCTCGGTTCTTTAAATCGGCACGTCAGAGGCATCAGCCGGCAGCAAGAAGTTTTTCGCTCAGAGCCGCACGGGCAAACTCACTTGGCGTCATCCCCTCGGCAGCCGCCCGTCGACGAATGGCCTCCTTCATTCCCAGAGGAATCTTGACCGACAGCGTTGCCGTCCCCTCACCTGAGAGTGGGGGCCGTCCATGCACGATCCCACCAACGGTGTGTTCGCCATCCGGAAACTCTCCGCGCTCGTACGACTCACACCACGCGTCAATCATTTCATCCGTTACAACCTGACCATTAGCGGCCGTATACGTCTTGCCCATCATCGGCCCCTTCCGTCAGGTGCTTTTTAGCGTTGGGATGGATCTCAACATCCATGCATCTTCTCCTCCATCTTACCCAATTTCGTATGACGAAAGTCCGCTGTCGCCAATTCTTAAGCCGGCACGCGTTGGAGAGCAGGGGTCGAAACAATGATTGAAGGGCGCTCTAGTGCGGCCCAGGCGCCGGGGCAGGAGCACATACGCCAGGGGCGTACGTTTTCGTAGCGCGCGAGGATATTGCCGTCGCGATCGATGAAGGCGATGTCGATGGGATAGGCCATAAAACACGTATGGACCGAAGAGCAGCGCGGAAATGCCATGACGAGCAGCAGACCGTTGGCGGCAACCGGACACCGTCCCAGCATGCCGCGCAGGCGCACGGCAAACGACTCCGCCACCGCAAACTCGGCCGGCGTCCAACCCAGCCTGTTGAGTGCCCGCGCGTAGGCGATGTAGGACGAGACCGCGGTCACATGACCACCCCCGGACGCCACGGATCGACCGTCACCGCGCGCTCGTGCGACAACGTTGTCGGCGCCCCCAGCGGAACGCCAGCGATGCTGAGAGAAGTCGGCCACGGCTCATAGTGCATGGTGCAGGTGTAGGTCCTAAACGTACCGGATAGGGAGAGCAGACCACCATCCGATGCCTCCGCGCCTTGCTCGCTCGACACTTCGATCTGCAAGTCATAGCCTTCCATGGCATTCAGAATTTGAGTCTGGACCGTCGCCGAGGCATCGACAGAGCTTTCGTCGCCCTCCCCCTCCGACGCCACGGCGTGCGCCAACACGATGTCGGGCACCACGCGGTCGAAGCGCGCGACAGCGCTGGCAAAGATCATGACGTTGTACACAATGAGTGCCAGCACCAGCAAAACGGGTGTAACCACTGCCATCTCCACCGTCGCTTGGGCGCGCTCCTCGCGCAGACGCATGCGGATACTCATTACGACCCACCGCCCAGAGCGCCAACCAGCGTGGCGACATCGACGGTGAGCGGGATGGAACCGCCGCCGGGCAGAGGAATCTCCGCAAGCGTGAACACCGTACCGCTGATGGTGCGTTCGACTTGATATTCCAACGCCTCGCAAAGCGCCTTGGGATCGGTCACGCCCAACGGAATACTTCGCAGTTTGTCTTGCGCTTGAGAGAGGCCAGCAATGTCAGACCCCGGGCTCTTAATGACGTTGGCGGAATCAGTCAGCACCGGCTTTCGCAGGCGCAAGTCGCACGGTTCCAAACCCAGCGCCGCCACGGACGCCGAAACGGTATCGCCGAGCCACGATGCAATGGAGCCCAACGCACCGCTGCCCCCTCCTAGGCCTTTAATCATCTCGTCCATAAGTTCGTCGGCCGAACCTTGGATGTCTCCGTATCCCACAAGCAGCCGTCCCCAGACATCCATGACGCCATCGAGTACGCCGGCAACGCCACCCGAGCGTTCCTTCAATGTCGAGAAAAATCGCGAAAGCACGTTGTTTTGCGCCGTCGCCTCATCGGGCGCCAGCACCGCGGCAGAGATGGCACCGCGATCGCCAAGCCTGACTGCCGTGTTAAACGAAGAGTTGAGCTCATCGGGGCTCGAGATGGCACCCGAAACCGCAAAGGCAACCACGCCGTTGCGACCGGGCGGAGCGATACGCGGACGCTCGCCCGAAAGCGCTTTAATGGCCTGGTCAAACGCATTGCTCGCACGGTCGGCCTCATCCTCGGTCTGGCGCATGAGCTCAAGCTCTTTGTTCCGACATTTGACGTATTCCTCCAAGGCCTTTTTGAACTCGTCGAAGTGATATTCGAAGCCGTTTTCGATAGAGGTTGAAGGCGCCGCAACAGCACCAAGCGACAAAACGCCAAAATGGCATTTGCTGCATTTATCCTGTCCATCGTAATCGGCAACCGAAGCAAATCCGCTCGGCGTCCCTTTCTTATAGTTAGGGCAGGTCGTCCCGTAATGCAGATACGCCTTGTCATCGTTCACGCTCGTCGGCCACACCGCATCGGTATAGAGTTCCGTCGCCCGAACCTCATCAGAGTTGCGCGGCAGCAGCGGAATATAGGAGGAAACCCTGTCTCCGTTCTCGGTTATATGTGCCCGATCGACCTCCGCGCTCGCATAGGTATAAAACGCCTTACGCGCCGCAGACTCTGCCTTCATCTCGACACTCGAGCCGTGGGGCTTCTCATTTGTCAGACGCCAATGGTAGTAGTCCTTCGCGCGATCAAGGGCAACTTGGGGCTCCCACGTAACGCTCGATGAGTAATGCGGATTTTGAACACCGGAGAGATCCGTTAGGCTTTTCGCACGCTCCCACATGCAAGAACAGCTGCCGACCGAGCCCTTGTCAGACCCACCACAATCCGCCAGCCAAGCACGCTCTTTAGCCTTCGCCGTGTCCTCAGAAGCCTTCCGCAGTTCCTCGGCCGCACACTCTAAATCATCTGATGTGTCTTTAATGGTATCGGTCGAGATCTCTGATCCTTTGAGCGCAGCGAAGTCAGACTCGGATGTCCTGGGCACGGCAAGCGCCGTACCGGTATAGGTCACACTATCGGTATCCTGCGCCGACACCGCCTGCGTGGCACGCGCGGCGATCAGATACGGCAGAGCCGTCTCGATTTTCTGCAAGCCTTCCGATGCGCTTTTGGCAAACTTGTTGCGCGTTTTAATGATCTCAATCCCGGTGTCGACCATATTGCCGGCAACCGGCTCGGCACCCGGGATGAGGATGGCGACCAGGCCCGTCCCGATCGTGGCAAACCCCGCCAGCCCCAGACTCAAGATGCTCGCATCAACCACCGTGGCAGCCGTGTGATAGGACGACACTACGTTGGCACCCGCCAGCGCGCCGCTATCAGCCGCCACCTGGGTATCCCCGGCACGCGACATGCTCCATATCGCCGCGGTCGACGAAAACAACAATGTGAGCACCACTAGGATGACCACGGCAGAAGAAAGCGTGGTATAGGCGCCGTCTTCGATAAACAGATCGACACCGGCTCGACCCATAAAGCCGCCTCGCTTGCGATGGCAGCTCGGACGGCGCGTCAAAACGCGTCTAGACCAGAAACGCTTAATCCCATGTAGCAATCCACGAATCATAATCTCCCTCCAGCCATTCGGGACGCGATTGATACGAGACATCGACCTTGAGCTCAACGTAGCCGCCTTCGGCGGTACCACCCATAGCCTGCGCAAACGCACCGATCACGGGCAACGGCTTGACCTCGCCGGAAACGGACACGGACGAGACACCACCCGCACCGGCCCGGCCAAGCTCGATATCCCACGACAACGGCCCGCCGGCATGAAAGATCGAAACGTTGGGCACTGCGGCTAGTCGGCGGCGGGTGAACTCCTTAAGATCGTCGTCCTCCGCCGTCGTCGTGGTCATGAGCCGCGCGGTCTCGGCGGCGGCAGACTCCATGACCGCGCGCGTATAGAGCAGGCACACCGGTTGCAGCGCGAGAAGGATGAGTGTCAGAAACGTCGGCAGCAAAAAAGCGGCCTCGACCGTAGACTGCGCCCGGTCCTCGCGCGCGGCATCAATACAACGCGATGTCCTTAGCGGCCGCAGCGGCGTCGATAACCGACGTCGAGGCAACGCCATGGGATGCCGCCCGCTCAACCAGCGCCGCCAAGCGCCCATCGGTGCCGGCACGCCAAAGTCCCGCGATCGCCAGCACGATCGATAACAGCGCCACCGTGACGATGGCGTATTCGACCGTCGCCTGGGCAGATTCCTCACGCAGGACATCATGCATTTCACGATCCCTCCTTTGAGTCCGTTGCCTGCGGGCTCAGGCGCACGGCGCGCAGACGACACGAAGCATCGCCAGCATCCGCGGCAATTGTCACCATATCGACCCAGCCGCGTCCGTCGCGCACGATGGCGCCCCACACGTTGCCCTTGATGTCGAGATAGCCGCTCAGAGCAAGTTGCGCCGTGGGTACCTCGCGATAGGCACGCAGCATATCCGCCGCCGCTTCGGTCATCGGTCGGTCCTCGGACCATGCAAGCCGGACCGCAATCGCGTTGCCCTCAGGCGAATCCGTCGCAGTGCCAGACCGCTTGTCGAGCGTCCGCAGAAAGGTTTGCGCCGTGACAGCGACATCCGAATCGTCCGCATCTCGCATCTCATCTTTTTGAGACGCCACCGCCGAATCGGAGCCCGAATCGGAGGCGGTCCCAGGACGCTGCTGCCGCGCGGCGTTAAGCCCCCAAAGCACCGCCGCTATCGCCACGGTCAGGCAAGCAAACACCAGCAGCACCCCGATGGGGCGCTCGCCCTCTACAGGCTGTTGATGCCCTCGCTGATAGCGTTCCATAGATCTTGGACCTTGCCCTTAAATGCGACGATGGCGATAATCGCGATCACCACGAGCACGCCGACCAAGATGGCATACTCGGTGGTACCCTGTGCACTCTCCTCCTGCAATAGTTCCTTGGCGCGCTGACGAACATGTGCCGCCCGGCAAAACGCCCAGCCCTGGACCTTTCCAGCAGCGTCAGTCATCGTGTTCATGTATTCCTCCCTACATCATCCCGCCTGCTCCCAGCAGCGGGCCCAATATGGACAGAAGCAACGCCGGCAAGATGAGCGTGCCGGTGGGAATCAGCAGCTTGACGGGCGCACGCTCGATCTCGCGCTCGACCGCGGCGCGATGAGCCGCACGGATCTCGCGACTTTGAGCGGCCAGCGTCTCGGCAAGTGGGGCACCCAGGGCGAGCGCCTGCCCCACCGTGATGGCAAAGGTCTCGAGCGCTCGCACGTCCAGGTCGCGCGCGGCGGCCAACAACTCGTCCTCACGCGTGCCCACGCCCACCTGCCACGCCATGCAGGCGCGCTCAAGGCGAAGAGCCAGCACTGACCGGCGGTTGGCGCAGAAAATCTCAAGCGCCGCATCAAACGAAAGACCGGCCGAAAGACCCAAGCGCACAACATCGATCATCTCGGACACTTCGCCGAGCGACACTCGCGCCGGGCCGCCCGCTCCAACCGCGCCCTTCACTCGCGCGGTCAGAGCATCGACCACCGAGCGACCCGCGGCAGCGACCAGCACCGCCTCGCGCTTGCAGGCCCCTGCGATCTTGCGTGCATCCGCCCGATCCAACCCCGTCGCGACAAATACACTCAGGGCGCACAGGCAAGCCGCAACTGCAACCGGGGCGCTCATAGCTCCACCCGCATAATGCGCCGGATAACCACCAGGGCAACGGCGTTGAGGGCAAGACCCAGCACCACAGCGCCCGCGCCGGCAGGCGTCGCAAGACCGCGACGAAAATCTGCCGAAAGCAGCGCCAACACCGCGCACATGCCCGCCGGCATCGCCGCGACCATATGCGCAGACATGCGGGCCTGCGACGTCTTAACATCCAGGCGGCGCTTGAGCTCAATGCGCTCCCCCACCATGCTCGACGCCTCGGACAGTAAGTCGGCAAGCGGAGCGCCGGTGCGCTGAGACACCTTAAGCGCCAAGGTCACAAGCGAAAGACCGGGGGCGTCGATACGCACGAGCAAGTCATCGAGTGCGTCGGTCGCCGAGATACCGCAATCGATCGCCGCCGCCACCCGCAAAAACTCGGTATGCACTGGCTCTTGCGCATGAGCGCCCACAAAGCGCATGCCCTGGGCCAGCGAATGTCCCGAGGCAAGCGACATGGAAAGTGCAGTAAACGCCTCGGGCATTGCCTCTTCTGCATCGTGTTGCTCGCGCCGGCTCTCAAAGCCATCCCGAGCGGCACCAACGGCAAACGGAGCAACAAGTCCCAAGGCAAATCCGAGGGGCGATAACGACACCATCGTTAGTAAAACGCAGCAGACACCGCTCGATAGCAGCAGAAACGCCAAACGTCCCGAAGCATCTTCGGTCACGAGGCCAAGGCGATGCGCCGGAGCCAGCGATGCCCACGAACGGGCGATCTTTTTCAGCAGATCGTTTTCCACCAGCTCACGCGGCAGCTTCTCTGCCACCGTCTCGAGCGCCCGACGTGCCAGCTCCGCCGGCGGTACCTGCGGCACACGAGGTTCCGCCCCGCACGCCGTCGCGACAGAAAGCCCTGCCAAGCCCCCTACGACGAGGGGCACAGTGATCTCCATTCGTCCACCTCCTCTTGTGTGAGCGTCCCCGACCGCAGGCCTTCTGCGATAAACGGCGGCTCGCGGTCAAGCGTCCAGGTGCGCTCGGCGGCATCGAACGTCACATAGCGCTCGAGCTCTACGCCGCCCGATGCGACGCGTCGCACCCCCGAATACGAGGAGACGAAGCGCCTGCCATCGGCGTGGCGCTCGGACATCACGATACCGTCGAGTGCCATGGCAATCTGCTCCTCGATGAGCTCGCTCGGCAGATCGATGCCATAACGTGCAAGCAACGTCAGACGCACCACGGTCTCCTGTTCTGAACCCGCATGAAGTGTGGTGAGCGACCCGTCGTGGCCCGTGTTCATGGCCTGCAACATGTCGCAGCACTCGGCACCGCGCACCTCGCCCACCACGATGCGGTCGGGGCGCATGCGTAGGGCATTAGTTACCAGGTCGCGGATCGTCACCGCGCCCTCGCCCTCAATTGAAGCCTCGCGCGCCTCTAGGCGCACCACGTGCGGATGATGCGCAAACTTGAGCTCGGCAGAGTCCTCGATCGTCACGATGCGCTCGCCGGTGGAAATCTCGCATGACAACGCGTTGAGCAGGGTGGTCTTACCAGATCCCGTGCCTCCCGCAACCGCCAGGTCCTGTCGCAGCGACACCGCACACGACAGCAGCTGCGCATACCAAAGCGGCAGCGATCCCAACCCCACGAGCTCGTCCAGCGAGCAGATACGGTCCGAGAACTTTCGGATGGTGAGAATCGGTCCGTCAATCGCCACAGGCGGAATCACCGCGTTGACGCGATAGCCCGTTTTGAGGCGGGCGTTGACGATGGGGCTGCGCTCGTCGATGCGGCGGCCAAGTGGCGAGATAATGCGGTCGATAAGCACACGGATCTGCTCATCATCCTCAAACGCATGCTCGATGGGGTACAAGACGCCGCCGCGTTCAAAGAAAGCCGAGCGGCAGCCGTTGATCATGATCTCGGTAACGGTGTCGTCCTCGATGAGCGGCTGCAACGGCCCCAAGCCCACCACGTCATCCAAAATCTCGTCGATGATGGTCTCGCGCTCGGGCGTCGCGAGATCGGTCGGCTCCTCAACATTGAGCGCCGCCTCCACCGCAGGACGCAATTCCGAGCGGGCAAGTGCCGGGTCGATATAGGCGCTGATACGCGCCACTTCGTCGTAACCCATGCGGTCCATCACGGCGCGCTTGGTGCGTCGTTTCACGGCGCGGCGACGCCCCGCATCTACAGGCGCTGCCGCCGCCGCAGCGCCGGCAGCCTTAATCCTCGTTTGCAGGCTCATCGCTGATCACCCTCGCGCGACCAGGGAAGGCGGATACGCGGGCGTTCGGTGCGCGTTGCACGGTCGGCGACCATATCGCTCCAAGGGCCGACGGCGCACCCCAGTTCCACGAGCATCTCGCGCGTGGCCTCGCGCACGCTAGTCGCAAAAGCGCTGGTCTGCCCCACTGCCTCGTCAGCGCGCCCAAACGCCATGAGCGCGGCGAGATCCTGCCCGCCATCGGCGATACGAATCTTGGAGCTCAACGCACAGGCAATCTCAAAGCGCATGGCGACGTCCTCGTCTGCCCCGCGCGCACCGAACCGGTTGAACACGGCGCTCATGCGCGTGCGCGGCACACCTACTCGACTTGCCAGTTCAATGACGCGCGACGCCGATGTCGCGGACGACACCGCCGCATCGCCAACGACCAGGCAACGGTCGCTCGCCGCCACCGCAGCCGCCACGGCGTCGCCCCAAAAGACCGAGGTATCGATAAAGACCACGTCGGATTCGCGACGCAGAACATCAAGCAGTAGCTCCACCGGACGTGCCACGAGCTCGGCTTGCTCGGGCGCCGCGACGGGACCCCAGAGCGTAACGCCCGGTGCCACGCGCATCGATGTGGCTACGATATCCGGCTCGGTGAGCGTGCCCGCCGCCGACGGCTCGATAAGTGCCGCCATATCGCGCGGAGCATCGACGCCTAACAAGTCGTAAAGGTTTCCAAACATCAGGTCCAGGTCGAGCACGGCGGCACGCAAGCCCAACAGCGACGATGTGTGTGCCATGGTGGCAACGATCGTCGACTTGCCGCAACCGCCCGAACCCGAAATGGCGCAGATGACCGGAGCTCGATGCGGCGAAGCGGCAGCGTCTGCCGGCGGCATCGGAGGCGGCGGGGCGGGCGTCGGTGACAGCGTCCCCGTCTCCCCCGCCGCAACCACATGCTGCGTCCAAGCCGGCATGGCAGCTTGTTCGGTCTGCGAGGCAGGCTCGTTCTGTGCAATCTGCTCATGCTGCATCAGCGACAACTCTCCGCACCCGGCAAGGCCCTCAACTTCGTCGAGTTCATCCGCCAGATTCACGCCGTGCACGTATCCCATATCTACTGCCGGGGAGTCGCCAGCATGCTGCGCCGGCCCTCCAGCGTCATCGTATACAAGGGGGTTCCGGGGGCGCCGACCATGCTCGGCTTCCGCTTTTCCATAATCATCAACACGCGGGCCTCTTGTAGCGCGAGGCGCCCCGGGTTCCCTATCAACAAAAGCATCGGGCTCAATCGTCATGCGCCGATCGGAATCAACCGCTCCCTCGCCCGCGCGCCCGTTGCCGCATATACTGTGTGCAGCGATGACCTCGGTCGCCCCCGCGCGAAACAGCCCCTCGATATCCGACGGATCGAGCGCTTCTATCAACACGACCACGCGACTCACGCGGCCTTCGGCCGTCAGGCGCGCAACAGTCTTGCGCACATCTTCGGTATCAAACAGAGACGCCGCGATGATGGCAGCCCCGCGGCGCGACGGAAACGCCCGCGCCATGGAAACCAGCCCGTCCAGGTCACCCACGCGAAGCACCTGTGCACCCGCATCACGGCCCTCGACTTCCCGCTGCAACAGCCCGTAATCGCCGCACGCGCAGCACGCAAGCCAGATCGCCTTCATCACTCGTCGCCTCCGCTCTTTTTGCCGCGCGCCGTGGCGGGAATCGTCAAGCTGACCGTTCCCTTGCCCGAGGCTCCCAGCAGTTCCTTGACGTCTTCGGGGTCAGCCGCCAGCGTCACCCATTCGATCTTGCCCTCGCGCGTGGCACCGGAATCCTCACTGGTATCGATCACGTGCGCGCCGCACAGCCGATCGGTCACGCCGTCCTTTTGCACGTACACGTCCACGTAGCTGCCCACGCCCGTGGCACCGCCGACCGAGTGCTCGGCATCGACCGCCACCGAAACGGCAACCTTGCCCTTAGGCACCTCGAGCTTGCGGCTCTCGGCCTTGGTGTAGACATTGCAGATCACGGCGTTTTTGGGAATACGCGAAGTCGTCACGTCGCCGCGCACCTGGCGCAGCTCGGTCGCCGCGTCACGCGGCAGCAGACTCGTCAGCCATTCCTGGGTTATGACATTGGTCTCATCGAGGGTCTCGCCCACATCGATATCGCGCGCCGCGACGCATACCTCGACGCGATCGCCACCGTACTTGGCCAAGGTCTCAGCCTGGACCTGTTCGGCTTGCGAGCGGATCGACGAGCCGTAAACCATGCAAAGCAGAGCAGCGAGCACGCCCGCGACCAGACTGATGGCGATGCGCTTGCTCTTGTTCACGGCCGCTCCTCTCATGGCAGTGCCGGGCGAATGCCCGTACCACCATTGTCTGGGCGGTCAGAGTGCAAAGCGGCACAATCGCGATCTTGGTTTTCGATGTCAAACCAATCGCTGACCAAAAACTGACCAGCCCGTCAAGCTCGTGGCAAGGTTTTGGTCAGCACGTCAGCAAACTGCATGTTTCGAGGCTTTTCCACAGCAAAAAAGCCGTCTCCCGAACAGTTGGGAGACGGCTGTCATAGGAAAAATCAATTACAGATGGACATCGGGATCGAGCATTTGAGCACTCACGCGCATGGATGACGCCAGGTTTTGGAACGTTTCCAGACGCAGGCTGTCAATCTGCCCGGCGTCCTCGGCCTCGCGAACGGCGCAACCCGGCTCATGGGTATGCGTGCAATCGCCAAACCGGCACGCGCGCGATGCCTCGACAATCTCGGGGAAGGCGCGGGCCAGTCCCCGCTCGTGACCCACGAGCGGTAGGCTGCGCAGGCCCGGGGCATCGGCGATCACGCCGGCGTCGCCCGGCAGCGTCACCATCACGCGCGCGACGGTAGTGTGACGGCCCTGGTCGTCGCGTTCGCGCACACCGCCGGTCGCCAACGTATCGTGGCCCAGCAGCGCATTGAGCAGCGTCGACTTGCCGGCACCCGACTCGCCCAGAATCATGGCGCAGCTCCCGGCAGGCACGCAGGCACGGACCTCGTCCAGGCCGCGGCCCTCGGCAGAGGACGTCACGATCACGCGCACGTCCGGACCCACCAGGCGGCGCACGCGGTCCAGATCGCGCTCGAGTTCCTCGGCATCGCAGCGGTCAGCTTTGGTGAGTACCACCACCGGCTCGGCATCGCAGTCGAGCGCCAACACCAGCGAGCGCGCCACGCGGTCGAGCAGCACCTCACCGGCACCGAGCGCCTGCACGATTAGCACGCTATCCACGTTGGAGCAGAGCACCTGGCGCTCTCCACGGGCACGGCCGCGCCAACGCTCAAAGCTCGTACGGCGCGGCAGCACGCACTCAATCACGCCCATATCGTGCCCGGGAGCGCGGCGCACCGCCACACGGTCGCCCACGGCAGGCAGCAGGACCTCATCCTCGCCGCGCGACTTGGCAAACCCCACGGCATGCTCGGCGCGGAAGGTATCGTCGGCAGTCGCCACCAGCGGAAACCCGCGATCCAAGCGCACCACAGCACCCAGCCGCATCTGCTCGGGCTCCTCGGCATGTGCGCAGAAATCATCAAAGGCAGCCTGCTGAGCTTCATCGACCGGCAGGTCATCAAACGCCGGAACGTCCTGCAGCGCGTCGAGTCCCGGCACGCTCGCCAGCAGCTCCTCGGCAGACGCGGGAGCCTCGGTCGCGAGCTTCCGACGACGATCGCGCTTAGCCCGCGCCCCCGTCGTCTTTTTCTTCGCTTTAGCCTTAGCCTTGCCCACAGATGCCTCCCAGCACAAAACCACACAACTGAGCAGGTATTTTACCCACAAAAAAGAGTCGGTCGAGCAAATGCTCGACCGACTCACACACTTTCCCTCAGCCCTTTTTCATCCGCGCGGGAGAAAAGCCAGTAAGGATACCGTAGGGCCCACCCCGGGAGTGTTTTCTTCTGAGCGATCCCGCAGCGCGAAGCGCGAGGACCAGCGAAGAAGAAAACACGCAGGGGCGGGCCCGGACAGGTTAACTTACTCCTTCTCGACCGCGCGCATGATCGCCTTGTAGATCTCCATCAGCGGAATGATCAGGAAGGCCAGGCCCAGGGCAGCGACAACGCCCTTGAGCTCAAGCGTCACGGGGCCAAAGAACATCTCGGCAAGCGTCGGCTGCACGGTTACGATCACCGTCAGCACCAGCGCCAGCGCGGCGGAAGCCCACAGCCACTTGTTCTGCTTCTTCATGGTGAACAGCGACGCACGACGGCTGCGCATATTGAAGCAGTGGAAAATCTCGACCATGTTGAGCGTGATGAACGCCATCATCACGCCTTCCTCGTCGGCATTGCCGGCGATCATATCGGCGATGTGGATGTAGCCCATGTCAAAGTACACGCCCACAAAGAAGCTCGCCAGCACCAGCACGGTGATGATTAGGCCCTGGACCACACAGTCCAGGCCCATATTGCCGGCAAAGACGCCGTCCTTGGCGTTGCGCGGCTTGCGCTTCATGATGTCGCCCTCGGCATCCTCCATGCCCAACGCGAGCGCGGGGAAGCAGTCGGTAACTAGGTTCACCCACAGCAGCTGCACCGGCTGGAAGATGGTAAAGCCGATGAGCGTGGCGATAAACACCGAGAATACCTCGGCAAGGTTGGCCGAAAGCAGGAACTGGATGACCTTGCGGATGTTGTCGTAGATGCGACGGCCCTCTTCGCAGGCACCGATGATGGTGGCGAAATTGTCGTCGGCAAGCACCATGTCGGCGACGTTCTTGGTGACATCGGTACCGGTGATGCCCATGCCAACGCCGATGTCGGCGCGCTTGATGGACGGGGCGTCGTTGACGCCGTCGCCCGTCATGGCCACGATCTGGTCGCGCGACTTCCAAGCCTCGACGATGCGTGTCTTGTGCTCGGGCTGGACGCGGGCGTACACGCCGTAGTCCTCGATGTGCGCGTCGAGTTCCTCGTCGCTCATGCGATCGAGGTCGGCACCGGTGATGGCCTGGCTGCGATCGGCGACGATGCCCAGCTGCTTGGCGATGGCCACGGCGGTGTCGATGTGGTCGCCCGTGATCATGACGGTGCGGATACCGGCGTCGTGCGCCTCGCGGATGGCGTCGGCGACCTCGGGGCGGACCGGGTCAATCATGCCGGACAGGCCGCAGAAGACCAGGTCGTGCTCGAGCGCAGCGGGACTGCAGTCGGCGGGAACCTCGGTGTAGGTGCGGCTCGCCAGCGCCAGCACGCGCAGGGCCTCGTCGGCCATGGCCTTGTTGGCCGCCACGAGCTCGGCACGACGCTCCTCGGTCAGCGGCACAACCTTATCGCCCTCGTAGATATGGGTACACAGGCCAATCACCACGTCGGGCGCACCCTTGGTGTACTGCTCGTACTCGCCATCCAGGGTCTCGACGACCACGGACATCATCTTGCGGCCGGAGTCAAACGGGGCCTCGCCCACGCGCGGATGCTCGGCAGTCAGGCCGGTGAGCCCCGCCTTGCCGGCGTCGTTGACAAGCGCGCACTCAGTCGGCTCGCCCACGGCCTCGCCCAGCTCCTCGTCCCACTGAGCATCGGAGCACAGCGCCATGCCGGCCAGGAACTTCTCCTTGGGCGCAGCGAGCTCGTGCTTGACGACGGTCATCTTGTTTTGAGTAAGGGTACCGGTCTTGTCGGAGCAGATGGTCTGCGTGCAGCCAAGGGTCTCGACGGCAGAGAGCTTACGGATAATCGCCTGGCGCTTGGCCATCTTGGTCACGCCGAGCGAAAGGACGATGGTCACGACGGCGACCAGGCCCTCGGGGATGGCGGCGACGGCAAGCGAGACGGCAACCATAAAGGTGTCGAGCAGGGCAGTCGGATCGGTAAGGACGTTGCCCACGCCGTGGCGGAGGATGTCAACGCCAAAGATCACGACGCAGATGATAATCACCATGATGGTGAGGATGCGGCTGAGCTCGGCAAGCTTCACCTGCAGCGGCGTGAGCTCTTCCTTGGCCTCGGCCAGGGCGCCGGCGATCTTACCCATCTCGGTGTTCATGCCGGTGCCGACCACGACGGCGCGGCCGCGGCCGTATACCACGGTGGAACCCATGTAGCACATGTTCTTGCGGTCGCCGAGCGGCACGTCATCGGTGCCCGCGGCAAGCTCAATCACGTAGGCGTGCTTCTCTACGGGCACCGACTCGCCGGTGAGTGCGGCCTCTTCGATCTTCATCGTGGCGCTCTCGAGCACACGGCAGTCGGCCGGGACGGAGTCGCCCGCCTCGAGCATGATAACGTCGCCGGGCACGAGCTCAGCGCTCGGCAGGTGCACGAGCTTGCCGTCGCGCAGCACCTTGGACTGCGCCGCGCTCATCTCCTGCAGGGCCTCGAGGGCCTCCTCGCTCTTGGCTTCCTGGACCACGCCCAGCACCGAGTTGACGATAACGACGAACATGATGATGAAGACATCGGCAAAGTCGGGCTCGCCCTTGACCATGCCCGTGAGTGCACTGATGACGGCGGCAACGATCAGCATGATGACCATGGGGTCGGCCATCTGCTCAAAGAAGCGCTTCCACAACGGTGTCTTCTCTGCTTCCTCGAGCTTGTTAGGGCCTGTCTTGGCGAGGCGCGACGACGCCTCGCCGGTGCTCAGGCCGAGGTTCTCATCGACACCCTGGTCGCTGAGCACCTCCGCCGCGGCGGACAGGTATTCCTTTTGCATATAGAGTCCCCTCCTGGGATTCGAGCCACTCAGCAGATTGATGCCCGATCATAATTCCCAGGAGAAGGGCAAGGGCTCATCAAGGCTGCCGTGCTGAGCGGCAGTTGATAGTGGGGCTATGGTACCCCAAAGCGGCGGGTCTAGCCAAAACATTCCATCTGGAAACACGGCACAGACGCAACGGTGCAGACGGTGTGATGCTCAAGATTGATAAAACGTTTTTTCTTCGGCGCATCATCGAACTAAAATATCGCCCAGATAGCAGCGGTTAGAACGGTTGGTAAAGTTTTTGCATATACCGTTTTTCCGCAAAAAATGAACTTCTAATTCGGCATACGGTCGTTTTTTTGGGGTATTCGGTCGGCATTTCGTTATAATCATCTCGGTTTTATTTCTTATGGTTTATCTATCAGCGCAAGACGATGTCAGATGGAGGTCTGAATGTACAAGCGCACCAAGATTGTATGCACCATGGGTCCCGCCTGCGATAGCGACGAGACCATCCGCGAGATGATCAAGGCAGGCATGAACGTCGCCCGTTTTAACTTCTCGCACGGATCCTACGACGAGCACCACGGTCGCATCGAGCGCGTCCGTCGTATTTCCAAGGAGCTCGGTCTGCCCGTCGGCATCCTGCTCGACACCAAGGGCCCCGAGGTCCGCACCGGCCTTCTGGTCGACGGCAAGAAGGTTGCCGTCAAGACCGGCGACAAGATTGTCGTCACCGCTCAGCCCACGTCCGAGGATTTCCACGGCACCGCTGAGCACATCTCCCTCGACTACCTGGCTCTGCCCTCCGAGGTCGAGAAGGGCTCCCTCATCCTGATCGATGACGGCCTGGTTGCCCTCGAGGTCGAGTCCGTCGACGGCCAGGACATGACCTGCGTCGTCAAGAATGACGGCCTGATCGGCGAGCGCAAGGGCGTCAACATGCCCAACGTCAACATCTCGCTGCCCGCCATCACCGAGCGCGATCGTCAGGACATCCTCTTTGGCCTGACCGAGAACATCGACTACATCGCCGCTTCCTTCATCCGTGACGGCGAGTCCGTCCGTGGCATCCGCAAGCTTTGCCGCGAGAACGGCGGCGAGCACGTGACGATCTTCCCGAAGATCGAGTGCGCCCTGGGCGTCGAGAACTTCGACGAGATCCTCGAGGCTTCCGACGGCATCATGGTCGCCCGTGGCGACCTGGGCATCGAGATCAAGCCCGAGCTCGTTCCGCACATCCAGAAGGAGATCATCGCCAAGTGCAACGCGGCCTACAAGCCCGTCATCACTGCTACGCAGATGCTCGACTCCATGCAGCAGAACCCGCGCCCGACGCGCGCCGAGGTTGCCGACGTTGCTAACGCCATTTACGACGGCACCGACGCCGTCATGCTGTCCGGCGAGTCCGCTGCCGGTAAGTACCCGGTCGAAGCCGTTAAGATGCAGGCCAGCATTGCTCTCGAGACCGAGAAGTATCTCCCGGCCCACGCTCCGCTCGAGGTTCCGGCCGATGCTCACGGCACCCGCGTCGTCAACAACGTTGTGGGTATGTCCGCTGTGAACATGGCTACCACCGTTGGCGCCAAGTGCATCACCGTGCCGACGACCACCGGTCGTACCGCTCGCCTGATCTCGCACTTCCGTCCCAACATGCCGATCTGCGCGTTCTCCCGCCACGAGTGGGCCGTCCAGCAGATGATCATGTACTGGGGCGTTATCCCGCATCAGGCCGAGATTACCCAGGGCACCGTCAACGGCACGATTGTCAAGGCGATCGAGACCGCTAAGGAGCTCGGCTACGTCGAGGCCGGCGATCTGACCGTCGCCACCGCCGGCGATCCCCGCATGAGCGTCCAGCTCGAGGACAAGGTCTCCTCGACCAACGTCGCTTACGTCGCTCAGGTGCGCTAAATCGCACTTGCAAGCAGATTTGCATTGCAAAGGGCTCGGAAGGCTTTGCCTTCCGGGCCCTTTTTTAAACCTTCTTCGTATGCCGCTTCATCGATTTGTGTTCAGTCGCGAACCTTTCCGATGCCGAGCGTACCACCGAAGATGCCCTGCGACGGGAACTGTTGGTCAATTGGAATGAGCTGTTCGCCGTCAAGCCGGCCGGCTAGCAGCTAGCGATCAGGGGGACTGCGGGAACGTCAGAAGCAGCAACGCGGGCCGCAAATCCCGCCTCGGTCAGCTCGATGACCTCGGTAAATGTTGCATCGAAGAACTCCTCGGTTAGCAGGCGATACGGCGGATGATCGGGCTCGCCGGGGTTTTCGCGTACAATCTCGTGCATGACGCCGATAGTCTTGAGCACATATTCTTTATGGATGGGATACTGCCCAAAACGCGTCGCAGCGGTATAGAGGCGATCGGTCGCGCGCGGAATTGAAACAATGCCGAGCGTCTTACCAAACCAGTCAAAGTCACCTTGCTTTTTAATGCGGAATTCCTCGCACGGCTTGCCGCCGTGCGCCTCCAGGTACTGATTCACGCGCGTATTCCATACGGTATCGGCCACCAGATGCGACCAGACTCCCAGTGTCAAATCGAGCAACGACTGCGTCACATCCTCAGACGCAAGCGAGAACTCACGAGCGCCGGGACCGACAACCGGCTCAGCATCCCTGTAGCGCTGGGGATAGTGCACGCGATTCAGTCGCTCGCGCTCCTCGACAATCGAGGTAGCCTCAGCGGGTTCGCCCGCGGGTGCGCCTTTAAGCAGCGGCGCCACATAGGTATCCCAGAACTCGTGCTCGCGCGGCTTAGGGATGGGCTCAGGCTTGGCAAAGTGCGTAATGCGGTACGGGATGGGATCGGTGATGCCAGGGACCATATAACCCACGAAGATATCCGGAACCACGCAGCCAAACAAAAAGGCATTGCGGTCGCGCACGCTATCGGCAAGCGCACTGGTGCGCTCCAGCAAACGCTCCGTCTGAGCGATATGAATGTTCCAGCTTGGCATAGCCACCCCCATAAAAAACCTGGATAACTATACCATCACCGCAAAGCCGCGCGGGCGGCTACGCATCCTCTACGCAGCAACTAGTCCGTAGCACCGTTTTCGGTTCCATACGACGGCACGGGCGCCTCGACCACATGGTGATATCGGTCGATATAGATTGCACGGGCACCCAGGCGTCGCACCAAATCTTGATGGTGCGTACTCATCAAAACCGTCTTACCGGCAGCAACGTAGGCCAGCAAAAAGTTGACTACGATGTCGCACGAGTCCTCATCGAGACCGTTGGTGGGCTCGTCGAGCACCAAGATATCGGGGTTCATCGACACGACCGCAGCCAGCGCCACGCGCTTCTTTTGCCCACCCGAAAGCTGATAGGGCGAGGCATCGACCAGGTCGGCAACCTGGAACAGCTCCATGGCATCGCGCACGCGACGGTCGAGCTCGCCCGTCAGCAACCCCATTTGAGCCGGGCCAAAAGCGACTTCCTCGCCCACCGTGGCACAGAACAGCTGAGCATCGGCGTTCTGGAACACAAAGCCCACGCGCTGATGGAACCGTTGAGCGGCCGCGGAATCCCTTAGAAACGCCGCATCGATCACGTGCCCGTCAAACAGGTATATCCCTGCGTCCGCGAGTTCGAGGCCGTTAATAAGGCGCATAATCGTCGTCTTACCGCAGCCGTTGGGACCGAGTAGGGCAACGAGTTCACCACGATCGACCTGCAGCGAAACGCCGTCGACCACCGTATGCCCCGCATAGGAGAACACCACGTCGCGCAGCTCGATGAGCGGCGCGACCTTGGTGCCGCCCGCACCGTTCGTGCCCGCCGCACTATTCATATCGATCGTCAAAACGTCGCCCTTCCCTATTTGCATCCCCAGTCGGAACCAGCAGCGCCTACAGCACGGCGCACAACACTGCCAGCAGCGCCACGCCGGCCGCATAGATTGCATCGCGCCAGCCAAACCCGCCGCGTGCAGGTGCCGGATACACGCCGGCAAAGCCGCGGCAAAGCATAGCCTCGTCCATCGCGCGGCTGCATTCCATCGCCTTGATAAAGGTCATGCCCATGATACCCGCCAGCGAGTCGGTGCGCGAAAAACCCGCAGGTGCACGGCCAACGCTGCGCAGCATGACCGATTCGCACAGATCGTGCGCCGTGCGTCCCAGCACCTCGATATGCTTGAGCGCCATATCAAACGTAAAGATAACTTCGTCGGGTAGATGTAGCATCTTGAGCGCCGCCGACATGCGGCTCCACGTGAGGGTCCACGAAACACCCAGCACCAGCGACACATTAATAAACGTCTTGAGCGCGATCTTGAGCATGGCACCCGTGGCAGACGCGCCCAGCAGCAGGGCAGGCAGTGCCAGAACCACCGCGAGCCCCGCAGCGCCAAGCGCCGGCACAAAGGTTGCCCGCAGCCCGCGTACGGGGCGCACGGCAACGAGCACCAGCGCGATAGCCGCCATCAACATGAGGTACAGCGGGCTCTGCGTCAGGCACACGCACAGAACGCAAACGAACATCCCTACCAAACGCACCGGGGCCGAAACGGAAGAAAGGGCGCGGTCGATTATCGACCCGCCCTTGTGTGCGCCGCCGCCCAGGCGAACCCGCTCAAGCAGGCTCGCCAGGTGCAGGACGTTCTTTTGCATCACACGATGTCGAGCCCCCGCGGGCTCGTAACGCTGCTCGACCGCGAGCCAGCTAGGCAGCTCGGCTATTGCCATGAGCACCGCTTTCCTTAACCGTCAGCGAGATCAGACGAAATGCGATGGTGAGCACCGCCACGCCAATCACGCCGGACAGGATATACATGGCAGCCTGGCCGGCAAAGCCAAGACCCTGTTCCTCGGAATAGGCCTGCAGGTAATCACCCGTAGGCAGAGCATCGGCAAAGGTCGGGGTATCGAGGCCGACCGAAGCCTGCAGGCTGTCGTCGCCAGCCTCCTGAACGGCGGTCGCGGCGCCCTCGGCGTCCCATTCACCCCAGGCGTCACCGGTGGCAAGCAAGCCGAGCGGCGTAGCCACGACAAGCACGGCGACCAGAATGAGCGTAGGGATCAGGGAAGTCTTCTTGGCGGTACCATCGGCGGCAAGCTGGCCATCGGCGGCCTCGGGGCCGACGATAATGCTCGGCGCCGTCTTCTTAATGAAGCCGTAGATGGCGGCCGTTGCCACGCCTTCGATCACGCCGGCAACCAGCATATGCGGGATCAACATGGCCGGAATAGCCACGGACAGCGGGAAGGGGCAGTACAGCGGAGCGCCTGAAGCGTTGGTGAAGAGCATCGGCTGAATACCAAACTCGATTGCCGCGCACAGGGCCGCCAGGCACAGGCCGACCCAACCGCTCACGATGGCAGAAACCGAGGTGCCCCAGCTCTTGTCGTGCAGACGGCTGTTGAGCGCACGGAACACGATAGCAGCGGTAAACGGCAGCACAAAGGCCATGTTAAAGCAGTTGGCGCCAAAGGACAGAACGCCGCCGTCGCCAAACAGCAGCGCCTGCAGCGCCAGCGCGACCGAAACCGCGATGGCAGCGGCCTCGGGACCCAGCAGCAGTGCGATGAGCGCACCACCAACGGCGTGACCAGTGGTGCCACCGGGCAGCGGCACGTTGAACATCATGAGCAAGAAGGAGAATGCGGCGCAAATGCCCAGGAACGCCATGTGCTCGCGATCGAGCGTGGCGCGTACCTTTTTGATGCAATGGACCCAAACGGGCACCATCGCCACCGCCATAACGGCATCGGTCTGCGGGGACAGATAATTATCGGGAATATGCATGAGCCCTCTCAATCAGAACGTTGCGTGTTACGTTTCCAACAATCCGTAACACCGACTCTGCATACTAACAAAAAGGCGCACCGCCCACAACGCAGCACGCCCTTGCAATACGTACGTTATTAACCCAGGTCCACGCACCGTCCAATAAAGGCCCATGCACTCCCAACTTTCCGGTCACCCGGAAGAAGGTACGGTCCGCTCGCAACAAGGTTAACGCAGGAACCCGCCCCCGAGAGGGGTTTTCTAAGGCAACATCCCGCAGCCGCGAAGCGGCGAGGAAGTTGCCGTGAAAACCCCGCAGGGGGCGGGTTCCGAACGGCAAAGATTACGAGCGAACCTCGCCGCTTACGCCCTTGCACACCTTGGTGACGATCTTCTGGTGCGCCTTCTCGACCTCTTCGCTGGTAAGCGTGTGGTCGTCCGAGCGATACGTGAGCGCGAAGGCCATGGACTTCTTGCCCTTGCCGATGCGGACCGGATCGCGGTAGACATCGAACAGGCGCACGCCCTCGAGCAGCTTGCCGCCGGCACTCGTAATACGACGCTCAAGATCCTCGCAGGTCACAGTGTTGTCGACCACGATAGCAAGGTCGTGCTCAACGGCCGGGTACTGCGAGAACTCACGGTAGTTCTCCTGATTGCGGGCGCCCTTGATCAGCTTGTCCAGATCGAGCTCAAAGGCAACGACGACCTCATCGATGCCCATAGCCTCGCGCGCCTCGGGGTGAATCTCGCCGACCCAGCCCAGCACGGTGCCGCCGGACAGAACCTCAGCCGCACGGCCCGGCTGCAAAAAGGCATAGCCCTCGCCCTCGACGGGACGGAAGCGAACCTTCTCGATGCGCAGCTGGGCGAGCAGCTCCTCGACAATGCCCTTGCCAAAGAAGAAACGCAGCTTGCGGTACTTCATGTTCCAGGACTGCTCGCTCCACTGGCCCGAAAGCACACCCGCCACGGACTTGGTCTCCTTGGGCAGGCTGGCGTTCTCGCGGCCGTGGAACAGGCTGCCGACCTCGTACAGGTGCACATTGGGCGTGCCGTGGGCCTCGTTGTAGGCAACGGACTGCAGCAGGCCCGGCAGCAGCGAGCGGCGCATCTCGGTCTGCTCGGCAACCAGCGGGTTCATGAGCACCACGGGGCAGCCGCGGCCTTCGGTGGACATGCCGATCTTCTCCAGGTCGCCCGGAGCGGCAAAACCAAAGGTCGTGGTCTCGTTGAGGCCGCAGGCGCGCAGGATCTCGCCGACCTTACGGGTGAGCTTCTGCTCGCGGGTCAGGCCGCCGATGTGGTTCTTGGCAGCCGGGATGGTCGCCGTCACGCGGCCCATACCCCACAGGCGCAGGACCTCCTCGATCAGGTCGATCTCACGCGGCAGGTCGGGACGGAAGCTCGGCGGGGTGACCATAAAGTCCTCGCCGTCGCGCTCGACGGTGCAGCCCAGACGGGCGAGCGAACGCTCGATAAAGTCGGGCTCGATGTCGGCGCCGCAGATGGCGTGCACGCGGGCCAGGCGCAGCTTAATGCTGTCGATGGTCTTGGGCGCGGGGAACACGTCGACATAGCCGGGAGCGACCTCGCCGCCGGCGATCTCCTCGATGAGCGCGCACGTGACGTTGGCGACATCCACGCAGCCGGTCTCATCGACCTGGCGCTCAAAGCGGATGGAGGCGTCGGAGATCAGCGACAGGTCGCGGCTGGTGTGCGAGGTGCGACCGGCGTTGAAGCAGGCGCTCTCGACCATCACGTCGACGGTATCGTCCTCGATCTCGGAATCCATGCCGCCCATAACGCCGGCCAACGCCACGGGGCGCTCGCCGTCAGTGATAAGGCCCATGCCGGCGTCGAGCACGCGCTCCTCGCCGTCGAGCGTCGTGAACTTCTCATCCTGCTGGGCAGCGCGAACCACCACGCGACGGTGGCCATCGCGCTCGGCAAAGGTGTCGAGGTCAAAGGCGTGCAGTGGCTGGCCGGTGAGCATCATCACGTAGTTGGTGATGTCGACGATGTTGTTGTGCGGGCGCACACCCAGGGCGTTGAGGCGCTTGACCATCCAGTCGGGCGACGGGCCGACCTTCACGTTGCGCACGATGCGGGCGACATAGCGGTCGCACAGGCCCTCGTCGGCAATCTCGACCGAAAGCTCGTCGTCGGTCGCGCGGCCGGTCTCGATCTTGATGGCGGGCAGCTCAACGTGGAAATCGCGATCGAAAATGGCGCCGGTCTCGCGGGCCATGCCGATCATGGACAGGCAGTCGGGGCGGTTGGGCGTGATCTCGCAGTCGAGCACGGTGTCGCTCGAACCCACATACTCGGCAAACGGCATGCCGCAGGGCGTATCCTCGGGCAGGATCATAATGCCGGAGTGGTCGCCGCCCAGGCCGAGCTCGCGCGCGGAGCAGTTCATGCCCATGGACACGACGCCGCGAAGCTTGCTCTTCTTGATCTTGACGTCGCCGGGCAGAACTGCGCCGATCATGGCCGTGACGATGTGGTCGCCGGCCTCAAAGTTCTGCGCGCCGCAGACGATCTGCAGTGGAGCGGAATTGCCGTCGGCGTCGAGGTTCTTGTCACCCACGTCGACCGAGCACACATACATGTGGTCGCTATCGGGGTGAGGGGTCTTGGTGAGCACCTTGGCAGTCACCACGTGGTCGAAGGATTCTCCCACGGTGTCAATCGCCTCGACCTCGGTACCGGTACGGATATATTCGTCCGAAAGGGTCTTAGGATCCTCCGGAATATCGATCATGGTCTTGAGCCAGTCGTAAGAAACGCGCATCTAACTGGTCTCCTTTCATCTGTAACGCCTGCATTAAACAGACGGAAAACTCCAGCTACGGAGACGGGTTTCCGAGGTGCCGCAGATTGCCTTGAAAGAGGAGGGCCGCGTACTTAGGTACGCAACCGACGATTGAAAGGCAAGGTGCGGTGGCTCGGGAAGCCGCCGGGACAGGTCAACTTAAAATTGGTTCAGGAAGCGCATATCGCCCGTCATGAGCGTTCTGAGGTCGGGCAGGTCGTAGCGCAGGGCCGCGACGCGCTCGGCGCCAATACCAAAGGCGAAGCCGGTGTACTTCTCGGGATCAATGCCGCAGTTGATGAGCACGTTGGGGTCGACCATGCCGCAGCCCAGGATCTCGATCCAGCCGCTGTGCTTGCAGAAGTTGCAGCCCTTGCCGCCGCACACGTGGCAGCTCACGTCCACCTCGCAGCTGGGCTCGGTGAAGGGGAAGAAGTGCGGGCGGTAGCGCGTCTTGCGGTCCTCGCCAAACATGCACTTAACAAAGTAGTCGAGCGTGCCCTTAAGGTCGCCAAAGGTGATGCCCTCGTCGACGACCAGGCCCTCGATCTGGTTGAACTGCGGCAGGTGGCAGGCGTCGGCCGTGTCGGGGCGGTAGACGGTGCCCGGGCAGATCATGTAGATGGGCGGCTTCTGCGACTCCATGGTGTGGATCTGCACGCCCGAGGTCTGGGTGCGCAGCAGCACGTCGGACTCGCCGTGGGCGTGGGCCTCGGGGTGCGCGACGCTACCGGGGTTGTTGTCAACCACGTAGAACGTGTCGCGGGCCGAACGGCTCGGGTGATCCATGGGGGCGTTGAGCGCGGTGAAGTTGTAGTAGGAGGTGTCGACCATGGGGCCGGACTCGACGGTATAGCCGATGCCGCAGAAGATGTCCTCGGCCTCCTCGATGATCTGCTTGATCAGGTGCTGGTGACCGATCTGCGGACGGACGCCCGGCAGCGTGATGTCGACGGCGTCGTGCTCCAGTGCGCGCTTGAGGGCGGCGACCTTCATCTCGGTGGTGCGCTCGTCGAGCATGCCCTCGATCAGCTGGCGCATCTCGTTGGCGCGCTTGCCCATAACGGGGCGATCCTCGGGGGCGAGCTTGCCCATCATACGCATCAGGCCGGTGATGCGACCCTTGCGGCCGAGCAGCTCAACGCGCGCAGCCTCGAGCTTGGCGGCGTCGTCGGCGCCTGCGACGAGCTCCTTGGCCTCTTCCTCGAGTTTGACCAGATCATCAATCAGACTCATGTCTTCCCTTTCGTCTCTCGCGCATCCGCCTGCCGGGGTGGCTGGCGCCGCCCGACGCTTGCGGATGTGCGGCCCGGTTCGGTAACAAAAAACCGTCCTCGGGCATGTACATTGCCCAAGGACGGTTGAATTCCGCGGTACCACCTTGTTTGACCCGGCGGATGTCTGGCCCGCCGCGCCCACTCTGCGCCCCTTATCGCGAGGCTCACGGCTTCCCTACTGGAGACATCGCCGCCGCTGGCCGCGCGCCCGTTGAGGTCGCTGCTCAGGAGTGAACGCTTGGCCCTTGCCGCCGCAGGAAGGCTTGCAGCCCATGACCTTCCCTCTCTTGCCGGCGACGCGGCGGGCAAAACCCTCTCCGTCAACGCATTGGGCTATAGGATAACACATTGTGTGGGTCTATCGCCGCGTTCCGTTTTGTCTGCGCTGGGTACAAGGCGAGTAGCTGTGCAAACTGGCCGCGCGCCCACCCGCGACGCTCGACCTGCGAGATCAAGGATATGGTATGGGAAAGAAACTCGATAAGAAGGCCAAGGCCGCCGTGGCAAAGGCTGCCAAGGGCGTCAAGGCTGCTAAAGTCGACAAGGCCGTCAAAAAGTTCCGCAAACTCGAGGGCAAGCTGTGGACCCGCGAGTACCTGCTCAAGATTGCCGAGTTTGACGGCGCGACCATTGCTCCCGCCAACGGCGCCGCGGCCCGCGCCGATGCTATGGGCACCCTTGCTGGCGAGCATCACAAGCTGCTGACCAGCAAAAAGTCTGTCGAACTTGTGCGCTCGCTGGCACGCGAGACCGTCGCCGGCGGCAAGATCGACGACCCGCAGCTGCTCGACGAGATCCGCGTGCTCGGCCGCGACCAGCGCGAGGCGAGCGTCATCCCCACCGAAGAAGCCGAGGCCTGGACCAGGCTCACCTGCGAGGCGGACGCCGTGTGGCACAAGGCCAAAGCAGCCAACGACTGGGCGAGCTTTGAGACCTATGTGGATAGAATCGTCGCCCAACTTAAGCATCAGGCCGAGCTCATGGACCCCAAGCGCGATCCATACGACGTTTGGCTCGACCAGTACGAGCGCGGCCTTTCCGCCAAGAGCTTCGATGCGTTTTGCGATGAGGTCAAGGCCACGGTCGTGCCGCTCGTGCACGCCATCGGCGAGCGCGGCCAGCAGCCGGCTGCCGACTTTTTGCACGCCCACGTGCCCGAGGCTGCCCAGCGCGCCATGAGCTTTGACCTTATGAAGCTCGTCGGCCTGGACCTGGACGACACCACGCTTGCCTTTACCGAGCATCCGTTTAGCGAGGGCTTTGCCGTGGGTGATGCGCGCATCGCGACGCACATCTACGAAGACGATTGCATCTCCAACATTTACAGCATCATCCACGAGGCGGGACACGCCATGTACGAGCTGGGCGTCAATCCCGCCTATGCGCGCACGTGCTTGGAGGGCGGCACCTCCATGGGCATCCACGAGAGCCAGAGCCGCTTTTTCGAGAACACCGTGGGTCGCAGCCGCGCCTTTATGGGCCCGCTGCTCGAGGTGCTGCGTCGTCACGCGCCCGAGGTCTACGGCGACGTCGACGAAGACACACTCTACCGCGCCGTGAACATCGCGCAGCCGTCGTTGATCCGCACCGAGGCCGACGAGCTCACCTATCCGCTGCATATTATGGTGCGCTACCAGATCGAGCGCATGCTGTTTGCCGGCGAGGCTACGGCCAAGGACATCCCCGCGCTTTGGAATCGCTTTATGGACGAGTACCTGGGCATTCCCGTTCCCGACGACACGCACGGCTGCCTGCAGGATACGCATTGGAGCGGCGGTTCGTTTGGCTACTTCCCCACGTATGCGCTGGGTAGCGCCTACGATGCCATGTTTGTGCCGGCCATGTGCCGCGACGGTGTCGACCTCAATGGCGCCTGTGCGAGCGGCGACCTGGCACCCGTCCGCACCTGGCTGGGCGAGCACATTTGGCAGTGGGGCCGCGCCAAGGACGCGCCGGAACTCATCAAGGGTGCCTGCGGCATGGACTTTGACGCCCGCTACTACTGCAGCTACCTGCAGGACAAGTTCACCACGCTGTACGAGCTGTAAAGCTTAGACAACACGCAACGCAAAGGGGCGCCGCAGGATCTATCCGCGGCGCCCCTTTTTCATCTAAACCAGAGACCCGGCACTTGGGGACGTTCCTTTTATGCCGGCACTTTAGGAACGTCCCCAAGTGCCGGGTACGCGAGCAAGGTAACGTGAAATGAAAGGGCGCTGACCTTCTGGTCGCGCCCTTGAAATTGAACGTCAGATTGCCGCTTAGGGGCGTTTGCAGCGTCGAGCAGTTACGCGGTTTGGTAAAACTGCGTAACTACAGAGCCTCGAGTGCGTTGGCGATGCGCTTCATGGCGGCATCGGCGGATGCTTGGTCGGGCGCCTCGGCCAGCACGCGGATAACCGACTCGGTTCCGCTCTTGCGTACGAGCACGCGGCCCTCGCCTGCCAGCGCAGCCTCGGCCTCGGCGATGGCGTTCTGCACGCCCATGTTCTCGAGCGCGGCGTCCTTGTCCGCCACGCGCACGGCCACCTGCGCCTGCGGTAGCAGCTTGCACGGAGCCGTGAGCTGCGAGAGCGTCTCGCGCTCGGCGCGGATCACTTCCATCACGCGCAGCGAGGTCATAATGCCGTCGCCCGTGCGCTCGATATCGCCAAAGATCGTATGGCCCGTCTGCTCGCCACCCAGGCTGTAGCCGCCCTCGCGCATCTTGGCATACACGTGACGGTCGCCCACGCCGCTGGTCACGGCGCTCAGACCGGCAAGCTCCAGCGACTTGACCAGGCCAAAGTTGCTGGCAATCGTCGGCACCACGGTACCGCCCGAGAGTCGCCCGTGCTTGTTCAGATACACGCCGCACACGTACAGGATCTGGTCGCCGTCTACCACGCGACCGCGCTCATCCACGGCCAGGCAGCGGTCGGCATCGCCGTCGTAGGCAAAGCCCACGTCCAGCCCCTGCTCCACCACGTGGCGCTGCAGGCGCTCCATATGCGTGGAGCCACAGTCGACGTTGATGTTAAAACCATCGGGCGCGGCATTGATCACGCGCACGTCGGCGCCGAGCGCGTCAAACACCGGCTTGGCCACCGAGGAAGCCGAGCCGTTGGCGCAGTCAATACCGATCTTGACGCCCTGCAGCGAAAAGTTCGCGCTGGCGATGAGCGAAGCAATGTAGCGGTTGCGGCCCTGCATGTAGTCCACCGTGGCGCCGATGTGGTTGCCCGTTGCCAGCGGCACCTCGCTCTTGCCATCGATATAGTCCTCGATGAGCTCCAGCACGTCCTCGTCCATCTTAAAGCCGTCGCTGTTAACGAGCTTAATGCCGTTATCGCAAAACGGGTTGTGGCTCGCACTGATCATGATGCCGCAATCGAAGCAGCCCTCCACGGTCTGATGCGCCACGCCCGGCGTGGGGATCACGTGCAGCATATAGGCGTCCGCACCGCTCGCGACCAGGCCGCTCACCAGCGCCGCCTCGAACATATAGCTCGAGCGGCGTGTGTCCTTGCCCACGATGACGCGCGCCTTGCGCTCGCGGTTGGCGCCGTAATACCAGCCCACAAAACGGCCAATCTTATAAGCGTGCTCTACCGTCAGCCCAACGTTGGCCTCACCGCGAAAGCCGTCGGTGCCAAAGTACTTCATGCGCTCTCCTTACAAAATAGGGGCGGACAGATTGCCTGTCCGCCCCAAAATGGTACTCGATTATCTGCACTACCAGAAAAACCCTACGCCGACGCGCTGTCGCGAGCCGCCTGGCATGTAGGAGTCTGACGCAGTGTAAGCGGCTTGTCCCCCGCCTCGGCCGACGTGGTCAGCGTATACGTGATCGTCGTCGTCTCGCCAGCATGCAGGTCAACGGTGCCCGAATAGAAGGGGATTCCATGCCACGTAGCGGCGCCAAGACCAAACTGGGTGCCCTCGACGGTCAGATCAGTAATGTTGCCGCCCGTCGGGGCAAACAGTGAGACATTCAGACGCTCGTCGTCACGCGCGGCATCGGGTGCGCTCGCCGCAACGTAGTCGGGCAGCTTGCCAGCCTCCTCCTGCGTCATGATGTTCGTCAGGGTAACGGTGATGCGATAGGAGCACGTGCCGTCACCGTTCTTGATGCCCTGGCCAATCTGCGTATCGGCGTTCAGGTACCAGTCGAGCTTGGAGAAGCTCAGGTTGTTAAAGTAAACGCCGGCAACAGGATCGGCACTCGGGTCATCCGGATTGGGCAGCGAAGCGTCAATGCCCGTCTCTTTGATGGCATTCTGCTCATCATCGTTTCTCATCCACGCGATCAGGCGGCCCTCTTCGGCACCGCGCTCAACGGCGCTGACAAGCTTCGTAACATCGACATCGCCGATACCGCCAAGGATCTTGTCGAAGGCAGCGCTGGCGACAGATGCAAAGATGCCGTCCGACTCCTCGACCGGATAGTTCCAGTACACATCGTGCATGAGGACCTTTGCGGCGTTGGTGCCGTCGACAACCGTTCCGTCGGGCAGCGAGACATTACCGACCAGGCCCAGCAGATACTGCAGGAACACCGGGTCGATACCGATGACGCCATCAACGTCCTGTCCATACTGGGACTTCCACAGCGCGGCGACACGCTGCGAGTTGCGGGGCCAATCAGGCGAATAGGTATTGCCCGAGTTGTACAGGTTACTGTGGTTGCCGAACAGCGCCTCATCCTCTTCGTCGACGCTCTCGACTGCCTCATCCTCACTGAGTCCAATGCGGGGAACAAACTCGCCAATCGACATCTGGCCGTCAGTGACCGAAATCAGGCCCTGCGAACCGCCAAAGCCGCCGCAAGCACGAATCTCGACGTTGTTCATGGCGTACACAAGGTAGTTACGCGTCTGGCCGTTGGCGCCGAGCATCTGGGGAAGGACGGGGGCGACCTTCTCCGCCGCGTCAACCGCGCCGTTGAGGGTGGCAAAGCCGTCCTTGGCCTTATCGACCAGCTCGGTCACCTGGGAAATATGAGTATCGCCAATGCCCTGGACCTTCTCGTTGGCGCTCTTGAACACCTTCGAGCTGCTGGAAAGCGAATCGGCGACCGCCTGCAGCGCGGACACGTTAATCATGCCGTCCTGGAACAGCTTGCCGGGCGTAGCCTGCGAAAGGTTATCGGCCATGGGAACCAGCGCATTGCTCGAGACATCGGACAGGGCGTCAATCATGGTGCGGGCCGCATTGATATCGCTGCCATACACCGGGATAAACGAAGCCGCCGTCCACAGCGGGCTCGAGGTCTCCGCCTTCATGCTGTCGCAGAGTTCATCGATCTTCTTCGCGTCGTCAGGCAGCGTCGAAAAATCGCCCGACGTGACCTTGTCCTTAAGGCCACCGACGATCTCGACAGCTTCCTTCGCTTCGCTCTTTACGGTCTTTGCCGAGTTAAGCAGCATAAAGCCGCTTGCGCCAAGCGCAACGAGAAGCACCGCGACTACAGCGGCAATAATGGCGCCGGTGTGACGCTTTTTGCGCTCACCCTTGCGATGGCGATGACGGACCAGGCCGTCAGAGGTCGAACTCGACGAAGCGTCGCTACCGTAGTTCAAGCCAAAATCGTAATAATCTTCCTTGGAACCCGAGCCCGCAAACTCGGCACCGCTATCATCCAGGCGGGCGAACGTGCCAGTCTCGGAGGCGCCGGTGTAAATCGTGCCAAGGTTACCCGTAAGCCCCGCGCCACCGGCAGAGGGAGTATTGTTGGCGGCCTTGCCGGCATTAACGTTGCCGGCGGCATTCGCGGCGTTGGCAGCACCTGCATTGTTCTCAGGTGCCGAAGGAGCCCCGCTCGGCTGCGACGTGGAGGTTGCACCGCCCGCAAAGACATTCCCTCTTGCACGGCCGGTCTTTTTTGCCTTTTGAGACTGCTCGTACAGAGCGGTAAACATCGCCGTCTCGCCCGGGGACACGCGCTTACCGGAACCGCCCTGTCCAGCGCCGCCCGGCGTGCCGGCCTTACCAGCCCCGTTCGGACGCGGCGGAACTGCAGGACGGCCGCTATCGCTGCCCTTAAAGTGATTACCAGCCATAAAGAAATCCTCGCAATTGAGTCGCAATGAAAAAGTCCATAACGTTACTAGTTTATGGCATTTTGAGCATCGACAGCTAAACTCCAGACACGGATATCAATTGGCGAAAATGCGGCACAACACCTTTTCTGTCTTGGCGGCGGTGCCAGCTACACCGTGAGGAACATCATCACGATGATCATGGCAAAGCCGATAAGGTCGGTCGGCAAAAACACCGTGCCCAGCATAACGGCGCTGGTGATGGTCGCCGAAACCGGCTCCACAGTTCCGATGAGGCTCGCACGCACCGAGCCGATGTCCTTAACGCCCTGCATATAGAGCATGTAAGCAAAAAACGAGCCGATAACCACGAATACCGCGAGCGCCTCGACGCCGGCAGCGTCGAGTGCCGGCATATGCGCCCAAGGCTGCACGAAGACGCACGAGACCACGCCCGCCGTGAGCATTGCCGAGCCCGTGACGATGGGGCTGCCGTATTCGGGCAGGATCTTAGCGGGAATCACCGCCATACACGTGGCGCTGACCGCACACATAAGACCTGCTGCCAGGCCAAGCGGCGAGATATTCAGGCTGGTGGGGTCGCCGCCGGTGGCGATTAAAAAGGTTCCACCCAGAGCCAGGCCAATGCCGATAACTTCGCGAGTACGCGGCATGCGGCGATCGGTCACGCAGGTGTAGCCCATGATGATAACGAGCTGCAGGCACTGGAGCACCGTCGCGGTTCCGGCGTTCGTCAGGCGCACGGCCGAAAGATAGCAAAACTGGTTGAACAGCAGACCAAAGGCGGTAAAGAGCAGCAGCTGCTTGCGATCGGCGGGTGTGGTCCAGAGCTTAATCAGGCGCTCGCGGTCGCGCGTAACAACCACGGCCATAAAGAGTAGACCGGCGAGAATCTGACGCACGCTCATAAGCCACAAGGTGTCGACGTGGTAGGTATCGAACAGAAAGCTCGCGCTGGTGCCCGAGAAGCCCCAAAACGAACCGCCCACCAACGTAGCCAAGACGCCCGTGATCATCTTGCGCGTCGAAGCGCTGTTCAGGCGCTCGCGCCAAGCGCGGCGGGTGCTACGGCTGAGCTCATCGGTGCCCTCGGGCACATCAATGTTCGATATATCGGTCATCGGCACCGAAGCCCCTGCGCCTTCGACCTGCTCGACACGCTCTTTGCTCATTCCATTCCCTCGAAGCAGCCTGGAAACAATTCGGCTTACCTTACCACGGCGAAGGCACCAGCCGAAGGCTTGTCCGCTTATCGGTAGGACAATTCCGCAGGCGTCTTTCCATAGCTCGATACCGCAATGGTCTTGCATTATGCGACAGCCAAATCGCGGCAGCAGGCTCTTTTGAAATGGATATGACAAAGCCCCCGAATTCCACAATGTAAGCGATTTTTAAAAATGTTCTTGCCACCGAGTTCAGGCTCCGTTATATTATCCCTTGCGCGCTTGCGCACCCTTGATCGGGCGTTTAGCTCAGGGGGAGAGCGCTTCCCTGACACGGAAGAGGTCAGAAGTTCAAATCTTCTAACGCCCACCAAATGTTCGCAGCTCAGAGGCTATGTCCTCTGGGCTGTTTTGTTTTATGTCGCTAAATCCGCTGGCAGTTCCAACCGTCATCGCAACGTAACATCAATTCACCTGACGAATGGCAGCCAAACATATTCAATACCCCGACATCAACAATAGCCAGGCACAAAACTGCGCCACAAGCTGCTCCAACCGCCCAACTGGCCAAAAGCCGACCATCTACTTACCAATCTATCCATCGGCATAACCAATCAGTCTAACCAATCAGTCCGCACCGCAACTTCTCAGCAAAACGCCGCGATGTCTGCGCCCTGCGGTATCCTTGAGTCACTCGCACCTGCAGCACCAAGGAGCCGCCATGCGCACCGAGCTCGATGTCCCCTTTTCGCACAAAGAAGAAGCCAAGGCGCTGGGCGCCAAATGGGACCGGACCAAGAAGATCTGGTATGTACCCAGCGGCGTCAACCCCGAGCCTTTTGCCGAGTGGCTGCCCGGTGTTGACCGATCCGACCCCTCAGCGCCGTATATATATCTAGTACTGGGCAAGCGCGAGTGCTGGAAGTGTCACAAAGAGACCTCGGTCGCGGCCTTCGGCATTCCCTATCGAACCGATGACGACAAGGGCATCGCCATCGCGCACGCGCCCAACGAAGCCGGGCACATTACCATCGACACGGCCAACGCCAACGCACTCGCCATCGTGCCCGCTCTTGGCTGCGTGCCGGGCGAGATCCGCGACTATCTTTCTAAGCGCTGCGGCTACAAGCCCGTAGGCGCGCGAGCCTCCAAAGCCCCGTCGCTCGGCAACACGTGCACCAGTTGCGACGCGCTGCAAGGCAGCCGCTATCTGTTCGAGGAGCCCTCGTCCCCGTTTGCCCTCACTGCCATCAACAAGCTGCCGGCACTGGAGTTTGTACGCGTCGAAGTTGCCGGCGTCTTTGGCGTCCCGGCCACGCGCACCGACTTTGACCAGGCGCTCTTTACCTGGGCACGCGACCATCACGCCAAGTTCCACAAGCAACTCGGTGAGGGGGTTTATTTATAGAGATGACATCGAGGCATTGAGGAGCAGGAGCTCGATCGTTAAACAATCCCAAAACGCTACAGCCCCAGAATGTGCTCCAGATAGCCCTTGTTGAACCAGAACGATTGCTTCGTCATCCAGCGCCCGTCGGGCAGTTCGCAAGCATTCCTTGCGATGTCACCAATCTCTGTTCCATCGGCAAACTTGTAAGCCGCTTTTGACGTATGCGGGCGAACGTGAACAATTGGGTTGTCCGCCATACCGGGCAGATTGTTAGTCACTTTGAGCTTTCCGCTCGCATCCCAATACGGATTGAGCTCAACGCCCTCACGTATTACCTTTCGCGTCTCATCCCAACAAGCTTTCGCAGGACCTTCGATTTCGTTTTCTCCCATCGCCCAGAACAAACAACGGTCGAGACGCAGCACGCCATCGTGGTCCTCGCGAAACACAACGAAGAAGAAGCGATTGGTCTCAAGGCACGCATGAAAAGGCGACGTTTCCCAGTCTTCCTCAATCAAACGCTTGAACTCAAACGGCGGGAACGACATAGCCTGCTCGATGTGCCCCCTGTTGTTAACTCGAACGGTTCGGACGGAAATGCCTGCCTTGACGAATTCCTCGGCAGCATTGTTTTTGATTCCGAGCATACGATAGACGAGCGTTGTCCATTGCGCCTTATTGCCCGTGTACGCTAGTCCATACTGTTCGGCAATTTGGCGATCGGTCTCACCGTAATGACGCTCGATAAGTCCAGTTACGTAACTTTCGAAATCAATGGACTCATCGCCAGCTTGAACGATACTCTCGCCAACGCGCGGGGCACCGAGCACGTAGGTATGAAGCACATAGTCCATATACGAGCGCTTGAGGGAAAAGGCGCGACGCTTTGCGCGATGGCGCTCAATCTCACCCGTATCGGTATTGAAGTACTCGTAATATTGGTCAACCCACATCGTCGCTTCAGTTGCGCCCTTTGTGCAGGCACCCAAGTAGGTGGTCATTCCTTCCGATAGCTCGTCCGCGCGACCATCCTGAATGTACGAAATGATCTTTTCGTAGTCGGCGCGAATGATCTTCATATCCTCTTCGGGCAGGCGAACCATGACCGCGCGCTCAATGCGTTGGTCGTATTTATCGATGGAACGATCTCGACCGTAATAAATCAACAAGATATTGCTGAGCTTGGTCTTAAGGTGCGAATTGTCATAGTCGAGCGAAACGGGACGGTCGTAGGGAATCATCGTCAAGACAAGACGTTCGCCGGCAGATTTTCGACCGTCTTTAAGTACGTCAAAACACGTTGCCTTAAGCTCGACGCCCGCCTCGGGAAAGTCCGGCCGATCATCGCTGTTGGCCTTGTAGCCAAAGTAATGCTCCTCAATCAGGGTTCCCATACCGCCCTTGTACTTCTTGGATCCAAAGTCCTTAGGCGCGCTCTCCCCCTCCGGCGCAATGCCAAGCTCGAGAATATCGCGAAACGTCATCCCGTCGAGATTGGCAGCATACCGCTCGATGCTAGAGGGGTCAGAAAAATCAGTATCGTCAAGCATGCGCTTGAAATCGAGGTGCTTCTTGGACATAGGGTACCTCCGAACGTCGCAGTTAACCTCATGGTAGTTCAGGGCAGCATATTCCTCCATGAAATTGAGGTCTTGATCTTGTCCGCTCGATCGGCTATTGTTGTGAGCACCATAAACGGACACAGCAGCGATTGGAGAAACGTGTCTGAGATTAACATTGCCGAGCTTTTTGCGGGCGTCGGCGGATTTCGTCTGGGTCTTGAAGGCTATGCCGACCCGCGTCATCCCGAGTTTTACATGAAGCCCGCTGGCCCCTTCCATACCATTTGGGCAAACCAGTGGGAACCGCCCGGAACCAAAACTCGTCAGTTCGCGGCACGTTGCTATATGGACCGCTTTGGCGAAGATTCCGTTGTCAACGAAGATATCAATAAGGTCTTGGATCAGGTTGAAGCCGGCAAAATTAAAATCCCCGACGTGCAAATGGTCGTCGGTGGCTTCCCTTGCCAGGACTACTCTGTTGCACGCCCGCTCAATCAGGCGCACGGCATCGAGGGCAAGAAGGGTGTCCTTTGGTGGGACATCTATCACTTCCTCGAAATGAAGAAGCCCAAGTTCGGTCTCTTTGAGAACGTCGACCGCCTGCTCAAGTCGCCCGCGTCTCAACGCGGTCGCGACTTCGCCATCATCCTAAGCTGTCTTGCCGACCTCGACTACACGGTCGAATGGCGCGTGGTCAACTCTGCCGAATACGGTTTCCCCCAGCGTCGCAAGCGTGTTTATATCTTTTGCGAAAAGGGCGCTGGCAAGGTTGATCTCGTTGATCGCATGCACAACGGCGTCATGGCTAAAGCCTTCCCCGCCATCTATCCCGACGAGATGTCCGAACTCGACGTTTTACCCGACCCCTACGAGAACTCAACTCGTTTTGGCATCGGCCAAAAGACCTCTCAATTCAAGAATGCTGGCGTCATGCAGGGCTGTCATGTTCTGACCTGCGACTTTGCCGAGGACTATCACGGTGAGCGCCGCGTGCTTGGCGACGTGCTTGTCGACGTGGCTGATGTCCCGGATCAGTTCTACATCTCCGACGAAAAGCTTCCCGACTGGCGCTACCTTAAGGGCAGCAAGCGCGAAGAACGCACTAACAAAAAGACAGGCTTTACGTACACGTATTCCGAGGGAGCCATGAGCTTCCCGGATGCCACCGACAAGCCGAGCCGCACCATCCTCACAGGAGAAGGCGGCACGGGAGCGAGCCGCTTCAAGCACGTCATCGAATGTCCCGATGGCCGTTTCCGCCGTCTTGTTCCCGACGAGCTCGATCAGCTTCAGGGATTCCCGAAAGGCTGGACCGATACGGGCATGACTGACGGCCATCGAGCCTTCTGCATGGGCAACGCACTCGTCACCGGCGTGCCCCATCGCATTGGCGAAGCCATGGTCGAAGTGTACGGCCTCTAAGGCAAGCAATCCGGAGCCGGCAGTTCACGCTGTCGACTCCGTTTTTTCCATCCCACTCCCCTGTATACTGATGTAGCACGTGTTTCATCCGGGCTTGTTGGGCCGGGTCGTTCATGGGAGGTTTTTGTGGCTGCTTCGAATCCGCCTAAGGGGAGCGTTTCTTCTTCGTCCATCAAGCCGGTTACGCGCAAGGCCGTGCGTTGCCAGCGCGAGGTCGCTTGGCTTGTCACGCAGGCGGCGGGCAGGCTTGTGGCGACCACTCAGGACGTCAATGCGCCTACGCCGAGCTTTGTGTTAGCGGCGGCGCTGGATTTTGTGCGCCAATTGGAGCTTGCCGCGCAGGATGCCAACGGCCACCTCGACTACCAGAACGTTATGGCGCCCGACCTGCAAACGTTCTGTCACATGGCCAAGTTGCCCGCCGCGCCCAATACGCTTTCGGACGCAGGCTACATGTTTACGCTCTCGGGCGCGGACCTTATCCGCGACATCTATGCATACTGCAGCGAGCTCGCCGAGCGCCACGTCTTTGACGCGGCAGAAGTCAAACCGGGGCATGTCATCAAGCTGGTTCTTAGGCTGTTCTTGATGGACGGGTTCAGGGCCATGCCGGCGTAAGCCGAGTCTTTAGCATCACCGTCGACTGGGCAACAACCGCTTTACCTTAATGGACGCCAATCGAGAGTCGATTATTGGGTCGCCTCGTCCACTAACGCATCTATCCCACGCGCTCCGACAGTCGATACTTGCGGTTGCGGCTCGTCGCCGGCGCCGTGGGCTCAAGCTCGCCTTGAGCAATGAGCGCGTTGACGCGCGACCTAACCTGGGAAATTGTGAGCCCTGTGTGCTCTGCCAGCTCGCGCGTCCCCAGCTCGCCGTAGTGTTTGAGTGCCGTCACAATTAAGCCCCCGCCATGATCGACCGGCTCGATCTTTGAACGGTAAAGTACGACCTTGAACCGATCGAATCCCGGGCAGAACAGGGGCTCGGCCAGACCATGCGCGCGCATGGCATCGATCATCATCGGGATGCCCGAGCCATTGCCCTCAGCCGGCGAACCTGCGCCATCCGGCAGCGGGACAATCGACATGAGCTTCACAAGCGTCGCGTTACGGCATCGGGAGCTGCCGTCAAACAAGTTCTCGCGAGTCTTTCCCCCGTAAAGGCCGCCAGGATTCGTCACCTCGACACGATCGTCAAAGACGTCGACGGCAATCGATTGTCCACAGAACCGATCCCCGTATTCTCGATGGATTACGGCGTTGGCGATTGCCTCGCGCAGAACCTCCTCGGGAATCTCAAGCGAGTCGACACGCGAGACGCCTTGGACGGTCGAGGTTCGCCGCAAATTCTTGGCGACGGCTGCGACGGCATCCGAGATCATCTCGCCCAACGTTCCCTCACAGATTGTGCGGTCCATGAACCTCAGCGACCCCGCCATGCCCTTCTGAGTTCCCGCATGGACAGCCACGTCAATGAAGAGCTTGGGATAGAACTGCTGAGGGTAGGTGCCCACAACTAGGAGTCCAGCCTTGGTGACATTGCCCTGGGAATCAAGGATATTTAGGCGCTCCAGCTTCGTTTGTTTGTCCGGCGCGCCGCGCATTGCCCGGGGCGTCAACGAGAAAGCCCGATCTATCGTACGGTCGACCAGCGTCTCGTCGAGATTGTCCGCGCCCGCACCCGCCACCGCGTCCCGATCGCTCGGAGTCGCTCGACCGTATGACGCCAATGCGAGCACCTCGGTCGATGAAAGCGGCACATCTTTGTCATCGATGCGCTTGTAGCTGCCGCCCTGGGCGCCCCGCTCTATGACATAGCAGGGCTTGCTCGACGGATCGAGCTCCTCAATCGTAATGACGAGAACGATGACGCCCTGAAGCTCCACTCGCTCGATCGTGTATTTAGGCGGATTGGCCAGCTTTCCTCGACCGCCCGCATCACCCATGCCTGACACAAATTGGTTGAGCACTTTCTCGGTCTCGAAGTTCTCAACCGGGACAAAACCTGCGCGCTCACTCACTCCGAGCACGATGATTCCGCCGGCAGTGTTCGCGAATGCGCTCACCGTTTCCCATACGTCGCGGGAAAGCGTCGTGGCGCTCTCCTTCACTTCGACGTTAAGATCATCCGAGCCCATACGCCTTAAAGACTCAAGCAGACCGGTCAGCTCGTTTTCGTTCATCTGCACGTCCTTTCGCTCGGTTCTGCGAAGAATGCCGCGAATGGATTTCCTTCGTCTCTCAGTTATCTCTCGTAATTATCTCTCATCTATCTGTTATCTCTCATATTAGAGATGAGTGAGAGATAAAAGATAAGATGTCTGCCATCTGTTTCATATAAACATGTTTTTGCTGGTAGAACAATCGGTATTGAGATAATACCATGATTGCTTGTCTCTTTGCTGCTCAGTTATCTCTCATATTTATCTCTCGTCTTTCTGTTATCTCTCGTATTCGTGACGAATGAGAGATGAGAGATGAGAGATGTGCGGGCGGCGGATGAGCGTGGATTTTGGACGGTCGGGAAATGAGGGTGGATATTTGGACGGTTTTTGGACGTTTTGAGGCTGATTCCGTCCGAAAATCCACTCTCATTCGATAGGCGTCCAAGTTTCCACGCTCGCGCGGCGGTCACGCGGGGCCTTTACCCATTCCGTTGGCATCGTCTTCAGTTCGCCGCAGTGCCGCGGCTCCATATGGGTATACTCTCGAGGATTCGACTCGATTCGCCCCCGCTGGGGCGTCAAAGGAGACTGCATATGCCCACCACCTCAACCGACCCGCGCGCCGCTGCCGCCGCACTGCTGGTGCCCGACACCACCTGCCACGGCTTTGCCGTCGAGCGCTGCGAGACCGTGCCCGAGCTCGACTCGGACGCCTACGTGCTGCGCCACACCGTCTCGGGCGCTCGCCTGCTGTACCTGGCGTGCGACGACGAAAACAAGGCCTTTGCCATTGGCTTTAAGACGCCGCCGGCCGATTCTACCGGCGTGTTCCATATTCTTGAGCACTCGGTGCTGTGCGGGTCGGCCAAGTTCCCCGTCAAGGAGCCGTTTGTCGACCTGATCAAGAGCTCCATGCAGACGTTCCTCAACGCCATGACCTACCCCGACAAGACCATCTACCCCGTTGCCACCACCAACGAGCAGGATCTGTACAACCTGATGGACGTGTACCTGAACGCGGTGTTCAACCCGGCCATCTATACCAAACCCACCATTTTTGAGCAGGAAGGCTGGCACTACGAGCTGGACCTACCGGAGAGCGTCGAGGGCGAGGGCGGCGACAGCTCCGCGAGCCTGCGCGAGGGCACGCTGCGCTATAACGGCGTGGTGTTCAACGAGATGAAGGGCGCGCTGTCCGACCCCATGAGCGTGCTGGACGACGCCGTCAACGCCGCGCTCTATCCCGACACCGCCTATGCGCACGAGAGCGGCGGCGACCCGCGCGTGATCCCGGCGCTCACCTACGAGCAGTTCCTGGACACGCACGCACGCCACTACAACCCTTCCAACTCCTACATCACGCTCTACGGCGACCTGGACGTGGACCGAGCGTTGGCCTTTTTGGACGAGCGCTATCTGTCGCAGTCGAGTGCCGCGAGCCGCCGCATGGACGCCGCCGTTGCCGCCGGCGAGGACCCGTCCGCGCTGGCGCCCAATCCGCTGGACGTGCAGGCGCCTGTGACCTGCGAGTATAAGCGCGTCGAGATGGCCACTACACCCGAGAACGCCCTGGTGGGCCTGGGCCTTGTGCTGGGCAGCGCGCTCGACCGCAAGCGCACAATCGCGGCGGATATCCTGTTCGAGGCGCTGCTGGGCTCCAACGAAGCACCAATCAAGAAGGCCATTCTGGCCGCTGGCTTGGGCGGCAACGTGGTGAGCTACACCGCTGCCGAGAGCCTGCAGCCCTACGAGCTCATCATGCTGCAAAACGCGCAGCCCGGCGTGGCGCGCGAGCTGCGTCGTGTGTTCCAGGACGCCTGCCGCGACCTGTGCGAGCATGGCGTTCCGCGCGAGCGCCTGGAAGCCATCATCAGCAGCAACGAATACGACCTGCGCCAGCGCGACTACGGTATCGCCGACGGCGTGGCCATTGCGTGCGACGCACTGAGCACCTGGCTCTACGATGACGACGCCGCGACGCTGGCACTCAAGTACGGCCCGGTGTACAAGGAGCTGCGTAGCGAGCTGGACGGCACCTACTTTGAGGACCTGCTGCGCGAGTTGGTACTGGAGAACGACCACATGGCACTGGTCGAGCTGGTGCCGGTGGACGCCGCCGAGGGTTCGGAGGGTGCCGAGGCCACCGAGCTGGCAGCCAAGCGCGATGCCATGACCGATGCCGAGCTGGCCGACGTGGTCGAGCGCACGGCCGCGCTGCGTGCCGCGCAGGAAGCCGAGGACACGCCCGAGGACAAGGCCACGCTGCCGCGCCTGCGCGTGTCCGACATTGGCGAGGCGCGCCCCGAGCCGCCGCTGGTCGTGGACACGACCGCGCCCATCGTCTGTCTGCGCCACGACATCCCTACCAACCGCCTGGCCTACGCCATGCAGTATTTCGACCTGAGCTGCGTCGCGTTTGAGGACCTGCCCTATGTGACGCTGCTCTGCCGCCTGCTCAAACAGCTGCCCACGCGCGAGCACTCTGCCGAGGAGCTCGACAACTTGCTCGCTGGCAAGCTGGGCTTTTTGAGCTTTACGACCGAGGTCATGACCCAGCCCGACGTGGACGGCGTGCGCCCCTACCTGCTGGTGAGCGCCGGCGCCCTGTCCGAGAAGATCGATGCGCTGGCGAGCCTGCCGCGCGAGGTGTGGTCGAGCACGCTTTTGCTCGATGCCGACACCGACCGCGTGCGCGACGTGCTCACGCAGATTCGCATTGGACTTGAGCAGGGCTTTATCAACAACGGTCACTCGGCGGCGCTCGGTCGCGCAATGAGCTACAGCTCGCCTTCGGCCGTGGTGCGCGAGCAGCTTTCGGGCGTTGATTTCTACCTGTTCCTTCGCGATCTGCTCGACCACTTTGACGAGCGCCTGGACGACCTGCGCGCCAAGCTTGCCGCACTGGCAGACCGCATCTTTGTGGCCGATGGGTGCATGGCGAGCTTTACCGGCAGCGACGAGGACTTTGACGCGTACTGGGATGCCGCGGGCGACCTGGGGCTTGGCGCGGGCGACGGCGCTGCCAGCGGCACGCTCGTGGTGCCGGAGCCGCGCGACCGCCACGAGGCTTTCGTGATCCCCAGCGACATCTGTTTTGCGGCAAGCGCGTGCGATCCGCGTCGCTTGGGGCTCGACGTGACAGGCGCTTGGGCCGTGGCTGCCAACGCGCTCTCCTACGACTACCTGTGGAACGAGATCCGCGTGAAGGGCGGGGCGTACGGCTGCGGATTCCGCGCGGCAGGTGAGCGTCAGGCGGCGTTCTACACCTACCGCGACCCGGCGATCGATCCTTCGATTGAGCGCGTGGAGCGCGCGGGTGCATGGCTTGGCAGCTTTGAGCCCGACGAAGCCGCCTTTGAGGGCTTTATCGTGAGCTGCGTGAGCGGCATGGACGCGCCGGTGAAGCCGTACGCGCTCACCAAGCGCCGCAACACGACCTACCTGGCCGGGCTCGATCCGCATGCGCGCGAGGAGCGTCGCGCCCAGATGCTCGCCGCCACGCCCGGTGAGCTGCGCTCGCTCGGCACCGACGTGACGCGCATCGCAGCCGAGTCGCCCACCTGCGTCTTTGGCGGCCGCGACGTCATCGCAAAGAGCAACGCCGGCTTCAACGTAGTCGACCTGCTGGGCTAAGGCACCAAGGTAGATTTTTGGGACATGCCCGAAAATCTACCTTTTTTCTGCGGCTTGGGCGGGGCGGCGTAGCCCACCGCGGCGGTTTGTCTCAATCTGTAACATCTAGGCGGCAATATTGGCTCCAGATGTCACAAATCGAGACGTTTCCGGATGACGCCGACCCTTTGTCTAAATCTGTAACATCTAAGTCCAATTTTGCCGAGTTACTGTTACAGATCGAGACAAACCGCCGCAGACGCCCATCACAGCACAGACCACCACAAAGGTGCCTGTCCCCTTTCTCAGTGGTGATTCGAACGCTTGTTCTATACGTACACATGTTCTATATTATGAGTGTTTGCATCGGACTTAAATTGCAACTATAATATAGTTGCAGGATGTGAGGCAGGATGACTCGGATCGACAAACTCATCGCCCAGCTGCTTAACCGTCCTTCAACGTATAGATTTGCCGACTTTCTTAAAGTTATGGCTTCATATGGCTTTGAAATGGACAACAAAGGCAGGACATCCGGATCGCGCATTCGCTTCTACAGGCCATCGGACGGCAGAATGTTCGTGATGCACGCACCCCATCCATCTGACGAATTGACGGCGGGAACCATCCGAAACATCGTTCGATTTCTACAAGATGTCGGAGGCAGCCATGAGTAACGTTTTGGCTTACAAGGGTTATTTCGCCCCGGTCGAGTTCGATGCCGAACAGCACGTGCTGACAGGTATGGTCGCCGGCATTAGGGACGCAATTGTATTTGAAGGCTCCACGGTTGAAGAAGTGGAGCGATGCTTCCACGACGCCGTCGACGATTACCTTGAGTTTTGTGCCGAAAAGGGCAAGGAACCAGAGCGGGCTTTTAAGGGCTCATTCAATGTGAGAACAGGCTCCGAGCTTCACAAGCAGGCAGCACTGGCGGCGGCAAAGAAGGGTGAATCGCTTAACAAATTTGTGGCCGAAGCAATCGCCGCGGCGTTGTAATAGAGACGAGTCGCCATCAAAACCACCACGAGGGTGCCTGTGTTCCCTTCGTGGTGGTTTTCGCTGTTTGCCCAGATAAAACCTGCCAAAATAAACCTGTCCCTTTTTGGTAGGTTTGGGAGAGGGGGCTAGGATGGACAAGGCTGAGTTGCGGCGGGCGGTGATTGCTCGGCGCGATGCACTTGATTTGGACTTGCAGGCGGCGAAGTCTGCTGATATCTGTGCGCGGCTGGTTGAGCTGTTGGATCGCTCGGATGCCGCGGCGCCGCACACCGTTGCCAGCTATGCCGCGATGGGTTCCGAGGTCAACCCTGCCGCGTTTGCCGCTGCGGCCGCCGCGCGCGGCTGGCGCGTAGCCTATCCGTGCATGCTCTTGGCAACCGAAGCTGCTGCCTGCAGCCAGCGTATGTGCATGCGGGCGGCTGCTGCCGGCGACGCACCCGCGGCCCCGTTTATTGCCCACCCCACGAGACCCTTCGCGGCCACGGACATCGACAGCGACCGCTTTCCCATCGTGCCCGCCGAAGCTCTCGACATGATCGTCGTGCCGCTCGTGGCCTTCGACCGCACCGGCGCGCGCCTGGGCTACGGCGGTGGTTGCTACGACCGCTACCTGCCCACGCTTTCGGCCACATGCCAGATCATCGGCATCGCCTTTGACGAACAGCGCGTCGACCACATCCCCACCGATGCCCACGACCTGCCGCTGCCCAACATCATCAGCGCCTAACCGCTGCCACATCAGCCACGGCTACAGCGCCACAGTCGCAGTCTAGTGCTCCTCGCCGGCGCGGGCTAGGTCGTAGGGCGTGGTCTGGTAGACGTAGTAGTTGAGCCAGTTGGTGTAGAACAGCTGGGCCTGGCTGCGCCAGACGTTGCGCGGCTCGGCGGTGGGGTCGTCACCCGGGAAGTAATGCGCCGGCACCTGAGGGTTGAGCCCGCGCTTCACGTCGCGCTCGTACTCCAGGCGCAGCGTGTCGGTATCGTACTCGGGATGGCCAAAGACAAAGAAACGGCGGCTGTCGGTCGACTTGACGATGTATAGGCCTACCTCGTCGGACACGGCCACGACCTCAAGCTGCGGCTCAGCCTCCACGTCCTCGCGGCGCACATCGGTGTTGCGCGAATGTACTGCATAGAAGCGGTCATCGAAGCCGCGGACCAGCGGGCTTTGCGGCTTCACCAAATAATGCTCGAACACGCCGCTTGCCTTGGCCGGTAGATCGTACTTCTGAATGCCGTAATGATGGTAGAGCCCCGCCTGCGCGCCCCAGCAAATGTGCAGCGTGGAGTGCACGTGCGTAGTGGACCAATCCATGATCTGGCAGAGCTCGGGCCAGTAGTCGACCTCCTCGAATGGCATCTGCTCCACGGGCGCGCCCGTGATAATCAGGCCGTCGTAGTGGATGTCGCGGATGTCGTCGAACGTGCGGTAGAACGTCTCCAGGTGACCGGCGCTCACGTGCGTGGCCTCGTGCGTCTTGGTGCGCAGCAGGTCCACCTCCACCTGCAGCGGCGTGTTGGAGAGCTTGCGCATGATCTGCGTCTCGGTGGCGATTTTGGTGGGCATGAGGTTGAGGATGAGCACGCGCAGCGGACGGATGTCCTGGTGCAGTGCGCGGTACTCGGTCATGACAAAGATGTTCTCGCTCTCGAGCTGCGCAGCGGCAGGGAGGGCGTCGGGGATGCGAATGGGCATGGATGCTCCTTACGAGTCAGTTGCAGTTATGGTACAACGAGCGGCCCCATCCGCGCGAGCACATCGCCCAGCGATGCCGTCAGCGGCCCAAATCACTCCAAAAGTAGAGATTAAGGCATGTCCCAAAAATCTGCGGCGCTTTAGCCTAGCAAAGTGGCAGCAGGACGCTACAATGGTTCGACGCGAAAAACTCGGCCGAAAGGATACATATATGTACCAGACGCGTAAGATCGGTGTGGTCGGCCAGGGCCACGTAGGAGCACATGTCGCCAATAGCCTGCTCATGCAGGGCATTGCCGATGAGCTGTACCTGTGCGATATCAACGAGGCCAAGGTGACGTCCGAGGTCCAGGACCTGCGCGACTCCCTTTCGTTTGTCCCGTACAATACCAAGATCGTCAACTGCTACGACCACTACGAGGAGCTGGCCTGCTGCGACGTCATCGTCAACGCTGCCGGTAAGGTCGCGCTGGCAGCCGGCAACCGCGACGGCGAGCTGTTCTTTACCACCGACGCCGCCCGCACCTTTGCCAAGCGCATCGTCGACGCCGGCTTCGACGGCATCTTTGTGAGCATCTCCAACCCCTGCGACGTCGTGTGCACCGAGCTGTGGCACCTGACCGGCTACGATCCCAAGAAGATCATCGGCTCGGGCTGCGGTCTGGACTCCGCCCGCCTGCGCACCGAGATCTCCAAGAAGGTCGGCGTGAGCCCCAAGTCCATCGACGCCTACATGATCGGCGAGCACGGCTTTAGCCAGCTGGCCGCCTTTAAGGCAGCAACCATCGCCGGCAAGAGCCTCAACGAGCTTCAGGCCGAGAACTCCGACAAGTACGCCTTCGACCACATGGAGGTCGAGGAGCTCGCGCGCAAGGGCGGTTATGTTACCTACCAGGGCAAGCAGTGCACCGAGTACGCCGTCGCCAACTCCGCCGCACGCGTCTGCGCTGCCGTGCTGCACAACGAGCACGCCGTGCTTTCAGCCTCTACGCTTATGACCGGCCAGTATGGCGAGGAGGGCATCTTCACCTCCTTGCCGTGCGTGATCGGCGCCGAGGGCGTCGAGGAGGTCTACACGCTCGATCTGTCCGAGTACGAGCTCGAGGGCTTCCACAAGAGCTGCCAGCACATCCGCGACAACATCGCCCAGCTCGACTGGTGGGACGCCGAGGCCTACGACGCAAAGTAGGCCGTAGGCTGCCGCAACCTTGCGAATCTAAACACGATACTAAGCGGGCCGCGCCGGAAATCCCCGGCGCAGCCCGCTTTTTTGACTCGCGCGACACGCTTGCGAATCGAAGGTGAATACTTTTCCGCGAAGTGAACGAGCAAAAACGAGCCCCCGAAGCATCCACACTTTTCAGACGCCGTTTCCTGCGGTTTCGCCGAGTTTTTCCTGCAGTTTCGGCACCAAAAAGTGTTGATGCTTCGGGGGTCCAAAATAGGTCGTTCACTTCGCGGAAAAGTATTCACCTTCGTTTTTCGACAGATGGAACAGGGCGCTTTAATCCTCAAACCACGCGATTGCGCGAATGGGCGAGCCGTCGCAATCCTCGATTTTGAGCGGTGCGCAGCTAAACCAGAACAGATCGTCGCCGCAACAGTCCAAGTCCTTTAGATTCTCGATGTTGACGATATCGCATGCGCGGAACAACTTCTTGTGGCGCGTCAGGTTTTCGTCCGCGATGGGGTCGAGTCCAATTACATCAAAGTCGATGCCCTTGTAGCCGCCGTCGATGATCAGGTCCAACACTTCGTCGTCCAAGCAAGGATAGTCGCCAAAGTACGCCTCGGTTCCCCAGCGCTTATCCCAACCCAAGTTGAACAGCAAAAACTCGGCCTGGGTCACCTTATCGCCATAGGGACGGAGTTGCTCCACAGTAATGGCCTCACCCTCGGCGAGCATGCGGCAATCGACAACCAATGCCCTGCCTATAAACTGGCTTGCCGGAAACGCATCGAGCGTCGTGCGGTCGGCAAACAGATGCGCCGGTGGATCCATATGCGTCCCCGTATGGGTGTACATCTGCATGAGCGTCTCTTTAAATCCGTCGTGCTCGTAGGTACTCGCTGGCAGCAGCTTGGGTGTATCGGCTCCGGGAAATACCGGCATGTCTTCCCTAATCGTGTGAGTCAAATCAAGCACGCGCATGTTCAGTCCCCATTTCTTTCTTGGCAAAGCAAAACGGGGCCCGCACTTGGCGGAAGCCCCGTCGTGAGAGGTTATTCCCGGTATATTAGTACTGCTCGATGCCCATGTAGCGACGAACCTCGGGGCTGTGGTCGAAGACCTTGCCGCGGGCGGCGCGCAGCTCGCAGCTCATCGCATAGAAGAAGATTGGCTCCAGGAACGAACGCACGCTGGCAGGCACTTCGCCCACGCCGTACTCAAGCGCGTCGAGCACCATGATCGTATCGGTGTGCGTGTTGAGGAACGCAAGCGCGCGCTCCTCCATGGGGCGGCACTCGCCCGCGCCAAGCTGCACAAAGTAGAACACGCCGGGCTCGGTGGCCTCGAAGGGACCGTGGAAGTACTCGCCGGAGTGGATGTAGCAGCAGTGCTGCCACTGCATCTCCATGAGCGAGCAGATGGCCATGGCGTAGGTCTGGCTAAAGTTGGGGCCGGACCCCAAGATATAGAAGAACTTGTGCTGCTGGCAGAGCTCGGCAAAGCGGGCGCCCAGCTCGGCGTTGACCTTCTCGCGGGCGGCGGGCAGCAGCGCATCCATCTGCTTGAGGCCCTCATACATGTCGGCGAGTGCCTCGTAACCCTCCTGCTGGTCGAGCAGCTCGGCAGCCATCAGAGCGCCGATGCCCTGCGGCACCTCGGCCTGTGACACGCCCTCGCCCCACGGATAGACCCAGGTGGTCCACTTGCCATTGTCGATCTTGGAGCCCTCGCAGTCGGTGAGGGCGACGACCTCGGCGCCGGCGGCCAGCGCCATCTCGCAGCCGTCGACGACCTCCTGCGTATTGCCGCTGTGGCTGCAGGCGACGACGAGCGACTTCGGCCCCAGGCTCTTGGGTGTCATCAGGCAGAACTCGCGTGCCGTGTAGACCGTCGAGGCAAACGTGGTGGCCTCGCGCTTGAGCAGCTCGTTAGCCGGCATCAGGTCGATCATCGAACCGCCGCAGGCGATCCAAAAGACGTTCTCGACCTTGCCCTTGCGCTCGATAATTTCCCGAATCAGATCATGTGCGTTCATGCTGATGCTCCTCCTTGTGTGGCGGCTTTGAACGATAGCAGCTCGTACCTGCAGTCGTTCTATGTTGTTCTATTTATAGCACGCAAGCAGTCACCGGTGAAGTCATCACGGCAAATTTGTTCTATGTTGTTCTATCTATGGACGTTAGATGTCGAAGACGTAGCGCGAGCCCACGATCTTTTGGCGCCCGAGCAGCAAGGGCCGCTCGTCCGCATCGGTAAAGTACGCCTCCATATAAAAGAGCGGCTCGCCGACCGGCACCTCCAGCAGCGGGGCCGCCTGAGCATCGGCAAGCGCAATCTCCACGGTGCAGGGGTCGGACTTGTGCGGCGCGCGGCCCGAATGCTCGGCAACGAGCGCAAAGATTGAGTTATCAGTGAGGTCCTCGGCGGCCAGCGTCTGCAGGTAGGGATGGTCGGCGAGCACAAAGGCGTTGTTCTCGAGCATGACGGGGATGCCATCTGCCGTGCGTACGCGCTCGACCACGATAAGCTCGCAGCCGGGCTCCACGTCAAAAAACGCCGCATCCTCGTGCGTCGCCGCGACCACCGTGCGCGACACCAGACGCGCACCCGGCACCATGTCGTTGGCAGCGCAACCCTCAGTAAAGCTCTGGACGTCGCCCTTCTGGCGAATCTTGCGCTTGAGCTTGGGCGCACACACAAAGGTGCCCCTCCCCTGCTGACGGTTGAGATACCCCGCGCGCGATAGTTCCTCGATGGCACGGCGCACGGTGACGCGCCCCACGCCGTAGGACTTCGCGAGCTCCATCTCGGAAGGAATGCGAGAACCGGTCAGATATACGCCGCGCGCGATCTCGCCCTTCAGGTCATCCATGACCTGCTGGTACAGCGGCACGGCGGGCACGTCAGTGCGCTCGGAACGCTCAGTTTTGTTATCGGTTGCCATCGTTATGCTCCATCCCGTGCGTGTTCGGACTCAAACTCTTCAATCGCCGCCATAAACTGCTCGCCAAAGCTGTCGGCCTTTTTCTCGCCGATGCCGTTGACCTGTATAAGTTCATCGCGTGTCTGCGGGCGCAGACGGCACAGACCGCGCAGGGCCTTGTCGGAGAAAACCATGTACGGTGCCATCTCGAGCTCGGTCGAGATTTCCTTGCGGAGTGCCCGCAGGCGCTCGAACAGCTCGGCGTCGTCGCCCACGCGCGGACGCTGATCCAGCTCGGCCTCCTCGCGCAGCAAGTCCACCGCACGACGGGCGCGGGCCGACGCCTTGCGCTTGGACGCGCGGCGTTTAATGGTAAAGGCAAAGGCCTCGTCCTCGACCTCGCCGGCACGCGGACCCAGGCCGACCACCGGATATTGGCCCTGTGAGGTGGCCAGGTAGCCACGGCCGCACAGCTGCCCGATGATGTCCTTAATGCGTCCGACCGATTCGCTCGACAGCTCGCCATAGCCGCGATCCTCGTCCAAGTGCATCTGACGAATGCGCTCGGTATTGCCGCCGTGGAGCACGTCGGCAATGAGCGACTTGCCAAAGCGCATGGGGCGCATGGCAACGTAACGCACGGCAGCACGGGCCATATCGGTCACGTCCTCGACCTCGAACTGCGTGAGGCAGTTGCTGCAGTTGCCGCAACCCTCGGCCTCGTCCGCCGTGCCGTCCGCGCCCGCCGCCGCATGCTCGGCCGCGGCCTCGTCGCCAAAGTAGCGCAGCATGTATTCGCGCAGGCAGCCGGTGGTATTACAGTAGCCCTCCATTTGGCTGAGCAGGCGATAGCGGTTCTGGAGCGCCCACGCGCGCTGCTCGTCGTCGAGCGCTTCGTCGGCCGCATCGCCGCGGTCAATCAAAAAGCGGCGCATGCGAAAATCGTTGCCGTTCCACAACAGATGGCAGCTCGCCGGATCGCCATCGCGGCCGGCGCGACCCGCCTCCTGATAGTAGGCCTCGATGCTCTCGGGCACGTTGTTGTGAATCACGTAACGAACGTTGGGTTTATCGATGCCCATGCCAAAAGCGTTGGTGGCGACCATCACCTGGATATCGTCGTCGATAAAGGCGCGCTGGCTCTGACGGCGGGCATCGTTGCCCATGCCGGCGTGATAACGGCCCACGCGAATGCCGCTGGGGCCCAGCGCCTCGGCAAGCTCGCCTGCCAGCGCGTCGACCGTCTTGCGGGTGGAGCAGTACACGACGCCGCTCTCGCTCGAATGCGCAAACACGTAGTCGCGCACCCATGCGGTCTTGGCCTTGTCGCCCATCTCCTCGCAACCAAAGTAGAGGTTCTTACGGTCAAAGCCCGTCACCACGGTCGCGGGATTTTGCAAGCCGAGCATTTGCTGAATATCCGCACGCACGCGCTCGGTCGCCGTGGCGGTAAAGGCCGCCACGATGGGGCGCTGCGGCAGCGAATCGATAAACTCGCGAATCTGCAGGTAGGCGAGGCGGAAATCCTGGCCCCACTGGCTTACGCAGTGCGCCTCGTCAATGGCCACGAGCGGCACGCCAATGCCGTCGGCCGCTGCGGCTTCCTGCGCAAAGGCCAGAAAACGTGGCTCGAGCAGGCGCTCGGGCGCCACGTACATAAGCTGGTAGCGACCTTCGCGTGCACGCTTGAGCACGGTATTTTGCTGAGCCGGCGTAAGGCTGGAGTTGAGATAGCTGGGGCGTGCACCCGCCGCGAGCAGCGCGCGGGTCTGGTCCTCCATGAGCGACAGCAGCGGGCTCACCACAAAGGTGATGCCAGGCAGCATAAGCGCAGGCACCTGGTAGCAGATGGACTTTCCCGCGCCCGTGGGCATAACGCCCAGCGCATCGCGGCCGGCAAGAATCGCATCGACCATGCGATCCTGTCCCGGGCGAAACGAGGTGTAGCCAAAATAGGCGCCGAGCGTATCGAGCGCCATCTGCTGCATGCTATCGGTCATGGTTTCCTAACGTCAGAATCGTCTGCCGCCGATTATACGCCGCCACGGAGACAGCAGCACACGGCCATCGCTCAGACTAGTCATTGGGGACGTTCTTAAACGACTAGTCAAACAAGAACGTCCCCAACGACTAGTCATTTAAGAACGTCCCCAATGACTACCCCGTTGTCTCGGCAAAGCCAGCGAGCGCCTGTCATTTGAGCCAAGGTGCCGTGAAACGAAAAGGCGCTGACCTTCTGGTCGCGCCTTTGAAATTGAACGGCAGATTGGCCAAATGCCGGGCGCGCAGCGTCGACCGGTTACGCGGTTTGGTAAAACCGCGTAACCTACAGAACGATGACGTAACGAGAACCCACGTAGTACTGCTTGCCCATCAGGACTGGCTCGCTGTTGGGGCCGATAAAGCCGGCACGCAAGTTAAGCAGCGGGTCGTGCGGGGCAATGCCCAGCTCGGCCGCCTGCTCGGTGTTGGCGCGAACGGCCTCGACCGTGCGGTAACCAACCGAGACGATCGGGGTACCGCCCACGCGCTCGACCTCGCCAAAGATCGATTTATCCTCAAGGTCGGCCGTCAGCAGCTCACGATATTCATCAAACGGCACGAAAATGTTCTCCTCAAAGATGGGCTCGCCATCGGCCGTACGCACGCGCTTAATGTGCAGCAACAGCGCGTCCTTCTGCAGGCCAAAGAACTCCATCTCGTTTTGGCGCGCCGGCACAATCTGGCGATCAATCACGTGCGCGCCCGCCTTCATGCCATTCGATGCGCACAGCTCGGTAAACGTCTGCAGCGCCGTGGCATGGAACTGGCGGTTGATGTGCGGCGTGGCGACAAAGGTGCCGCGGCCCTGCTGCTTAACTAGATAGCCATCGGAACACAGTTCCTCGACGGCGCGACGCACCGTGATACGGCTCACCTCGTACTGCTCGGCAAGCTCGAGCTCGGACGGAATACGCTCCTTGGGTGCATAAACACCCTTCTCAATCGCATCCTTGATTTCATCGTAAATCTGCTGGTAAAGCGGGGCGTTTTTAGGCGTGGGCATATCGGGTCACTCTTATCAAAATAGCAAAATAACTAATACGTATATAACGTCTTTTTATATGTTACCTCAATTTGATAAAACGATATACCATATACAGCAAATCCTTACTTGCCGTCATCCTGCTGCAAGCTCTCCTGATCGTTCAGACGCGCCTGCCTGCTGGCCATGCGCGCCGGCTTATCCGGATCGGGCACGGCCGTGGGCATGGGCTCGTCGACATGCCCGCCCCACCAGCCGCCCACAAAGTCGAGCGTGTGGAACACGTTGATCACGGCGCCGGAGTCCACATCGCACACCAGCTTGACGATATCCTGGCTCTCGTAGGTCGAAACAACGGTGTGCAGCAGGTACATCTTTTCGCGGCTGTACCCGCCGATGACCTCGGCACAGCTAATGCCATGCTGAAAATGGTCAACGTAAGCAGTCATGATCTCGTCGGCCTTACGCGTCGTGATCTGTAGCGTCACGCGGTCGTAGCGGCGATAGAAGCTGTCGATGGTCTTGGTCGAAATAAACTGGAACACGATGGAATACGCCGCGTTGTCCCATCCAAACATAAAGCCAAAGATCGCCAGGATAGCGCAGTTGAAGCCAAAGATGACGCCCCAGATGGTCTTGCCCGTGTGGTTGGACACCCACAGCGCGATAAAGTCGGTGCCGCCGGTGGACGCGCCGGACTTAAGCGCGATGGCGGCACCCAGGCCCGAGACCACGCCGCCAAAGATAATGAGCATGATCTTGTCGCCCAAAAACGGCGCAAAGTGAAAGATGTTGAGAAACAGCGACGAGAGCACAACCTGCATCATCGAGAAGATGACGAAGCGCTTGCTGATGCCGCTCCAGCACAGGAGCGCCACGGGAATGTTGAGCGCGAGCATGCCGAGCGAGATGTCGATATGGACGCCGCCGAGCGAGGTGACGCGATCGAGCAGGACCGCGACGCCGGTGAGGCCGCTCGGAAGCAGGTCGGCGGGCTGAATGAACGCCTGGATCAGAAATGTCTGGAGAACGGCGGAAATTGTGACCGCCACGGCGGTGATGGCGCGGCGGACGATGGTGAGGCGGCCGAGCACGAGCACGCGGTCCGTGAGCTGGTCGATGGCGTTCGCCACGTAGGCTCCCTTCGAAGGCAGATGTAGTTGTAGGGCATGTCGGCGATTGTAGCATGGAGCGACAGAGGGCGCCTCAATTCACCCTCTCTCGACAACCATCAGAAGGACCGTGAGGCCGCTTAAAAGAAAAACGCCGTGAAGAGAGCGATCCCTTCACGGCGAATTTGGCGTTTGCCCAGATAAAACCTGCCAAAATAAACCTGTCCCTAAATGGCAGGTAGGATGTCGGTCAGGTTGTCGATGACGACGTCAGCGGCGGACTGATCCAGGTTGACGCCCTCGTGCGGACGCAGCGCCAGGACGCGGGCGCCGGAACGCTTGCCAGCCTCGATGCCCAAAGGCGAATCCTCGATAACCAGGCACTCGGCAGGCTCCACACCCAGCGCTTTCATGGCACGCAGGTAGATCTCAGGGTCAGGCTTAAACGCGCTGCACTCGTGACCGCTGATGGTGTAATCCAGCACGTCGGCGATACCGGCAATCTCAACCAGCTCGTCAATGAGCTCGCGATAGGACGAGCTTGCGATGGCACACTTCACGCCGCGCTCGTGCAGCTCGCGCATCACTGGCTCCGTCTGCTCGTTGAGTAGCTCGGCATACGGAACAGGGTGGTCCGGGCTGTAGACCTGCTTGTACTCCACGCGCAGGCGCTCGCGCAGCTCAATATCGTCGGGCACCAGCGCCTCCCAAATGGCGGGCTCGTTAGACCCCGAAAGATCGGGGATCTCGTCAAAATGGAACCCCTTCTCTTCCATAAACGCCACGCGACGACGGTTGTAGAACCACTCGGTATCGACCAGCACGCCGTCCATGTCAAACAGCACCGCCTTGATCATACGCATCTCCTTCCACCTGCCAAAAAGGGACAGGTTTATTTTGGTAGGGTTTTCTGGGGTTTTGCGGCGCGACGGGCACGCCCTTCCCAAAGCAAAAAAGGGATGGGGCGCAAACCCCATCCCCTCTCAATCAATCCGTAAGGTCTACTTACTTTGTGATTAGTAGGAAAGCTTCCACATGTAGCGACGCATGGTCAGCGGGTGCTGACGGGCCTCAGCGATCTGGTTGCCGTACTCACGCATAACGGCGAGGTGCAGCAGCGGGTTGAAGTAGGTGATGACGCTCGCGGGCACGGCGTCAGCCAGGCCGTAGTCCTTGGAGTCGATCAGAGCGACCTTGGCACCCATGCGCTCAAGGAAGGTGAGGGCGCGGGCGTCCATCGGACGGGTAGCACCATCGGACATGAAGAAGACGTAGGGCTTACCCTCGGTAGAAACCTCGAACGGGCCGTGGAAGTACTCGCCGGTGTTGTAGGCGGCGGCGTCGATCCACTGCATCTCGGTGAAGAGGAAGGCGGCGTGAGAATAAGCCATCTTCTCGGAAGCACCGGAAGCCATGAAGTAGATCATCTCGTCGTCCTTGAAGTCCTCAGCGAACTTCTTGGCGAGCTTCTTGCAGGACTGAGCAGCGTTCTCGCACAGGTCGAAGACGTTGGTGAGGCCGGTGATCATGTCGTCGTACTTGTCATAACCCTCGGTCTGCTGAAGGATCTCGAGAGCAAGAGCGATGGCGTAGCCAGGCTTCTCGGCCTTGGCGGCAAAGTTGGCATGGAAGCCGTGGACGATGACGTGGTCGGCGTCGACGGTCAGAGCGGAGCCAGCCTTGTTGGTGAGGGAGACGACCGGGCAGTTGTGCTTCTTGGCGGTCTTGTTGGCCTCGACGGTCTCGGGCGTGGAGCCACCGAGGGAGCAGGTGATCACGAAGGTGTGCTCGTTGACCCAGGAAGGCGTGTCGTAGTTGAACTCGTTAGCGGTGAAGATCTGAACGTTCAGCTTGTCCGTGTTGTTGGCCAGGAAGTACTTGGCGGGGTACAGGTCGGACATGGAAGCACCGCAGCCGACGAAAGCGACGCTGTGGATCTCGTGGTTGGACAGGACGTCAGCGACGATCTGCTTAGGGAGGTTAAGGTCGATCTCGTACATCTGACACATTCCTTTCGATTTTTTGCGGCGCCACATTGCCGGACGCACACAGGGTTACCGTAATTTGGACCGAGTCGCCGGCCCGTTGAGGATGCGACAAAGGGACTGTCCCTTTGACACATTTGGGGATGGAAGCCTGCCTGGGGTATGGGATGCCAGGCAGGCCCCCGGGGGAAAGCGGTTAGACGCTTGGTCGCGACTAGGCCAGGATGCCGGCCGCGGAGAGGGCGATGCCGCCCACGATGGCGATCACGAGAAGCCAACCGGTGTTGACGTTCTTCTTGATGAGCCAGTACATAAGGCCGGTGAGGCCAAGGGAGATCATCTGGGGCATCATGCCGTCCAAGATGTCCTGGATCACGACGGTGCCGTCAGCGAACTGCAGCGGGGTGGTGGCGCCGATCAGCGTAGCGATCATGCCGCCCACGGACATAAGACCCACGATGCCGCAGACATACATGAGCTTCTCCATGAGGTCGCCGCCCTGAAGCTTGCTCAGGTACTCGTGGCCGCCCTGATAGCCCATCTTGGCTGCGAACCAAGTGATCAGCACGGAGGGGACGATGGAGATGAGCATGGCCAGGATCGGGCCCATGATGGAGCCCTGCTGAGCCAGCTGAACGCCCAGGCCAAAGGCGATAACGCGGATGGTGCCCTGGAAGAAGGAGTCACCAATACCGGAAAGCGGACCCATGAGGGAGGTCTTGACCGCGTTGATCGAATCGGGATCGAAGTTCTCGGGATCCTTGGCGTACTCCTCCTCCATGGAGGCGGAGAGGCCCAGGATGAAAGCGCTCGTCTGCGGGGTGCAGTTGTAGAACGCCATGTGACGGTGGTAAGCCTCTTTCTTAGCAGCGAGCTGCTTGGGGTCGGACTCGTCCGGATAGAGGCGATCGAGCGTGGGAACCATGCCGTAGAGGAAGCCCATGTTCATCTGACGCTCGTAGTTCCAAGAGGCCTGGATGGCCCAGGAGCGCCAGAAGAACTGGCTGACCTTCTTGTTCAGGGACACGTCCTTGGTTGCGGTTGCCATAGTGTGTTCCTCCTTAGTCTTCGTCGTCTTCGAGCGGATCGTAGTCGGAATCGACACCGGCGGCTGCATGGGAACCGTTGAACTTGAAGCCCATGAAGACGACAGCCAGGCACACACCGATCAGAGCGACCGCGATGACGGACAGGTTGAGGTAAGCGGCGAGCAGGAAGCCGATGAACAGGAACGGAGTCATACCCTTCTTGATCATCATGGTGAGCAGCAGGGCCAAGCCGTAGGCGGTCATGATCTTGGTCGAAACGTTAAGACCAGTGGACAGCCACTCGGGAACCATGTTGACGATGGCCTGAACCAAGTCGGTGCCAACAAAGACGGCGAGGAAGATCGGCAGGAAGTACATGACGGCGTACAGACCGGAGCCAGCGCAGATGTGCATACGGTAGGCGGTCTTGAACTTTCCGTTATCGATCGCACTATCTGCCACATGGGTGAGGGCGGCGATGATGGAGCGGAACACGATGCCGAGGAGCTGACCCAGGACGGCGACCGGGATGGCGATCGTCATGGCGGTCTCGGCGGAAGCATCGGTCAGGCACGCAAAGGCAGCGGCCACGATGCCGCCCAGGACCATATCGGGCGGAACGGCGGCGCCGACCTGCACCAGGCCCATGGACACGAGCTCGACGGCGGCACCGACGGCAAGGCCGGTGGGCACATCGCCCAGCAGCAGACCGACGAGCGTAGCGCCAACGAGGGGCTGCTCGAAGTTAAGACGACCGAGCAGGCGGGAGTCCCACATGCAGAACACGCCGACGAGGCCGACGAGCACCGCACTGATGAACGTATTCATACCCTTCTCCTTTCAGTCAGGCAAAAGCCTGGTTGATTACAGCTTGGCGTCGATGTCGACGCTCTGATACGTAGGGGTCTGCTGGACGTAGAGCTTGATGCCCATGTCGAGCAGCTGGTTGACGTCGGCCTTCTGGGTGGCGTCGAGGAAGACGGAGCTGTCCTTGCCGCCGACCTGATCGGCACCGTCGTGGTTGGCGGTGGCGCCCAGGTTGATGGCGTCCAGCTTGTAGCCCTGGCAGAACTGCAGCATCTCGGCCGTGTTACCAAAGACGAACATGACGCGCTCGCCGAGGGTGTTGAGCTTGTCCATCTTGGCGAGGGCACGCTCGACGGTGAAGACGTTCAGGCGCACGCCCTGAGGCTTGGCCAGCTTAAGAGCGCCCTTCTTGATGTCATCGTTGGCGGCAGCGTTGTCGACGACGATGATGCGCTCGGCCTGAACCTTGGTGGTCCAGGTAAAGACGACCTGGCCATGCAGCAGACGGTAGTCAAGACGTGCGAGGACGATCTTGGCGGGACCGGAGCTGTGACGGGACGCCTTGGCCTTCTTGGCGGGAGCCGCGGCGACCTCGACCGGTGCGTTGGGGTTGGTCAGACCGGTGCGAGCCTCGTTGATGAGGGCCGCGAGCTCGGCACCCTTGACGGGGGCGGGGCTCATAGCGAGCGTCAGCGCCAGCGGAATGTTGAAACCGCTGACAACCGTGAACTTCGTGCCGTTCTTGGAAAGCTCGACCATGCTGTTGTTGACCGAGCTGCCGAGCATATCGGTCAACACATAGACGGTGTCGTCCGCGTTGAACGTGGCGATCATGGCGTCCACCTTATTGGTGATGGGCTCCTTGTCATCACGAGCAAGCGACACGACGTGGACGTTCGACACGTCGCCGAGAACCATCTCGAGCGTGTCTTTGGCGCCTGCAGCCAGGCCGCCATGAGATGCGAGAATGATCTGATTCATCTTGCCTCCTCCTTTTCGTTATGGTCATTATAACGTCTTATACGTTGCTTATATTGCTAATTAGTATAAAGACCGCTCGCGGGTGAAAATCGACCGTTGACGGGTTTAACGTACTTGAAACGTTGGAGCCGAGCAGGCCGGCGCTGGCTGGATAACCCCAGGTCAACCGCCGCGCGCAATCCCCTATCGCACGAAGTACCAGGGGCTTTCCTGAACGGTGGGCTCCAGCGCAATGCCCGTGCGCTCGCGGAACAGATCCATGTCCTGCGATTTCTCCGTCCACCACGCGTTGGGCTTAAAGGTCATGCTCTCGACAATACGTTTGACAATGGCGCTGTTGCGCAACTTGGAGAAGTCGGTGTTCATGATCAGGATGGACATGAGCACCAGCACAATGCCCAGGACTTTGATCGCGCCGGCGGACTCGGCGTAGACACCAATGCCGACCAGAACGGTCGCCACGGTTTCGAACGAAGCCACGACCGGCACCTTCGACGTCTCAAGATCCATCGAAAGGCCCTGCATATAGAAGATGTACGCAAGAGCCGTCGGAATAAAGCCAAAGCCCGCGAACAGCAGAATGAGCTGCGGGGACATTGCCGCGGCTACATCGGACCACGGAGCCGAAAGCACTGCCATAAAGCATCCGCCAAAGACAAAGCCCCAAAACGTCACCGCCAGCGGATGCAGCGTCTTGGTGGCCATGCGGCTAAACACCGCCAGCAGCGCACCGCAAAGTCCGGCGATCACACCCGACGCGACGCCCCAAGTCGAGAAATGGAAACCGGACAGGTCGCCGCTCGTCACCGCGAGCACGCAACCCACAATGTTAAAGATGATGGCGACGAGCTTATTGGGGGTCACGCCCTCGCGATAAAGCACGCGGCCGAGCATGACGCCAAACACCGGCGAGGTATAGAGCAGCACCGAGGCCGTGGACATGCCCACCTCGCCCATGCACTCGTAATAGCAGGTGTTGGCGACGGCTAAACCGACTATACCGACAAGCGCGCAGGGAACAAGCTCTTTAGGACTTGCCTTGAACAGAGCCAGGGGACCCGAGACTTTTCCCTCACGAGCACCTCCCTGGCAACCCATAAATGCCAAGACCGGAGCCATTAAGACGGCACCCGACAACAGGCGAAAGGCCGCCATGCTCTGAGACGAAACACCCATGGCCGAGATGCCGTTTACAAAGATTCCGATGCTGCCCCACATAAGCGCGGCAATCAGCACCAGCACATAGCCCAGATTGCTTTTCTTCAACGCAGCCCCCTCGATATTGTTTCCAATATGTTTCATACTACGTTATAGTCGTTATATACATTTTTCAAGACACAAATCGGTGAGCGGAAAAGTAATCCGTTTTCCTCCGTCCCCAGCGGATTACTTGGCGGTTGCGGTGAAATGGTTCCTAAATAGAGGCTTCAAGCCCCCAAATAGGAACTATTCCACCGCAACTTATGAGGACATCGAGCTGTTAGGCCGCTCTATCCCTTAATAGTCCAGCTTCCACATGTAGCGGCGCGTCATGTAGTCCTTGTGGGTGACGGCAGAGAGCGCGCGCATGTACACGTTGTTGAGAATCGGCGCAAAGATCAGGTGGTTGAAGTATTCGCTCACGCTGTCCTTGATGTCGTTGAGGCCGAGCTCCTTGGCGTCGAGCTGATAGACGCGCTCGCCACCGTACTGGTTGACGAAGCGGATGCCGCGCTCGTCGTTGCAGCGGCTGCGGCCAACGCTGATGAGCTGGAACAGCGAGGTGCGCTTGTCCAGGATCTCGAAAGGACCATGGAAGAAGTCGCAAGTGTTGATGGTACAGGAGTCGATCTGCAGCATCTCCTGCACGTTGCAGATGCTAAAGACGTAGGCGGCACCAAAGAGCGGACCCTGAGCCATCACGTTGATGCAGGGCTTGTCGGCGTTCTGCTCGGCCCACTTGGCAGCGAGCGGACGGGTGTACTCGAAGGCCTTGCGATAGATGGGATCAATCAGGTCGAAGGCGGCCATGGCGGTCTCGTACTCAGCATAGCCCTCGGTCTGCTGCGTGAGCTCCATGGCAATCATGGTCACGACGGCGGAGTTGGTGCGGCCCATGCAAGACTCGTCGATGGCAAGGCTGTCGTACTGGATCTTGTAGTCGCAGACCTCGGTGAGGCCGGACTCGTCAACATAGATGGCGATGGTGCTGGCGCCGTGGTCCTTGGCGACCTGGGCGGCGACGATGGTCTCCTTGGTGCCGCGCATGGACACGACGACGGCCAGGGTGTTCTCGTTGACGTAGGCCGGGGTGGCGTGCACGAACTCGTTGCTGGTGTAGCTGGAGCTCACGACCTGCGTGGCCTCGTGCTCCATAAAGTACTGGGCAGGATAGTTGCCGCCGTTGGATCCGCCGGCGCCGATCCACACGACGCGCTTGATGCCGCCCTTGTCTGCCTTGTCAGCCAAAACCTGGGAAACGACGTCCTTAACCTGTTCCTGAGTAGTCATCGTGCATCAGCCTTTCTTCTCGTTTGATGCTGTCGATGGCATACAAGTTACATACATGTTTTAGCGATGTCGACTAGTTGTATGCTATATTTGTCTTAGAAATTTTGCTGATGCGGTTTTCGATAACTCGTTACCAGCAGTTTTATTGTTGTATTGGATACATGCTTGATTATACAAGCATACAAGTTAGATACAGGTTGATCGCATGAATGCCTCGTCTAAAAAGAAACTGGCCCAATACGAGCGCTTGGCGGGCATGCTGCGTGACCGCATCGCCTCCGGCACCTACGCGCGCGAGGACAAGCTGCCGTCCGAGATGGAACTCATGGACGAATCGGGGCTGTCGCGCAGCACCGTGCGCCATGCCCTTAAGGTGCTCGTTGATGAGGGTCTGGTGCGCACCGAGCGCGGGCGTGGCGCCTTTGTGGCCGACACGCCGGCGCTCCACGAGAACAACCTGGTGTTTTCGAGCTATACGGCGCAGGTCCAGGGTCAGGGCATGAAGCCCACCACGCGCACCGTGGACTCGGGCTTTGCCAAGGCGGCCGGCAGCATAGCCAAGTTCTTTGACGCCGCCGTGGGCAGCAAGCTCGTCAAACTTGTCCGCCTGCGCTACCTGGACGATGCGCCGCTGTGTCTGGAGACCACCTATTTGCCGCCAAGCTTTGGGTCGCTCATCGATCGCGATATCAACGGTTCGCTCTACGCCACGCTGCGCCAGGAATTCCATCGCGCGCCGGCACAGGGGCACAAGACCTTTGAGGTGTGCTATGCCTCGCAAAACGAGGCATTTTTGCTCAACGTTAAGCGCGGGCAGGCGCTGATCCTGATCACCGACTACGTCTACGACACCGACGGCCGCCCGCTCCATGTCTCCAAGCGCATCCAGCGCACCGACCGCGCCAAATACACCGAGTCCATCGGCTAACCCGCCAAAATAAACCTGTCCCTAAATGGTAGGTTTGAGGAGGTCGGGAAACCAGGTTGGTTTGGGTTGGTTGGGGACGCGCTCGGCTAGGACCAGCTCCATCCAACACATGTCGTACCAGCGGCCGAACTTTTGGGCGCAACGATCGAAGGCGCCCACCAGGCGATACCCCATATGGGCATGGAAGTCCTGGCTGTTGTGCGTCAGGTATTCGTCGTCCTTGTCGTGCGGCACGGCGATGAGCGCGCACATGTTGGTGATGCCCATCGCGACCAGGCACTGCTTGAGCGCATCGTGCAGCTTGCGGCCCAGCCCACCGTGACGCACATCGCGTGCCAGGTAGATCGACGTCTCGACCGACCAGTCATATGCCTCGCGGCTGTTAAGCGGACTCACGTAGGCATAGCCTACCGGACGCCCGTCCAACTCCATCACCAAATACGGATAGCGCTTGAGCGTACGCTCGATGCGCCCGGCGAACTCCTCAACGCTCGGCACCTCGTATTCGCAGGTAATCGCCGTCTGGCGCACATACGGCTCATAGATGGCAAGCAACGCCGGCGCATCGTCGGGCGTCGCCAGGCGAATCGCAGGCTCGGACATCTCGGTCATACAACCCTTCCCCCACAAAAGCAAAGGCCGCCCTGCGCCAAACCCAGGCGCAGGGCGGCCCCTCGTCATTACATCAGGCTACAGGACAGCCGCCAGCGCGTCGATGTCCTCCTGTGTCGTGACCCAGCTGGTGCAAAAGCGCACCACCGTGTGGGTCTCATCGTACTTTTCCCAGTACTCGATCGAGGCATGCTCGCGAATGCGGGCCATGTCCTCGTTGGGCAGAATCACAAACTGCTGGTTCGTGGGCGTCTCCAAAAAGAACTGGTAGCCGCGCTTGTGCAGCACACGACGCAGCGCCTGGGCCGTCTGAATCGCCTGTCGACCAATCTCAAAATACAGGCCATCGGTAAAGAGTGCCTCAAACTGCACACCCGTCAGGCGGCCCTTGGCCAACAGCGCGCCGTGCTGCTTAATGCGCGGAATAGGATGCGCCGGAGCATGCATGCCGCAAAACACCACGGCCTCGCCGCACAGAGCGCCGCACTTGGTGCCACCGATGTAGAACACGTCGCACAGCTGCGCCAGCTCGGGCAGGGTAATGTCGCACTCATCGGCCGCCAGCGCATAGGCCAGGCGGGCGCCGTCCACAAACAGCGGAATCTCGCGCTTCTGGCACACCGCATAAATCTCGGCCAGCTCGGCCTTGGAGTACAGCGTGCCGTACTCGGTCGATAGGCTCACGTACACGGCACCCGGGAACACCGTGTGCTCGTAGCTCTCGTTTTCGTAGAACACCTGGATATAGTTCTCCAGATCCTCGGCGTGCATCTTGCCCTCGTAGCCGGGGATGGTGAGCACCTTGTGGCCGCCAGACTCGATGGCGCCCGCCTCGTGGCAGGCGACGTGGCCAGTCTCGGCGGCAACCACGCCCTCGTACGGCGCGAGCAGCATGTCGATCACCGTCGCGTTGGCCTGCGTGCCGCCCACCAGAAAAAACACGTCGGCGTCGGGCGCCTGACAGGCCTCGCGGATAAGCTGCTTGGCACGCTCGGTGTGTGCATCGGTACCATAGCCGGGCTGCGGCTCCATATTGGTGTCGACGAGCGCCTGCAGCACCGCCGGATGTGCGCCGTGGGAATAATCGTTGTTGAACGCGAGCATGGCAATCCTCTCTTACCGGGTATCGGCCAGATGATTCAAACGGGGCTATTGTACGCCGTTGGGATAGGCAATGCGCGCGGCAAGACACTCAAGTGCCAGTACCAGAGCAAAACCGCAGCTCACGTCACTCAAAAAGTGTGCTCCGATCACGATACGACCAAAGGCGACAAGCGCCGCAACCACAGCCGCCGCCCAAAAGACCACGCGACGGCGCGAGGGCTTTTCCTTAAAGGCTGCCGCGGGAAGCCCGGCGAGCATAAGGCCGATCGCCGCATGCGCGGTGTGCCCGCTCGCGAACGACTTGAACCCGTCCTTGATCACGCCGGCGGCGATATAGGTCCACTTGTCGGGATTGCCGATTACCCACCACGGCTGAAAATTGAGTCCCGGCGTGACCTCGATCACGCGCATGCGCGGGCGCGACCACAGCGGCTTGACGATCACGTTGAGGATAATGGCCTGAGCGACCCACACGGCAAGTACCATCAGCGCCCAGCGTGTGAGCTCGTCGGGCTCGGTCGCGCGCGTGAGGCGACAGACGATAAGGTTGGCAGCGATGACCAGCACAAACGTCAGTACCAGCTGAACCGCGATGAGTTTGCCGCCAACCTTTAGGGACGAGACGATCTCGTAGCCGGCCAGGCCAACGTTGACGAAGATGCCGAGCACGGCGAGCCATTTGCTCCCCCTGGAGTCGGGACGCACCGCGCGCACGAGCATGACGCCTGCGACGCTTGCCGTCAGCTCGAACGGCAGCTCGCCGGCGGCCTCGATAAAGCGGCCGTACATGCTGCCGATGTTGAACAGCGCGCTCGAGATCTGATAATCGAAGAAGCTGCCCACGCACAGACAAAGGCACAGGACAATCGCGATCATGGCGGCATCTTTCTTATAGATGTATCCGAACATGCTTTCCTTTCGATGGAACCAGAGTGCCCAAATGGGGTGTTTGCAGTATCGACTCGCTAGTCATCATCACTAGCACCCAGCTGTTGCAGCAGCATGAGCGCCGCCGCCACGGGGCCGGTGCCGTCGTTGGCGTCGAGGCCGCGACCCAGGCCGCTGCCCGCACCGGCGCCCGCCTTGTAGGGCACCGACAGTTTGCGACTCTTGGGGAAGTTCACCGCGCCATAGCGGGTCTTAAGCTCAAATGCCACCTTCTTGGGCACGTCGACGCCCAAAAACGTGATGCGACCGCCGCTGAGCGTGACACTCTCGAGCCCCAGGCGCTCGCCGCGAATGCGGATGCGCGCGCGATTGAACAGGTTGAGTCCCGCCAACGGCAGCTCGCCATGCGCGGCCTCGGTCTCCTCCTGAACCTCATCGATGCTCTCCAGGTCCTCGGCCGCTGCGAGCTTACGGTACACGAGCACGCGCTGGTCCACCGCCGGCAGGTACTCCTCGGACAAGAAGTAGTCGGCCGGCAGGTTGATGCCCACGCTCGCCGCCTCCACGCCGGCATCGTCATCGCCGCGCGCCTCGGCCACGGCCTGGCCCAACATCTGCGTAAACAGGTCAAAGCCCACGCTCGACAGGTTGCCGTGCTGCTCGGCGCCCATCAGCGAACCGGCGCCGCGGATCTCCAGGTCGCGCATGGCGATGCGCATGCCGCTGCCCAGGTCCTGGAACTCGGAAAGCGCGGTCAGGCGCGCCGTGGCCTCCTCGGTCAGCGGCAGCTCGCCGGGGAACATAAAGTACGCGTATGCCTGCGTGGCCGAACGGCCCACGCGGCCCTTGAGCTGGTAGAGCTGCGCCAGGCCCAGACGCTGCGAATCCTCGATGATGAGCGTGTTGGCGGTCGCGTTGTCGATGCCGCTCTCCACGATGGTCGTGGCGATGAGCACGTCGATCTTCTTGGTCGCGAACTCGATCATCACGTCCTCGACCTCGCGCGGGCTCATCTTGCCATGCGCCACGCCCACGCGCGCCTCGGGCGCGGCCTCGTGCACGCGCGCCACGGCGTCGTCGATGGTCTTGACGCGGTTGGACACGTAGTACACCTGGCCGCCGCGGCCCACCTCCAGGCGAATCGCCGCGCTCACCACGTCGGGGTCATACTCCCCCACGTGCACGATCACGGGACGGCGCCCGGTCGGCGGCGTCGTGATCAGGCTCATATCGCGCACGCCACTCGTGGCCATCTGCATGGTTCGCGGAATGGGCGTTGCCGAAAGCGTAAGCACGTCGATCTGCTCGCGCAGGTTCTTGAGCTGCTCCTTGTGCTGCACGCCAAAGCGCTGCTCCTCGTCGATGATCACCAGGCCCAGGTTCTTGGGGTTCACATCGGCCGAAAGCAGACGATGCGTGCCGATAAGCACATCGATCCCGCCCTCGGCAAATGCCTTGAGCGCTCGCTTTTGCTGCGCCGGCGTGCGGAAGCGGCTGAGCACCTCGACCTCAAGACCAAACGGAGCAAAGCGCTCAAAGAATGTCTCGTAGTGCTGCTGGGCCAGAATGGTCGTGGGGCAGAGCACCATGACCTGGCGACCGGAATCCACGCACTTAAACGCCGCACGCAGGGCGACCTCGGTCTTACCGAAGCCCACGTCGCCGCACAGCAGGCGGTCCATGGGCTTGGGCGCCTCCATGTCGGCCTTAATGTCGGCGATAGCCTCCAGCTGGTCGCGCGTCTCGTCGTAGGGAAAGCTCTGCTCCATCTCGATCTGCTCGGGCGTGTCGGGCGGACAGGCGATGCCAGCGATCGACGAACGGCGCGTATACAGGTCGACCAGGTCAAACGCCAGCTTTTTGGCATTCTTGCGCGCCTTGTTGGTGGCACGCGTCCAGTCGGCGGTGTTGAGCCTGGTCAGGCGCGGCTTGTCGCCGTCGGGACCGACGTAGCGCGTGATGCGGTCGACCTGCTCGAGCGGCACGTAGAGCTTGTCGCCGTCGGCGTATTCCAGCAAAAAGTAGTCGCGCTCCTTGCCGCCCACTTCCTGGCGCGCGATCTCGCTAAAGAGCGCGATGCCGTGGGTGGCGTGCACCACGTAGTCGCCCGGCTTAAACGGGAAGGTAATCTGCGTAATATCAACCTTGCGCCGGCTGCGCGCGCGGTTGGCGTCCATGCGGGCGTTGAGGTCGGCGATTGAGAACACGGCCAGATTGGCGTCGGGCACCACCACGCCCTGCGGCAGGGCGGCATCCACAAAAGTCACGCGTCCGCGCGAGATGGTGGGCACGGCGGCACCGGCGGCAGCCTGGGCGGCGCCGGCCTCCAGAGAGCGGGCATTGAGCGCGTCGGCCTTGCGCTCACGGATCGAGGCATGGGCCTCCTGGCGTGCGGCGCGGTCGGTAGAATCCGCCGCCGCCACGCGCACGCGGTCGCCGATAACGCCGGCGTTTTCGGGCGCCGCGGTCAGCGATTCCTCAAAGGTAATGCCCTCATCGCCAAAGGTGAGCTCCATCGACTCGCGCGCACCGCGGTCGGGAATGGCAAACACGCAGGCATAGCGCTTGCCCACGACCTCCTGAATTCGCGTCATAAAGCGGTTGTCCGAGCCCGCAATGGCCGGCTGCTCGATCTTGAGCTCGGCGGTCACCGCACCGCCGGCACGGATGAGGCTCACATAGTTCAGGCGCTGCTGAGCACCAAAGTCGAGCTGCTGGGCGCGCACGTACAGGCCGTCCAGACGGTCGACCCCCGCCTCGCCGGCACGGGCCTCGATATCCTCGTAGGCACGCAGGCAATCGTCGAACAGCGAGCGCGGCTCGGACAGCACCACGAGCGCCTTGCCGCTCACATGCGACAGCGGGCTCACGGTCTGGCCGTACATCACCGGCAAAAAGCGGTCGAGCTCGGGCGTGACGATGCGCGCGTCCACCATCTCAAGCAGTGCCGCCAGCTTGCTGTCGTCCTGGCTGGCGCGGTAGAGCGCCACATGCATGTTGTGGACGGCCTCGTCGGTGAGCGCCAGTTCGCGGCAGGGGAAGATCTCGATGCTGTCCTCGTTGCCGATGGTTTGGCCCGTGGAGCTCACCATGCGGCGGATGCGATCGATCTCGTCGCCGAAGAACTCAATACGCACGGGCGCTTTTTCCTGCGCGGGGAACACCTCGACGGTGTCGCCATGCACGCGGAACAGACCAGGCGCGTCGGCAGCGCCGGCATTGGTGTAGCCCATGCCCACCAGACGCTGTGGCACCTCGTCAAAGGGAATCTCCTCGCCCACCGCAAAGGTGGTGGACTCCCAGTAGCGGCTCTCGACCGGCGGCACGCAACGCAGCAGCGCGCGGGCCGAGGCGACCATGATGCAGTTGTCGCCGCGCACGATGCGCCCCAGCGCCTCGCAGCGTTGGGCCACCACGGCATCGTCGGGCGCCTGCTCGCGCCATGGATAGTCCTTGCGCTCGGGGAAACGACACACGTGCGCCAGGCCCACATAGGCAGCCAAGCTACGCGCGGCGCGATCGGCCGCGTCCTCGCCGCTCACGATATAGACCGTGGGGCGCGGGCGACGCGCAAACTGGGCGGCGGCCATAAGCGTGCGACCCGACTGCGACACGGCCAGCGTCACGTCCTCGCCGGCATCGAGTCCGGCCTCGACGGTCTGCAGCGCCTCGGCAGTGTAGAGCTGCGCAGCTATACGGTGAATGAGCATGCTGTTCCTCCGGCATCGCAACGCCAAAAGCCCGCCGGGGCAAGCTCGGCGGGTATGCGGCGGATTTCATTGCCTGTCATGGTAGCGCATGAGGTGGACACGCCAGCGCACGCCAAACAGCTACCCCAAAACGCGCACGCTGGGGCAAAGGTCTGCCAGCGGACACTCGTCGCACTTGGGTTTGCGGGCGTCGCAGATCTCGCGACCAAAGGTGATCCACTGGTGGTTGACCGACTCCCAATACTCGTGCGGCAAAATCTTGAGCAGATCTTGCTCGGTCTTGAGCGGCTCCTTGGCATGCGTCTTGGGGCTCAGCATCAGGCGGTGCGCGATGCGGTTGACGTGCGTATCGACCGCGATTCCCTCGACAATGCCAAACCCCACGTTGAGCACGATGTTCGCCGTTTTGCGGCCAACGCCCGGCAGCTTGACGAGCTCCTTCATGTCGGCCGGTACCTCGCCGCCGTAGTCGGCAACGATCATCTGCGCGGCCTCCACGGCGTGCTTGGCCTTGCTCTTATAAAAGCCAAGTGACTTAATGGTATCGGCCACATCGGCCACGCTCGCCCCCGCCATGGCCTCGGGCGTGGGCCACTGGGCAAACAGCTTCGGCGTCACCTTGTTGACCTGCGCATCGGTCGTCTGCGCCGAGAGCAGTACCGCGATGAGCAGCCTAAAGGGATTCTCGTGATCCAAAAAACACTCGACCGGGCCATAGCGACGGTTGAGGCGCTCGCACACCTCAACGGCGCGCTCGCGTTTGGCAGCATTGGTCTCGCGTGGCATAACGACTCCTCGCTTCAGCGGCATAACAAACCTATGGACACGATTGTCCCACGCACGGGGTCTTTACGCCTCCAAAAATGCGCCGGTCTGGCGGCCCCACAGGCTTGCGTACTCGCCGCCCGCCTCGACAAGCTGCGCATGCGTACCGTCCTCGACAATCTCGCCGTCAGCCAGTACCACGATGCGGTCGAGCGCCGCCACGGTGGACAGGCGATGTGCCACCACAATGGAGGTGCGGCCGCGCATCAGGTTCTCGAGCGCCTCCTGCACCAGCGCCTCGGACTCGCTATCCAAGGCAGACGTCGCCTCGTCGAGCACCAGAATCGGCGCATCGGTCAGGATAGCGCGGGCAATGACCACGCGCTGGCGTTGACCGCCCGAGAGTTTAACGCCGCGCTCGCCCACCATGGTGTCAAAGCCGTTGGGTAGGCGGTCGATAAACTCGGTCGCATTAGCCAGGCGCGCGGCCTCGCGAATCTGCTCGTCGGTGGCGTCAGGGCGGCCGTAGGCAATATTCTCGCGAATGGAGCGGTGGAACAGCAGCGCCTCCTGCGGCACGTAGGCAACCTGGCGGCGCAGGCTCTGCTGCGTGCAGCGCGAGACGTCTTGGCCGTCCACGAGCACGCGGCCGCCCTGCACGTCGTCCAGGCGCAGCAACAGCTTGGTGAGCGTCGTCTTGCCCGAGCCCGATTTGCCCACCAGGCCCACACGCTGGCCCGCCGCCACATGGAGCGTCAGGTCGTGAAACACGCTCTCGCCCGCCGCGGCGTCACGGTATGCAAAGCTCAGGTGCTCAAAATCAATCGCACCCTCGCCCACTTTAAGCTCGGGAGCGTTCTCGTCATCCGCCACCAGACGCGGCTCGTCCAGCACGCGCGTCATCTCGGCCGCATCGCCCAGCGCGCGGTTAATGCGCTGCATCATGGAGCTTACGTAGTTCAGACGCATGGTGAGGTTGTACGTATAGGTAAAGATCATGACGAGCGCGCCGGCCGAAATGCCAAACCACGCGTTGCCACCCGCCACGAACACGCTCACCACGGCCATGGTGATGACGATAAGGCCCGAGGTCGTAAAGTTGCGCTGCATCATGGCGTGCATCGAAACCGTCTCGGCGTCACGCGCGGCGCGGTCGGCAGCATCGAACAGGTCGCGCTCAAAGTCCTCGCGCCCACAGGTCTTGACGGCCAGGATATTCGTGACCGCATCGGACAGCACGCCCGACAGTTTGTTCTGAGCGGCGGACGTCGCGGCCGAAAGCGGCATGATGCGCTTATACATAAGCCAGACAAACGCGATGTAGACGACCATAATGCCCACCAGGATCACGGTAAACGTCGGTACCACCGGAGCGAGCGCCGCCACCGTGCAGACAACCGAGGTAATGGTGGGAATGAGCGAATACACCGTTACGTCCACCAGACCCGTGTAGCCGCTCATAAAACGGCTCGTTTGGCTCACAAGCGATCCGCCAAAGCGACTGGTGTGGAATGTCATGGATTGATTGGAGAGCGTGTCAAAGCACAGGCGCGCCAGGTGGTAGTTCCCCGCAATCTCGAGCTTGTAGACGGTGTAGTCCTGCAGCTTGGAGAGGATTTGGCCTACCAAGTTAACGAGCACGAGCGCCAGAATGTAAGGGCCAAAGACCTTAAACACCTGGTCGCCCGCCACGGGACCGGCCTGGACGCGGTCGACGATAAGGGCCATCACGTAGGTGTTGGCAAACGTGAGCAAAAAGATGTAGCCCGCCGACGAGAACACCGAGAGAAAGACGATCAGCGGCTGCGTGCGCGTGACGTCCCAAAAACGCTGCAGCGTGCGACGCACGGTGGAGCGTTTGAGCGGACTGGTGTTTCTCTGAGACATGGACTTCCTTTCGCGTCTGATAGGGCGAAACGCCATTGTTGCACACTAAAGCGCACTTCAGGCAAGTGCGACGCGAAAAGCGCCCGCGTCCCGCGCTTGCGCAGGCGCCCCGCCGTCAGATGCAGCTAGTCCTCGTCTTTTTGGTCTGCGAGCAAGCTCGCAGACGTAAGCCCCAAGATCTCGTCGACCTCCCGCGCGTCTTCCAGCGCGTCGATATCCTTGAGCTTGCGCTCCATAACGTTGGTGCGCGTAGTGATAATGCCCTCGACCGTCTTTCCCGCGGTCTCGATCTGCTGTTGGGCGCGGCGCAGCGCCGCCTGATAGCGCGGCAGCTCGGCCTTGACGGCAGAAAGCACGCGCAGCACGTCATCGGTGCGTTTTTGCAACTTAAACGTCTGGTAGCTCATCTGCAGACTGTTGAGGATGGCCGCCATGGTGCTGGGGCCGGCAACGTTGACGTGATAGTCGCGGCCCAGGGTCTCGATAAGCCCGGGGCGGCTGACGACCTCGGCGTACAAGCCCTCAAACGGAACGAACATAATGCCAAAGTTGGTGGTCGCGGGCACGCTCAGGTACTTTTCGCAGATGTCCTTGGCCTCGCGTTTCACCATCATATCGAGCGTCTTGCGCGCTGCGGCGACGGCCTCAGCGTCACCCGACTCCTGGGCGTCGAGCAGATGCTCGTACGCATCGCCCGGGAATTTGGAGTCGATCGGCAGCAGCACGGGATCGCCCTCGTCCACCGGCAGCTTGACGGCAAACTCAACGCGCTCCGAGGCGCCAGGCTTGGTGGCGACATTTTCCAGATACTGGTCGGGCGTAAGGATGTCCGCCAGGATTGCCCCCAGCTGCACCTCGCCCAAAATGCCACGCGCCTTGACGTTGCCCAGCACGCGCTTGAGGTCGCCTACGCCGGTGGCAATGGACTGCATATCGCCCAAGCCCTTGTACACAGCCTCGAGCTGGTCGCTCACCTGCTTAAACGATGCAGACAGGCGATCGTTGAGCGTGCGGGAGAGTTTCTCGTCCACCGTCGCGCGCATCTGATCGAGCTGCACGTTGTTGTCCTTGCGGATGGCGCCCAGCTGGGCATCGACCGTCTCGCGCACCTTGTCCAGGCGGCGCTCGATGCCCTCGCGGTTGGCACCGAGCTGTTGGGCCGTCTCGCGGCGCAGGTCATCCATACGGTCGCCAGTCTGCGAGAACTCACGCGCGATGGTCAGGTAGCGCTGCTGCTCTACGGCCGCATCGGTCATCTGCTGCTGCGCGATGGCATTTGCCGTGCGGCGGGTTTCGGCCAACGCGACGTTCAGGGTGTCGAGCGTGCTGTTGGCCTGCTCAAGCGCTGCCAGCGTTTCCGCGCTACTGTCGCCACGCTCCCGCAACTCGGCACGCAGGCTCTTGAGCTGGAGGGCGCAAGCCACAGCAACCCCCACCGCCACCAAGGCGATCACAACAAGCACAATATCAATAGCAGACATAAACTCCGCCCAACAAACCCAATCGAGCACCAATCAAAACCGCGATCAATCTTACCCTGTCAAACGCAGCTCATGTCCAATCGAGCGCAGACAAGTTACCTTTGCGCTATGGGTGCTGGTCCGCTAGCTCTCCCAGCTGGCGCGGATGGTTGCTGCGACATCCCCCAAGCGCTGACCAAGAGCTGCCAAGTGCTGAAGTACCTCATTGGGCGAGGCGCCGTTGAGGATGCACGTGAGGGCATACGACGCCAGAAAGATGGCCGCAAGCCCCAACGGGATGAGCACGATCATCGCCAATGTGCGCAGGCGCTGGCCCAAACGGCGGCGGCGCGCGCGGCGTTTGTCGAACGCGAGCTCCTGCGCATATGAATCTTGCTGTACGGAATAGGCCTCTGGCGCCGATTCACACCCGGGCACAGCTGCAGGTACAGCAGCGGGCACGACATTTTGCGCAAAGGGCTGGGCTGCCGCCCCTTGCATTTGCATCTCCATGAGTCGTTGCTGCTGACGCAGCATGCGCTCAGCTTGCTGCTGCGGAGTCTCAAGAAACAGATCCATGCTGGCCTCCAAAATCGGAGCATTCGACGCTTACGACCAGCATCCCGCACCGCCATGACCGCGACAACGCAATCGCCGGCAATAGCCACAAAGTTTCTTTTGCTCAAAAGCTGTCGAAAAGCTCAACAACTCCTCTACCAGCACTTTCTCTGAGCTTTTTTCGCCAGCGATCTTTTGGCCTTCCACCCTTACGCCAACTGACCAAAATCTAACCAAAAACTTGACGAAAATTGTGAAGACAGGGACCCCACACACAAAAACGTGCCGCCCCAAAAGGGGCGGCACGCAAACTTATAATCAGCTTTTCAGTACCGAGCGCGCAACGACCCAACGCCGGAGCGTGGGGCGGGGAAACACCTTTGCCTCGCGCGACTCTGCGGAGCCGTGAGCGAGAGGGAAAGGTATTTCCCCGCCCCACGCTCCGCAGTCGGTGAAGGTAGGCTACATGCCCGCGAGACCTCGAACTGCGGTGGCACACATAAACGCCAGGACTAGGATCACGAGTGAGCCCGCGATGTCGACCAGCACGCCCATTGCGCGACGCTCAAACAGCCAGCTCTCAAAGTGCGGAGCAACATTGCGCCAGACACGCCACAACAAGATGCCCATGCCGATGACGCCGGGAATATTGAGCAGCAAAATCTCGGAGCACAAGAGGCCGATCAAGTTGCCGGCGGCAAAGCCCGCATCGCCCTCGCAGTATTTGCGATAAATCATGTACAGCATGTACGCTACAAACGGCTGCAAGCACGCAGAGATAAACGTGACCACCATCGAGGGGTCCTGAGAAAAGACATCGGTGAGCTTATCCACGCTCGTGGCATCTTTCGAAGCCAAGAGCAAGCCAATGACCACCACGGACACCACGCCCAAGATAACCTCGACCAGAGTAAACAACTTAGCAGTCAGATCCTCGCTAGCCGTATTGAGGTGAGGCGCCCACTCAGGATGAGCATGCGCGCCGACCTTCTTGTCTTTCTCGGCACGATCGGCCATTTTACCCTCGACAACCCGACGGCCAGGATCCTTGCGAGTTCCCGCCGCAGCAACCCGAGCCCGAGATTTCTTACCCATAAAAAACACCTCACAAGAGGAAACGAATAGCCAACGCTACCCAGTGTACCCTCTAAGCAACGTCACCGCCCCAACCGGCCCCCACAAAAACGTGCCGCCCCATAAGGGGCGGCACACAAACTTCTTATCAGCTTTTCTGTAACGAGCACGCGACGACCCAAAGCGGGCCGGGAGGGCCGGACTACCTTCCCTCAACGCGACCCTGCGAAGCCGTGAGCGAGGAGGGAAGGTAGTCCGGCCCTCCCGGCCCAGCTCACGCTAGCGCCAAGCGCTAGTAGTTCACCACCTGCTCCTCAAAGTACGCCTTCGGGTGGTTACACACCGGGCACACCTCAGGCGCCTCGGCACCCACATGCAGGTGCCCGCAGTTCAGGCACTTCCACACCTTCACGCCCTCGCGCTCAAACACCTCGCCCGACTCGATGCGCTCGACGAGCTTGTTGTAGCGCTCCTCGTGGGCCTTCTCGACGGCGGCGACACCACGGAACTTTGCGGCAATCTCGGCAAAGCCCTCTTCCTCGGCGGTCTTGGCAAACTCGTCGTACATCGTGGTCCACTCGTAGTTCTCACCCGCGGCGGCATCGCGCAGATTGTCCAGGGTATCGGGGACGGCGCCATCGTGCAGATACTTAAACCACAGTTTGGCGTGCTCGGACTCGTTGCCAGCCGTCTCGGCAAAGATGTTCGAGATTTGAACGTAGCCGTCCTTCTTGGCCTTGGAGGCATAGTAGCGATACTTGGTGTGTGCCTGGGACTCACCGGCAAAAGCGGTCTCGAGGTTCTTCTTGGTTTGAGAATTCTCAAAATCCATAGGTGTACTTCCCTTCAACGCATGCCGCCCGTAGGCTTCGAGCGGCCTCGTCTTTAGGATGCCCTCATGCCGAAAATCTAAACCTTACAATCCTGTTCTTCAGATTTGCACGGGCTAGATGCTCAGCCAGCGATCGCCCTCGGCTCGGCAAAAGCCCTCACGCTCCAGGTCGGCCAGAATGCCCGCGACAAGCTCGCGCTCGACCGGTCCACGCCCAGCCGCCGCTTCCATCTCGTTAACGCCCACCACGGCATCAGCAAGCGTAATCCCCGCCGGCTGGCCATCGCGCGCTGCCAGCAACATGCGCACGATATGCGCGCGCTTTTGGCGACGTGAGCCCTCAAACTTTGATTGACGGCTATAGCCCGCCGAGCGCCTGGACGGATTGGGCAACGTCTTTTTTAGATATGCGCCGTAATCTAGCAACGCGTAATACCACGCGCGCGGCGTATCGGCATCATCGAGCGGCACGGCAAAGGGAGCGATCTCGTCGGTCGCCGCACCGGGGGCCGCCGGACAGGCCGCCTGAATCAGCGGCACCAGCTCGCGATCGGGAACAGCCGGCACATCGGGAAAGAAGTGATGCAGAAAAACCGTTCGGACGTTGGTCTCCAGGTACACGCCCGGAAGATCGAACGCGAACGATCGGATGCCCTGCGCCGTCGCGGGGCCAATACCGGGCAGGGCAACCAGGTCGCGCGTCTCGCGTGGAAACTCCCCACCCCAGTCCTCCACAACGCACTGAGCGGCCCTGTGAAGCGCCAGAGCGCGTCGGTTGTAGCCCATGCCCTGCCAAGCATCCAAAACATCCGAGGGCGCCGCCTGCGCAAGTGCCTGCACGGTCGGAAAACGATCGAGCCATGCGGGCATGCGTGTCTCCACGCGCGGCACCTGCGTCTGCTGCAACATAACCTCGGAGAGCCAGATGATATAGGGGTCGCGCGTGCGGCGCCACGGAAGGTCGCGATAACGCAGGACCCCTTCCGCACGAATCATCGAACGAAAGGGGTCCTGAATCATAGCTATGCTCCTTATGCGGCGCTATTCCTCCCGGCAAGCGCACGTACAGGTGGCGTACTCGGGAAACGCATCGCGATCGGCGAATTTGGGATCGACAGCCGGGAACTGGCGGCGAGCGACGACATCACCCAACGAAACGGAATCGAGGTAATCGCGCATCAACGCCTGGGCTCCAGCCCACAGGGGATGATAGCAGCACGTGCCCATGCGTGCACAGTCTCCGTCGGGGGCCGTGCAATCGTTCATAACCATGGGGCCCTGAACGGCCTCGACGACCTGGCGGATAGTAACGTCGTCCGGGCTGACTTTGAGGCGCATACCGCCGTGGACTCCACGCAGGCTCTCCACTATTCCGGCCTGGACCAAGCCGTGCTGGATCGAGCGGGCAAACGAATACGGCACATTGACCTCTTCGGCAGCGGTGCGAACAGAAAGCAAACGCTCCGGCTCCTCGGCAAGCATCGCCAACATGCGCAGGGCATAATCAGTCTTCCTCGATATGTCCATTTTTCCCCTTTCAAGGAATACGAACAGCTCGAACGAGCTCCGGGGCCGAGCTTGTGTCGAGACACCAATGACCGTCAGGACACCTGATAGTAAATCGGATATCCACTGAATGCCGCACTTGGAGCGAAATACATCAGATACGGCCTACAATGCAGTTTAGTATAACCTAACCCCCTGTCTCGTTGAACGGGTGTTGCGCAACAAACCTCTTGTTTAGACAGATATACTTATTTGTTTTTCCTTGTGCCTCGAGGGCATGGGGGTTCCGATCAAAGAAGCGTCAGGGCGATTATTCCGACACAATGGCCTATTAAACGCAAAAAGCCACGTCCGAAGACGTGGCTTTAATTGCGTTGGCGGGAAGTACGGGGCTCGAACCCGCGACCTCCGACGTGACAGGCCGGCGCTCTAACCAAACTGAGCTAACTCCCCAGGCAGTCGTTCGCGTTTGTTTCCGCTCGCGTGCGCTGCGGGGATTAGTATACACAGAAGTCTGTCCGGCACGCAACAACTTTTTTGAAAAAATTTTTCGGGTCTGTCCGGGAGGGTCTCCGGGGCTGAGGGCGGGGGTTAAGTTTGCTGCTCTACAGTCCTGCGCAAGACGGAAAGCACATTAAGTGCTTTC
>CABUHO010000008.1 GCA_902491395.1 uncultured Collinsella sp.
ATCCAAGTTAGACCATTTCAAATGGTTCGATGTCTGCCCGGATGCGACACATCTGGTGTGTCCATCCTCGCAGTATCCGGTTCTCAAGGTGCACGCCTTGCGGCTGATCCGGTCCGACCGGGCCGCGCGGCAAGGAGATATATTGCCAGACCGCGAAGCCATGTGGGACGTCAATTCCACTCTTCACAAGTCCTACACAATCTATCACTTTCTATATAGGTAATAGAAAGTAGAGTGCAGCAAGACCGCACGTATCAGATGATGACCCTTCGGTTAAGAGGTATATAAAGATCGGTCACCTGTAAATGTCTATCTACCCGCGCTTTTAGCTATATATACCAGCGCCTCAGATAAAAAGAGGGAGCGCCGCGCGCAGCGCGACACTCCCCTAGCGATTCAAGAGAATCTATTAGGCCTCGAGAGCCTTCTTGGCGATGGTAGCCAGCTCGTTGAAGGACTCGATGTCCTCGTAAGCCATCTGAGCCAGAACCTTGCGGTCGAGCTCGATGCCGGCAACCTTCAGGCCGTGCATGAACTGAGAGTAAGAGATGTCGTTCAGGCGAGCAGCAGCGTTGATACGGGTGATCCAGAGAGAGCGGATCTCGCGCTTCTTGTTGCGGCGATCACGATACTGATACTGCAGGGAGTGCTGGACCTGCTCTTTAGCATGCTTGTAAGTACGCGAAGCGGCACCGTAGTAACCCTTCGCACGGTGCATAACGGTACGGCGCTTCTTCTTGGCGGCAACAGCGCGCTTAATACGTGCCATGTTCTATCAACTCCTAGACGGTAAAACGAAAAACGGGAACGCGAACTTAGGCGAGACGCGACTTGATGACCTTGCGGTCGGCAGCGGCGATCTCGGTCTCCTGACGGAAGCCACGCTTACGCTTGGTGGACTTCTTGCTCAGGATGTGGCTCTTGAAAGCCTTGGCGCGCATAAGCTTGCCGGTGCCAGTCTTGCGGAAACGCTTCTTGGTGCCGCTGTGGGACTTCATCTTAGGCATGAAATACTCCTTAATCGGTTACAGAACACTAGTTACTTGGTATCGCTTGCCGCTTTATCCTCATCGAAGGCGCCCTTAATCGGGGCGAGCAGCATAAGCATGTTACGGCCTTCCATCTTAGGCTTGGACTCGACCGTAGCGTAAGGCTTGAGATCCTCGGCGAGACGCTCGAGAACGTTAAGACCCTGCTCCGGGTGAGCCATCTCACGGCCGCGGAACATGATGGTGATCTTAACGCGTGCGCCCTTCTTGAGGAAACGCAGAACGTGGCCCTTCTTGGTCTCGTAGTCGCCAACGTCGATCTTGGGTCGGAACTTCATTTCCTTGACCTCGACCTTGGACTGGTTCTTACGAGCAGCCTTGGCCTTCATGGCCTGCTGGTACTTGAACTTACCGTAGTCCATGACCTTGCAGACCGGCGGCTCCGCGTTGGGAGCGATCTCGACCAGATCGAGACCCTGATCGTCAGCGACGCGCTGAGCATCGCGGATGGCGAACAGGCCGAGCTGAGAGCCATCGACGCCAATCAAACGGCACGAAGATGCGGTGATCTCGTCGTTGATGCGGGTGTCATCAGACTTAGCTATTTTCCCTACCTCCATTCATAAAAAAATAACCCGGCGCTTTTCGGCAACCAGGTCGTACACATAGACATCCTCGATATGAGGAAGAGAATCTAGGTTGTATGACCAGTCAGCTGCTCATTGGCGCCAAAAGGTGGGAACCCTCGGGTTCCTCTTTAGGGCATTGCGGGAACAACGCCTTGGCGATAATAACACGTTCGAAGCGTTATCACATTACGTACACGAAAAAGGGGGCCTTGACCCCCTTGAACGCTCGCTTGCATGTATGGTGCCCGAGGCGAGACTCGAAGGGCCTTCGCTTCGCGAAGCCCCGGGCTTCGGGCGCATGGCGCCCTCGCCACGCTCCGCTACAAACAGGCCACAGGCCTGTTTGCTTAACGCTTCGCGCGCTCACGCGAGTTCGGCACGAAAAAGGGGGCCTAAACCCCCTTGAACGCTCGCTTGCATGTATGGTGCCCGAGGCGAGACTCGAACTCGCACGTTGTTGCCAACGGTGGATTTTGAGTCCACTGCGTCTGCCAATTCCGCCACTCGGGCACGTAATGCGTGAGTTAGTTTATCACAGCTTGCTATCGATTAGTCCGAAAATGGAACTTCGAGCATTTCGACGAGTTCGACCTTACGGAGCATCTCACGCTGACGGCATCCGCGACCGTCGACTGAGGCCTCGCCCATCTGATTGTCGTAGGGGTCCTCGCGCATGCCGTCGAAAGCCGGCTCAAACTCGGCCTGGAACCGATTGTTTGCCACCATGCGCCATGGATCGAGGTTGCCAAAGTAGTGACGACGACGCCACTCCTCCCCCACCCTGCACGCCGAGGAGCCAAACGATACGTCGGCGTTGAGCCAACCGGTCTGCGGCGTATAGAACTCTGCCCAATCGTGCGGCCCCACCGAATCCGGTGCAACATACAGGCCACTCTGCCAACGGGCGGGCACGCCGGCGATGCGACACATGGTGATAAACGTGAGTGCCATAACACCGCAATCGCCGCGGAGCGAATGCGCACAGTCGTCGGCAATAGATCCCAAAAGCAGATACGGCGGCTGATAGCGATAGTCGATATGCTGCGTCAGGTAATCATAGATGGCACGGGCGCGATCGAGTGGATCCTCGAGCCCGTCAATAACACGGGCCGTCAACTGCTGGAGGTACGGCGTAAACGCAATGTGCGGACGGTCCTCGGAAGTGTCCTCGGGCAGCGGCGTGTCCATGCGCGGATGCGACGGAAACACACCACCATAGACATTGCAATAGGCGGCATCGATGCGATAGCGATAGGTCAACGAGAATGAACGCTCAGTCGAAGATGCCCACGAGGCAGTACGAGCCGAAACGCCTTCAGAGGCAACGGCACCCTCCGGAGTCATATCGAGAATCTCAACTTGAGACTGCTGACGGCAGGCGGTGGCAACGGGAAGCCACGCGCGAACGGTCTCCCCCTCCAAAGCCCCAGGGACAGATACGGACGCCTTAAGCGTGATGACGCGAGTCAACCCGTTTTGCGACTCCATCTCCTTGAGCATCTGGTTGCGCAGCGCTATGCCGTCCATAGGATCGGGACGCAAGCCCGGAACCTCCTTGGGATACACGCGAAGTGAATCGAGGAAGTTATCGAGAACAAACAGCTCGCCATCGATAAAGCGCCAGTCAATACGCTTACGGTCGATCAGATCGTCAAACTGCTCCTCGGTAAACTCAGGCCACTCCTCGCGAATCATTGCGATAGCCTGATCGCGCGACACCGAAAAGTGAAGCGGCGTCTCGAGCATGCGATACCGCTCAGCACGAACACAAGCAGCCAGCGAAGGCTCGGGGTTCTGCTCCAAAAGGCGATCGCAGGCAGCAACAGCCTGCGTCAAATACCCGGCATCCTTAAGACGAAGAATCTCGGGCGGCAGTCCAACATCGAGATGACGAAAATCATCACAACAAACATCAACAGAGCAGCCAACAGGACCCTCGTCAATAACCTTCCCATCCGAAGGCAGTACATTAATAACAGCCATACCAAAACTCCAAGTCACTAGAACGCTTGAAGTCCATTGTAGCGAGATAAAAAGAAAGCCCCAACAAGGGAGCCATCAACACCGCTGAACGGTAGTCAAATAAATAATTCAGCCTCGTAACCCTGCGGCGTTAAACGAAGGAAGCCCCGTCCCCCGGAACTGTTTCCTTGGCGCGACTTCTGGCAAAGCCAGTAGCCATCTTAATTCAGCCCAGTAACCCTGTAGCGAGTTAACGAAGGAGGCCCCGTTTCCCCGGAGCTGATTCCGTCGCGCGACTTCTGGCGAAGCCAGGTGAGCGCGAGGGAAACAGCGTAGGGGAAACGGGGCCTCCGGCGGGAAAGTTAAACCGCTACTTACGCCTTGTTGACGGAGCCAAACTCCTCCATGAGCTCCTTGGTGCGGGCAACGATGGCGTCGCGACCAGGCTTGAGGAGCTTGCGGGGGTCAAAGCCCTTGCCCTGCTGATCCTTGCCAGCCTCAACGTACTCACGCGTGGCAGCGGCGAAGACGAGCTGCAGGTCGGTGTTGACGTTGATCTTGGAGATGCCCAGGGAGATAGCCTTCTTGATCTGATCCTCGGGGATGCCGGTGCCACCGTGCAGAACGAGGGGCAGGTCGCCGGTCTGAGCCTTGATCTCGCCCAGACGCTCGAAGGAAAGGCCGGCCCAGTCGGCGGGGTACACGCCGTGGATGTTGCCGATGCCGCAGGCGAGGAAGTCGACGCCCAGGTCGGCAATCTGCTTGCACTCAGCGGGGTCAGCGAGCTCGCCGTTGGAGGTCACGCCGTCCTCGGTGCCGCCGATGCCGCCGACCTCGGCCTCGATGGACATGCCCTTGGAGTGGGCAAGCTCAACGAGCTCCTTGGTGCGGTCGAGGTTAAGCTGGAAGGTCTCCTCGTGAGAGCCGTCATACATGATGGACGTGAAGCCGGCCTCGATGCACTTGAAGCAGTCCTCGTAAGAACCGTGATCGAGGTGAAGGGCGACGGGAACGGTAACGCCCGTGGCCTCGACGGCAGCCTTGACCATGTCGGCGCAGACCTTGAAACCGCCCATCCACTTAGCGGCACCAGCGGTGCACTGAAGGATCAGCGGAGACTTGGCCTCCTCGGCGGCCTGGAGAATAGCCAGGGTCCACTCGAGGTTGTTGGTGTTGAAGGCACCGAGACCGTACTTGCCGGCCTCGGCCTTCTTGAGCATGTCTGCTGCGTTGACGAGCATAAAAGAAACCTCCTGTAAGGTTGCTCCGATAACGCCTGAGATTTTACCACGGCGCACCCGAGCATAAACGTTCGTTTGTTCACGAATATCGTCCAAACAGACTTTTTTGACCGTTTGCCCTACGGAATCGACCCGTTGGGGAAAAATAGCTTGACGTTTGGACGCTTCTCGTGCTTCAAAAGCCGACTATTAAGCTAAAGCTGCATGAAAGGGTTCTGCATGAGCTCGCGTGCCATGGTGGTCGAATCGCCATGGCCGGTTAGGCAAACGGTATCGGGCGGGAGAAGCCGGGCGAGCTTGGAGAGCGAGCGCAGAATTGCCGCCTCGTCTCCTCCAGAAAGATCGGTGCGGCCGTGCCCACCCGGAAACAGGGTGTCGCCCACAAAGGCAATGTTCCCCTGCTCGGTGGCAGCAAACAAGACGATCCCGCCCGGCGTGTGCCCTGGCGTCTCGATCACCTGCAGGTAGATATCGCCCACCTCGATAGCATCTCCCTCGGCGAGCAGGCGCGTCGGCTCCCCGGGGTCAGGCGTCTCAATGCCCCACATAGCTCGCTGTTCCTCGATGTTCGCATGCGGCACCGCCACATCCTTAGCACACAGCTCATACTGGCAGCCCTCGCCAACGGTGGTTCGCACGCCTGCAACACCACCAACATGATCGGCATGGCCATGAGTGCATACGGCGCCAAACACGCGTACGCCGGGATGCTCGGCTCGGATATGCTCCATCAAGCGCTCTCCTTCCCATGCGGGGTCGATAATCACGCACTCATTGTCCGAAATAACAGCATAGCTATTGGTCTGAATGGGACCGTTTACGAGCGTCTCGATCTCGACCGATCCCTTGGGAGTTAAATCCAAGGACACAGCACTCATGTCCCTCTCCTCTCTATAGAACTCGAGGCATCAAACGATGCCTCGAGTGTAGCGAATATCGATAATGTGGCACGTTCGTCGCGACTAAACGCGGCGCTTAAGCTGGGCTCCACCCTCACCGGGCATCAGGCGGCGCGCGTCGTAGACCGAGTCAACGCTGCTGATGGAGGCCAGCAGCGGATCCAGACCACTCGCGTCCGAGATCTCGACCATAAAGCGCAGGGTTGCAATACCCTCGCGGTTGGTCGACGTGGCGGCAGAAAGGATATTGCCGCCCGCATCGCCAATGGCAATGGTGACATCCTTGAGAAGGCCCATGCGGTCCAGGCACTCGACCACGATCTCGACCTGGAAGAGGGTGTCGGCAGCGCCGTCCCACTCCACTTCGATCATGCGCTCGGGATGCTCCATAAGACCCTTGACGTTGGGACAGTTGGCGCGATGCACCGAAACGCCACGACCGCGCGTGATGAAGCCGACGATGTCGTCGCCCGTCACGGGGTTGCAGCAATGAGCCAGACGGACCAGTAGGCCGCTGTTGCTCTCGCCCTTGACGATAATGCCGTTACTGGCGCTCTTGCCGCGCTTTTGCGGCTTGCGGTTGGAGCCGCGAGCAGGCTGTTTCACGACCTCAGCGATAGCCTCGGCCTTGGTGAGCTGTTCCTCGGGCTTGGGGTCCAAGATTTGCTCGACCTTATTGCCCACAGCGCGCGGGGCAACCTTGCCGGCGCCGACGGCGGCAAACAGGTCCTCGAGCTGCTTGAAGTTAAACTGCTCCGCCACGGCGTTGAGCGCACGCGTCGAACGCGGCGTAGAAATGCCATAGCCACGCTTACGCAGGTCCTTGGCCAGCATATCGCGGCCGGCGGCAGCGTCGTCGTCCTTGGTCGCAGCGGCAAAATAGCGGCGGATCTTTGACTTGGCGGAAGGCGTCTTGACGATCTTGAGCCAATCGCGCGACGGCTTAGAACTCTTGTTGGTCAGAATCTCGACACGGTCACCCGTCTTGATTTCGTGCGTGAGCGGCGCCACCGCACCGTTAATCTTGGCGCCGACGCAGTGGTTACCGACCTCGGTATGAACGGCGTAGGCAAAGTCGAGCGGCGTGGAGCCGGCACGAAGCGCCATGACCTCGCCCTTGGGCGTAAAGACAAAAATCTCCTGGTCAAACAGGTCAACCTTCAGCGAGTGCAGGTATTCCTTGGCGTCGGTGATCTCGTCAGACGCCGCCCAATCGAGTGAATGCTTGAGCCAGTTAATCTGATCGTCCAGACGCTGCGCATCGTTGGTCTTGGAGGCAGACGATCCGCCCGACTTCTTATATAGCCAGTGGGCGGCAATGCCGTACTCGGCCTGCTCATGCATCTCGTAGGTTCGAATCTGAATCTCGAGCGGGCGAGCCGTGGGGCCGATGACCGTCGTGTGGAGCGACTGGTAGTTATTAACCTTGGGCATGGCGATATAGTCTTTAAAGCGACCGGGCATGGGGTGCCACAGCGTGTGTACCGCGCCGAGCGTGGAGTAGCAATCGCGCACCGAATGCGTGATGACGCGCAGTGCCACCAGGTCGTAGATCTCGGAGAATTCCTTGCCCTTGCGCTTCATCTTTTGGTAGATGGACCAATAGTGCTTGGAACGGCCGTTGATCTGGAAGTCTTCCAGGCCAATGCGGTTGAGCTCGTCGGTGAGCGTCTTGATGGTCTCGGCCAGATAGCGCTCACGGACCTCGCGCGACTCCGCCACCATGCGTGCGATGCGCTGGTAGGCATCGGGCTCCAGGTAGAAGAAGGACAGGTCCTCGAGCTCCCATTTAATGGAGCTCATGCCCAGACGGTCGGCCAGGGGCGCGTACACGTCCATGGTCTCACGAGCCTTAAACAGGCGACGGTCCTCACGCAGGGCGGCAAGGGTGCGCATGTTGTGCAGACGATCGGCAAGCTTAACGATAATGACGCGGATGTCCTTGGACATGGCGAGGAACATCTTGCGCAGCGTGAGGGCCTGTTTCTCGTCCATGCTGTCGACTTCGATGTTGGTGAGCTTGGTCACGCCATCGACGAGCTCGGCCACCGTATCGCCAAACAGGCCGGAAACATCGGCAAGCGAGGTCTCGGTATCCTCGACGGTATCGTGCAGTAGCGCGGCGCACACCACGTCACAGTCCATCTTGAGGTCGGCCAAAATGATGGCCACCTCGACGGGATGGTTAATGTACATCTCGCCCGAGCGGCGCTTTTGGTTGCAGTGCTTCTCGGCGGCAAAGCAGTAGGCCTGTTCAACCTTAGAGAAGTCGTCCTCATTCATATATTTGAGGCACAGGCGCTCCAGCTTGTCGTAGCTGTCCGCCATAATCTCGGGCGGCAGCTCATCAGCATGCTTATAGTGCTCCATCTCCGAGAACGGCTGGAGGGTGGAATCATGGGCGGTACGGGCTGCGGCATCCATCGAGGTCCCCTTCCCCTAGGCCCGCGGTACGATCGGGCGGTTAACTTTGGCTAGCATATCAGATGCGCACGAATCGAGCGCCCAACTCCGGAAAGCCGAGAACTCCATGCGCGAGCGCAAGCCCTCCAAATAGCGAATTGACCTGCTCAATTGCACGCGGCCGGGGTTTTCGGCCATCACGATGCGGCGCGTGTCGCCAAGCCCCGAAACGCGGCAGAAACCAAGCTCTTCGAAGATTCCCAGACCACTTTCCACCGAGCGCTCGTCAACCGGCGTGCGAGCATCGATGGCAAGGCACATCTGCGCGATGTCGATATCGCTCGCACTAAACGAGTCGTCCCCGGTCTTGCCGCGGTTGGAACGCCACATAGTCTGCAGCGCACGGTAGAGCGTGACCAGCTCATCGCGCTCGGGCGCATAGCAGTCGAGCAGGCGCTCGTTAATGCGGGCGTCGCGCGACGAATAGAGCAGATGGATCACGGCGGGCTGCCCATCGCGGCCGGCGCGCCCGCTCATCTGGTTGAACTCGATAGCGCCAAACGGCATGTGGTAGAGCACGACATGGCGAATATCGGGCAGGTTCACGCCCTCGCCAAAGGCAGAGGTCGAAACGATGCAGCTAAGGCTTCCGTCTCGGAACGCCTCCTCCACACGGCGGCGATCGGAGCGCGCAAGCCCCGCGTTATAGAACGCAATGCGGGTCGCGCAATCGGGCACGCGCTTGCGCAGCGTCTTGGCAAGCGCCACGGACTGGTCGCGCGAGTTGACGTAGATGACGGTCTTCTCCCCCGTCGCCACAATGGACACCAGGCGGTTCTCGCGGCTCGCAAGATCGCGGTCGTCCTCGAGTTGCAGGTTCTCGCGCACCGTCTCGTCGACCACCGTGCGGGTAATCGGCAGCACGCGGGCGAGCTCGGCCACGACCGGAGCCGTCGCGGTGGCCGTCGCGGCCATAACGACCGGGTCGCCCAGGGCCTTGAGGATATCGGGCATGTCAAGATAGGCACTGCGGTCGCCGCCCTTGGCAAGACCGGCGTGGTGCGCCTCATCGATAACGACAAAGCCGATGCGGCCCGAACGCGCGAAGCGGTCGCGGTGAATGGACAGGAACTCGGGCGTCGTGAGCACGATGCCGGTGCGGCCCGAAGCCAAGCCGGCGAACACGTCATCGCGCGCGGCCTCCACGGTCTCGCCAGTCAGCACGCCGACGCCAATGCCGAGCGCGGCCATCGTCGACGAGAGGTGATAGGCCTGGTCGGCCACGAGTGCACGCAGCGGATAGACAAAGATGCTCGCACGCCCGCGAAGGACCGCCTCGCGTGCGGCATGCACATGGAAGATGAGGGACTTGCCGCGTCCCGTTCCCATAACGGCCAGAACACTTTGGTGATCGGCCAGGGCATCGAGCGCCTCGACTTGCGCGCGGTGCGGCTGGCTCGAGCCGATAAAGCTATGGATAAGCGAGCGCGTGAGCTCGGTGTAGGAAAGCTGGGCGAGTGTCTCGCGCTTACGCGACTCCAGGCGCAGGCCGGAATCCGCCGGCTGCACTCCACGACGAAGCTCGCATGCCGGATCGTCGACGCTGGGCAGCGTGGTATCGCGGACCAGGACATCCTTGATCATGAGCTTGGGCTTTACGCGGCCCTGCCAATGCTCGGCCACGGCTTCGAACACCAAGTCGACGGCGCTATCGCAATTGATGAGCTTATCGATCTGCGGCACGCGGAACATGATGGCCGGCACGCTCGCGGCGCCATCCGTCGCCACAAAGCGCATGTGCTCGCCGGTTTTTCCCACCACGGCGCGATCGCACATCGTCACACCCTCGGCGGCCAACAGCGGCACCTTGTTGCCCTGGCCAAACGGCTCAAGGCGAGAAATCTGCTCGATGGTCTCGATATTCAGTTCGGAAAGGTCGACGGTGGCGGCAACCTCGTCAGTGTCCTCAAAGTCCTCGGCGGGAAGCTCGGACAGCACGGCGGAAAGACGGCGGCGGAACTCATCGAGCTTGGACGCCTCGATAGTCACGCCCACGGCGCCCGCATGCCCGCCGCGGCGAATCAGCAGGTCGGAGCAGCGCTCGACGGCGTCGAACAGGTTGACCTTGCCCACCGAGCGACCCGAACCGCGCGCGATACCGTCCTCGATCGAGAACAGCAGCGCCGGCACGTGATAGCGGTTGGTCAGACGGCTTGCCACGATGCCCTTGACGCCCTCGTGCCAGCCCTCGCCGCCCACGACGATTGCGCGGCCGCCGTCATAGGTCTCCTCGACCTTTGCCATGGCATCGCGTGTGAGTTCCGCCTCTATCTCGCGGCGTTGACGGTTGATCTCCTCGAGCTCGGCCGCCAGCGCGCTTGCCTCGATGGGATCGCGGGCAAGCAGCAGGTCGAGCGCCAGCTTGGGATCGGCCATACGACCGGCGGCGTTCAGGCGGGGAATGAGCGAAAACGACAGGCCATCGGCTGTAATGCTGGAAAGGTCGGCCTTGGCGAGCGTGGCGAGCGCAATATAACCGGGACGGGCGGTCACGCGCATCTGCTGGATGCCCTCGGCGACCAGTGCGCGGTTCTCGGGTGTCAGCGGCATCATGTCGGACACGGTGCCCAGCGCCGCGACCTCAATCAGCGAACGCCAATACGACGGCTTACCCAGGCGCTCGCCCAGAACCTGAACCAGCTTGAGCGCCACGCCGGCACCGGCTAGCTCACGCGAAGGACCCTCGTCCTCGAGCTTAGGATCGGTCAGGGGCACGCCCTGCGGCACCTGGTCGGAGGGCTCGTGATGGTCCGTAACCACCAGATCGATCCCCAGGCTCTCCAGATAGGAAACCTCTTCCTTGGCGGCGATGCCGTTGTCGACGGTCACGATCAGCTGGGGATGGGCGAGCTCATTAACGCGATCGAGCGCCGCACGCGACAAGCCATAGCCCTCGTCAAAGCGATGCGGAATAAACGGCGTGACATCGGCACCAAACGTGCGCAGTGCCTCGGTCAACAGGCAGGTCGACGTAATACCGTCAACGTCAAAATCGCCAAAGACCGCGATGTGCTCGTGGTTGCGAACGGCACGCTCGACGCGGTCGGCAACGACCGACATGCCCGGGATAATGAGCGGGTCGGCCCAGTCGCGATCGAGCGAAGGCGTCAAAAACAGCTGGCCTTCTTCGATGGATGTATTGCCGTGTGCAACCATAATGCGCGCCACCAGCCCGGGTATGCCCAGGCCAGCCGAAAGCTCCTTTTCGAGCTCGGGGTTTTGCTGAGCGACCGCCCAGCGATGCGTCGTCTTAAGCGATGACATAGGCACCCACCCCCGATAGGGGCAGGTCGCCGCGATACCTCTCACGGTTCATAGCGATGAGTCCTCTGTGTATGCCCGCTTCGGCAGGCAGATCTGTTGAACGGATTTATTATACCGTGCAGCGCGGACGCAAAACGCTGCAGTGCGCCGTGGTTTCGGCAAACGAAGGCGGTAATACCCTCGAAATAATCGAGCGTTTCTGCCACACGAACGTATGCAAGCGTCTAGCATATCCATTCATATGCATTTATGGGCAAAGGGAGTCGCAGGGATATATGAAGCAATGGGTTGGACTGGGTAAGTTCCTCGCGGGGCACATGCAGGTCATCGTCCCAATTTGCGTGGCGCTCGGTGTGCTCTTTCCCCAGCAGATCGGCGTGCTCAAGCCCATCGCGCCCACCCTGTTTGCCTTTATGACGTTTCAAGGCGCACTAAGCAACACCTTCCATCAGGTGGCCGAGGTATTCCGTCGTCCGCTACACCTGATTCTGGCGCTGTTGGTCTCGGCGGTACTCATCCCCATCGCCGCCTATGCCATGGGATCGTTGTTCTTTGGTTCCAACCCTAACCTCGTCTGCGGCATCGTGCTCGAGTACAGCGTGCCCGTAGCCGTCACCGCCTTTATGTGGATCAGCATGTTCGGCGGCAACGGCCCGCTCGCGCTCACCATTATCCTCACATCCTCGGTCATCTCGCCCGTGACGATTCCGCTTACGCTCAAGCTCCTGCTGGGCGCCACCGTCTCAATCGATGTGCCGAGCATGATGCAGAACATGGCCTTTATGATCGCCATCCCCGCCGTACTCGGTATCGTCATCAACGAGCTCACGCACGGCTGGGGCCACGAGAAACTCTCCCCCGCGCTCTCGCCCGCCTGCAAGTTCATGATGATGGGCGTCATCGCATCCAACTCCACCGCCATGAGCGAGTACGTGCTGCACATGAATGTTGAGCGCTTGGAAGTCGCCCTCTTTATCCTGGTGTTCGCCATCAGCGGCTTTATCATCGGCATTCTGGTCGCACGCGCCCTGCACCTGCCGTATAGCGAGACGACCACTATGTGCTTTACCTGTGGCATGCGCAATATCTCCTCGGGCGCCGTCATCGCCACGCAGTATTTTCCCGGCGAGGTCGTGTTCCCCGTCATGTGCGGCACGCTGTTCCAGCAGGTGCTGGCCTCGATTATCGGACATCTCTTTGAGCGCCTGACCGGCGAGGAGCGCGCCAAACAGCGCAAGCGCGTCGAGGCCGGCCGCGACGCCATGGCGCGCTAGGCTGTCCGCATTACGCGGGTGTTAGTCTTGCTATACGAGCGTTTCCAGATGCGCACGCAGACGCTCAGCATCGATATCGAGCGTCGTCTCAGCATTGACTTGGGCCAAACGATAGCCGACAAAGTAGGGCGAAACCACCCAACGCGGCAGCGCCTTGGCAATGGTCCGACCGCCCAGGTGATAGAAGAACAAGTTGTACGACTCTGCGCGACCACCGTGGTGCTCGTTTAGGATATAGCGCAGAGCTACCTGAATCGCATCGGCAAAGAGATCCGCCTCGGCTTGGTCTCGTGCGTCATCGCTGGCGGCTATTCCCTGCGGGGCTGAAACGTTGATCTCAAAGAACCCCATGATCGGTTCGGTTGAGATATTGACCAAGATTCTCCCCTGTTGCCAGACATTGATTCCTTCGAAATTGGCGGAAGTCAGCGAAACATAGCCGTCTTCCTGCTCCAAACCTACAATCTGCATATGCGGATGGACCAGACTGCCGCCCGAAAGTGGGCCCTTGTTCTTGTACATGAGAACGCTGCGATACTGTCGGGAGTCAATCATCCGCTGCCAGCAATCCAGAGCAAACCGCATAACATGATGCAGCTCGTCCGGCGCATAGGTCACCAGGTCGGCGTCATGGTCGGACGACTCAATCAATACGGTCTGGCGAGTGGCGCGCAAGGTCTTAAACTTATTCTCGAGCCAGATGCAGTCACCGTCGCGCCGGATGATATTGGCGAGTTCCTCGGTATCGCAAAAGGGGCACGCGGTGCCGGGACGACGGTTGTCGTCGGGCTTACCGTTCGCCTGCTGAACGTCAAATACCAGCGCCACGGGTTATACCTCCAGCGGCACGATCTTGGTGCCATGGAGCTCGGAGACGCCCAGTGCCGCCGCCACGGTATCGCGATTGGCCGTGGAAATGCCGCCACCGGGAAGGATGGTCAGGCGGTCGCCCGCGTACTCGATCAAGCGGGCCAGGTTTTCGAAGTTGTCCTCGATCGGCGTACCGGCAGTACCACCGTGCGTCAGAATGCGCGTAACGCCGCAGTCGGCGAGCGTGTCAATGGCGTCCAGCTGAGCCTCGGGCGAGAGCTGGTCAAACGCCATGTGGAAAGTGATGTCGATAGGATCGCGCTTGCACTCCTCGGTCGCGCAGCCCGCAGCCATCACGAGGGCGCCAAGCGTAAGTTCGTCGAGCGCCCATCCGCCAGCGCAGGGCTTGCAGCAGCCAAAGACCAAGCCGTCAACGCCCGCACTCACGGCAAGGCCCAGATCCATCTCCATCATACGCAGCTCGTCCTGGTTGTAGTGAAAGTCGCCGCCACGCGGGCGAATCATGCACATCACCCGTGCATCGTGCTCGTGAGCATAGTTGGTCGTAGCGCTGATAACGCCGGCCGAAGGCGTAGTGCCACCAACGGCAAGGTTGTCGCACAGCTCGATACGCCTTGCACCGGCATCGATAGCCGCCGGCACACGCTCAAAGTTCTCGGCACAAAACTCGTACAGCATAGATAGACCCCAGGAGACATTTCGATTTCCACACGGCATTGTCGCACGTTAAATAGCAACCCGCACGATGGAACAAAACCTTGACAAGGAGTGTCCCAAAGTGCCGGCACATAAGGAACGTCCCCAGGTGCCACCTTGAGCGATGGGTACTCATTTAAGTACGTCCCCAATGAGTACCCGCAGGGGACAGACAGACCGGACTCCCTATACGACAACTGTTGACATCATATACTATGTGTCATATAGTAGGTGTTACACAGTATACTACGAAAGGAGGTGTGCGGATGGAGGCACAGATGAAGCGCGGCTTCCTCGAGGCCTGCGTGCTCGCGGCCGTCTCGGGCGAGGAATCCTACGGCTATCAGATCGTGAAGGACGTGCCCGCGAGTATGGGGCTCACGGAATCCACGCTCTATCCGTTGCTCAAGCGCCTGGAGAAGGCGGGCTGCATCACCGCGCGCTCCGCCGAGCACAACGGGCGGCTGCGGAGGTACTACCGCATCACGGACGCCGGGCGCGAGCGTATCGCCGAGTTCCTCGCCGAATGGCCATCCGTGCAGGAGATCTACCGTTACGTGGAGGGGGCGCACCATGACGCGCGATGAGTTCTTGAACCGGCTGGGCGAGCTTCTGGCCTGCCTGCCGGCAGATCAGGTAAAGGAAACGCAGGAGTTCTACGCGGAGGCCATCGCCGACCGTATGGAGGACGGCATGACGGAGGCCGAGGCTGTGGCCGCCATGGGCACGCCCGGTGAGGTCGCCGAGGCAACGCTCGACGAACTGCCCGCCGTGCCGCGCGCGATCGCGAGGACCAAGCGCAAGAGCACGGCACTTCTATGGGCGCTCGCCATCGTGGGCTCTCCGGTATGGATTCCGCTGCTGCTCGCGTTCGTCGCCGTTGCCGCTGCAGTCTACATCTGTATTTGGGTTCTTGCGCTCTGCGCGTGGATCGTGGCCGCGGCATTCGGGGGCGCGGGCCTGGTAGGGCTCCTGTTCGCCGTGGACGGCATCATTATCGGGCATGTTCCGTACGTTTTGGCCTCGATGGGAATGGGATTCGCTTCCATCGGTGTGGCGCTCCTCACGGGAGCCGGCGCCTGGACGGCGTCCAAGCAGATCGCGCGCCTCTCTGCCCTTTGGGCGAAGAAAGCCGTTTCGCCCTTCTGGAAAGATCGAGGCAATAAGAGCCGCATGGGCGCCGAAGCGGCGCCGCTCACGGCATAGGAAGGAGTGCAAACATGTCCAGCGTAAAAAGGATTTACCTTGCCGTAGCGGGTGGGCTTGTTGCCACGGGGCTCGTCCTGGCTGCTATCGGATTTGTGGCCTCCGGCTTTAACCTCGCTGTGCTCAACACGCAGATCGACCTGCGCGATGACACCATCATTCTGGGTGGTGTTGAAATAGACGACCCGACAGGGCTTCCACTCATCGAGCAGCTTGCCGAGGTCGGCGAGATCCATATTGGATCTGCAACGACTGGTTCGTCTTCTCCTCGCAAATGATCGAGCTCGTAGCAGCCGTCCCCCCCTTCGGGCGCACCACGACGGGCATGAGCACGCCGCGCTCGGAGCCTTTTTGCGAGACCTTCCGTCACGCTCTTCCTGCGTGGTGAACCGGTCATCGACCGACGAGAGGCTGATGGGAATCTCTCGACTTCGGGCCAATCCCGCTCACCGATCTGGTCTTCCTTCGTGATGCGCACATAAGCGAGCAGACACCGCGCAGTGCTTCAGCGCGGCCGCACTTCCACGTCTATGACGGAGGTGCCCGGCGGCGTCTTGGCAATCCCCTTGTTTGCAGGCGTTAGCGCGTGGGGATCGCCCACTCGGGGGTCGAGGCCGCCGAGGACGGCGGCGAACCTCGCGGTGTCATTCGACATCGCGAGGTTCCCGGACCATGACCACCTGGCCTCGTACCGCGGCATAGCCCCAAGGGTGAGGAGCTTCGGCACGTCGATCAGGGCGCCCGCGCAGCGTCGGCCGGTCCGCCGTTCGGCAGAACGGCGGAAGTCCCTAGCCGCCCAGGTAAGCCTTGCGGACGTTGTCGTCGTGCAGGAGCTCTTGGCCGGTGCCGGTCATGGTGATCTTGCCGGTCTCGAGCACGTAGCCGCGCGTGGCGATTGAAAGCGCCATCTGGGCGTTCTGCTCGACCAGAAGCACCGTGGTACCGGCCTTGTGCAGGTCCTCGACAATCTGGAAGATCTGCTCAATCAGAATCGGCGCCAGACCCATGGAAGGCTCATCGAGCATGAGCAGCTTGGGGTTGCTCATAAGGGCGCGCCCCATAACGAGCATCTGCTGTTCGCCGCCCGAAAGGGTGCCGGCGACCTGGCGACGGCGCTCCTTAAGTCGCGGGAACTGCTCGTAGACGCGCTCAAGGCCCGGAGCCACCGTGGACTTGGGCTGCGTGTAGGCGCCCATCTCCAGGTTCTCCTCGACCGTCATCTGCAAAAAGGCGCGACGGCCCTCGGGAACCTGGGCCAGGCCCTTGCCCACCAGTTTATCGGCAGGCGTATGGGTAATGTCCTCGCCCATAAACTTGATGGAGCCGGTCTTGGAACGCAGCAGGCCCGAGACGGTTTTAAGCGTCGTGGACTTACCGGCGCCGTTCGCGCCGATCAGGGCCACGATCTCGCCCTCGTTGACGTTAAAGGAGATGTCCTTGATGGCGTGGATAGCGCCGTACCAGACGTTGATGTTGTAGACGGAAAGCATCGGCTCTGCCATTTAGTTCTCCCCCTTATCCTGCTTGCCCAGATATGCCTCAATTACGGCATCGTTGTTCTGGATCTCCTCGGCCGTGCCCTTGGCGATGACCTTACCAAAGTTGAGCACGCAGATGCCCTCGCAGATGTTCATGACGAGCGACATATCATGCTCGATAAGCATAATGGCGATGCCAAAGGTGTCGCGGATCTTGACGATGTTCTCCATGAGCTCCGCGGTCTCGGACGGGTTCATGCCGGCGGCAGGCTCGTCGAGCAGCAGCAGTTTGGGGTTGGTGGCAAGCGCGCGGACGATCTCCAGACGACGCTGGGCGCCGTAAGGCAGCGAGCCGGCCTGCTCGTTTGCCAGGTGCTCCATATCAAAGATGGACAGCAGCTCCATGGCGCGCTCGTGGGCGGCCTTCTCGTGCTTCCAGTACGTCGGCAGACGCAGCACGCCCTCAAAACCAGAGTAGCGCTCCTGGTTGTGCAGGCCGACCTTAACGTTGTCCTCCACCGTCATGGTGTTGAACAGGCGAATGTTCTGGAACGTACGGGCGATACCCATACGGTTGACCTGATAGACCGACTTGCCCGAGGTGTCCTCGCCGTCGAGCAGGATAGTACCGTGCGTGGGCTGGTACACCTTGGTGAGCAGGTTGAAGACCGTGGTCTTACCGGCACCGTTGGGACCGATCAGACCGGCGATCTCGGTCTTACCGATGGTCAGGCTAAAGTCGTCGACTGCCTTAAGGCCGCCAAATTCAATGCCCAAGTGGATGCACTCGAGCGCCGGGCGCTGGCCCAGGTCGCGGTCGGGAACGATGGCGCCAGAAGGATACGGGACCATCTTGCCCTTGTCGAACTCAAACTTACTGGGCATCGGCTGCCACCTCCTTCTTGGAAGCAAAGCGGTCCTTAATGCGTGCGAAGAACGACTTGAGCTGCGGGTTGTTGGTAAAGATCATGACCAGAATCAGCACGATGGCGTAGATGAGCATGCGGTAGTCCGAGAACTGACGGAGCAGCTCGGGAAGCACCGTGAGCAACGCCGCCGCGATGACGGAGCCGCGCATATTGCCCAGACCGCCCAGGACCACGAACACCAGGATGAGGATGGACGTGTTGAAGTCGAACTTGGTGGCGGAAAGCTGCGAGAAGTTACCGCCGAAGAGGGCTCCGGCAGCGCCGGCGAGAGCGGCGGAAACCACGAAGGCGATCATGCGGTACTCGGTGACGGAGATGCCCACGGACTCGGCAGCGATCTTGTTGTCGCGCACGGCCATAATGGCACGGCCGGTACGGCTGCGAACCAGGTTGAGCACGATCACGAGTGCGACCATGACCAGGATGGCACCGGCGAGGAAGGTCGAGTACGTCGACACGCCCGATGCGCCCTGCGCGCCCTTGATGATGGCGGTGCCGTCCTCGAGCAGGTGCAGGTCGTCGATCGTGGAGTTACCTGTGATGTTAAAGATCACATGCAGGCCGCGGGAGTCGACGCCCACGATAAGGCAGGTGACGATCTCTTTGATGATCTCGCCAAAGGCCAGCGTCACGATAGCCAGGTAATCGCCGCTCAGGCGAAGGACCGGGATGCCGATCAAGAAGCCCAGGATGGCGGCAGCGATGGCACCGACCACGATGCTGATGATAAGGCGCACCGGATCGGAGGGAACGGCGCTCTCCAGCGCGACCGCGGTAACGATGCCCGTATAGGCGCCGACGCTCATAAAGCCCGCGTGGCCCAGCGACAAGTCGCCCGCGATGCCGACGACGAGGTTAAGGGAGATGGCCATGACGATATAGGCCGTGATGGGAACCAGCTGACCGGCGATCATGCGCGGAATCATATGGTTGGACTGCATAAAGAACACGATGGCGAACGCCACAAGGCACATGGCGTACGTAACAAAGTCGTGACGCGTCTGCTTGTCTTTAAGAAACTTCATAACGCTCACCTACACCTTCTCGGGGACGTACTTGCCCAAGAGGCCGGCAGGCTTGACGAGCAGGACGATGATCAAAACACCAAAGACGATGGAGTTGGCAAGGCTCGTGGAAATGTAAGCCTGTGCCATCGCCTCGATGATGCCGATGAGAATGCCACCGACAAAGGCACCGGGGATGGAGCCGATACCGCCGAAGACGGCGGCGTCGAAGGCCTTGATGCCAGGCATGGCGCCCGTGGTGGGTTGCAGGACCGGCGAGTAGGAGCACAGGAGCACACCGGCGATGGCGGCAAGGGCGGAGCCGATGGCAAACGTCATCGAGATGGTACGGTTGACGTTGATGCCCATGAGCTGAGCGGCTGCCTTGTCCTCGGACACGGCGCGCATGGCCTTGCCCATCTTGGTCTTACCTGTAAAGAACATCAGACCGGCCATGATAACCAGGCAGGCGACGATGGTGACGAGCGAAACGGCGCTTACATTGAACTTGGCCAAGAACTCCGGCACCTGGAAGGTGACGAGCGAAGTGAAGTTCTTGGGCGTGGCGCCCCACAGAAGCTGCGCGGCGTTCTGCAGGAAGTAAGACACGCCGATGGCCGTGATCAGAACGGCCAGCGGGCCCGCCTGACGCAGCGGCTTGTATGCCAGACCCTCGATGAGAACACCGAGAACGGTGCAGACCACACAAGAGAGAATTACAGATGCCCAGCCCGGGAGGCCGAGATACGACGTGGCACAGAACGAGACATAGGCACCGACCATGATAACGTCGCCGTGAGCGAAGTTCAGCATCTTGGCGATACCGTAGACCATGGTGTAGCCCAACGCGATGATGGCGTAGACGCTGCCCATGGACAGGCCGTTGACCAGGTATTGGATAAAGACCGTCATGTTCCACATCCCCCTTTCGAATAGGTTTCCAGTTAATGTATGAAACAGGGACGTTACACTGTCCCTAGATACCAAGCAAGCAGGGAAGGCCAAACCTCCCCTGCTTGGGATCAAAACCGCTCTATGTAAGGCGGCTTATTAGGCCTGTACGTACTTGCCGTCGGTGATGACGTACGCCGTGGGCTCCTTCTGGACCTGGCCCTTATCGTTCCAGGTGAGCTTGCCGGTCAGACCGTCAACGGTAATCTTGAGCATAGCCTTAGGCAGCTTCTCGGCGACCTCGGTCGGGTCGGCGTCGACACCAAGACCGGCCTCCTCGAGGGCCTCGGCCACCGCGTGCACGCCGTCGTAAGCGTCGGCGGCAAACTGGTCCGGAGTCTCGCCATACTTATCCTTGTAAGCGTTGACGAAGTCGGCGTTCTTCTCGTCGTCGGCGGAGAACGGGGTCATGAGCAGCAGACCCTCGGCAAGAGAGGTGTCGAAGCCCTCAACGCCCAGGATGCCGTCCATGCCGTCGCAACCCATCATCTTGACGTCGTAGCCCATGTCCTTGGCGTTCTTGAGCAGGACGGACGCTGGCGTGTAGTAGATCGGCGCAAAGATCATGGTGGCGCCGGCCTGCTTGGCCTTGGTCAGCTGGTTGGTAAAGCTCGTGGCGGAGTCGTCCTTAAAGGTCTCCTCGTCGACAACCTCGAGCTTGGACTCAGCGGCCTGGGCCTTAAAGGCATCCGCGACACCCGAAGAATAAGCGTCGCCGGAGTTATAGAACAGCACGAACTTCTCGTCCGCATACTTCTGCGCCAGGAACTTGGCAGCGTTGACGCCCTGGTTGGGATCGGTAAAGCAAACCTGGAAGACGCAATCCTTGCCCTTGGTGACGTCCTCGGAGGACGCGGACGGAGTGATCATGAACGTCTCGGGGTCGTTACCGCACTCGGCGGCAACGGCAACCGACGCGCCCGTGGTGGTCGGGCCGACGAGGGCCTGCATGCCCCAGTCGAGCAGGGTGTTAAAGGCGTTGACGGCCTTCTCGCCGTCGGCCTGGTCATCCTCGGCCTTGCTGGCAAGCGGCAGCTCCTTGGTCGAGAAATCCTTGCAGCCAAGCTCGACACCCTGGGTAACGGACTTGCCGTAGGACGCGTTGGCGCCGGTCAGCGGTCCGATGGTGCCGATCTTAAACGAAGCGTCGCCCGAAGCGGAACCGCTGTCGCCGCCGTTGGAGGAGCAGCCAGCTAGAATGGACATCGCCCCCAGACCTGCTGCGCTCGCGATAACGCTCCTGCGATTCATAACAGGGTTCAATGACTTACCGGTGAGGCTCGACATGCGGCTCTCCTCTCAAATCTCGTCGGGTTTCGGTTACCCAACAGGCCATCCTTCGCCGTGTTCGGCGTTCGCAAAATAGTAGACGCTTTAGTTGAGAAAAGTGGCGATTATTTCAACTATTCTTTTGTTTTGTCCGTTTATCCATAATTATGCGTATTTCTATTGGTTTATGCAGTTTAGCCACTTTATTGTGTGAAAGTAATGTTTCCATTCTGTTACAAGCTTCCCTGTCCTGATTAAAACGGCCTCACCGGTAGCGCTTTATACGCACTTAGGCGGCGATGTACTTGCCGTCCTGGATCACATAGGCTGTAGCGGGCTTCTCGACTTGGCCCTCGTCGTTCCACGTGAGCTCGCCCGTCAGGCCCTCGATCTTGATCTTGCGCATGGCCTTGGCAAGATCGCCGGCAATGTCGGCGCCGTCGGCCGTAATATCGATGTCTGCCTTATCGATAGCCTCGACAATCGCATGGACGCAGTCATAGGCATCGGCGGCAAACTGGTTGGGCGTCTCGTCGTAGGCGTCCTTATATGCCTTGACGAAGTCGGCGTTCTTCTCATCGTCGGCAGAGAACGGGGTCATGAGCAGCACGCCCTCGGCAAGGGAGGTGTCGAAGCCCTCAACGGAGAGCAGGCCGTCCATGCCGTCGGTACCCATGAGGGTCATGTCGTATCCCATGTCCTTGGCGTTCTTGAGCAAAACGGACGCCGGCGTGTAGTAGATCGGCGCAAAGATGAGCGTGGCGCCGGCCTCCTTGGCCTTGGTGAGCTGGTTGGTAAAGCTCGTGGAGGAGTCGTCCTTAAAGGTCTCGGTATCGACGATATCAAGTTTGGACTCCTTGGCCTGCTCGGCAAAGGCATCGGCAACACCCGAGCTGTACGTATCGCCGGAGTTGTAGAACAGGGCGATCTTGGCGTCCGCATACTTCTCGGCCAAGAACTTCGCGGCACTCGTGCCCATGGTGGGGTCGGTGAAGCAGACCTGGAAGACCGTGGTCTTGTCCTTGGTGACGTCGAGCGACGAAGCGGATGGCGTGACCATGAGCATGTCGTCGGCAATCTCGCCCGAGACGGCAACGGCGGCACCGGTGGTGACGGGGCCGACGAGCGCCTGCATGCCCCAGTCGCACAGGGTATTGAAGGCGTTGATGGCCTTCTCGCCGTCGGCGACGTCGTCCTCGGACTTAAGCGAGAGCTTGAGGTCCTTGGTCGAGAAATCCTTGACGGCGAGCTTGGCACCCTTCTCGACCGAGACACCATAGGTTGCCGCGGCGCCGGTCAGAGGACCGATGACGCCGATCTTGAATGCGCCGTCTTCATCGGCGGAGCCGCCATCCGAACCACCCGAGGAGCAGCCGGCAAGTGCGACGGTGCTGCCGAGCGCGGCGGCGCCGGCGAGGAAGTTCCTACGGCTGAGCGTGCTGTTGATGTTGAACATGGTGTCCCCCCTTTCGCTGGCCGCGGTGCGGCCGTCTTGCGGTACAGGGCAAACCTTATGGTTCAAACGTTGACAGTTTGTTACGGAACTTCGTTTGTAGCGAGCGTGTTTCCAATGTTTCCGCAGCGTTTCGGGGGTAGCGTTTTGTGCGGCTCCTGTTGCCTGGCAAGCACGCGCCCTCGGTTCACGCTAGAATGCACTCAACCTTAACTGGTCAATCATCCATACAGATGCACGAAGGAGCTATCTATGAGCGAACCCCTGCGCACCGTGAACGTCGGCCTGATCGGTCTGGGAACCGTCGGCGGCGGCGTGGCTCGTCTGATCAAGAGCCACCACGATGAGTACCTGGCCGCCTACGGCATCGACCTTAAGCTGACCCGCGCCTGTGCGCTTGCCTGGGAGCAGGCCGAAGCCGCCGGTATTGAGCGCGAGGCCTTTACGAACGACTGGCACGACGTCGTCACCGACCCCGCCGTCGACATCGTCGTCGAGCTGATCGGCGGCGAGCACCCCGCGACCGAGATCTTCACCACGGCCTTTGAGAACGGCAAGCATGTCGTCTCCGCCAACAAAGCCCTGCTCGGCCGTCACGTCGAGACGCTCGCCGAGAAGGCGCGCGAGTGCGGCGTGCAGATCAAGTGCGAGGCCAGCTGCGGCGGCGGTATCCCCATCGTCAGCACGCTCGAGCACGACCTGGTGGGCAACAAGATCCTGACCATCGCCGGCATCCTCAACGGCACCACCAACTACATTCTGTCGCGCATGGACGCCGAGGGCGCCGATTACGCCGACGTGCTCGCCGACGCCCAGGCCAAGGGCTACGCCGAGGCCGACCCGTCCGCCGACGTCGACGGCTTCGATGCCGCCAGCAAGACGGCCATCCTCGCCTCCATCGGCTTTGGCACCCGCGTGACCACCGACGACGTCTACCAGCAGGGCATCCGTACCATCGGCGCCGAGGACATCGCCCAGGCCCGCGAGCTCGGCTACACCATTAAGCTGCTGGGCATCGCCCGCAACACCGATGCCGGTGTCGACGTCCGCGTGCACCCCACGCTGATCCCCGCCGACCACATGCTCGCCAAGGTCAACGGCGCCATGAACGCCGTCTACGTGGTGGGCGACGCCGTGGGCGAGACCATGTTCTATGGTGCCGGCGCAGGCTCCTTCCCCACCGCGAGCGCCGTCGTGGGCGATATCCTGTCGCTGTCCGAGCAGATCAGCCGCGGTGTGGCACCGCTGCCCGAGATTGAGCCCTATGGCCACAACCTTGCCTTTAAGCCCATGGACGAGCTCCAGACCAAGTACTATGTGCGCCTGAAGGTCGCGGACCGCGTGGGCGCCCTGTCCGAGACGGTCGACATCTTTGCCAAGCACAACATCTCGATCTCGCTCATCAATCAGGTCGAGGATGGCAAGTCGGGCGTCACCGACACCTGCTCGGTCATCTTCCTGACGCACCGCGCGCTCGAGAAGGACGTCCAGGCTGCCGCCGCCGAGCTTGCAGGCGTCGACTGCGTGGCCGAGGTCGCCAACGTCCTGCGTATTGAGGACGTTGAGGCCTGGACCGAAGGCGTTATGGCCAACTAGTTCGGTCTTCGGTATACGACATGTATGCCTGCGGGGCTCCCGTCCGGTCTGGACGGGAGCCTTTTTGTTTGTTCTCGGGGCACATTGGCGTGGCTTACGTTTGAACAACTCGACCGCTCATTGACAACCGGGGGTACCGTTCACCGATAAGCGAACGTGCTCGTTTTTGACCGCCACTATGCTGTGCTGCGTATGTCCGCACCCCCGAAGAATGGAGGCACCATGTTGCTCGAGGGTAAGAAAGCAATCATCACCGGAGGCACGCGCGGTATCGGCTATGCCATCGCCTGCCGTTTTATTGAGGAAGGCGCTGCCGTCACCGTCTTTGGCTCTCGCCAGGAGACCGCCGACGCCGCCGTTGATAAGCTGACCGCAGCCTATCCCGAGGCCAAGATCTGGGGCCGTTCCTGCGACCTCACCTCACTCGAGGCCGTAACCGAGGCCTTTACCCAGGCAGCCGCCGACATGGGCGGCCTGGACACGGTCGTCAACAACGCTGGCATCTCCCAGAGCACCCCGCTGCTCAACTACACCGCCGAGGAGTTCGCCAAGGTCATGAACCTCAACGTGACTGCTGTCTTTAACGGCCACCATGCCGCCGCCAAGATCATGACCGAGGCCGGTCACGGCGGTACCATCACTACCACGACCTCAATGGTCGCCAAATATGGCCAGCCCTCCGGCGTCGGCTATCCTACGTCTAAGTTCGCCGTCAACGGCATGGTCCAGTCGCTCTCGCGCGAGCTCGCCCCCAAGGGCATTCGCGTCAACGCCGTCGCGCCTGGCGTGACCAGGACCGATATGGTTGCCGCCCTGCCCGACGAGGTCATCAAGCCGCTCGTCGCCACCATCCCGCTCGGCCGCATGGGCGAGCCCGAGGACGTCGCCAACGCCTTCGTCTTCCTGGCAAGCGACATGTCCTCCTATGTCACGGGCGCCGTACTCCCCGTCGACGGAGCCGCCCGATCCTAAAGGTCGAAAGCCACGGCTTTGCATCTCAACATAGATCGTTTCGGCTGCATTATGGGTCGGACGGACGCTCCAATTGCTTTCGTCCGTCTGGCCCCTTTCAATACTGCAGTTGACCTATGGAAACGAATGTTCCGAAATAATCCACACACGCAGGCGCCGCCTTCTTCACATGGCACGAGGGTCGCAAAAATAACTTCTGATGCAAGACGACAGACCGACCCGCGCCAAGCGGCATGTCGCCATTCACCGACTCGTAATTTGTTGCTCAACATAATTGCACGTTACCGCCCTTACACTATGGCTAAGTAGACGGGAATTGACTCGCGACAGCAGGAACGCAACGATCAACACTTGATCTATCCCAGTGATTGTCCGCGCCTTGTCAGCAACATCTTTCTTGCCATTACTGCCACAAAGAAGTCGAATTCACACAAAAGAAAGAAACAACAATGGGTATTCGTGAAGCCAAGGCAGGCGAAATTGGCAAAACATTTTTCAACGGAATGGTATGTCTGGTAATCGGTTTCTTCTTTTCCCTAATCGACAATATATTCCTTAAGATGCTGCTTGGATGGTTTCCAATGATCATCGGCGGGTTCAACGTAGTGTACGGGATTCTCCTTATCATTAATTACTCATCACACCTAAAAGAGTGGGAAGCGGCAGACGCGCATCAAGCCCGAATTGATGCCGAACGGAGTCGCAGGCAATCCCTCAAAATCACTTACGACAGGTATCGGCGCGCACTGGATTTTTATCAAAAATGCAGCGAATTAGGGATCGACCGCCTGACAGGCAACGAAAGCAAAATCAAAATGGTTGCTGAAACGGAAGGCAGTATTTCGCCTCAAGACGCCCTCGCACTTTACCGCGAGGGCGAAAAGCCGGAAGAAAAAGTTCTGGCTGCCGTCCATTCTTATCTGCACTTCACCGAAATTGATAACGACAGAAAATCTCGTCCCGACGAGTCAGCAAACCTTATCGGCAAGGATAAATATACACACCGGGCACAAGTCGAAATAGCACGGCTTTCAAAAAAGACGCAAGACTGCGATGCGGTGCAAAAGGGTATGGCTTCTGGCGCCTTCGTCATGCAACCGAATAAGCCCAACACGACAGCTGCAACACTTAAGGGGCAGGTTATAGGCGGTCCAGCCATGGGCGTGGCCTATGCCGCCGAAGCACGCCGGGAGTACGAAGAGGCGCAGAAATCAGCTCGAGACCTCCAAAACAGCCTGAATGAATTCGGTGATGTTCTTTCCAGTCAAAACCATGAGGACATCTTGATCCTTAGCGAATGGCAGCGTTCAATCTACCCCTTTAAAAAACTTCTCGTAAATGTAGATGAAACTGAGAAGTTATTCTCAAAGATCAATATAGATGTCACCTCTCCTGAAATCACCGAAGGGGGCAACCTTCGTGTCTGCGTCAAAACCTCTTATAAAGAAACACCAACCATCTTGACAAAGCCCGCCATCCTTGATGGGTCGGTGAGAATAATTGCAAAATACGACGACGAAGTGATAGGCAAGGTTGTTTATTGTCCAAGTGGCTTTAATCAGCTGAATCCCGCTTTAATCATGGGTTTCGGAAGCCGTGGCGACAACTTCCGAATCATCGAATTAGAGGAGAGAAAGACAGAGCCTCTGATTTCTAAAATTCAATTTGAATTTCAACCGGTCCATCTGTGGGCGCTTGAAATCGGAGACAATCACTGGCCGGAACGCCATATCGCAAAAATACTTCAAAACAAAGCATGAAAACAGGCTCCCAGCACCCACCCCAGCCATATTGAAGCGACAGGAAAGGAGGCACAAAAAAGTATCTTCATTCTATTTGCTTCGATAACTTAACCCGCTCATAGCATGTGAGCATGTGAAGCGCACGCCCATTCAGTCGGATCCGCAAGGACGTTAGCCAGAGCCGTCACGATCATCGAAAAGCCGCAATCTCCAATAGTCAGATTCCAAAATCCCGCGAAGATAAATTGTAAAGGCGCGCCGCCTGCATCAACCGCAGGCGGCGCGCCTTCTTTTCTTTGAACGGAACCGTCTCCCAGTATTCTGGCTCAGAATGGGATGCGGTTTCCCTAACGAGCCTCTCGCGGAAACCAGGGACCGTTTCTAACGCCAATTCCGAGATGTACTATCCCGCAGAAGTCGATGCGGAAACTGCATCCCATTCTGAGCCCTCAAACTGGGATGCACTTTCCCAATGGGGCTAGTCGTGCCATCCTAATCAAAACACGACCGCATCACGCCTCTAAGATAACCAACTCTCATATTGGAGCAAACGCATCAGGCGGCGCAACCGCTCACCGACATACAATTTGTTGCACAGTAAAATCGGCTACTGGCACCCTTATCCTTTGTTTTACGAATAAGTTCAAGGGAGGGAGAGCATCATGCCAAGTAGGCAAACGCCGCTCGAGGTCATGTTCTCCCTGTTCAAGACCTCATTTGCCTTGAGCCATCGCACGCTTGCAGAACTGTTACTATCCGATCGGCCATTAACAAACGGACGACCCACCGCCCAAATGGCGCAAGACACCAGCTGGCTTTCGCGCACAATCGTGCACTCGCAGCCAGGCTCCTTAGAAGATCGCTACTTTGCCGACTGGTCATGTGCATCAAATCGGATCCTGCACAAGCTACGGGAAAAAGGTTATTCGAACGCCGACATCTATACCGCGATTGCATCAGCGACTGGTGCGATAGTTCAAACGCTCAGCGCCTATGGGCGCGATGGACTCCTTTACCGAAATGCCGCCTCGCGCCTCGTCGGCTGCCAGTCAGACGAAGACGACAGAGCCCTCATTTCGATCGCGCTTGTGGTTTCGACCGCCTGTTGGTGCGATCCGGCTCGTTCCATCACGTACATCATTGACCACATCAAACGTGCAGGGAACGTCCGATCGTTTACCCCCCCCCTCAAGCGTTTCTTCCAGTCCATGCGATTTGAAACAAACCGGCACCGCACATGCGCTCGGCCTAATTAGGATCGACAACGAACTCGTCGTCGGTGGTCCCTATGCCATTGAACCATCGGCCATAGGCTCCATCATTGGAGCGCTCGCACTCGAGGATGGAGCTGTCACCGATGTTGGACCAGATGCCTCTGCCAGACATCTCCGCATCTTCACCGAGAGCAACGTTTGGTACGCACAAGACCTCGGTTCGGCCAACGGGACATATCTAGTCGAAGCGTCCAACGGAAAGAAACTCGATATCAGCTCCGGCGCACCCGTCCAGCTACACCCCGGTGACATCCTGTGTCTGGGTCGCAGCACTACTTTTGCCGTTGTAGCTACGACGGCTGTCTTAGCAAATCAGCATTACTAACCGTGGAAACAAGGTGACTATGAGCATCACGGATGTCATCAAATACGAAGGCGACAATCATACTTTTATCTGGAAACACCCTTCAGAGGATTTCAATACAGGCTCGCAGCTCATCGTCCACGAAACCCAAGAAGCAATTTTCTTCCTTAATGGACAGGCCCTGGATTCCTTTGGACCGGGCAGGCATGAACTTGAGACTCAAAATCTGCCGTTACTGAACGGTATTTCGAAGATAACAACGGGCGGCGTCAATCCCTTTCACTCAGAGGTCTACTTCGTTAACCTCATCGAGCAGATGGGCATCCGCTGGGGAACTAATTCCAAGATTCAGTTCATGGAACCAACCTATGGATTTCCGCTTTCGCTCGGGGCGTCCGGAGAGATGGCTCTTGCTGTAAAAGAACCCCGCAGACTCCTGCTCAAACTTGTTGGAACCGAAGCGTTGCTTTCTCAGGACAAGCTGATCAGCTATTTCAAAGCTTTCTTACAAACTCGCATAAAAACTCATCTCGCCCAAGTAATTACCGAGCAAAAACTCTCTATTTTCGAACTTGATGCACACCTGGAAGAGTTGTCTGACTCGCTTAAGAACAAGCTGCTTCCCGACTTTGACGCATACGGTCTCTCGTTAACGCAAATGCTGGTTACCGCTATCGTCAAACCCGAAGGCGACCCGGTATACGAGAAGTTCAAAGATCTCCATTTCAAGCAATATGCCGACGTGCGCGAAGCGCAGATAAAACAACAGGTCAGCATTATCGAACAAGAGACTGCGGCGCAGCGCACCGTAATCTCCGCAAAAGCACGCGCAGAAAAACGACAAATCGAAGGCTATACCTATCAACAGGAACGCAGCTTCGATGTTGCCGAAAAGATGGCACAAAACGAAGCGACTGGCGAATACGCAAACATGGGCATCGGACTAGGCGTAATGGCCGGTGTCGGCGGGACCATGGGGTCAGTCATGACGGACGCGCTCTCGCGAGCGACCGGCACGGCTTCGACGCAGCCCATCCCTGCAGATACCAATTCGCAGCAAAGTGGTGCAAAGTTCTGTTCCGAGTGCGGCTATCGCTTCTCTGGGACCGAGAAGTTCTGTCCCGAGTGCGGAGCACGGAGGTCATAATGAAGAAGACGCAGTCATATATTGCAGTAATCCCCATAGCTCTCTTTATAGCTATCGAAAGCGTGGCAATACTTTTATTTGGGCCCTCGACCACTTTTTGGATTGAGAGCGCATTCTCTTTGGCCATGCTCGGCCTGGTGGTTTCAGCCTTGTTATTTGGACCCCAAACGAATCTTAAGATATTTGGCATCTCAAAAATACTTGTTGTTGGCGTATCGTTTACAGTCCAATTGCTGCTAAGCATACTAGGGTCCGCGCTAAAGACAGAGGCGCTTCCAGCAATTCCAATTCTCAGCTTTCTGCTAGCAAGCGTTGCGACAACCACACTCTTCGCAACGGGCGCTTCCGAATCCCACGCGTCTACTATTGAAGTTCAAGTTTCAAGCAAATCGCAATTCATGCAGAACCTTGAACTTCAGCTAAGACTGCTTTTAGATGAATCACCTTCAGAGTTGCGCACATCAATTATCAGCCTCTTGGAAACTACAAGTTTTGCCGACCCCACCAGCTGTGAAGCAAGCGCTCAAGTTGAAGATGAAATATTGAGCGCACTTCGTGATCTATCGCAATCAATCGAATCAAACGATATCGAAGGTACGGACTCGAAAATATCGCGTATGGCTTCGTTGATAAGGCAAAGAGCAGCACTGGTTAAAGCAAGCAAGGACAGCTAATGATCGATAAGGATAAATTAATCTCGCTTCTTATTTCAAAAGAAATACCGGTAAAAAAGACCCAGAGATACAAAACTATCGGCTATCGAATAAAGCTCGAGAATGGAACAGCCGTATATGTCTACGACAGCGGCGGCTTCTTTTGTCAAGGAAATAACGCTGATCAGGTCCGAGAAGCCATCGAAGACGAAATCATTGATGAGCCAAACAACAAAGTTTTCGTTGTTTATGGCCACGATAAACCCGCACGGAACCAACTCCAACGTCTTCTCGAAGAGTTAAATCTCGAGCCTATTTTTCTCGATAATCAGCCCATAGGGGGCCGAACAGTAATCGAACAACTGATGGAATACATCCCTTGCGCTAATTTCGGGATAGTACTTATGACCCCGGACGATATGGGCTATCCAAAGAATGAACAGGATCAACCGCAGCCAAGAGCTCGCCAGAACGTAGTTTTGGAGCTTGGGATGCTACTGATGAAATTTGGCAGGTCCAGAACCGCGATCCTTCTCAAAGAAGCTGACCCGCCAATAGAAAAACCGTCCGATATAAACGGCATCTTATATCTCCCTTACAAGGATGACGTTTTTGAGATAAAGCAGAAACTAATACGGGAAATGAACAGCAAGGGGTATGAAATGGAGCAATCGAAATGAAGGCGCTGCAATGCGAGCTCTGCGGCAGCACAGATATAATCAAGGATGGAGACTTCTTCGTCTGCCAAAGCTGCGGAATGAAATACACGCTCGAGACTGCAAAGAAAATGATGGTCGAGGGTGTTGTCCAAGTCGAAGGTACGGTGAAAACAGACCGCACTGAAGATGCCGATCGATATCTCGCCCTGGCCAGAACCGCTCAAAATGCAGGCAACAACGCTGATGCTGAGAAATATGCCTCCATGGCCCTCGAGATTGATCTCAAGAACGCCGAGGCATGGTCAATAAAGGCAAAAGCGATAGACTGGCAGCTTACGTTTGACAACGACCGCTTGTCGGAATCAAATGCAGCATGCATTAGTATGCTAAAGCTGCTGAATCAAGCCCCATCAGATTTTGAAGAGATAAACGCCTCGCTAAACATAGCGATAGGTTTCATTGAGCATTTGCGAGCTATCGCAAACTCTGAAGCAGACTTTTTCTGCCAGAAACTTGCAAATCTACCGAATGCGAAGAATCTAGAGTTAATTCAATCGGGGCTCATTAGTCACCTACAGTCGCGTGAACTCCAATGGAAAAATATAGAGGCCGTGTGCGAATTACAGACGGCTGCCGTAAAGAGGCTCAGCAAAGAACAGGGGGAGAGTGCCGAAATACCCGAGAATATCGAAGAGCTCCTCGACACCTTTACCGAAGACCTTTCCGGTCTTGCGGCGCGCAATATTTCATCAATGTATTACAATGCCGCAATCACGATTCTAACCTCTGCGGTCAACGGCAGTTCTGCATGGTCAGAACGGTGGAACAAGGTCCGTGTATTTGATTACTACGCGACAGATGATTTCGACTGTGACAACGAAGAAGAAGCTTTTCATTTATGCATAGATGCGTACGATAGTTGCATAAAAGCAACTCGCTTAGCCATCGACCTCTTTGACAGCAAAGTCGCCAAACAAGGTACTACCACAGACGAGATGCTCTTAAGATGCTGGGGCATATTGTGCACTCTCGAGGAGCTATGCATCAAAGTTCGAACAAATCGCCGATACTACGGATACTACGGACACTCCAGCGAACAGATAACAAACGACGGCTTTTTCCTTAGCGATGAGGCAAAACAGCTTCGGAGAGAACAGTTAGAAAAGGACATGGCAAAGCGTGACGAATACGACCCCGAGAAGAAGAAGGAACGTGAGCGCGCTGAAAAAGAAACAGAACTCCAGGCCAAATATTGGTTAGATAATCCTGTTAAAAAGTCGCAAAAACAATGGCTCGAAGAGGAATTTGACCAGCTGGGAAACGAACTTCGAGAGCTTAAGAGCAGACGTTCCTTCTTCGGTCCATTCGAATTCAAAGCGAAACGAGAATGTGACGCAAAAATAGAACAGGCTCGCGCGCGCAGACAGGAAATCAAAAACTCTTTGAAGGCCTTAGACGATGAACTCATGGCGTACGTGTCGAACGAAATTGAATCATAATCTCCTCTATTTGACACGAGGACCCATTGGGGGTCTCAAAGGCATTTCAATGATGCAAGAGCGGCTTCGCGCTGTAAAGGAATAGTGGGCAAGTCCTTTGAGCGCCCATTCGTCTAACAACCGATGCTCACTCTAGTCCGAGCAGATTAAGTCCCGATCCCGTCATCCTGCACACAAGCGGCCTTGCGGACACCTTTTCTAAATAGCCGGCGGCGATTAGGCTTGACAATGACCTACTTGCTGTCGGCTTTGTTACATCGAGATAGCCCGACACACCATCAAGCGTGGACTCACCAAAGGCTTCGAAAATATGCATCTGGGCCGCATAAAAAAGAATATCTTTTGCCCTTTCGGTAAACGAGCCGTCGAGCTCTTCGATCGCCATCTTAAGATCCTCAAGCTGCGTACGCTTTTCGACCAAATCACTCAGAACGGCATCTTGCGCCTGCTCCACCAAATCAAGCATCATTGCGACAAACGGAGTGGCTTCACTGCCGTTAAGGGGCCTCTCCACCACATCGAACGCCTTGTAATATGCGGTTTTATTCTCGGCAATCGCCCTAGAGAGCGACAGCACGGTCGGCTGCGATAGCGTCTCGTTCAAGCTCAACGCGAGAAGGTATCTCCCCGTCCTCCCGTTGCCGTCATAGAAGGGGTGGATATATTCAAAGAGGAAATGGCAGAGCGAGGCTACATAAAGGCTTGGGACATCTTCGCGATTACCAAGCTCTATCATCTTGCCAAGGAGGTCAATGATTTCGGGCTCCGAGGAAACACCCTGATGGAGAATCTTGCCCCGACTGTTCTCAATCACAACGGGACCCAAACGGAACATCTTGCCATCCGGACGGTCCTTCGGGTCAAGCACGCCCTTAGTGACGGCATCGAAAATCTCGCGGATATCCTCGGGTTTGCCGGGACGACTTGAACCATCCACCAGCTGAAGATAGAGACGAGCGAATTCAATAAAAGGAGTGTGTTCCTTTTCGGCGGCACCGCAAAGTTCGGCCGTAGCATCCTCCGCAGACTCCAGCGCTGCTTCAATCTGGCGCCGCGTGCTGTGCACGCCCTCCATCTCGTTGCTGAAAACAACCTCCTCAAGCACCAGCGAACGAATCGAGGCCCCCAAAGCCACATAAGGCAAGCTGTTCCACAGGTTGGAAATCTTTCGTTCTTTTCTGAGGATCCGCTCGCTAGCAACGGACAGATCCAAAGGAACACAAGCGAACAGTTCACCATGCTCAAGGTGAATTCCAGTCCGCACCGTGCCGTCAGCAGTAAGACGTTCGTGCAGCAGCTTGTCATGGCGAGCATAACGATCAGAGCTTGAATCTGCATAAAAGAGTTTTTCGAGCGTCTTGTACGCCATCGCCTCATCGCTCCTTTGAAATCAAATAGCCAAATCGTCTTTCATTATTTCGAAATAGTCCGATATTTGCAATTAAGACTTTAGAATTGTGTTATTTAATTTCGAAATTCGGAGTATTGGAAATTAAGATTTCCTTATTTACATAGCGAGCCTAGGCTTCAAACCTCAGCAGAACTCTACGTAAAAGGCACGCTGTCTGCATCAACCGCAGGCAGCGCGCCTTCTTCTGTTTGGACGGAAACCGTATCCCAGTTTTCTAACCCAGAACGGGACACAGTTTCCCCGAGAGCCCTCATGCGGAAACTGTGCCCCGTTTTGGTCGCCGATTCTGGGACGTGCTTTCCCGTAGAGGTCCAAAGCGGAAACCGCATCCCGTTTTGAGCCTGCCCTTCAAACTGGAATGCCGCCTCGGCGTCGGCATCGGCTACTTGCCGTCGTCGTCCTCGGCTTCTTCCCGTGCGTAGAGCTCCAGCATGCGACGGCGGTATTCGTGCACGGCGAGCTTGGCGCGCTCAAGGCGACGGCGCTCGCGCGGGGTGAGCTTGGACGGGTCGATCTCGTCGCCATAGGTCTTCTCAGCCAGCAAATGGGCAGCGTCAACAATACGGGCATCGATGCGCTCGCTCGCCGCTTCGGCCGAGAGGCGGTCGGCAATGGAATCAATCGTAGGCATGCCGTCGAGAGTGCGCCCGTGACCATGCGAGGTCAGCAGTTCGTGCTCGCGTGCGAGCAGGCTCGCCAGGTCGTGATGGGCGCGCAGAATATCGAGCGCATCGGAAGGATGCTCGGCAACTTCTGCCACGGCGGCAACCGGGGCGGCGTCGACCACGCGATAGAAGAGCTGGGCGAGCAGCGGCATCAAAAACACCGTGATGGCACCGGCGGCAACCATGACCGACGCGATATCTTGCGACAGCGCGCCGGCGTTGACGGCAACGCTCGTCACGGCAACGATGATCGGCAGCGCCGTGGTGCAGTACAGGGCAACGGTAATGCGGCCATACGCCGAGACATCGCGCGTCTCGGGGCAGATGCTCATAGAGACAAGAATGGGCACGGCGCGGATGATGAGCAGCGCCACGATAAAGCCCACGAGCAGCCCGGGGCGCGATGCGACGGCCGTCAGGTCGATCTTTGCGCCCGACACGGTAAAGAATACGGGGATCAAAAAGCCGTAGGCCAGGCCATCGAGCTTGGTCTCGAGCGTGTGATTGCCCTCGGGGATGATATAGCGCAGGACAAAGCCGGCGGCAAAGGAACCCAGCACGATATCGAGATCAAAGATGGCCGAGAACGCCACGAGCGTGACCAGGATGAGCACCGTCAGGCGTACGAAGGTCTGCGATGTGGTGTCGGCGCGCTCCTCGACAAACGCAAAGAAACGGCTGCCGACGCGCTTGGAGCGGCTCGGAACCACGGCCAGCAACACGCACACCACCGCAAACAGACCCAAGATCACGAGCGTTTGGATGCCGGTGCGGGCAGACAACAGCACCGACATGGCAAGCACGGGGCCAAGTTCGCCCCAGGTGCCGTACGCGAGAATCGAATCGCCCACACGCGTGCCGGTGAGCGAGCGCTCGCGCATGATGGGCACGAGCGTGCCGAGCGCCGTCGAGGTAAGCGCGAGTGTCACGGCGATACCGTCGAAATGGCTGACCGAGAACCATGGCGTGAAGCGCACGGCAAGCCAGGCGATGCCAAACGTGACGACCCACGTCGCCATGCCGTAGCGCCCCTCGACGCCCGTAATGTTCTTGGGGTCGATCTCAAAGCCGGCGAGCAGGAACAAAAAGGCCAAGCCGAGCTCGGACACGAGCGAGACCTCGGCGTCCACATGGATGACGCCGAGCATATGCGGGCCTAGTACCGCGCCGAACACGAGCAAAAAGACCGTCTCGGGAACGGGCTTTCCGGGAATCGCCGAGGCGATAAAGGGACTCGCAAAGGCCACGAGCGCAATGATGGCGAGTGAAACGAATGCCATGTGATGCCTTTCTCTTGTTTGGGCTTCACTGTAGCACCCTCGCCGTCCTCAACGCGTCGCGAGCTGTCGTATCATAGTGAGGTTTACAAACATGTGGCTCAAGGCGACCGCGAGGCTTACCCCGCAAACCGACCGCTGCCGCATACCGTACCGTACGCCCAACCGATCAGGAAGGCAGGAACCAATGGTCTCTCGTATCTACGTGGAGAAGAAACCCGGGTTCGACGTCGAGGCTCAGCAGCTCAAGGGCGAGCTGACCGAGATTCTCGGCATTCAGGGCATCGAGGCCCTGAGGATCATCAACCGCTACGACGTCGAGGGCATCGACGAGGAGCTCTTCCGCTCCTGCGTGCCGACCGTCTTTAGCGAGCCCCAGGTCGACGTGACCTATGACGAGCTCCCCGCAAGCGATGGCGCCGTCTTTGCCGTCGAATTCCTGCCCGGCCAGTTTGACCAGCGCGCTGACTCCGCCAGCGAGTGTGTGCAGCTCATCAGCCAGGGCGAGCGCCCCGCCGTGCGCTCCGCCAAGGTCTATATGATCTCGGGCGACCTGGACGAGGCTGCCATCGAGGCCATCAAGCACTACGTGGTGAACCCCGTCGAGGCCCGCATCGCCTCGCTCGGCCTGCCCGAGACGCTGCACATGGAGACCCCCGAGCCCCAGCCCGTCGAGGTGCTCGACGGCTTCCGCGAGCTCGACGAGGCCGGCCTTGCCGCCTTCATCGCCGAGCGCGGCCTTGCCATGGACGAGGCGGACATCGCCTTCTGCCAGCAGTACTTCCGCGATGAGGATCGCGACCCCACCATCACCGAGATTCGCGTGATCGACACCTACTGGTCCGACCACTGCCGCCACACCACCTTCGGCACCGTCCTGGACGACGTGAAGATCGACGACGCTGTGGTGCAGCAGGCCTTCGACCGCTACATGGAGATGCGCCACGAGCTCGGTCGCGACGCCAAGCCCGTCTGCCTTATGGACATGGGCACCATCGGCGCCAAGTACCTTAAGAAGACCGGTGTCATGACCGATGTCGACGAGTCCGAGGAGATCAACGCCTGCACCGTCAAGGTGAAGGTCGATGTCGACGGCGAGGACCAGGACTGGCTGTTCCTGTTTAAGAACGAGACCCACAACCACCCGACCGAGATCGAGCCCTTCGGCGGTGCCGCCACCTGCGTGGGCGGCGCCATCCGCGACCCGCTCTCGGGCCGCAGCTACGTATACCAGGCCATGCGCGTCACTGGCGCCGGCGACCCCACCGTCCCCGTGTCCGAGACGCTCGAGGGCAAGCTGCCGCAGCGCAAGCTCGTGACCACCGCTGCCGCCGGCTACTCCAGCTACGGCAACCAGATCGGTCTTGCCACCGGCCAGGTCAACGAGCTCTATCACCCCGGCTACGTGGCAAAGCGCATGGAGGTCGGCGCCGTCGTGGGCGCCACCCCGGCCAACCACGTGCGTCGCGAGTGCCCCGCCCCCACCGACAAGATCATCCTGCTGGGCGGCCGCACCGGCCGTGACGGCATCGGCGGTGCCACCGGTTCCTCCAAGACCCAGAACACCGAGTCCATCGAGACCTCGGGCGCCGAGGTCCAGAAGGGCAACGCCCCGGTCGAGCGCAAGCTGCAGCGTCTGTTCCGCCGCGGCGATGCCTGCCGTCTGATCAAGCGCTGCAACGACTTTGGTGCCGGCGGCGTCTCGGTCGCCGTAGGCGAGCTTGCCGACGGCCTGTATGTCGATCTGGACACCGTGACCAAGAAGTATGACGGCCTGGACGGCACCGAACTCGCCATCTCCGAGTCCCAGGAGCGTATGGCCTGTGCCGTCGCCGACGGTGACGTCGAGGAGTTCATGGGCTACGCCGCCGAGGAGAACCTCGAGGCGACCGTTATCGCCGAGGTTACCGCCGAGCCGCGCATGCGCATGGCATGGAACGGCGTCGCTATCGTCGACCTGTCCCGCGAGTTCCTCAACTCCAACGGTGCGCCTAAGCACCAGGTCGCCCACGTGTGCGCACGCAGCGTGTGGCAGCCCAGCTGGGCCGGTACCACGCTTGCCGAGCGCATGACCTCGCTCGTCACCGACCTCAACGTCGCCTCCAACAAGGGCCTTTCCGAGCGCTTCGACTCCACCATCGGTGCCGCGACCGTGCTCATGCCCTTTGGCGGCAAGACGCAGCTCACCCCGAGCTCGGCCATGGTCGCCAAGTTCCCCGTGGACGGCGAGACCACCACGGCAAGCGCTATGGCATGGGGCTTCAACCCCTACCTGATGGAGGCCGACCAGTTTGCCGGCGCCTACCTGTCCGTGGTCGAGTCCATCGCCAAACTCGTTGCCGCCGGCTTTGAGCACAAGCGCGCCTACCTCTCCTTCCAGGAGTACTTCGAGCGCCTGCGTACCGAGGCCGAGCGTTGGGGCAAGCCCATGGCAGCCGTCCTGGGCGCCCTTATGGCCCAGGTCGACCTGGGTGCCGGCGCCATCGGCGGCAAGGACTCCATGAGCGGCTCTTTTGAGGACGAGGCCGGCGAGCTCAACGTTCCGCCGACCCTGATCAGCTTCGCTGTGGCCGTGGGCAAGGCGGCCCGCGCTGTCTCGCCCGAGTTCAAGGGCCTCACGCACCGCGTCGTCCGCATCGCCCCCGCCACCTATGGCGAGGACTACCGCCCCGACGCCCAACAGCTGCTCGCCGCGTTTGACGCCGTCGAGGCGCTCACCGCTACCGGCGACGCCCTGGCCGTCTCCACGCCCGGCTACGGCTGCGGCGCCGAGAGCCTCTTTAAGATGTGCGTCGGCAACCAGATCGGTATCGAGCTTGCCGAGGATGTGGACGTGGAGAGCCTCTTCGCCCCGCTCTACGGCAGCTTTATCGTCGAGCTCGCCGAGGACGCCGAGCTGCCCGAGGTCGCCGACGGCGTTGTCGTCGAGCCCCTGGGTACCACCGTCGAGGGCTATGTCATCGACACCGGCTCCGAGGTCATCGAGCTCGCCGAGCTCCAGGAGGCCTGGGAGAGCGGCATCGAGGGCGTCTTCGCCTACCGCAGCGCCGGCGAGACCCCCGAGGTCGAGACCATCGACTTCCGCGCCAAGGATATCCATGTGTACGGTGGCGCCAAGATCGCCCGCCCGCGCGTGGTCATCCCCGTGTTCCCCGGCAACAACTGCGAGTACGACAGCGCCCGCGCCTTCCGCGCCGCCGGTGCCGAGGCCGACACCTTCGTGATCAACAACCTCACGCCCGAGGCCGTCGCCGAGAGCACCCATGAGCTTGCCCGCCGCATCCGTGCAAGCCAGATCGTCATGATTCCCGGCGGCTTCTCGGGCGGCGACGAGCCCGACGGCTCTGCCAAGTTCATCACGGCATTCTTCCGCGCTCCCGAGGTCACCGAGGCCGTCCGCGACCTGCTCAAGGCGCGCGATGGCCTGATGCTGGGCATCTGCAACGGCTTCCAGGCCCTGGTCAAGCTCGGTCTGGTGCCCTACGGTGACATCGTCGACGCCACGCCCGATGCGCCCACGCTGACGTTCAACACCATCGGCCGCCACCAGAGCCGTCTGGTGCGCACCCGCATCTCGTCCAATCTGTCCCCGTGGCTGTCGCAGTGCAGCCTCGACGACCCCTACACCGTCGCCATCAGCCACGGCGAGGGCCGCTTTGTCGCCAACGACGAGGTGCTCGCCCAGCTCATCGCCAACGGCCAGGTCGCCACGCAGTACGTGGGCGAGAACGGCAAGCCGAGCATGGATCTTTCCGTCAACCCCAACGGCTCCGCGCTCGCCATCGAGGGCATCACAAGTCCCGACGGCCGCGTCTTGGGCAAGATGGGCCACGCCGAGCGTCGCGGCGACAACCTGTACCGCAACGTGCCCGAGCATGTCCCCGGCGATAAGTTCATGCCGATCTTTGAGAGCGGCGTAGCCTACTTCGCCTAAACCTTTCCCATCGGGTACAATCCCATCGGGTAACAACACCCGCCACCGGCACTCCCGGTGGCGGGTTCTTTTTTGCTTCGCGTATGTAGGAAGGACACCATGGAAAGCCGCAAGCCGTATCTCGCCACCCTGCCCGGACTCATCTTGGGCTGCCTCGTTTGCTGCGCGCTCTGGGGATCGGCTTTTCCCTGCATTAAGATCGGCTACGCGCTCTTTGGCATCCCGGCACACGATAGCGCCTCGCAGCTGCTCTTCGCAGGCCTGCGCTTCACCCTTGCCGGCACGCTGGTCATTGTTGGTATGAGCGCGGCCCAACGCCGTCCGCTCGTTCCGCAGGCGCGCGACATCAAACCTATCCTCACGCTGTCGCTCTTCCAGACCATCGGCCAGTACTTCTTTTTCTACCTCGGTCTCTCCCGTGCAAGCGCCATGTCGAGCTCCATCATCGAGGCCAGCGCCAACTTCTTGGCCATCCTCTTTGCCGCCCTGGCATTCCGCACCGAAAAGCTCGACGCGGCCAAGGTGCTCGGTTGCGTGTTGGGCTTTGCCGGTGTTGCGCTCGTCAACCTTTCGGGCGCGGACGGCACCTTTGGCTTTGCGCTCGACGGCGAGGGCTTTATCCTGGCCTCCACCGTCGCGGGTGCCCTTTCGACCTGCCTGATCGGCATCTTCTCGCGCGAGCACGACGGCGTCTTGCTTGCCGGCTGGCAGTTCTTGGTCGGCGGCCTCGTCCTCACCGCTATCGGCTTTTTGATGGGCGGCGTGCTCTCCCCCACGGCAATCGCCCCCGCCATCGCGCTCATCGTCTATATGGCGCTTATCTCCGCGGTCGCCTACTCGCTGTGGTCGCGCCTACTTGCCGTCAACCCCGTCAGCCGCGTCTCGGTCTTTGGGTTTATGAACCCGGTCTTTGGCGTGCTGCTGAGTGCGCTGCTGCTCGGCGAGGGCGACGGCACGAGCCCCGTTACCGTTATCGTTGCCCTGCTGCTGGTCTGCGGCGGCATCATCATCGTCAACAAACCTAAAAAGGCCTAGCGAGCTGCGCCTTTTTAGAGAGGGTGTTCGCATACTTTAGTTTAATGGAGTACACTGTTTCTCGTTGATTTCGTACCGAGTCGCGGCGGCAGACGCCCGTCCTGCCGCAACGCGCCTGGGCATTATGCCGGTGGCCCCCGCAAACGCAAAAGGGGCGCACGACCAACACTGTCGTGCGCCCCTTTTTACTAGCGAATCTGAACGCCGGCTTTCTTCTTCTCGGCCTTAACGCAGTAGAGCTCTGCATCGGCGGCGCGAAGTAAGTCTTGCCAGGTATCGACCCCATCGCCGACCCGCGCGTATCCGATGGACATCCGCAACGAATACGGCACCTCGGCGCGCGCAAGCTCGTCGTTGATCGCCGTACACAGGCTGATAATCTCCTGCTCCGTTGCCGCCCTCTGAAGCACTACGAACTCATCGCCGCCATAACGCGCGATAAAACCGCCAGATACCGAGCAGACGTCCTTGAGCGCCGTCGCAACAACCTGAAGGGCATGATCGCCCTCGACATGTCCATAGTGGTCGTTGATCTGCTTAAAGCCGTCGGCATCCATCATCAGCAGATACACATCCTTGGCCTGGTCCGCACCCGAGAACAGCGACAGCATATAGGTCTCAAAACGATTGCGGTTATTGAGCCCGGTCAACGGGTCAGTCGAGATCAGCTGCTCTTGATAGACGATGTAGAGCAGCAGAATGCTCAGCAGTATACCGACACAAAGGCCCGGTATCGAAAACGCCACCTGAAAGGTACCGCCCACCAGAGCGGGAACCGCAAAGAAGGCAAGAGTGCGATAAATGGCCTTCTGTTGCAGGCTTTCGACTTTTCGAGCATGAACAAAAGCATGCAAGGACGTATATATGACGTAGCAGTAGCTAACGATAGGCTGAATCATATAAAGCGCACCGCGACGGTATATGCCCTGCGCATCGATATAGAACAGGGCGTGTGTCCAGTAGCTGGTGAACGCCAGCGCGACCACCAATACGGTCGGCAACGTCAAAAGCGCCACCCTATAGGGCGTGGTCAAGAGCTGCGAGCCCTGCATCGTCTCGGAATAGAAAAACCAAATGAGGCACGCGATGGCGAACAGCGAAAACGAGACCGCATTGGAAATCCAGTTGGCCGCGAGGCCTGCGGTGCCGCCCACTCCATCCGAGAGCACCCAAATCATATCGAAGAAAATGTACGCGGCAGACGTGTAACCCAGCATGCTAAACAAAAGCTGCTGAGTGCTCGAGAACAAGGAGCGACGGCTTCGTGCGGCAAGTCCGATAAGAATAATCATGCACAGCATAAATATCTCGATCTTGAGTGCCTTAACCACTAGGTTCCATCCCCTCTATATCCAAGTGGCCAGAATCGCCCGAGATTCGCTCGGGCAAGAAACACCCCTTAGCCCGCAGGGGTAAGGGGAATAATAGCAGAGCGCCCGAATGACACCGAATAACAGATGCCGTACGGGCGCTCGGACGGCGTGAATTGCACACGCCGATTTCATTGATTCGAACAGGTGATTACTCGCCGTCGATATCGGTTGCGACAGCCTCCTCGATAGCCTCGACACCAGCAACCGACAGGTCTTCCTTGCCCTGGCAGAATTTCTTGTCGACCCAGCCGGTCAGGATTGGGGCCATGATCGCCGTGATGATGACGGCGGTAGCGATCTGGGCGTACGCGGTGGGCGCAAGCTCGGCATAGCGCGGTGCAACCTCGGCGAGGGCGACCGGCGTGGTCATGGCCGTACCGGCGATGGTGGAACAAGCCACGGCAGCCTTGCCGTTGCCGCCGCACAGGCGCTCAAAGGCAAAGGTGATGGGGCCGACGATAAAGAGCGTGATGAGGCCAAGCAGAATGCCCGAGATGCCGCCGGTGATAAAGCTCGACAGGCTCATGGACGCACCGAGCTGAAAACCGATGACGGCAATCGCGGGATTGGTGCCGGGGACCAGCAGGTTCTTGATGAACGGGAACAGGTTGCCCAAAACCATGCCGATAACGAGCGGCAGGATGGAACCGATGATGGTGCCGATGGGAATGTTGGCGAGACCCGAGACGCCGAGGATGATCATCGTGACGGCGGGACCGGCCGTAAAGAACAGGATGCCGACGGCGCCTTGCTCGGACTCGTCGCCGAACTCGCCCATGATGCCCGTATAGAGCGCCATGTTGCAAAACGTGATGCCGCCGATGATGGACACGGAGCTGAGGCCAAGGAAGTTGTCGTTAAAGAAATACGCCACGCCCAGGCCGAGAGCCGCTGCGACGACCAGCTTGGGAATCAGCACGACGATGCCGGTCTTGATAGCGCCCGGCGTGGACTTAAAGCTGATGCCGGCGCCCACAAACAGCAGGATCGCGGCGACGATGGTATTGGAGCCACCGCGGCAGGCAGTCGTAAAGAATCCGCCGATCTCAAAAACCTGCGGGCAGAAGGTGTTGAGCAAAAGGCCGACGATCATGGGATAGATCATGATGTCGCCCGGGATACGCGGGACCTTGAATTTCTTTTGTTCGTTGGCGGTTGCTTCCTGTGCCATGAAACCCCCATTTCCGCTGACGGGGAACAAAAGCCCACGTCATGCTTTGCTACAGTAAAGTCTGACCATGGTACCAGAAGAAGCAGACCAGCTCGATGAGAAATTCGATTCGGGGCAGCGACGACAAAAGGAGGCACCGGCCCCTATATGAGGCTCAAAACGATATACAGCACAACGCCCGAGACGCAGCACCACAACATCGACTTTGTCTTGATTGCCACCACAACGACGCCGACGGCAGCAACCCAGGGAACCAAGGCCGGCCACAGCCCCGCATCGAAGGCCCCGGGGCTTACCAAATCGTTGGCGACCAGCGCGGCAAAGGCAGCAGGCGGGATGTAGCCCAGGGCCTCGGTGACGCGGGGCGGAAGGGTCCGCCCGCGCAGGGCGAACGCCGGCGCGATGCGAAAGAATGCGATGGCCGCCCACGACGACAGCCACAGAACCAAGAACTCGTTAACGGGCATCGCGAGCACCCCTCCCATCGGACAAGGCATCGCACACAAGCGCGATGGCAACGCCGACCACGACGCTTGCCGGCACGGCGATATTCGCAAGGCCCAAGAACTTGAACATGGCGACGGACACCGCGCCCGAAACCGCCGCGACGACATTGCCGCGCGACAGGCGCTGCGAAAAGAGCAGGCAGATGAAGAGAGACGTGCAGACAAAGCCTGCGATAGCGGTAGGAACATCGATGGCAGCGCCGGCAACAGCGCCCGCCGTGCACGAGACGCCCCATGTTGCGATCAGAATCGCGTTGAGCGCAAAGGCCTCCTTAGGGCCCCAACCATCGCCCTCGACCAACTTGGCCAGCGAGATGCCGTAGGCCTCTTCGGTAAGCGTCGCCGTGACCGCCAGCGTCTGGCGTTTCGAAGCCCCGGCAAGGTGCGGCGCAAGCGATGCCGAGTAGAGCGCAAAACGAGATGAGATGGCGGCGACGCTTGCGATAATCGAAGGTGCCGGTACGCCCGCCAGCCATAGGTTGCAGATCATGAACTGGCCGCTGCCCGTCACAAACGTACTGCTCAGGGCAAAGACCATCCAGGGCTCCATCCCCGTCTGACCCATTATCATTCCGCACGGCGCGCCCACCGCTACATAGGTGAGCATCACCGGCCAAACGGTTTTAACAATTTTGAGCACCATATCGTTCCTCGCTCTGTCAAGCCATCCGCATCGCGCGCAACCGCACATTGTAATCGTCGTCCACCAGCAACCGAGTTCGCCTACAATTGCCACCGGATCGAAAGACGCAACTTTTAGGAAGTCATTATGACAGCCATCGATCGAGGCCGGGCGGCCGCGGCCTTCAAACGCTATACCGATGCTTACGACGCCACCAATCTGCGCATCGCACTCAAAATCGAGCACACCTATCACGTGGCGGAAGCGTGCGATGCCGTGGCGCGCGAGCAGAACTGGTCGACAGAGGATATTGACCTGGCCTGGCTTTGCGGCCTGCTGCACGATATGGGCCGCTTTGAGCAGCTGCGACGCTGGGACACCTTTAAAGATGCCGAGAGCATGAGCCATGCGGCGCTGGGCGTCGAGGTCCTCTTTGGCGAGAATCCCGCCGATGCACCCGCCGCAACAAGCATCCGCGACTTTATTGACGGTCCGGTGGAAGACGAACTCATCCGCGTGAGCATCGCCTATCACAGCGACTTTCGCCTACCCGAGGAGCTCAACGAGCGCACGCGGCGCTTCTGTGATATCGTGCGCGACGGCGATAAGGTCGACATTATGCGCACTATCGCCGACAGCACCGTCGATACCATCCTCAAAGTTGATGAGGATACGTTTCTTGCCAGCCACTTCTCGTCGCCGACACTCGCCGCCTTTGACGAGCATCGCTGCGTTGCACGCGATGAGCGCAACGAGCCCGCAGACTTCCTGGTAGGGCTCATCTGCTTTATGTTTGAGCTCGTCTATCCGGCAAGCCGTGCTCTGGCGCGCAAGCAGGGCGATATCTACCGCCTGCTCGACGCGCCCTTTGGCATTACGCGGTCCTTCACCAATCCCGCCACGCAAGCGACCTGGGAGCGCCTAAAGGGCGAGATGCGCGACTGGCTGGCGCGTGCCTAGCACTCAAGCTGGGCCAGCAGCTCCTCGACGACCTCGACGGCGTCGCCGACAACCTTGTACTGGGCGGCGCCAAAGATAGGGGCATCCGGGTCCTCGTTGACGGCGATAATGCGCTCTGCCCCACCGATGCCGGCAAGATGTTGGATGGCGCCCGAGACACCGATACTCACGAGAAGCTTGGGCGAAACGGATACGCCCGTCTGGCCAATCTGATGGCGGTACTCCAACCAGCCGGCCTCCACGACAGGGCGCGTGCAGCCAAGCTCGGCGCCCAGAGCCTCGGCGAGCCTTCGCATCAGCGGCAAGTTTTTCTTGGAGCCAATGCCGCGGCCCACCACGACGAGGCGCTCGGCATCGGCAATCGAGGCCTGCCGCCCCCATTCCTCGGCGGGAATCGAAATCTCGACGCGGGCTTTAACATCTTCTGCAAGCGTCACCTGGGTGATCGTGCCGGAACGACCATAGTCAAAATCGGGCGCCTTAAAGATACCGGGACGCACCGTCGCCATCTGGGGGCGGTGATTGGGGCAAACGATGGTGGCCATCAGGTTGCCGCCAAACGCCGGGCGCGTCTGCTGCAGCAGCCCCGTCTCCGTATCCATCGAAAGCACGGTGCAATCGGCCGTAAGGCCCGTCTGCAGGCGCACGGCAACGCCAGGTGCCAGCCCGCGGCCAAAGGCGGTCGCGCCGTACAGAATAGCCTCGGGCTTACGCTCGGCCACCAAATCGCAGATCAGGCGGGCGTAGACCTCCGCATCGTTTTGGCGCAGGCGCTCGTCGCGACAGACCATAACTTCATCAGCACCGGCGCAAACCAAATGCTCAAGCTCCTCGAACGAGCTCTCGGGGCTCATGCCGACCAGCGCCACCAAGCGGCAGCCGCGGGCATCGGCAAGCTCGCGGCCCTTGCCCATAAGCTCATAGGCCACGGGAGCCACCGTATCGTGCTCGTCAGTCTGCACGAATACCCAAATGTCTCGATATGCATCGAGGTCCGCCGCGCCGGCGGCCTCGTCGCGCTCGATTGAGATGGCGTTAACGGGACAGGCGTCGACGCACCCGCCGCACAGAATGCAGCCGTCGGTTACGTGGGCACAGCGATTGGGGCGCTCGCCCTCCACCACAATGCCGCCCGAGGCGCAGGCGCGAACGCAGCGACCACAGCCGATACAGGCTTCGCTATCGATAATCAGTCCGCTCATCTATGCCATCCCCTCGATAATCTTGGCAAGCTTTGCCGCCTGCTCGGACGGCGTTCCCTCAACAGCCTCACACGTTTGGTCGCGGTCGGGCACAAACGAGCGCACGACCTGCGTCGGCGATCCGGCAAGGCCACAACGCGCGGGGTCGGCATGCACGTCGGCGGTACTGACCACGCGCACGTCCGCCTCCTCGGCCGCACGAATACCGGCGATGCTCGGCATGCGCAGCTGGCCGATCTCCTTAGCGGTCGCCATCGCACACGGCATCTCCAGATACACGGTCTCCTCGCCGGCATCGCAGCCGTGAACGAGCGCCAGCGAACCGCACGTCGTAAAGCCCGCACTCTGTACGCAGCTCACGTCAGTTACGCAGGGAATCTCAAAGGCACCGGCAAGCTCGGGGCCGATCTGGGCCGTATCGCCGTCCACCGCCATCTTGCCGCAGATAAGCAGATCGAAGTCCTCGTCAAGCGCCTCGATGCCGCATTTGAGTGCATAGGTGGTGGCCAGGGTATCGGCGCCTGCAAAGGCGCGATCGGTCAGCAACAGGGCGTCGTCGGCGCCGCGGGCGATACAGTCACGCAGCAGCGATTCGGTCGCGGGAATGCCCATCGACACTACCGTCACGCGCACGTCCATGCCAAAGCCGATAAAGTCGTCCTTCAGCGCCAGCGCGCATTCCAGGGCGCTCGCGTCAAAGGGATTGATGACTGCCTGCTTGCCATCGCGAACGATGGTATTGGTCTTGGGGTCCATCTTAACCTCGGTGCTACCCGGCACCGCCTTGACGCACACCACCATATGGAAATCGCTCATCTTCACGCGCCTCCTTTCTGGACGAGTTCATCCAAGAGCTTCTCCGAAAACAGGTTTCCGCGGCCCAGCTGTCCGGCAGGATCGAGTTGGAGCTTAAGCCGTGCCGACTCGACCATGGCCTCGTGGCCGTACATCGTCTCAAGAAAGCCCGCCTTGATCTTGCCGACGCCGTGCTCGGCGGAGACGGCGCCACCCATGGCCGTGACCTCGGAAGCCCACTGGGCAAACAACTCGCCGCCGCGGCGGTAATCCTGCGCATCGCGCGGCAGAATGTTCACATGCAGATGGTTGTTGCCGATATGGCCCCAGGCGGCAGACTCGAGCCCGCTTTCGGCCAACGTGTGGCGATAGAGCGCGACAACGTCGGCCAGGCGCGCATTGGGCACCGACATGTCCGATCCCAGCTTGGTGATGGTGGGGTCGGTGCGGCGACGCTCGTCGATAAGCATATTGACACTCTCGGGCACCGCATGACGGAAGAATCGCTGGCATTCGCGATCGACCTCGGTGCGCGCGACCCAGGTCGCATCGTCACGACCGCCCGCAAGCTCCAGCACCCATCCCAGGTGATACAGTTCCTCAGTCGCCTGCTTCTCGTCATCGCAATCGAGCTCCACGTAGACGCAGACCTTGGCCTCTTTGTCGAGCGCCGGAAGCGAGGCAAACGCCGTCGACTGCTCGCGCTGGCGGCGCAGGATATCCAGGGCTCCGGTATCGAAATACTCAATGGCCGCGGCATGGGATAGGACGGGACGCACGGAATCGGTAAAGGACACGGCCTTGTCTTCGTTGTCAAAGAAGCAGCTCACACCCCATACAACCGCCGGTGCCGGCTGCAGGGCAATCTCGAGCTCGGTGATGACGCCGAGCGTTCCGCAGGCACCGATAAAGAGGTCGATGGCATCCATGTCGTCCGCGATGAAATAGCCCGAGGCATTTTTGGTCTTGGGCATGACGTAGGTGGGAAGATCAAGCTCGAGCGCACGACCTTCCGCCGTCACGAGTGACAGGTGGCGGCCCCGGGCAAAAACTTCGCCACGCCAAAGCTCGAGCAGGTCACCGTCGGTCAGCGCGACGTGAAGGCCCGTGATATGCGGGCGCATGGGGCCGTAAGCGTAGCTACGGGCGCCGGAAGCGTTGCATGCCGCCATACCGCCCAGGCAGGCAGATGCCTCGGTGGGATCGGTAGGAAAGAATTGCTCGGGAGCTTCCTGGAATTCCTCGTAAGCCTTAAGCGAAGCCTGGTCCCAACCTGCGGTCGGAAGCGCCTTCTTGCCCAGCTGCTTGCGCAGCTCAGACAGCACGACGCCGGGCTCAACACGTAAGAGAAAGTAGCCCTCGTCATCGCGGCGAAGGCCTAGGTAGCGATTCATGCGGGAGGTATTGAGGATGTGGCCGCCATGGGGCACGGCGCCGGCAGCGAGACCGGTTCGGGCGCCCTGAACCGTTACCGGGACACGCTCGGCATGGAGCTGCCGCAGGATGGCGCGAACCTCGTCTTCCGATGTTGGAAACGAGATGCTCGAGGCCTCGCCCGACGAGCGAGACTCGTCGCGACCGTATTCCTCGAACTCATCGGTGAAGGGTTTGATGGTTGCAGACATGCAGAACTCCCCTTTAGCTAACTACAGTGTTTGCAGGGAGATGTTACCGCATCGTTTCGTTGACGTGTTCGAGACCGTCTCCATAATTGAGGATTTTTACGTCCGTGCAATTCGGCGAGCGGCTGCTAGATCTCGGCAGGCGATGTTTTTGACACATATCGCTTCGCCGCCAACGATCGCGAAATTGGCACTCGAAAAATGTTGAAGTATTTTTTACCACCTGCTACCTGCGGCGATGCAAATCCGTCAAGCATTTGGTCAGCTTTTGGTCAAGTAGCGGCTGATACGGTCGGCATCGACAGCCAAACCGATAGAAGTTTTGGCCCCAGAAGCAGGGAGGTTCCCATGGCATATTACTGGCCCCAGTACGGCGTCGCCATCGAAGTCGACGACGATCCCCATCTCCTGCCTTTCGAAGAAGAGGCATTCCCCGACACGACGGTCTACCACGTCACTACCGATGTGATCTGCGACCCCGAGTCGTTCTCGGCGCTCGCCCACCACATCGCACGCATCCACGACATCGAGCTCCCTCCCGACTTCGATGAGCTTGTCTACTCGCGCCGCCTGATGCTTCATATGCTCTTTGGAGCGGACCCGTCCACGTTCGCACGCGTCTACACCACCAAGGACGCCGCATGAGCGCGAAGAAGTTGTCCCAACTCGCGAGTCAGAGGCATCGCAAGAAACTCATCGCTGTCTGTTTGGCTATCGTCTGTGCCCTCGTCGCCGTAGGCTTGTACGCCTGGCAGTCGCAGCCCGTACCCGAAGCGGGCGCCTCGGTCACAACGGCCGAGGGCAAATCGCGCCAAGAGATCCAAGATGAGCTCGACGCCATCGTCCGCGACAACATGATGACGATCTCGGTCGCGCCGGTCGCCCAGTTGCAGGAAGGCGGCAAGTTGCGCGTCAACGTGCAAAACGTCCAGGACAACAAGTTCCCCCAGCGATTCCGCGTCATTCAAAACGACGAGACCATTTATGAGTCCGGCATCGTCGAAACCGGCAAGACGGTCGAGACGTGTCCCGCCGGCGACATCGAGGAAGGTGAAGCGTATATCGAAATCCAGGCACTCGACACCAAGACCCATGACAACCACGGCAATCCGACGCGCGTCAAGGTCCGGGTGGAACAGGCTGAGAACTAGCCCCTAACGCCCGCTGATCATTGCGCGCGGCCACCAACACTCGTCCAATCATCGCGGGGACGGCCCGCGGCGAATAGAAAGGAACGACCATGGACATCACCAGAAACATGAACGGAGCCAGAGCGCTTGTCGTGGGCGCAGGGCTCGCGCTCGCGCTCGCAATGGGCGCCTCCCCGACGCCAGCCATGGCAGCCGGGCGTGTTGGAAGCACGAAGGTAATGGTCAGGACCGAGATCGACAACATCGAGTTCAAAGCACCGACGGTTATTCCCTTCGTCGCCCAAGCCGACGGCACGCTTCAGGGTCCCTCAGAAGATGCAACCACCATCGACAATCTTTCGGCCTACGGCATCCATGTCACCAACATGAAGATCGACGCCATGAACACCTGGACCATTGCCGCCGACGCAAAGACCGGAACTGCACAGAATTCCATTGACTTTAAGGTCGGCCCCGAAGGCGCACTCCAGGACGCCAGTGCCGCAACGCAGGGAACAGGAATCGATCTTTCCAAGAATGCAACCTTTGATATGGGCTATCAGGGTATTGCCGGCGGTTCGGACAAGATCAAGCTCAAGACGAGCGGAAATGTCGCCCGCGTCACGCGCGACATCTTCCATATAACCGGCGAAGGCGATCAGGTTGCAACGATCACCTGGACGGTCGAGCCCGGTGCGCACACGGCATAAGGCGATCGCATCTGTCGCCATCGTCGGCATCTTGGCGCTCGCGCCGGCAGCGGCCTTTGCCCAACAAGAGCAGGCGCAGGCCGCCACGCAAGTGACCGTCGACCTCTCGGGGCTCGACCATGGCGACCGCCAGGAACCATTGGCGCAAACGGGCGACGAAAAGCAGCTCTTGGCAGCAAGCGTCGCTGTGGCAGGCGCGGGAGCTGCCGGACTCGGCCTGCGCATCAAACGCAGCCAGTAGCCAGACACAGGCAGGCCACACATTATTTGGTAAGGAGACCCCATGGCATCGAAGAACCTTTTGCCCGTCGTCGCACTCTGCGGCGCGCTCGCAACCGGAACGCCTGTCGTCGCTTGGGCGACCCCCGTCATGGCGGACTCCTTGCCGGCAGTCCTAAGCCCCGCACCAGACCCGTCGAGCACCATCATGTGCAAGCGATTTTCGCTCAAGCAGGCCACGATCCTGACCTCGGGATGCCTTCGCCGGAATACGGACGCCTCGATAGTCGTGGATATCGAGCGCTCGAATAAGGAAAACGAATCCCAGGCAGGTTGTGCCGTCTGCACATGGCATTCGGTTGTGCTTGACGCAGATGACGATCCATGCGATTTGGAGCTGCGCATCGACATCGCTTCGATCGGTGACTCGGCGAACGGAGCGAAGGTCGCCTTCGACAGCACGTTTTTCGAGAAAGGAGGCGGCATATGTCTGGGCTGCGCCGCCGCGAATGCAGACGATGCGCAGCCCACCCTCTCATTCACGGCATCGTTGCGGCTGACCAAGGCCGGCACCGATGCCATCGCGGCGGGAGAAGCGTCCCTGCTGTTCTACGCCGTCAGCACCAAAGACACAGACATTCATTTCGAGAAGTCAGCCGGAGCACTCAGCCTTACGCGAGGGACGAAAGCAGGCCCCATTGAGATTGATGCCCACGCTCCAGGCAGGCAATGCATTCTCGCCGACCCGGCGCTTCTCGAAATGGAGTGGAACGGATCCGGGGCCGTCGGGATTGTCCCCTCCGCGCTTGGAGCCAAGACGCTTCCCTCAAACGAAGGCCCCAGCAACGCAACCATAAAAGAAGAGGGCGCAGACAAAGAAGCGGGTGCGGGGGACACGCCATCGCTGGCAAACAGCGTCCCAGCTTCTTTCGAAGCACCGGACGAAACCGTTGCCGATCCAAACGATTCCGAGCTTGCGGACAGCCTAGGGCTTGCTGGTCCTCAAGAAGTCGATGAGGGCAACTGCTGCGTGCTTGCCGCGCTCGACCACACAGAGACTATCGACGCCGCGAACATCGAAGTTGCCGCCGCCAATCAGCCCGTCCGCAAGTCGGCCATCATCGCATTTCCCGAGTCCGTCGAGGTCGTCTTTTTGCCATCGGGCGAGGTTGTGGCCCCGACACTGCTCACCTTGCTGGGTGCTAAGAATACTCGAAACGAAATTAAAAAGATCACGGTTGTCGACCCTGCAACTACCGCCAAGCTGCGTCTATACGCCGTTGCCCCAGACGGAAGCAAGACCCTGGAATTCGATGGCGACACGCTCCTGGCCTGGCGGCGTCTGGACATTATGCAAGACGTCTCGTATCAGATCGAACTCGAAGGGTTTGATCGAGCCCGCGATGCCAATATCATCGCCGCGGCTATTGAATCCCCACAGCGACTTATGACACTGCGCTTTGACTACTATCCCTATGTCCCGACAACCACCTGAGGCTTAAATGCTGCGCGTCGTTTCTAATACCACTTATATAACGTATTAGATGAGTCGCGATGTGCCTCGCATTCCGTTCTGCTACGATTGCCACGTTGGCATCAATACGGGAGGGCTCATGCCGGGCTTGGGAACAATCATCAACGTTGTGCTTTTGATTGCGGGCGGTCTTTTGGGATTAGCGGGCGGCCGCTTTATCACACCGCGCATCCAAGACACGCTCATGAAAGCATCGGGGCTGTGCGTCCTGTTTATCGGCTTGGGCGGCACCATGCAAAAGATGCTCTTCATCGACGGCGGCGCCCTGTCGACCACCGGCACCACCATGTTGATCGTCTCATTTGCGCTCGGCTCGCTTATCGGCGAGGCCATCAACCTGGAGGCCGCCATCGAAAACCTTGGCGAATGGCTCAAGCGCAAAACCGGCAGCGAGGGAGACAACGAGTTCACCAACGCCTTTGTCTCTGCATCGCTCACCGTGTGCATCGGCGCGATGGCCATCGTGGGATCGATTCAGGACGGCCTGCTCGGCGATTGGTCCACGCTCGCCCTGAAGGGTGCACTGGACTGCATCATCGTCTGCACCATGACAGCCTCGCTCGGACGCGGCTGTATCTTCTCGGCCCTGCCCGTTGCCGTGTTCCAGGGAACGATCACGCTGTTTGCCGGCGCGCTCTCCCCCATTATGACCACCGCAGCCCTCGACAGCCTCTCACTCGTGGGGTCCATGCTCATCTTCTGCGTCGGCGTCAACCTTATCCGACCTCAAACCTTCCGCACGGCCAACATGCTCCCCGCCGTCGTCATAGCCGTCATCTATGCCCTCCTGTTCTAAGTCTATCTACATAGCGGCATCTCGAACATCTGTTTGATGCTGTGCTATGATATGAGGTCACCGACACCGTATAGGGAGAGGAGAGGGCGGTGGCCGACCAGGACGTCAAGATGCTCATCGAGCGCATTATGGCCGAGGCCCGGACCCATCAGTCCGCCCGCTTCTCAAACAAAATCTATGCTGACGAGCCGATTCTCAAGACCGGCCGTCAGATGCAGAACTTCCTCCCCGACCAGTACCGCAAGATGCGCGAGATATCGCGCTGGCAGGATGATCCCAAGGGCGGCGCGGGGCGTTGGCTATCGGAGGCGGAGCTCTTTTACCGTCAGGGCCTGCTGATGGCCGACTTCGAGGACGATTGCCCCTACAACGGCACCTTTAAGTCGTACTTTCCCACCTACAACGCCATGAGTGACCGGCAGCTGCGTGGCTACTTTACCTGGCGCGCCCAAGTGCGTCGCGGCAACATCGAGGAGACATCGACCTCGTTTGCTTTTCTGTATCTTTACGAATTGATCTGCGGCATTGGCGTAGATAATCCACTCGATGGTTTTAACAAGATCAAGGCTTTTTGGGATGTCTATCGCGCCTTCGAGCCCGGCATCGACCGGTTTGCGCGCGTGTGGCTGCAAGATTACGCCGTGTTCCACGGGCTCGACCCCAAGCTGCTTCGCGACTCTAAAACCGTCATGTTCGATAACGCCCTTATCGAACTGCGGCGCGCGGCACGAGACCTTGTACCGGCACCGTCCGGCCAGACCCCTAAGCGTCGCAAAACCTCCGAGCCCACGCTCCCCCTTCCGCCCGATGAGGTGCGCGAGGAGCGACTCATGGCCGCCATCAACGCCCTCTCCACGTACAACCTAAGTAGCTCGCGGCTCGACCGCAGCCACCACCGCGATCTGCGCCACGTGGCGTGCGCCGTGTATGTCCGCATGGCGCGCTACTATGACACGCACCGAAAGACCGGCATCGTGGCAAGTTTATTTGGGGAGGAGACGGCAATGCCCTACACCATGTTTGCCTCGGCCGTATTCTTTGCGCCCGAGCGCCACGAGGACTGCGAATACCGTCTGGACCCCATCCATATCTACCGTTGCCAAAACGGTTTTTGGGAATGCATGCGGATTCACGGCAGCAGACAAAAGAGCAGCAAACTTGGCGAGATGATGCGCGCCTGCGACCAACGCCTGCGCCTGGCCCTGGACCCCGCCCATCCCCTGAAGGAAGAAAAGGTCCCCAAATATCTGGCCAAGATTATCGATGACAAGATTGTGGCATGGCTTTCGTGGGACGCCGCACACCAGCCCGTCAAGATCGATATCGATTTGAGCCAGCTGGGGCACATTCGGAGTGCTGCCGCACAAACGCGCGAAGCGCTTTTGATCGACGAGGAACGCGAGGACGGCGCGTCCGCAGAAGCCGAGGCAGCGGACTCAGGGCAACCGGAAGCCGAGCCCGTAGCCGACGCGATGGTCGAGGCGGTCGCGGCGGCCGCAGGGCAGGACGAGTCCGACGAGCCAACCATATCCACCGAACAGTTTGGTGTCGTGGCACCGCTTCTCGCGCCGACGCCCGCGTTCGCAGCTGCTACGCCCGCTGACGCCACAAACGAACTCGCGCCCGCCGCAAACGCCTATCTCCGCGCTCTGCTCGAGCACAACGCAGTACAGGCGGAATCGGCGGTAGTGCAATCGGAGCAGAGCGAGGACATGCTCGTCGATACCATCAACGAGGCGCTCTTTGACCTGGTGGGCGACACCGTAATTGAATTTAGCGCAGCAGGGCCGCAGATTATCGAGGACTACGAAGCAGACGTGAGAGGATACCTAGACCATGAGTGATACCGCATCCGCAGCACCTCGCGTGCCCAAGCGCGTCGCTGCCGTCATTCTCAACTCGCTCAAGGGCGGCGTGGTCCCGCGCATCGGCCTTCCTTACATCACCGTAGGGCGCGAGGTCGAGATCCGCGCCCTGCTCACCGATCTGAGTCTCATCGCCGACGGTGGCGCGAGCTTCCGCTTTCTGGTCGGTCGTTACGGCGCCGGCAAGAGCTTTTTGCTCCAGACTATCCGCACGCACGCCATGGGCGAGGGGTTCGTCGTCGCTGATGCCGACCTGTCGCCCGAGCGCCGCCTGCAGGGCGGTCAGGGACAGGGCCTTGCCACCTACCGCGAGCTCATCCGCAATATATCGACCAAGACGCGCCCCGAGGGCGGTGCGCTCAACCTTATTCTGGATCGCTGGGTCGCCTCGTGTGCCGACGTCGACGAGTCGGTCGTCAATGCCCAACTGGCCCCGCTCGAGGAGATGGTCCACGGCTTCGACTTCACCCGCATGCTCCGCCGCTATCGCATGGCCGCATCCGGGGGCGACGAAGAGACCATGAGCTGCGTGACCAAATGGATTCGCGGCGAATACCGCACCAAGAGCGAGGCACGCGCCGAGCTGGGCTCCTCGACCATCATCAGCGATGACGACTGGTACGACTACGTTAAGCTCATTGCGCGCTTTTTGGTTTGCAGTGGCTACAAGGGCATGCTGGTGCTCATCGACGAGCTCGTGAATCTGTATAAGATTCCCAACGCCATCACGCGCCAATACAACTACGAGAAGATCCTGACTATGTACAACGACACGCTCCAGGGCAAGGCGCAGTACCTGGGCATGATCATGGGCGGCACGCCAACCTCCATCGAAGACCGCCGCCGCGGCGTGTTCTCCTACGAGGCCCTGCGCAGCCGACTCGCTCAGGGCCGCTTTGCGCGCGAAGACCTTAAGGACATGCTCGCGCCCATCATCCGCCTGCAGCCACTCACCTACGAGGAGCTACTGGTGCTCATCGAAAAACTCATGCAGATCCATGCCGGCTACTTTGGCTGGACGCCCACGCTTGCCGAAAACGACTTGGTGGACTTTCTCAAGATTGAGTTCGGGCGCGTGGGAGCCGATACGCACTTGACGCCGCGTGAGGTTATCCGTGACTTTATCGAGCTGCTCGATATCCTGTGCCAGAACCCCGACGCCAACGTAGCCGAGCTGCTGCAAAGCGTCGGCAGCGACGCGCTGGCGCCGGCAGCAGCAACAGGCGACACCGGCACCGCAAGCGGTGAGCGTAACTTCGCCGAGTTCACCATCTAACCTACCAAAAAGGGACAGGTTTATTTTGGCAGGTTTTATCTGGGCAAACGTTGAAGCAGTAATGCAGCAAGCCGTTGCCAGCCGCGTTGAGAGATTCGTTGTTGAAAGGAGGCCCCGTGAACGCCTTTGACCGCTATGCCCCGTTTATCCAAGACTTCATCTACTCCCACGATTGGGAGAGCTTGCGCTCTATCCAGGTTGCGGCGGCAGATGCCATCTTCAACACGCAGGACAATGTGCTCCTGACGGCATCAACGGCTTCCGGCAAAACCGAGGCGGCCTTCTTTCCCATCCTGACCGAGTTTTGGGAGAACCCGCCCGCAAGCGTGGGCGCCCTCTACATTGGCCCCCTCAAGGCGCTCATCAACGACCAATTCGTCCGCCTCAACGACCTATGCGAAGAAGCCGATATCCCCGTCTGGCACTGGCATGGCGATGTCTCGCAATCACACAAGGCCAAACTCATCAAAAAACCGAGCGGCATCCTACAGATTACGCCCGAGTCGCTCGAGGCGCTCCTGATCCATAAACACATGGCGATCCCGCGCATGTTTTGCGACCTGCGCTACGTCGTCATCGACGAGGTCCACTCGCTCATGCGCGGCGACCGTGGCGGGCAGACGCTCTGCCTTATCGAGCGACTCTCGCGCATGGCCGGCGTACAGCCTCGCCGCATTGGCCTTTCGGCTACCATCGGCGACCCCGAGCGCACGGGCGCTTTTCTCTCACAGGGAACGGGACGCGACTGCGTTATCCCCCGCTTTGAAGAACCGCGCCGCGTGTGGCGCATCTCCATGGAGCACTTCTACAACTCGGGTCCCCAGGCACAGCAGCGGGGATTCATGGGCACAGGTCCACAGGAAGCTGAGGTGCTCGCATGCGAGCGCATTGAGACGGCGGCGCCCGCGGCGCTGCCCGCATCCGGACAAGACATGTGCCACAGCGGACAGCTTACACAGGAAGAACACCGTCAACGTCGTGAGCAGGCGCGGGGCAAGGCCGCTCCCAAAGACCGTCGCACTTCCTCGGCCCCCGAGGGCGAAGTCGACATCCCACGAGCGACCGAGCAGGCGCTTCTCAACCCCACCGACACGGCGCCCGACAACGCCGACCCCGGCATGGGCTATATCTTTGAGCATACGCGCGGCCGCAAATGCCTGGTCTTTGCCAACTCGCGCGAGGAGGCAGAGGCCGTGTGCTCCATGCTGCGCAGCTACTGCGAGAGCCGGCACGAGCCCGACCGTTTTCTCATCCATCACGGCAATCTTTCGGCATCGCTACGCGAGACGGCCGAGGAGCTCATGCGCGACGAGGAGCAGACGCAGACAACCGTCACCACCTCTACGTTGGAGCTCGGTATCGATATCGGCCGCCTGGAGCGCGCCTTCCAGATTGACGCGCCGTTTACCGTCAGCTCCTTTTTGCAACGCATGGGGCGCACAGGCCGTCGCGATCTTCCGCCCGAGATGTGGTTTGTCATGCGCGAGGAAGAGCCCGAGCCGCGCACGATGATGCCCGAAACCATTCCCTGGAAGCTCCTGCAGGGTATCGCGCTCGTACAACTCTATCGCGAGGAAAAGTGGGTCGAGCCACCCGAGCTCGATCGTCTCCCCTACAGCCTGCTCTATCACCAGACTATGTCGACCCTCGCCAGCACCGGCGAGCTCACGCCGGCCGAACTTGCCCAGCGCGTGCTCACGCTCAGCTATTTCCACCGTGTTTCGGCAGACGACTACCGTGTGCTGCTACGTCACCTCATTAAGATCGACCATATCCAGGTCACCGAAGGTGGCGGGCTCATCGTGGGCCTCGCGGGCGAGCGCATCATCAATAACTTTAAGTTCTACGCCGTGTTCCAGGAAAACGAGGAGTTTACCGTTCGCAGCGAATCGGCCGAGCTGGGCACGATCGTTAATCCGCCCCCGCCCGGTGAGCGCATCGCCATCGCCGGACACTGCTGGATTGTCGAGGAAGTGGACTGGAAGCGCCACACTGTCTTTGCCACGCAGGTCAAGGGCCGGGTGCCGGCCTACTTTGGCGACTGCCCCGGCGACATTAACACGCATGTGCTCGAGCGCATGCGCCAAGCGCTCACTGAGCACGCGACATATCCGTACCTTATGGGTAACGCACGGGCCCGCTTGGCGCAGGCTCGTCATACGGCCGAGATTTCGGGGGCGGGAACCAAGCCGCTCATTAACCTGGGCGGCGATACCTGGGCGCTCTTCCCCTGGCTGGGCAGCTACGCCTTTTTGGCGCTCGAGCGCATGCTCAAGATTAAATGTGCCGCGGAGCTGGGCCTTCGCGGGCTCGATCCGTCACGCCCGTACTTTATGCAGTTTAAGATGAAGGCCGACGAGGAGACGTTCTTTGAGGTGCTCGCCGACGAGGCCGAGAAGGACTTCGATCCCATCGAGCTCGTCTATCCTGGCGAGGTGCCTTACTTTGACCGCTACGACGAGTTTGTTCCCGAAGAGCTCGTGCGCAAGGGCTTTGCCGAAGGCGTGCTCGACATCGAGGGTATGAAGCAGCGCGTTCTCGGCTGGCGCGACCACGCCTAAGACCAGTCTTTTTGGGACGGGGAGACTTACTTGTCGTGAAGGACGGTGCCGAGGAAGTCGGTGTCGAAGGGCACGGCTTCGGCAAAGGCGTAGTCGCCGTCGCTGGCGATGAGCAGGTAGTTTTCCTCGCCGCCGAACTTCGCATCGCCACATGGGACCACCCAGGCGTGGACGAATACCTCGAGTGCCGTGGCAGCGCAGTCGCGAAGGAACGTCACATCGCTCCCCTCGTTTGCGCTCACAATATTGGCCACGTAGATACCCCCGGGGTTCAGGCTGCCTCGCACCAGGCGCAGCGCCTCAACCGTCGCCAGCTCGCGAACGGGCTCGGCACCGCCAAAGCAATCGCTCACGACCACGTCGTAGCGACGATGACCCACGCTCGTCACACCCAGATACGAGCGAGCCTCGGCGGTAATCACCCGCAGGCGGTCGCCCACCGCGCGCTCCAGCTCGTCCAGGTAGAACCAACGGCGCGCCAAGCGCGTTATCTCTCCGTCATACTCGATGACGTCCATGCGCAGGCCCTCGTGCGACACCAGCGCATATTTGGGATAGGCAAACCCGCCGCCACCTAGCATAAGCATACGGCTGATACCGTGACCATAAGCGTCGCGCATCGCATCCTCGGCCTCAAACACGTCGTCAAACGCGCGATAGTACGCAAAGACGGGCTCCGCCCAGCGCTCGCCAACGTAGCTCGCGCTTTGGTAGACGCCGCCTTGCACCAATACGCGGACTTCGTCGCCGCCCTCATCGTGCACGCGCTTCACACGTGCCAGCCCATTGCGGGTCCTCGCGACCTGCAGACAGGCAGCACGAACAGCGACAGCGGCCGCACCAAGCGCCGCGGCTCCCAGAGCAACGCCGGCAACGACGCCGGCAGAAACACTCGGCTTGTTCATCTAGAGCTCCTTTTGCAGATAAAGGCCATGGTCATAAAATCCAAGATGGCGATAGTACTCGCGCGTACCGATCGCGCTGATCACGTTGATGCGCGCATAGCCCGCGTCCCGCGCCATCTGGCACGCACGCTCCACCAGGGACCGCCCCAGTCCATGATGCTGAGCCGCCTGGCCTTGATCTCCCATGCGCGCCGCCATGCCGTACACGTGCACCTCGCGAATCATCGCCTCGTCCGGCGCCGTCGGCAACTCGTCCGCATGCGCGGCAACAAACGCGCGATCGGGCAGCGACAGGCGCAAAAAACCCGCGATTTTGCCCCGCGGCGTCACCCACTGCAAAAAGCGCTCGTGCGTCACCGGCGTCTCGTACGCCACGCCCTCGTCAAGGGTCAACTCGCCCAGGTCGGCGCCCGCCGTGCTAATCTCGCGATAGCGGATCTCACGCACCGTCGCACCGTCACCCCGAGCAGCCAGGCGGTTCTCGACGAGCTGACGCAGGTTGGGCTTCTTGTTGCCCACCATGATGTCATCGGAACTAAAGTCGCGAATCATGCGGCTGATGCGGCAGAACGCCGGCGTCACCACGATGTCATCGGCCAGCACATCGAGCAGTTCTTCCTCGGTATAGGGGCGCCACTCGCCGCGCTCGTAGCAGCCCACCAGGCGCGAGCCCTCGATGAGCGCACACGGGTAGACTTTGACCTCGTCGGGCATAAAAGCCCCTTCGGTCATAAAGCGCTCGTAGTCGCGCTTGTCCCCCTCGGGTGTGGCGCCCAACAAGTTGAGCATAAAATGAGCGTGGATCTTAAAGCCAAACAGGCGCGCGAGCGAAAACGCCCGCTCGATCTGTGTCACCGAAATGCGGCGCTCGTTGATATCGAGTAGATGCTGGTCAAGGCTTTGGATGCCCATCTGTATCTTGGTGCAGCCCAGGCGGCGGATGAGCGTGAGCGCCTGCGGCGTTACGGCATCGGGGCGCGTCTCGATAACGAGTCCCACCACGCGATGCTTCGCCGTCTCGTTAATGCGCTGCTGACGCTCGAGCTCCTCCATCGTTGCCGTCTGCCACTCGGTGACCTCGCCCCACGGCGTACCGGGGCCGTACAGACGACGCACCGCACGGTTATAGCCGCCCACGGCAGCATCCACACGCCCCTGCTCGTCGGCAACGCCGCTCGCAAGCTCAACCTCATCGGTCGCAATACCGGCAGCGCGATAGCGCTCGCGGCGCTCTGCTACCACAGGCGGCAGGGCATCGGCAGGAGCGTCATCGAGCAGACGCCCCGCCTCGGCACGGCTGATGCCCGGACGCGCCAACATGGGGTTGGCCGCCACGCCCGCCACCGCATCATCATTGAGCGCACGGAAGAGCTCCGACGTAAACCATGCCTGATACCCTTGCGGATAGTCGCTCCAGGTACCGCCGAGCACGATGAGCTCAATCTTATCAGTCGCATGTCCCATCTGCGAAAGCGCCGTCAAACGGGCGCTCACCTGCAGATACGGGTCGAAGCAGTTTTGCTCCGCACGGGCGCATGCCGGCTCGGCGTGCAGATAGCTCTTGGGCATGCGCAGGTCGTTGGGGCAAAACAGGCAATCGCCCGAACAGGGCCACGGCTTGGTGATGACGGTAATGGTCGCCACGCCCGAAGCCGTGCGACGAGGCTTCATGCGCAGCACCTGCAGCAGTCGACGTTCCAGCTCGGCATCGACATTCCACCCAGCCCAACGAGCCGGCTCCTCACGTTTTACCCGCTGGTAAAACGGCAGCAGTCGGCGCTTGGCCAGGTCTCGTTTGTCGGCACCCTCGCGGCGCGCCTCGGCATGTATCAGTTTGACGAGGGTCTTGTCGTCCACGGCCTCGCCACGACGCAGGACCTCGAGTATGTTCAAGATAATCTGTTCCATGTCCCCATTGTAAAGGCAAAGGCGCCGGAGCCAACCTCAGCCCCGACGCTTCCATCAAAGAGCACGCCTATATGCAACGGTCTCCGAAAACCGCATGTCACTCCGAATCAAACGACATGTCGCCCGAACCGACCTTAAAACGATACGTGGCAGACTTATCACCGTTGTCGAATTCAAGATTCAATATGGTCTCGCCATCGTAGCCAAGCGGAAGGAAATCGCTCTCGAAGTCACCGCTGCCCACGGTAAGGCTCGCCTTAAAGCCCGTAGAGCTCGGAACCGTTATCTCCACATCGCCTGAGTCCACGCTTACGTCCATCGACTTCGCGGGGGCCTGGTAGAGCTCGAACGTCGCATCGCCCGAACCTACCTTGGCATTCAGGGCGTCGGTTACAGTGCCCGCAAACTCAACGTCTCCCGAGTCCAACGTCAGGTTGAGGTCATGGCACGCAATGTCCGTGACCGTCAGGTCTCCCGATTCTACATTCGCTGTAATGCCCACCATGTTATCGGCAACTTCGCGCGGCAGTTCGACGGTTACCGTGCGGTCAATGGCGCGCTCGTCATCGCAATCGAACTGGCGAAGCTTGAGCGTAGAACCCTTAACCTCGGCCAGATTCTGGGTTGCCGCATCGTAAGCAGCTACTCCTTTTGCGACGCGGCCACTCTCGATGACACGTACCGGCCCGTCGGAAACGCATTTGATCTCAACCGTACCCGACGTCACATCCAAGTCAAGGGATGTGAACGCGTCGGCATCAAACGTTTCCTTCGAAAGCTGTTGAGGCCGAGCGGAATAGTTACCGCTATTCAAGGAATCGTCCTCGTCAAACGCATCGCCCATACCAGACAAGCCGGATACAACATCGTCGAAATCCCACGGTCCATCAAAATGAATCAAAGTCCACGAAGTGCCGAAGACAAGTCCGATGATAAGCACAAACGCTCCGATGCCGACGCCCAAGCGCCTCTTAGACTCATGCGAGAGCTTCATCATTCACCACCTTCTTTGGCACTCGGCTCAGCGGTGGCCGCGGCAGCCATGTCAGCGTCAACCGCAGTGGAAACGTCCTCCCCCTTAGTCCTAGCGACCGCCGGCGCCGGACCAACCTGAATATCCCCGCGCGCCCAATCGCCATCGAGCGCACGTGCCACCCAGTGATAGATGGGGATCGTAAAGAAAATCAGCGCGGCAAAGGGGCCGGCGCCAAACGAGAACATCAGCAAAAAGAACAGCAGCCAGCACACGGCCCAATACGGGAACGACTGGAACGGGCCCTTCACCGGAGTCGAGCCAACTGCGCCGCCACTCGTCACCTGCGCCGTAGCGGCATTGGCGGCTTGTGCACTCCAGCTTGCCGCTTGCGCCGCCTTGGCGGCGGCATCACTCGCCTGCGTTGCCGCCTCGGTAGCACGTGCCGCCGCCTCATGGGTACGGGCGCGCTCCGCTGCCTCGGCCTCGCGCTGACGGGCGCGGTCCTCGTTCTCAAACTCGATATCGTCCTCGATCTCATCGCTCGGATTGAGGAGCTCGTCCAGGCTCACGCCATAGAGTTTTGCGAGCGAGATCAGGTTCTCGGTATCGGGCGAGCTCTCCGCGCGCTCCCATTTACTGACCGCCTGGCGCGACAGTCCCAGCTTTCGTGCAAGCCCTTCTTGGCTAAAACCCTTGCCGCGACGAAGGTCGGCGAGCCGCTGCGCAGTTTCTACATTCATGGTTCCTCCTATATGATGCCAGCCGTGCCGCCGGACCGTTTTTGTTCTTAAGGCGCCTTGCACAGTTAAAAATCTATCCGCCACCGCCAAAAGCATGCCACCTATTCTAGTGAGATTTTTGACAACCGGCGGTTGCGGGCACATATGAGCTGCGGAAATGTGTCCAAACAAAGCAATGACCCGCAGCTCGGTTGTCCCCGTTGCAGCGTTAACGGTAGTATGGTCGTACTGTTTATTCCGCACCGCCAACGGAGGGAGTCCCGCGCCGTGAACCGCGATTTCGCCTCATCGCTCATCCAGCTCAACAATACGTTCTATCGCGAGCACTCCGCCTCCTTTTCCGATACACGCCAGGCTCCGTGGCCCGGCTGGGTGCGCACTATGGACATCGCACTCGGGCAGCTCGATGTAGCCACGATAGAGCATCCCGTCCGCGTCTTCGATCTTGCCTGCGGCAATATGCGATTCGAGAACTTTGCCGCCGGCGGCACGCTGGCTGCCAAGGGCGTCGACGGCGCGAGCCCCTCGGCAGATGCCAACTGCCCATTTGAGTTCTATGGTGTCGACTCGTGCCAGGACCTGGCCATAGATGCGCGCGGCCACGCCCTGCGCATCCCCAACCTGCACTTCCAGGAGCTCGATGTGCTCGATGCCCTCATGAAGCTCAACCCCGCCGAGACACCCGACGTGCTTTTCGACGCCCCGCTCGCCGACATCTCGGTCTGCTTTGGCTTTATGCACCACGTGCCGTCGTGCGAGTACCGCGTACGCGTGCTCGACGCCCTGGTGCGTCAGACGCGCCCGGGCGGCATCATCGCCATCAGCTTTTGGGAGTTTATGAACGACGAGCGCATGGCGCGCAAGGCCGTTCGAGCCGAAGCCCGCGCCGAGCTCACCCCGCCGTTTGAGGGTTACGATTCCGCGCAGTTTGAAGCCGGCGACCACCTCATTGGCTGGCAAAACGACCGCCACGCCTACCGCTATTGTCATCACTTTGACGATCAACAGATCACCGACCTGGTGCGCGGCGTCCGAACGTTCTACAAGAGCGGCGAGGTCCCCGTGCGCGAGCTTGAGCGCTTCCATGCCGACGGTCGCAGCGGCGATCTCAACCGCTATGTGATCCTCAAGCGCCTGTAGGCACCGACGACTCGCCGCCGAGCCACACCGCAACTTTCGGGCAAATCGCCCCCCCTCTAACCCATTACCGGAACGTGCAGCCACACGTTCCATACCTATGACCAAGGAGCCTCATGGGAGCCGTCCACGTTCGCACGCCTAAGAACTTTGTGCTCGAAGAGCGCCTGGAGCGCTACGCCGATGCGATTGAGACGAACCCCGAGGCCTATGCCGGAGATTGGCGCAAGTCTTGCGCACCAGTTGGTGGCGCGTCCTTCACCCGCCTTCATCTAGATCTGGGCTGCGGCAAAGGCACCTATCTGGTTGAGCGAGCCCACTGCGAACCCGACACCCTCTTTATCGGCATGGACCAGGAGCCCATCTGCATCGCCTATGCCGCCCAGAAGATTTGCGAGCAGGAGCTGTCCAACGCACTCGTCCTGCCCCGAGGTGCCGCATCGCTGCCGCAGCTGTTTGCCGCAGGCGAGCTCGATGCCATCTCCATCAACTTTCCCACGCCGCAGCCCAAGGCCAAGTACGCCAAAAAACGACTCGTCCATGTCGACCATCTGATGCTCTATCGCCCGCTCTTTGCAGCCGGCGCCACCGTCACACTGCGATCCGACAGTAAGCCATTGCGCGACTACGCCCTGGGGCAGTTTGCCGCGGCCGGCTACGACACGCTTTGGGTAAGCGACGACGTCCGCCGCGACCATCCCGAGCATCCCGAGACCGAGTACGAGCGCCGCACGCGCGAGATGGGTGCCGTCGTCTATGGCATTTGCGCCACACCCGGCACGCAGCCCAGCGATGAACAGCTCGCGGCGGGCCGAGCGCAGGAGCAAAGCCTTGCGTGCTACCTGCCCGAAAACCTCGATGAGCTCGCCTATGTACCCCTGGGCATGGAAGAGGCCGTTGAGAACTTTAAAAACCGCGCCCGCAAGGGCAAAAAGCGCCTGCCTCAGGAACGCTAGTACCGCGCGCCCATTTCCTGCATTTTCTTGCCTGCGAACGCATCGATGCGACGCTACGCCATAATAGTTGGCGGACAAACGGCGAGAGAAAGCAGCCACATGGCACAGACCACGACAGATACCGCCGCCAGCACCGTCTCCGGCGCCGGCGCCGCCAGCTCATTCTCGGGCGGCACGGGAACCGAAGCCGAGTTCGGCTCGCTCGGCGCGCTCTCCCCCACCTGGTGGGAGCCCGAGGACGGCAGCGAGCCCGAACCATGGCTCACGCCCGATCAGGCCTTTGAGCGCTTCTTTGAATGGACGAGCGATCGCGGCATTGAGCTGTGGGATCACCAAGAAGAGGCTCTCATGGACCTGGCCGCCGGAGATCACGTCATTTTGGGCACGCCGACCGGATCGGGTAAATCGCTCGTCGCGCTGGGCATGCTCTTTATGGGCATGGCACAGGGCAAGCGCTGTTATTACACGGCCCCTATCAAGGCCCTGGTCAGCGAAAAGTTCTTCGACCTTGTGCAGGTGCTCGGCCGAGATAACGTCGGTATGATCACCGGCGACACGCATATCAACACCAAGGCGCCCGTCATCTGCTGCACGGCAGAGATCCTTGCCAACGACGCACTGCGCGAGGGCGAAGATGCCGATGTCGGCTGCGTGGCCATGGACGAGTTCCACTACTTTGCCGACCCCGACCGCGGCTGGGCCTGGCAGGTGCCGCTGCTCACCCTGCCTCACACGCAATTCATGCTCATGAGCGCCACGCTCGGCGATGTCACCGCGATCGCCGCCTCGCTCGAGGAACACACCGGCGCTACCTGCGACTTGGTCGTCGATGCCCCGCGTCCCGTTCCGCTGAGCTACGACTATGTGACGACCTCCCTCGAGGGCACGGTCGAGCTCGCCATGCGCCGCGGCGAGGCCCCGCTCTATATCGTGCACTTTAGCCAGGACGCCGCACTTGCGACGGCGCAATCCCTCGCCAATTTTGGCATCGCCAGCAAGGAGCAGCGCGAGGCCATTAAGGAAGCCGCCAAGGGCACGAGCTTCTCCACGGCCTTTGGCAAGATTCTCAAGCGCTTGCTCGGATGCGGCGTCGGCGTGCACCATGCTGGCATGTTGCCGCGCTATCGCCTGCTGGTCGAGCGTTTGGCGCAGCAGGGTCTGCTGCCCGTCATCTGCGGTACCGATACGCTCGGCGTCGGCATCAACGTACCCATCCACACCGTGGTGCTCACCGCGCTCACCAAGTTTGACGGCTACAAGATGCGTCGTCTGCGCGCCCGCGAGTTCCATCAGATTGCCGGTCGCGCCGGCCGCTCGGGCTTCGATACCGAGGGCATGGTCATCGCCGAGGCACCCGAGCACGAGATCGAGAACGCCAAGCTCATGGCCAAGGCGGGCGACGACCCCAAAAAACTCCGCAAGATTAAAAAGAAGAAGGCCCCCGAAGGCTTTGTCACCTGGAACAAGCAGACCTTTGAACGCCTGATCGAGACGCAGCCCGAAACGCTCAAGCCGCGCCTTCGCATCACACACTCCATGGTGATTAGCGTAGTCGAGCAGGGCGGCGACGCTCGCACCCGCGTGCACGACCTCATCGAGACAAGCCTGCAAACGCCCGAGGAAAAGGCAAAGCTCGAGGTTCGTGCCGACGAGATCTTCGCCACGCTCATCGACTCCGGCGTCGTCGTGCGCACCGAGGTGCCGCCCGCGCCCGATGCTCCGGCTGACACCGTGCCGGGCATCGACTACGCGCTGACGGTCGACCTGCCCGAGGACTTTGCGCTCGACCAGCCGCTCTCGCCGTTTTTGCTTGCCGCGCTGGAGCTGCTCGACCCCGAGAGTGAGACCTATACCATGGACCTCATCTCGATGGTCGAGGCTACGCTCGAGGACCCCAAGCAGGTATTGCGCGCACAGGAGCGCGCCGCGCGCGACCGCGCGATGGCCGAAATGAAGGCTGACGGCGTCGAATATGAGGAACGCCTGGAGTGCATCCAGGATGTCACCTACGAAAAGCCGCTCGAGGACTTGCTCGATGCCGCCTTCGACAAGTACTGCCAGGAAGTGCCCTGGGCCAACGACTACCAGCTCTCGCCCAAGAGCGTCCTGCGCGACATGCTGGAGAGCGCGAGCGACTTTAAGGGCTATATCCAAAAGCTCGGCATCGCCCGCTCCGAGGGCATTCTGCTGCGCTACTTAGCCGAGGCCTACCGTTCTCTCGACCGCACCGTGCCCATCGAAAAGCGCGACGAGCGCCTGCGCGACATTATCTCGTGGTTGGGCTTTGTGGTGCGCTCGGTGGACTCGAGCCTGGTGGACGAGTGGGAGAACGCCGGCAACCCGGCAGCCCTCGATGCCGCGCCGCCACAAGGCATCGACGAGGTCGTGGCGGACCGCCGCGGCTGCACGCTGCTGGTGCGCAACGCGCTCTTCCGCCGCGTGACCCTTGCCGCTCGCGAGCACGTTCGCGACCTGGGCGAGCTCGACGACGACTGGGGCATGAGCGAGATCCGCTGGCAAAAGGCGCTCGATGCCTACCACGAGCAGCACGAGGAAATTCTCACCGATGGAGATGCCCGCAGTGCCGCGATGTTTTCCATCGATGAGTCCGATGAGAAGACCGCACACGTGTGGCACGTGCACCAGATCTTTGCCGACGAGGATGGCGACCACGACTTTGGCATCATGGGCGATGTCGATCTGGACGCCACGCAAGACGGCGGCGAGGTCATCTTCAAAAACTACCGCGTCGGCTTTATCGAGGACCTGCTCGAGGACTAGCCGAACATACTGGAACGAAACAAACGGGGCCGTTGGCAATATCGCCAGCGGCCCCGTTTTTGCACTATATGCTATGCCTTATTCGGCATCCTCAACCTCATACGAATCCGCCTCGGCTGGCTCATCGCCTGTCTCGGACGTTGCCTCGCGCGCTTCGTCAAACGCTGCTTTCATGGTCTTGTTGCCCCACGTGAGCTTGCGAATGGTAAGCTCATCGGCCTTGTTGTGGGCCAGGCGCAGATTCTCGGTGCTGCGGCGCAAATCGTCCTTGGTCTTCTCGAGCTGCTTGATGGCGGCATCGATTTCCTTGATTGCCGACTCGAATTGCTTACTCGCCAGGTTGTAGTTGCGCGAGAAGCCGTCCTTGAACTTCTCCATCTTGGCCTCGAAGTTCGTGACGTCGATATTCTGCTGTTTGTACTCCGCCAGCTCCTGCTTATAGTGCAGCGAACCCATGGCGGCGTTGCGCAGCAGCGTAATCATGGGAATGAAAAACTGTGGGCGAATCACGTACATCTTCTCGTAGCGGTAGCTCACGTCCACGATTCCCGCGTTGTAAAGCTCGCTCTCGGGCTCGAGCAGTGTGCAGAGTACCGCGTACTCACAGCCCTTTTGGCGGCGATCGTGATCGAGTTTCTTAAAGAAGTCCTCGTTTTTGTGTTTGGTCGCAGTCTCGTCGTTCTCATTTTTCATCTCGAACATGATCGAGATGATCTCGTTGCCGCTCGCGTCGCACTCGCGGAAGATAAAGTCGCCCTTGGTGCCCTCGGACGCATCGTTGTCTTTCTCGAAGTACGCATTAGGAAACGCGGTCATACGCAAACGATTGAACTCAGTCTCGCAGTGCTGCTCGAGCGACTCGCCCACCATCTTGGTGGACAGGCGAACCTTCATGTCCTTAAGGCGCTCAATCTCTTCATCCTTGTAGCGAATTAGGTCATCGCTCGCGCGCTTGGCCTGCGCAAGCTCAAGCTCATGTGCCGCCTTGGCCTGTTCCTCGCGAGAATCGCGCACTGCCAGCTCACTCGTCAGCTTGGCACGTGCCTCATCGCGCTCTCGCTCCGCCGCGGCGACCGCCTCTGATAGGTTCATTTTGGCCGTCAGCTCCTGTTCGCGCAGCCGTGCGCGCAGGCCCTCGGCCTCCTGCTCAGACTGAGCCCTTGCGGCGGAAAACTTCTCTTGTACTTTCGCCTGATAGTCGGCAAGTGTGCGCTCAGCCTCACTGCGAGCGGCATCGAGCTCACGCTGCGACTCGGCCGCAGCGGCGGCAAGCGCCATCTCCTGGGCCTTGTCCGCCGCGGCAAGTCTGGCCTGCAGCTCGGCAATCTGGGCATCACGTGCAGCTAAATCGTTTTGAGCAGCATTGCGCGCCGAAGCCTCGGCAAGCTTGGCTTCATCATCCTTGCGCCCCAACTGCGCACGCAAATTGTCGATCTCGCGCTGGAGCTCAGCGCTCTCCTTTTGAGCGTCGGCACGGGCCTCAACCGCCGCACGCTGGCTTGCGCTCTCGCGCTCTGCGGCAGCGCCCTCGAGCTTGGCGCGCAGCTCGGCAAGCTCCGCATCGCGCTTGGCGAGCTCTTGCGCCAGCTGCTGAGCTGCAGCGTTCTTCTGCTCGACAAGCTGAGCGTCGCGCTGAGACTCTGCCTTTTGCAAAGCAGCCGTCGAGCGTGAGCGTTCAAGCTCCAACGCCTGCTCGCCCTCGCGCTGGACTGCCTTCACACGCTCGTCCAGGTCGCGCGAGAACTCGGCATCGCGCACCTGCTTGACGATATCCGCATAACCGGACGCATCGACCTTAAAAACTTCGCCGCAATGCGGGCACTTGATCTCGTTCATAGCAGCTCCTCGATGGACGCAAATTTCAACCTTCTACACTCTACCGCGCCACGCGGACAAAAAAGGCGCCGCAGCCATAATGGCAACGGCGCCAGATCCACCGCGAGGGTGCCTATCCCCTTTGTGGTGGCTTGGGTCCTTACAGGTCGCGGTAGTCGATCAGGCGAAGATCGGATTGAGACTCAAGCCAAGCGCGAAGCTCGGGGTCGATCAGCGCATCGACTTCCTTGGTGCGATCGGTCGTAAGCGAGCTGTTCTCCAAGATAAAACGATCGAGATAGCCCGGATGGCACACAAAGACGACCGTCTCGCCGTCCGCCATCTCGCGAACCGTCCGCATAATCGAGTCCTTGGGTTCGTAGCCCGGCTCCATCGAGTGCATCACCATGCGCAGGTCGGTGGCGCCGCATCGCACAACCGCCGTGGGGTCGAAGCTCGCCTTCTGTTCCTTAAGGCCCAGTTCCTTAGCAACCGCCGAGATCGCTCGGTTAAGGTTTTTGCTCATGACGGCATGGGCCTCAAAGTAATCGGGTTCGCGGCCCACAATCTCTACAAAGCGGTCATGCTGCGCGCGGATCTCGATGCAGGCCTCATCAAAGTCGATCAGTTCTTCGCCGCGCTTAAAATGCTCGCGGAAGGTACGGCTGCTATGGAACTCGCCGCTCTCGTTGAGCATACTCGGAATGAGCTCCGGGTCGGCACACGGCTTGCCCAGACACACGTTGGTATGCTGGCCCACCGCAATGCCGGCATCCGCCACGAGCGACCAGCCGCGCTCAGCCTCGGGCATATTGGGCATCAAGCCCGCCGAGCGCACCAGACCCTCATTGATGCTGCGGGCAATCCCCAGGTTAACGGCATACGAATAACCGATATCGTCGGCACGAATGAGCAATTGCTTCATATTGACTCCCATCTACGGAAAGGGGCACTTGAAGCGTAGCCAAGTGCCCCAGATAATTGTCCTACCAAACGGATGCTTTAGGCCTTGGCGGCAGCAGCGTCCTCATCGAGCTGCTCCTTGGTAAAGCCAAAGAGGTAAGCGATGACGGCTGCGGAAACAAACGCAGCGCCCGATGCAACGCATCCCCAAACGAGATTAGCAGTTCCACCGGCAACAAATCCAGTGACGCCCAGAATATTGGTCGCGCCCAAAACATACGTCGTCACATTGGTGAGGGCTGCAATCAGACCGCCGATAGCACCGCCGGCAACCATGGCGCCCAGGCAGCGAGTGTACTTAAAGCCGCAGCCATACAACGCGGGCTCCGTCACGCCACCGACAATGCCAGAGAGCGAGAAACCAAGCATGGCGCCCTTTTCGTCGGTTTCCTTAAGGCGCAGGAAGGCGCCGAAGGCCATACCCCACGTAGCGAACGAAGCGATACCGCCCGCGACCATAACGCAGGAGTCAGAACCCGAGGTGAGCAGCTGCACAATGCCAAGGGCAAGCAAAACCTGATGCATACCGGTCATAACCAGGAACTCCCAAAGCGCGGCAATGGCAACGAGGGAGAGGATCGTGACGATGCCGCCGGCGTTACCAAGGCCGAACATAAAGTTGCCGACCAGGTTACCCAGAATGGAGCCAATCGGAGCCAGAGCGCACAGAGAAACGGGGATCATCACAGCCATGGTGCAGACGGGCACAAACACCGTAGAGAGCATGTCGGGAACGATCTTCTTCATGAACTTTTCGACGACCATCAGCACCGGCATAGATAACACCATGGGAAGCACGGTCGCAGAATAGTTATTCAACTGAGCCGGGAGCACACCGTAAACCATCGTGGTCGTAGCACCCGAATCCGCGGCGGCGTTGACCAGCGTCATGAACTCGGGGGCAATGAGCACGCCGCCGAGCATCATACCGAGCGGCTGGCTGCAGCCGAGCTGCTTTGCGGCAGCCCAACCCAAATAAACAGGAAGGAAATAATAGCCGGCGTTGTAAATCCAGTTGTAGAAGAAGTTGTAAATGTCAGAATCGGCAGGCCAGATACCGAGCATGCCGTCACCGCAAAGTACGGCAATGGTACGGAACATGGCGGCGCCCATGATAATGGGGATCGTCATGACCATGGTCTTGGACAGGTAGTTGAGGATCTTGTTGCCCGCGGTCTTGAGCGTCAGCGGCTCCTTGGCGCCGCCATCGAGGTTCTCGTCAATGGAGCCTTCGCCCTTAACGCCCAGCGCAATGGCGGCGTCATAGACCTTCGGTACGTTCTGACCGATGATGACCTGATACTGGCCGCCAGACCACTGTGCACCCAGTACACCCTTGATCTTCTTTACTTCATCGTCATTGGGAACGGACTGATCCTTGATGTTCAGACGCAAGCGGGTCATGCAGTGCGTCGCGTTCGTCACATTGGAGGCGCCGCCGACGGCAGCAAGCACATCCTTGGCAATCTTCTTGTTATCGACAGCCATGTCGAATCCCTTCTCTTCCAACTAAAGGCCCGTGGGGCTTCACGGCACCAAGACGCACGATTCCGCTCGCACCTGCGCAGCGCGCGATATCCGTTGGCAAGAGATTTCATTGCATGTGATTCCCGGGTGGATCGACATGAAAAAAGCCCCGCGCACAACCGACAGAGACCCAGTAATGGCCTCGGCAGAATCGGTAGTGCCTCTCGGAGCTGCGCCGTGAGTAACACCCAACACATGGCGAGTATATGCGGCAGATGCGTTCGTTGCGGCTCAGATTACCGACGAACGGTAGCAAACGACCCGCGAACGGTCGCCATGACGGAAAGGAAATACCAGAGAGCCTATTTATCCGAGTGGACAGAAGCCACGCGATTCACATGCATGATCAGATAGACGAGCTCCTCTTGGGCCAATGGCTCGCCAAAGGTCTCTTGAATCAGATCATCGACACGATGAGCGCAACGCGATGCCGCCGGATATTGCTCCACGAGCACGCCGTAGAGACCAGAGTTTTCGGTATCGATCGGCTCCTTCTTTGCCACGCGGTCGAGCAGATAGCGCACATGAGTGGCAAAGCGAGTAAAGGCGAACGACGAGCGATCGACCGTCACACCCAACTCTTCTTGAATAATCACGACCGTCATATCGAGCAGTCGCTCCTCGTGCTGCTCGGCAAGCACACGCCGCTCGCTCGGCTTAACCGACGCGTTAACAATCGACATGGCAATGCCTGCGGCCTCGCTTCGGGGCATGCGCACATGAAAGCTCTTCTGGATACCGCGAACAGCCAGCTCGCCCAAGCGGTATTCGATGGGATGCAGCTGCTCAAGATCGCGCTCAAGCGGCAACGACACCACCATGTGTTCGCGGGCACGCTTAATGGCAAACTGAATATGGTCTGCCAATGTAATGGGAAGGTTAGGACTCAATTCGTACGAAAGCTGTCCGGTCGCAATATCTGCCAGCTGAGCAGAAAACTCAAGCACCTCGGGGTCGACCTCGTCGATGAACGCCAGATACTTTGGATCGATGCCGTAAAAGGTACGCGTAATAACGTCAAGATCGACCTCGTGCGGCATGTCGCCAAAACCGATACCACGACCCAACGCGATAAGCTGGCGCCCCGCACCATCTTCGCAGATGGCAGCGTTGTGGTTAATGCGCTGGATAGCCCTCATGGAATCACCGTTCCTGCAAACACACGCCGTGTAGACCATCCACACGGCGCGTTCATTCTACCTGCACTTCTAATTACAGTCCAAAAAAGCCAAGGATTTGATCGCGGCTTACGGGCTTGTAGTCATTGGCGTCGAGGCCCACATCGTAGCGGTAAATGGGGCGCTCGCGATCGCGGTTGCGCGCGTTGGTGCGGTCTCCCCTGCTGTGGATATGCCCGTGCAGCATGATGGCGCCACGCGCCTTGCCATTCCAGCTAAGCATGGGGTAGTGGCTCATAACCAGACGATGGCCCTTGGCATAGCCGGGGGCAATCTCCAGATAATCACGCACGTCTTCCCAAATTTGCGGCACGTCGGGATCTTCCCAATCGCCGTCATGGTTACCACGGATGAGCGTCACGTTTTGGCAGGCAATACGCTCGCGCAGGCGCACCGCCTCCGCCAGGGGCAAACGATAGGTAAAGTCACCCAGAATGTAGAGACGGTCATCCACAGCCACGCACTCATTGATGACATCGATGACCTTGCGATTCATCTCCTCGACCGAGCCAAACGGCCGGTCCATGTCGTGCAAGATATTCGTATCGCCCAGGTGCAGATCGGCGGTAAACCACATCATCGTCTCTGTCCTCATTTCGCAACGTGTTCAACTCGTGCTAAGTATACAGACGCAGCGATGCGGCGGTTATCCAAAGAACCCGCCGAACAGTCCGCGGCGGCGCTTGTCTTGCTTTTTCGAAGCGTCACCCTGGGTATTCTTATCCTGCCGCTTCTTACGATCCCGCTCCAACTCATCGTCATCGAGTAGCATATCCCACTCAAACGGATCGTCTGTCAGATCGAACTGGTCGTCGTCATCAAACATGGCAGTCTCCCTTACCGCTTAGCGTGCATCCACCACGTAGAGTCCAACACGCACCTGATGCCACGGGCTGCGCTCGGGAGCAACCTGTTGCACGCGGGCCTCAAATACGTCCTCATGGCCGTAATACATCATCAAGGACAGCGGGCCGACCTCGTTTCCCGGAACATAGCCAAGCTTGGTGTTGCCACAGTAAATCGCAACCGCCTCGGGATCATGGGGATTATCGCGCTCGGCGCACAGCGTCAGTTTATCGCCCACTTTAAGATCGCCTAGGACCAAAGCGCCGTCGGCATATTGAAATCCTGCGATATGAAATGACAGAAGAACACGTGAAGGCTCGTACATGGCAACTCCTCTAACGGCCGGATAAACCAACGCTTAACCTCACTGAGAAGTTTACGGGCCCGTGCGGACACGAATTCACCCGCTCGCGCCTTTCACCCAGTTGCCGCAACGCTTGCGAGACAGAGCGCTTGCAGATAAGATAGGGGTACGGATGGCACCCGTGGCAGCGGGTCTTGCCAACTCCGATACACGTTTTCATCGTGAGAAGTGGCCGTCTTCGCTTACGCGGGGGCGGCTATTTCATTCGGCCGATAAACAGGCCGAGTTCGATAGCCGCGATTAACAACGCCAGTAACGAAATAACATCGCTTACGTTCATACCAATTCCCTTCTAAAGGGAGTTGGCCCATCCGTACCCCATAGCAGTAGTCTAACGTAAATGACAGGTAATAGGAACACTTGTTCGTATTACCTGCCATTTCCTAATGCACAAACATGCGCACAAATTTGTGCTTCCAGCTTGCGTAGGGCGCATACCGAAACGGCACGTCCAGCCATGTTGCCTTGTTCACGATGCTCTTCTTGTGGCTAAACGTATCGAAACTCTCGCGGCCATGGTATTGCCCCATGCCGCTCGCGCCCATGCCGCCAAAGCCCATATGGCTCGTAGCCAGATGCATGATCGTGTCGTTGACGCAGCCGCCGCCAAAGGGCACGTAGTGCACAAAGCGCTGCTGCACCGCGCGATCCCGACTAAAGATATACAGGGCCAGCGGCGTCGGACGATCCGTGATAAACGTCTCGCCCTCGTCCAGGCTCTCAAACGTCAGCACCGGCAAGATGGGGCCGAAGATCTCCTCCTGCATCACGGCATCCTCGGGCGTCACGCCGTCCAGGATCGTCGGCTCAATCTTGAGCGAGGCCTCGCGCGCAGCACCTCCCAGCACAACCTTGTCGGGGTCGATCAGCCCACGCACGCGCGCGAAATGCTTGGCGTTGACGATATGGCCGTAGTCCTCGTTGTCGAGCGGGTGCTCGCCAAACATGCGGCGGACCTCTTCCTTGATGAGGCCCAACAGCTCATCGTGCACGCGCGCATCGACCAGCAGATAGTCGGGCGCTACACAGGTCTGGCCCACGTTGAGCCACTTACCAAAGGCGATGCGGCGTGCCGCCACCTTCAAGTTTGCGGAGGCATCCACGATGCAGGGGCTCTTGCCGCCCAGCTCAAGTGTCACGGGCGTGAGGTTTTTGCTCGCGCGCTCCATGACGAGCTTGCCGACCGGAACGCTGCCAGTAAAGAAGATTTTGTCCCAGCACTCATCGAGCAGCGCCTCGTTCTCGGCACGGCCGCCCTCGACGACCGTCACCAGACGCGGATCAAACGCTTCCTCGCAAATCTGCCTGAGCACCGCACTCGAAGCCGGCGCATAGGCGCTCGGCTTGATGACCACGGTGTTGCCCGCAGCGAGCGCGCCGGCGAGCGGCTCCAGCGTCAACAGAAACGGATAGTTCCAAGGCGCCATGATCAGCGTCACGCCATAGGGAACCGGCTGCGTCTTGCACACGCTAATAGCATTGGCGAGGTCGCACGGGCGCAGGTGCGCACGACTCCACCGGGCCACATGCGCAATCTGATGGCGAATCTCGGAAAGCGACGTGCCGATCTCGCACATATAGGCCTCGTCATGCGACTTGCCCAAATCGGTCTTGAGCGCATGGGCGATATCGTCCTCGTGTGCCCGAACCGCATCGCGCAGGCGCATGAGCGCGCGGCGGCGAGCATCGACATCAAACGTGGCGTGCGTCTTAAAATAGGTGCGCTGGCCGCTAACGATGTGCGCGATTTCCTCGGTGTTCATGGACCCTCCTAGTTCTCGTCCTCAAACATACCACCCGCGACGACCTCGTACATATGCTCGAGCTCCACACGGTCCATCAAAAGCGGGACAGGATACAGCGGATTGGCCTCGGCATCGGCATGGGCGGCCATTTGCGGAATATCGGAGCGGCGAATACCCGAGACGTATTTAGGAATTCCCAAGGCATCGTTCATGCGATCGGCCCAATCGATAAAGGCCTCGGCAGCCAAGCCGTCCTGCGCGTTAGCCGGCGCAATGCCCGCCATGCGAGCAAGATCGGCAAGCTTGGGAGCGGCAGCTTCGCCATAAGCGCGAAGCATGTGCGGCAGGATGGTGGCGTTGGCCAAACCGTGTGGAATGCCGTATCGGCCACCCAGACTGTGCGCGATGGCATGCACATATCCAACATAGGAGCGCGTAAATGCGACACCCGCCTTATACGCCGCCGAAAGCATATTGCGACGCGCACGCATGTTGTCGCCATGCTCATAGGCCTCGAGCAAATTGTCGTGGATGAGCTGAACCGCTTGGCGCGCCATCTTGCGCGTGTAGGGCGTGGTGCTACGGCCGATAAAAGCCTCGACGGCATGCGTCAGAGCATCCATACCCGTCTGCCCCGTAATGGACGCCGGCAGCCCACGCGTAAACTCGGGGTCGTGCACCGCAAAGCGCGGAATGAGCACAAAGTCATTGATGGGGTACTTATAGTGCGTCTCGTCGTCGGTAATCACCGCCGCGAGCGTGACTTCGCTTCCCGTACCGGCGGTAGTGGGAACCGCGATAAGCAGCGGCAGGAGACGGTGAACACGCAACAGGCCGCGCATCTTGTTGATGGGTTTGTTTGGCTGCGCAATGCGCGCGCCCACGCCCTTGGCGCAGTCCATGGCCGAACCGCCACCAAAGCCGATAATGGCCTGGCAGTCGTTCTCGCGATACAGCGCCGCCGCTTCCTCCACATTCGAGACCGTGGGGTTCGCACGCGTTTCGGCATAGACCGTAACGCCAATCCCCTTGGACTCGAGCGCGCGCTCGAGCGGCGTCGTAAGCCCCAAACGAGCAATACCAGGATCCGTCACGATAAGGACCTGCTGTATCGAGCGCTTTTGGAACACCGCGGGCACATCCTCGGCATGCTCCAAAATGCGCGGCTCGGTATAGGGCAGAATCGGCAATGCGATACGAAAAACCGTCTGATATGTCCGGCACCAGGCACGACGGGCTAGATGCATAAAGGAAACTCCTTCATTTGTTGATGGGTCAACATTTGCTCGACCGATTGTACTCATCGATGGTCGCAGGTGGCTCGGTAATCGTTAATCAATCAACATCTTCATATTGTTCGGAGCTTCCCGGCGTCATCCGGTGTTAGTCTTTCAGAGTCCATTGGATTCACGCCCGCCGCAAAGGAGGAATAAAGATGCATGACATCTGGAACCCCTGGCATGGCTGCACGCGCGTCAGCGAGGGATGCGACAACTGCTACATGTATTACATGGACGGACAACGCGGTATCGACCCCTCCGTGATTAGCAAAAGCAAGTCGGGCTTTACCTATCCCCTCCAACGCCGACGAGACGGCAGCTACAAAGTTCGCGCCGGCGAGCTTATCCGCATCTGCATGACAAGCGATTTCCTGTTGCCCGAAGCCGATCCCTGGCGACCAGAGGTATGGGATATCATCCGCCAGAGACCCGACGTAAAGTTCTTCATTCTGACCAAACGTCCCGAGCGCTTCTGCGACTGTCTGCCCAGCGACTGGGGCGATGGCTGGCAAAACGTCATGCTCAACGTAACCTGCGAAAACCAGCGCAGGGCAAATGAGCGGATTCCCCTCCTGCTCGCCACACCGGCCGCACACCGCGGCATCATGTGTGCGCCGTTTATCGGAAGCGTGTCGGTCGAAAAAGCCGCCCCCGGTAGTCTTGGAAAGCCCGATGGGATCGAGCAGGTCATCGCGGGCGGAGAAAACTACGCGGGAGCACGCCCCTGCCATTACGAATGGGTGCGCCAGTTGCATGCTGAATGTGTGGCGGCAGATGCAACGTTCGCTTTCATCGAAACCGGAAGCACCTTCGTTAAGGACGGGCGAACATATCACCTTCGTGGCAAAAACCTGCAAAGCGAACAGGCATGGAAATCAGGTCTCCAGCACCGCGGCCGCCAAATCGAATGGGACCTAAGGGACCCGCTCGGCTTGGAAATCCCCAGCTCGGAGCTTTGGGATCCACCGTATTTTGAGTGGTGTGAAACCTGCGGAAGCAAGCTTATCTGCAACGGCTGCGTGCGCTGCGGACTATGTGGGCGCTGTTAGACGGCAGCGTCAAAATTGTTTTATTAAAAATCATTCCTAATAGGCTTCACATTCGGTCGCATTTATGGATAATAGAACTCGTCAAGACGCGCGTCCGGAGAGGGCCCTTACGGGACCGGACAAGCGCCCCATCGCCATCGATCGAAAGGATCGAATCATGAAGTTTGTTTGCCCCGTTTGCGGTTATGTGGAAGAGTTCGACGGCGACCAGCTGCCCGAGGACTTCAAGTGCCCCCAGTGCGGCGTCCCCGGTTCTCGTTTCCTGAAGCAGGAGGAGGGCCAGCTCGAGTGGGCTGCCGAGCACGTCGTGGGCGTCGCCAAGATGGAGGGCGTCTCCGAGGACATCGTTGCCGACCTGCGCGCCAACTTTGAGGGCGAGTGCTCCGAGGTCGGTATGTACCTGGCCATGGCTCGCGTCGCTCATCGCGAGGGCTATCCCGAGATTGGCCTGTACTGGGAGAAGGCTGCCTACGAGGAGGCCGAGCATGCCGCCAAGTTCGCTGAGCTCCTGGGCGAGGTCGTGACCGACTCAACCAAGAAGAACCTCGAGATGCGCGTTGAGGCCGAGAACGGCGCTACCGCCGGCAAGACCGACCTCGCCAAGCGCGCCAAGGCCGCTGGCCTCGATGCCATCCACGACACCGTGCACGAGATGGCTCGCGACGAGGCTCGCCACGGCAAGGCTTTCGCCGGCCTGCTCAAGCGCTACTTCGGCTAAGATAGCTGCCTGAGACATAACCTCTAGCTCAATAAGGCCCGGACCGCATGGTTCGGGCCTTATTGTGTCTCGAGGACTCGTTAACGCCCTGAAATAGGACCGCCTTAGGCATTGGCATCTCGTCAAATAATAAGTGAGTAGACTTTTTGGAACTTACCGAGCACGCCATCCATATTGCTTTATAAAGCCGCAGGTAGATGACTTGTTGCAAAACGGCCTGGTCGCCAAAGTGCCAAAAGTCTACTCACTTAGAACCGCAGCCGTCCACGATCGAGCTGTTTTGTGTCTAACGGGCATCTTTCCGTCGATTACTCCCAATTTTGTCCAGTCAACGAATAGCTCAGACCGAAGTAATGTCTCAGCCCTTTGCTCGTCTGAGCTTTTATCACGATATTCAGCATCGAGCATCCTGCATATGGCCTTAACAATCGCGCGGAATCTACCCTCATCGGATATCTGTCTGTGTGTCAGGAGAAGTACATCGTAGCCCATGGCCTGAAGGGCTGTCATGCGGTCAGCGTCACGCAAGCCATCCCCTGCGCGTCCGTGCGAGGCCTTCCCCTGACATTCAATGGCCACCTGTCGCCTGCCGTCCGGCGAAGAAAGAAGTAGGTCGATATATACACGAGACTTTCCCACAATCGCTCGAGCACTTGTGCTTAGCGTCACTTCGACATTGAGCTCTATGCCGCAGAACCCTTCGCCTCCCAGGGCTCGCGGCAGTCCAAGCAACAAATACGCCTCGACCTCAAAAGGCGACGCGGCACCCAATGGAACGAGTTGCGATACCGCCATAAATCTATTGCCGTAACGCATCCCGCAAACATCTGAACAAAAACGGTCAAGGTCTCCGCCCAAAACCAAAGCGTCTCGACGCCATAAATTTGAGGCGGTGCCGTCCTCGGACGGGCAGCGCACCCAACCGAACGTTGTCGAAATCGCGCCCGAGTCAATTGCGCGCGTAAGCTCCGCCTCAAGCGCCGCCGGCAAAGCGCACACCGCAAACAAGCCACACATCTCCGCCAATACCAAAAGAAGCTGAAGATCCGTCAGATGCCGCAACATGATGAATGCCGTCAGCAGAGGAGACGTAATCAAAAATCCATGCTCCGTTTCCAGCACGGATTCCCTGGGGAGCTCACCGAGGAACAGCCGCTGCCTAATGCTGGCAGGACAAGTCCGCTTGTTTCTCGTCCGAACCAATGTATACAACGGAAAACCGAGCGCAACCGCAGCCGTCGGGTTACGGGCGAGATCATATCGCTGCCGGTCTTCTTCCGGCCGTGGAAGCGGCGGACACAAAGCGCGAACCTGAGGGGGCAAACGCCAGTACCTAAAAGCCGATATGTCACAAAGCAAATCCTTCATAAGCACAGGAAAACACGAATTTCAACCCAATCGGTCTCGCATTGGCGCGAACGCACCAAAAGATGGCGTCGAACGGACTGCTAAGTTTTCAACAGCCCTCCCCAACTGACCAAAAGCTTGCCGAGAACTGGACGAAGTCCTGTTGAAAACTCCTTTTATTTCTCATGCGGAAGCTTTGCGCGGCAAGTGAGTAGACTATTTGGAACACCCCGAGCAGACCGGTCATTCTGCTTCTCAAAACCACAGGTAGATAGCTTGTTACAAAACTGCCTGGTCGCCAAAGTGCCACAAGTCTACTCACTTAGGTTGCAGAGCGCCCCGTTAGCTGCAATTCCAAGGTATTAAGCACTTTCGGGCTCAGATCGTCATACTGAACAAGCATTTTAGTTGAGTTTTCAGGGACAGATGCGCCATCGGTGCACCAAAAACAGTCACTGATATCGATAAAAGGGATACTCGAGTGCATGAGGGCCCGTGCAAAAGAGCTTCCGCCCGCTTCGCACTCCGCAACCACGGTGCAGTAAAGGCCCGCGTCTGCATGCTCGATCGACACCTCCCCTGCCGGAAACGCCTTGCGCACAATTGCCGTCAAACCATCACGCGCCTCACGAGCACGAACGCGCACACGGTTCACGTGCCGCTCGTAATCGCCCGATTCGAGCAAGCGCGCCAACGCAACCTGATCTACAGAGCTGACCGACGAGGCATAAAAACCCAGCTCACGCCTGAATCGTTCCATGAGCTCATCGGGCAGGACCATGTATGCTAGGCGCAGGGCCGATGACAGGCTCTTAGAAAAGGTATTGGTGTAGATGACCGATTGGGCAGCATCAATCGATGCGAGCGCCGGGATCGGCTTGCCGGCAAGGCGAAACTCGCAATCAAAGTCATCTTCGATGAGGTATCGACCCGGTTGCTCGGCAGCCCAGCTCAGCAGTGCGTAGCGACGCGCGATGCTCGTCACCAGGCCAGTCGGATATTGATGAGACGGCATTAGGTGAAGAACATCCGCCCCGGCATCGAGCAGCTCGCCCAAGTTAACGCCCTCACCATCCAGCGGAATATGCCGCACCTTGCAGCCCATGGCCTGATAGATGCGTGTCAGACGCAAGTAACCCGGGTCCTCGACGGCGTATGTCTTGTCCGTGCCAAGCAGTTGAACCAACATGGTATCGAGCAACTGAGCGCCCGCACCGATGACGATATTGTCGGGATTGACATTCATGCCCCTCGTCCCGCGAAGATGATGCGCGATTGCGCACCGCAGCCGAACGGTGCCTTGCGCAGGTGCGGGCGAGAAGATTTCGCGCTCATCTTCGGACGTCAACGTCGCCCGCAGAGCACTTTGCCAGAGACGTGCGGCTTCCAAGGCGGAAGGAGAAAGCGCGGCGAATTGTTCAGGCTGTCCATAGGAGTCATGAACGCCAAAGCTCGCAGGAGCAGCATCTCGGTCGGTATCCTCCGCAGCCGAAGCAAGAACTGGGGCTTCGGGAAGCTCGCACGCGTAGTAGCCACGACGCGGCTTTGAGCAAATATAACCCTCGGCAAGCAACTGGCTATATGCATTTTCGATCGTAATGACACTGATTCCCAGATGACTGGCAAAGGCACGCTTGGACGGCAGGTGCTCCCCCGCCGCAATGCGACCAGCAACGATATCATCTCGAATTTGCTGGTAAACATACTCATAGAGCGATGCTCCGCCACGTTGTTCCAAATTGTAGTCAAGCATGAGTTTGCCACCTGACCTTATCGTGTCATTCAATCTGGTATTAGTCTGACCTTGTTATTATCTCGAAAACTGAGTATTCCGCCATACCCAGCTCCCCTATAGGATGTTCCGTCAAGCAATGCACATGCCAACCAAGGGAGCAACCATGGCAGAACAGACCAGCAAGGCCGATCGCGTCAAACTCAACCGTGAGCTCGCGCAGATGCTCAAGGGCGGCGTCATCATGGACGTCACCACGCCCGAGCAGGCACGCATCGCCGAGGAGGCGGGCGCCTGCGCCGTCATGGCACTCGAGCGCATTCCGGCCGATATCCGCGCCGCCGGCGGCGTGTCGCGCATGAGCGACCCCAAGATGATCAAGGGCATTCAGGAGGCCGTCTCCATCCCCGTTATGGCCAAATGCCGCATCGGCCACATCGTCGAGGCGCAGGTCCTGCAGGCCATCGAGATCGACTACATCGATGAGTCCGAGGTCCTCTCCCCTGCCGACGATGTCTACCATATCGACAAGACGCAGTTTGACGTGCCGTTTGTCTGCGGCGCCCGCGACCTGGGCGAGGCGCTGCGCCGCGTTGCCGAGGGCGCCACGATGATCCGCACCAAGGGCGAGCCGGGCACGGGCGACGTGGTTCAGGCTGTGCGCCACATGCGCAAGATCCAAAAGCAGATCCGTGACGTTGTTGCCCTGCGTGACGACGAGCTCTTTGAGGCGGCCAAGCAGTTGCAGGTTCCGGTCGAGCTGGTACGCGAGGTTCACGCCACGGGCAAGCTCCCCGTCGTAAACTTTGCCGCCGGCGGCGTGGCGACTCCCGCCGATGCCGCACTGATGATGCAGCTGGGTGCCGAGGGCGTCTTTGTGGGCTCGGGCATCTTTAAGAGCGGCGACCCCGCCAAGCGCGCCGCCGCCATCGTCAAGGCCGTGGCAAACTTCACCGACGCCAAGCTCATCGCCGAGCTTTCGGAGGACCTGGGCGAGGCCATGGTGGGCATCAACGCCGACGAAATCGAGATCATCATGGAGGAGCGCGGGCGCTAGTCCAGCAGAAAGGATCGCACATGAGCGATTATGCAGACCAAACGGTCGCCGTGCTGGCGGTCCAGGGCGCTTTTGCCGAGCACGAGGCAAGACTGTCCGAGCTGGGCGCACGTTGTATCGAGCTGAGGCAGGCGGCCGATTTGCAGCAGAACTTTGACCGCCTGGTCCTCCCCGGCGGCGAGTCCACCGTTCAGGGCAAGTTACTTGCCGAGCTTGGTATGCTCGATGAGCTTCGCACCCGCATTGTTGAGGGCATGCCCGTCCTGGGCACCTGCGCCGGCTTGATTCTGTTGGCGCGCGATCTTGCCGCACACGACGATAAGGGGACGCCGCGCTTGGCAACCATGGATGTGCTCGTTGAGCGCAATGCTTACGGCAGACAGCTCGGCAGCTTTCGCACCAAGGGGCAGGTAGGCGGTATCGACGGTGAGGTGCCGCTGACGTTTATCCGCGCGCCCCGCATCGTCGAAGTGCACGGCGACACTGAGGCCCTAGCCGAAGTCGACGGTCGCATCGTCGCCGCCCGCCAAGGCAACCAGTTCGGCGTCACCTTCCACCCCGAGCTCGACGAAGACACCCGCCTCCACGAACTGTTCCTGCAAATGTAGGCAGAATTTAAACGAGCGTGGATTTTCGGACATACAACAAATGAGAGTGGATAATCTCCCACTTTGAGCTTGAATGCAGACTCAAACCGGGAGATTATCCACTCTCATGCTATGTAGTCATTGGGGACGCTCTTAAACGACTACTCAAACAAGAACGTTCCCAACGACTACATTGCGATAGACAACCACGTTTGCTCAGATAAAACCGACCAAAATAAACCTGTCCCTTTTTGGCAGGTTTTGATCAAGGCAACGCCGAAGTTTTGGCAACGCCAGCGAGCGCCGCCCAGGGCGAACAAGTTGGCATGAAAAAGGCAAGGCATAGACCTTCTGGTCATGCCTTGCCTTTTGAATGACAAATTGTCGCCCTGGG
>CABUHO010000009.1 GCA_902491395.1 uncultured Collinsella sp.
GTTCCCGACAACCTACGTTATCGACCAGAACGGCAACATCGTAGGGGAGCCCATCGTGGGCGCCATCAGCTCCGCCGAGCAGCGCGCAGCACTCGACAAGCTTATCGACCAGGCGATTGCGAATAGCGAGCAGTAGAAAACGCGTAAAGCATAGCGAGGATCGTGGGCCGCTGTGCGAAGTAGTCCGCTACCTTTCAAGATAAGCTCCACCATATAGAGGTCCCGCTCGGGACCTCTTCTTTTGGGCGCCGTCCCGTTCGTTTTTGGCGCGGTTCGTTACATTCCTCACTGGCGCCGGCAAAAAATGGGGATAGAGTAGGACAAACGCGTCGAATACGAACGGCGGGGGAGAGCGGGCGAGCGTGCCCGCGCGGGAGAGGTTGCCGTCCATGCTGGAGCTCAAGGATATCTGCAAAAGATACGTTACGCAGTCATTTACGCAGGTGGCGCTCGACAGCGTAAGTCTGTCCTTTCGCGATAACGAGTTCGTGGCCATTCTGGGTCCCTCGGGCTCGGGTAAAACTACGATGCTCAACGTTATCGGCGGACTCGATCATTTCGATTCCGGTGACCTGCTCATCGATGGCATCTCGACCAAGGACTTCCGTGACCGCGATTGGGACGCCTATCGTAACAACCGCATCGGCTTTGTGTTCCAGAGCTATAACCTCATTCCGCATCAGACCATTTTGGAAAACGTGGAGCTGGCGCTGACGCTCACGGGCGTAGGGCATGCCGAGCGCCGCCAGCGTGCACGCGAGGCGTTGGAGAAAGTCGGCCTGGGCGAGCACGTTAACAAGCGCCCGAGCCAGCTATCGGGCGGGCAGATGCAGCGCGTGGCCATTGCCCGCGCCCTGATCAACGACCCCGAGATCGTGCTGGCTGACGAGCCGACCGGCGCCTTGGACTCAATGACATCCGTACAGGTCATGGATCTGCTCAAGGACGTGGCGCGCGACCGCCTGGTCATCATGGTCACGCATAATCCCGAGCTGGCGTACAAGTACGCCACGCGCATCGTCAACCTGGCGGACGGCAAGATTACCGACGATTCCGATCCTTTTGATGTTGCCAAGGCCACGCGCCGCGAGGCCAAGCCTACGCGCAAAACCTCGATGAGCTTTGTGACAGCGCTGGGGCTTTCTGCCCGAAACCTTATGACCAAAAAGGGTCGTACGGCCATGACGGCCTTTGCGGGGTCGATTGGCATTATCGGTATTGCGGCAATCCTGGCGCTCTCCAATGGCGTGAACAATTACATCAAAAAGGTCGAGGAGGATACGCTCTCGAGCTACCCGCTTACGATCTCCAAGCAGGACTACGACCTGTCGTCCATGATGAGCGGACAGGGAACCACGGATGATGGCTCGTCTGAAAGCGTGGATTCGTCCGACGACAGTGCCGGCGGCAAGGCTCTGGGAACCGATAAGATCCCCGTGGTCACGGCCGTAAAGGACATGTTTGCAAGTGTTAAGTCCAACGACATGACGAGCTTTAAGGCATGGCTCGATGCCGGTGGCGATGGCATCGATAAAGAAGTCAATGCCATCCAGTACGGTTATGGCGTGACGCCGGTTGTCTATCGTGCGGGTAAGGGTGACGAGAAGCCCGTTCGACTTGTTCCCAACGCTATGACCGAGGCCATGAGCGGAGGCGCGAGCTCGGCGGCAACGGTGAGCATGGAATCCATGGGAACCTCGGTCTTTAACGAGATGATTGACGACCAGAGCTTGCTCGACAGCCAGTACGATGTCGTCGCCGGTCATTGGCCCACGTCTGCCAACGAAGCCGTGATGGTGCTTTCGAGCCGCGGTACGGTGGGCGACTACACGCTCTACAGCATCGGTGCGCTGGATATCAATGAGCTCAACGACCTGGTTAACAGCGCCATGGCGGCCGACGGTGGGGTCGAAACGCCCGAGACCGGCACCGACTTTACCTATGACGATGCGCTGTCCACGACGTTTAAGGTGCTGTCGCCGGCCGATGCCTATCGCAAAAACGAAGAGACCGGCATGTGGACTGACATGTCTGGCGACGCCGACTTTATGGCAGCCAAGGTTGCCGACGGTATCGACGTGCACATTGTGGGCGTGGTGCGACCTAACGAGACCGCCAACGCGAGCGCGTTGTCCCCGGGCATTGCCTATACGCATGCGCTGACTCGCCAGCTTATGGAGCGCGCCGCCAATTCGCAGATCGTAAAAGAGCAACTTGCCCATCCCGAGACGGATGTCTTTACGGGCAAGTCTTTCGATGAACTGCAGGGCGAGGCCAAGCAAGGCGTGGATCTTGGCAGCATGTTCAGTGTGGACGAGGCGGCGCTCAAGAGCGCGTTCTCGTTCGATACCTCCGCGCTCTCGGGTGTTGCCGGCGGTATGGACCTGTCGGGTCTTGACTTGTCCGGGCTGGACATTGACCTTTCGGGTGTTGGGAAGGACATCGACTTCAGCGACATCATGGCCAAAGCGCCAACCCCAGATTTTTCGGGTATCTTTGACGGTCTGGAACTCACGCCCGAGCAAATGAAGCAGGTGGGAACACTAGCCAACCAGCTGTTTGAGGGCTTTTTGCAGTCTGATCAGTTTAAGGCGCTGTCGCCCGAAGACCTTAAGGACGCGTCAAAGCTCGCTACCGCATTCTCGGCGTATCTTGAGAATGATGCTGCGGCCCAGCAAATCCTGGCCCAGCTCAAGGCCCTCGGCGGCAATGCCCTGGCAGAGCGCCTGCAACAGGCGATGACCGACTATGTGCAAAAGCAACTGGCTCCGTATCTGCAGCAGGCTATGGATCAGGTGATGAAGGCAATCAGCGAGCAGATAGCGTCGACGGTATCGTCCCAGCTCAAGGCGGGCGCGGCAGGGCTCATGGACCAGATGGCGACGCAGATGTCTTCGAGTTTTGCCAACCTGGCGAGCGCCATGCACGTGGATGCGAGTGCCTTTGCTCATGCCATCCACTTCAACATGGACGCCGAGGATCTGAGCTCGCTCATGATGAGCTATGCGAAGGCGTCGAAGCTCACCTACGACAACAACCTGACCACGTTGGGCTATGCGGACGAGGCCGACCCCATCTCGGTCAAGATCTTCCCGCGCGACTTTGAGGCCAAGGAGCGCGTGCTCGATCACATCGATGCGTACAACAAGCAGGTCAAAACCGCTGGCCACGATGAACAGGCAATCTCGTACACCGACTACATGGGTATCATCATGGGTTCGGTGACCGACATCGTGAACACCATCAGCTTGGTGCTCATCGCATTCGTGAGCATCAGCCTGGTCGTGAGCTCCATCATGATCGGCATCATCACCTACATCAGCGTACTGGAGCGCAAAAAGGAGATTGGCATCCTGCGCGCGATCGGCGCGTCAAAGCGCAACGTGGCCAACGTATTCAATGCCGAGACCTTTATTGAAGGCCTCATTGCCGGCGTCTTTGCTATTGTCGTCGTGGTGCTCGCGAGCTTCCCAGTCAATGCCTGGGCGCTTGCGGCCAAGCAGGTCCCCAACCTGATGAGCCTGCCCGTGCAGGATGCGCTGGTGCTCATCGCGATTTCGGTGCTGTTGACGGTTGTCGCCGGCCTGCTGCCGGCCCGTAACGCATCCAAGAAAGACCCCGTAGAAGCCCTACGCTCCGAATAATGTGACAAAGGGACAGCCCCTTTGTCACATTCATCTCCCTGCACCTAGTTCGTTTTGCCCATCAGCGTGATGCGGATGGTTGGGTGGGTGTACTCGTCAAATTCGTCCTCGGGGTCCGTATCAAACGAGTGATACGTTTTGACGGGTCCGTCACTCGTCCTGATAGAGAATCTCTCGTAGAGCGAGCCGTTCAAAAAGGCCTGCCTAAACTCTTCGGGGAGCTTTTGCGGTGCTAGGAGCTCGGGGCTTGCGGTCTTGACGTCTATGGTCTGGACGACAGAGGAAAGCTCGTCAAGGTCGAGTTCGATGCGGGCGAGGTTGTCCTCGAGGCTCGCATCGGGGTCGATCTCTGCCGCGTAGCTCACTTCCGTGAGCGTCCCCTTGTTGTCAAAATCCAGGTACGTATAGGTCTTCTGAGCATCGGAGTCACCGTCGTGCAGATAGCCACGGACGTGATAGCCGTAGTCTTGATATCGCTCGTAGGGGTCATCGGCGGACACGTACTCGCATGAGGGCTCGAGCGCCTTGCGAGCGATGGCGATCTGCTCGGCCGCGGCCGCGGCGTTTTCTTGCATCTCGATGTTTCCCTGCGCCAGCTGTGGGATATAGGCGCCGCACACGATTGCGAGGGGCAGCGCCACAAGCGCGACGATCCACTTTTTTGCATGGGGGATAGGTACGCCACAGGCCTCTGCCATGGCCTTCGCGTTGGCAAAGCTCTCGGCAAGCACGTCTGCCGCGGTGGCGACAGCGCCTACGGCAGCGGCGACTTCTGCCGCGCCGCCTAGGTTGCGTGCAGCCTCATTGTCGCTGTTCTTGAGCAGGCGTGCGGCGGCCTGCGTGCCAACAACGCCTGCGATCTGTGCCGAGCGGTTTTTCTCGCTCTGCTCGACGGCGAGCCGGTACTGCATTTCCTTCCATTGCTTGCCACGCATGCCAAAGCGCGGGGCGAGAGCGCAATAGCAGAATATGACGAGCTCGATGGCGGTGAGCACCAAGGCGGTCATCATGCCCGTCTCTTGAAAGCCTTCGTGATGGAAGACGATGTCGTCGATCATTTCGAAGGGAATGATCGATAAGGGCAGCACGAATGCCATGGCAAGCGCCGCTCCGGCAACCTTGGGGCAGATGCAGTATCGCTGGATGCGCTTACGTTCTTGTTCGGAGAGTGCTGCCATGGCTGGTCCTTGGTGTCGTGGCGGTCGTTGTGGCGCGATGCCGTCATATGTGACTCAGTATAGAGAATCCCGCCATCGGTGAGCGCAGGTCATACGGCAAAAGTGCCACGACAGCCCTGGTTTAGAGCGGCTGCTCCTGTGCCCACGCGATGATGCCGCCCGATACGTATGTGTGCCAAAATAAACAGCCGAATGATGATTTGCAAATGTGACAAAGGGACAGTCCCTTTGTCACATTGATGTGAGAATGGATGTCGATGTATTTATCGCTGGCCCCTATGGAGGGGATTACCGGGCATGTGTTCCGTCGCGTGCATGCGGAGTGTTTCGGTGCGCTCGATTGTTATTACACGCCGTTTTTGCCGCCGCCACGGGTGGGCAACCGCTTTGGCGGTAAGGCATATAAAGAGGTCGATCCCGCCAATAACCAGGGGCTCAACGTGGTGCCTCAGCTGATGTCCAAGAACGCGGACGAGTTTGTGTGGGCGGCGCAGGTGCTCGCCGACATGGGTTACCGCGAGGTCAATCTCAACCTTGGCTGCCCCTCGGGCACGGTTGTCGCCAAGGGGAAGGGTTCGGGCTTTCTGCGCAATCTGGACGAGCTCGAGGTGTTCTTGAGTGACGTGTGCGAGCGCTCGCCATTGCCGGTGTCGGTCAAGACCAGGCTGGGGTTGGAAAGCGACGACGAATACGAGCGCGTACTCGACCTCTATTGCCGCATGCCGCTGGCAGAGCTGATCGTGCATCCGCGCGTGCAAAAGGACCGCTATACGGGCTCGCCGCGCAAGGAGTTTTACGGCGAGACACTGGAGCGGGCGCCGTTTCCCGTGGCCTACAACGGTGACATCTTTGATCTTGAGGACATGGATGCGCTGGTGGAAGCCTATCCCGGAACGCGTCACGTAATGTTGGGGCGCGGCTTGCTTGCGAACCCCGCGCTGGCTCGCATGGTTAAGGGCGGCCCTACTGCCACGGCAACTGAACTGCAGCGTTTCCACGACACGCTGTTTGCGGCGTATGCAGAAGAGATTGGCGGCAACGCGGTCTTTCGCATGAAGGAGTGGTGGTTCTACGCCAAATGCGCCTTCGCCGATCCCGCTACCGTTCACAAGATCGTGCGCAAGACCAAAAAGGTCGACGAATACCGCGCCGCCGTCGAGCGCGTCTTTCGCGAACAACCGCTCGCGCCCATAGCCCGCTTTTGCGGCTAAATGTAGTCGTTGGGGACGTTCTTTAACGACTAGTCATTTAAGAACGTTCCCAATGACTATGTTGAGCATCGGATTCGTCATCTGACGGCTTGGACGGCAAGTGCGTCCAGCACACGCCCTGCGTCGGCGTTGATTAGAATGCTGCGATCGGCGATTTCTGCCGGAGCGACTGCCTCGCCAAAATTGACGCATGTGTACGTTGCGAGCTCGTTTTTGGCGGTCATCTGCCAAAACGGGTATTTGATGATGACGGGCGTGTTGCCGCCTACGCCAAGCTCCAAGAACAGGATGCGCATATTGCTGTGGCGGCGCAGGAAATCTTGGTAACGGTCGGCCGCGGCATACCAGCCCTTATCCTGCACAAACGTATCGTCGGCGCGCAGGTTCATCGTGAGCGGGGAGCCGCAATGGGGGCAACGGGGCACTAGCGTAGAAGGAATGCGCAGGTCTTCTTGGGCGGCGACCATGTAATGTACGAGCTCTTCGTTGTCCCAAGTTTTCTGACAGCAGGGCTTGCTGCACTGAAATAGACCATAGTCGCCCTGCGTGTAAAAGAGTCGCTGTTTATCGAAGCCGGCGCGTTGGAAGCAATGGTCTACGTTTGTGGTCAGCACAAAGTAATCTCGGTCGCGCAGCAGGCCCAAAAGCTGTTCGTAGATGGGCTTGGGTATGGGGTCATATCGGTTGCACATGATATAGCGGCTCCAAAATGCCCAGTATTCCTCGAGGGAGTCATAGGGGTAGAAACCGCCGGAGTACATGTCAGTAAAGCCGTAGCGTGCAGCGAAGTCGCCGAAGAGTTTCTCGAAGCGCTCGCCCGAATAGGTGTAGCCGGCAGCGGTGGAAAGACCTGCGCCCGCGCCGATTATCACGGCGTCGGATGCATCGAGTGCGGCTCGGAGCTTAGCAATCTGCTTGGAGAAGGTCGCGGTAGATTGACTCGTCAGACGCGAGAAATACATTGAAGATCACCTTAAGGTTGGGGTCGTTGTGGTCTAGATGATGACGAACGGCATCAATGGCAACGCGCGCGGCAGCTTGTTGGGGATAGCCAAAGACGCCCGTTGAGATGCAGCAGAATGCAAGCGTGTCGAGCTTTCGGCTTGTCGCTTCTTCCAGGCAGCTGGTGTAGCAACGGCGTAGCAGTAATTCCTCGCGCGGGCCAGGCTTATGGCTGGGCACGATGGGGCCGACGGTGTGAAAGATGTGGCTGCTCGGCAAGTTAAATGCCGGCGTGACTTTAACGCATGCGGTCGGTTCCTCGTGCCCTTGTTTGCACATGAGGCTGGCGCACGTCAGGCGCAGCTGCATGCCGGCGTATGCGTGGATGGCATTGTCGATGCAGTGGTGTCCCGGCACAAAACAGCCGAGCATTTGGCTGTTGGCGGCGTTGACGATGGCGTCGGCCTTAAGCAGCGTGATGTCGCCACGCCAGACGGCAATGCGATTGCAGTAGGGAAGCGTGCCGGCATCGGTTGCGCCGCCGCGCTCAACAAGCCGCTGCTGCAAGTAGGCATCCTGGATATCGAGCACCTCTGTCGCGAGCGCTTCGGGCGACCGCACGTTCATGAGGGCCCTGAGCAAATCGCGCTGCTCGCCGGCTCCGGCGGGAACGGCAATGCCGCGTCCGTCCGCTCGCTCGTTGAGCAATGCATTGATAAGCCAAATACGACGCTCGGCTTGATTCATGGCTGACCTCCTGTCCAATTGAGTTGGGCGTGTTTGACAGCAGTGTGCAACCCGGACCGCTTCTTCAAAAGAAGGCACAAAAAGGTAAGCGCCGTGGAGCGGTATGCCCCACGGCGCTCAATTTGCAAAAGCCCGTAGCTGCTAGGAGCTTCGCACAAGCTGCTGGTAGTCGGTGCCCCATTCCACAAGAGAATCGATGATGGGCATAAGGCTTTGACCCAGCTCGCTCAGCGCGTATTCGGTACGGATGGGCGTTTCGGGAATGACGGTGCGCGTGATAAGTCCCGCGGCATCCATTTCCTTTAGGTTTGACGAGAGCACCTTTTGACTGATGCCGGGAATAGAGCGATGTAGCGCGTTGAAGCCCAGGGGCTGCTCAATGAGCTGCTGGATGATATAGATTTTCCACTTGTTGCCAAAGAGCTGAAAACACGTGGCGACGGGGCAGGGAGGCAGTTCTTCTTTGGTGAGCATGGTAACCTCGCAATCGGGTAGGTTGCTTGCATTATCGCAGCTGCTGGCGCCCGCGGCTACAACTTACTTTTTGGTAACTGGCTAATAGATTAGTGCCTTCTTTTGGGTGGGGTGCATTCCTCGCATGATGTGCTTAGGCGCAAAAGCGTCTACGTCCGGGCGGCTTCGCCCAGCCGCCCCCAATCGAAAGGAATTGCCATGTCCGAGAATCTCGAGAACGTTGCCGCCTTCGCTTCTTGCGGTACCGCCGATCCCGCCCCTGCCTGCGGCTCCGCCGATCCCAAGGCCGCGCCGGCCTGTGGCACCGCTTGCGGCTCCGTCGATCCCGCGGCTGCTCCTGCTTGCGGCTCCGCCGATCCTGCTGCCGCCCCTGCCTGCGGCTCCGCCGATCCCAAGGCTGCTCCGGCCTGCGGCACCGCTTGCGGCGCTGCGGACGCTCAGTAGGCAATCGCTAGGAGGGGACTCGTAATGGATGCTCAGACTTGTCTCAAGAAGATGCAGCTTGCCGGGACGCTCTCGCTGGCAACTGTGGACGAAAATGGCGCGCCGCAAATTCGCTGCGTGAGCGCTGTACATTACGAGTCCCGCGCCATCTACTTCCTCACGGCGCGCGGCAAGGAGATGGCCCGCCAGCTTATGGCCGATGGGCGCGTCCAAACGCTCGTCCACACGCGGTTTAACGAAATGATCCGCATGTCCGGCGTTGCCACTCCCGCCTTGGATTCCGAGCAAGTTTACTGGCGTGACGTTATTTATGCCGAGCAGCCGTATCTTGCCAACGTTTATCCCGGTGATACGCGTGATATCAACATTATCTTTAAGGTCGAAAACATCGTGCTCGACTACTTTAACCTGGGGGTTCGTCCTATTGAGCGTGCTGTCTTTACCCTAGACGAGGACATGGCGTCCGCGCCCGTTAAGGGTTTTCGTATTGATTCCGATGCGTGTATCGGTTGCGGTGCCTGTCTTGAGCACTGTCCGCAGAAGTGCATCGAGCCGGGTGACTCGTATCGCATAGAGCCTGGGCACTGCTTGCACTGTGGAGCCTGTGAAGAGAATTGCCCCGTCGGCGCCGTTGAGCGCCTGTAGCCCAATACCGTCATCAATTTGAACATCGACCAAGGGAGTCCCACGATGCAAAAGCCTGCGTTTGCCTTCCAGTGGCATATTACGGATGAATGCGATCAGCGTTGCAAACATTGCTATATCTTCGCCAACGGTGCCTGCGCTGGTTTTAAGCGCATGCCGTGGGAGCAGATGGTCGAGGTCGTCGATCAGGCCCAGGTCCTCTGCGAGCGCATCGGTCGTCAGCCGTACTTTTACGTTACGGGCGGTGACCCCATTCTCCATCCCGATTTTTGGCGCCTTGCCAAGCTTTTGCACGAGCGGGGTTTTATGTGGTGCGTGATGGGCAATCCGTTCCACCTAACCGACGAGGTCTGCGCCCGCATGAAAGAGTTGGGGTGCCGCAAATACCAGCTCTCGCTCGATGGACTCGAGAAAACGCACGATTACTTCCGTAAGCCCGGCTCGTTTGTCGAGACCTTGCGTGCGATTGGGTGCCTTAAGCGCGCGGGTATCTGGGTCGCCGTTATGAACACGGTTTCGAGTATGAATGCCGCCGAGCTGCCGCAGCTCATTGACCTTGTGGCAAGCCTCGAAGTCGACGTGTTTGCTTTTGGACGATACTGCCCCACCTCGGGCCAAAAGCGTGATGAGTTCCATCTGGAGCCGCTGGAATATCGCGACGTGCTGCTGGCCGCGCAAGAGCGTATGGAGTTTCACCAGGCTGCGGGCTGCAAAACGTTCTTCCAGCTCAAAGATCACCTGTGGACGCTTCTTTTGTGGGAGCAGGGCAAATTCACCATCCCCAAGAGCGCCAAGCCCGGCATGATCTACGACGGCTGCCATTGCGGTACGGGCCATATGACGGTGCTGCCTACGGGCGACGTCTATGCATGTCGTCGCATGGAGAGCAAGGTGGGCAACGTTGCCGAGAACTCGCTCGAGGAGCTGTTCTTTTCGTCGCAGATGGAGGCAAAGCGCGACTTTAAAAAGTTCAAGAAGTGCTCCAAATGTGAGCTTTTCGGCTGGTGCCGAGGCTGCCCCGCTGTGACGTATGGCTACACAGGCGATATGTACGAAGCCGATCCTCAGTGCTGGAAAGAGATCGAGGAATAGGATCGCCGTGTCATCGGGTAGTCGTTGGGGACGTTCTTAAACGACTACTCATTTAAGTGCGTCCCCAATGAGCGGTTGTGAGGGACCCGCGCAAAAAAGCTGTACGCCAGCATCCAAAGATGTCGAAAAATGTCGACTTTGGATGCTGGCGTACACGTTTGGGTTCGGCGGGGGCTAGGCGATCATTGCATCGAGCGTAATGAGCTCTCTGAGTCGCTCCGTGCGTGTTTGCCCGTGACGCCTTGCCTTTGCGTCAAACGCTTCAAGAACCGATTCACCCACGCGTGCCGACAAAACAACGCTTGGCTCATCGGAGATCGGCGGCCTTCCCAACTTGATGGTGCGACCCTTTGGCCACTCATCTTTTTCGTATGCCTCTGCGGCCTTTTCCAGCTCTCCGGGGGCAAACCCCATCATCTTCTCGAGCTGCTTAGCGTCCATAGCGCCTCCTATCGATCGATCCCGATTTCTCTGAGCACCTTGCGTGTAGGAGGGACAAGGGCGTGGTAAATGATGTAGCCATCTCGATCGGGGCAATATCGAGCGATGAGTTCCATGAGACGGCTTCTTCCATCAAGTCCAACGAGAACGTAATCGATACCTCCATTTTCAAGATCACGCCTGAACCATGCGAAAGCGGAGTTCCAGGCGCATGTAGTATCCGTCTCCGTCAGCCCGTGCTTGAGGGCATGGGGGTGGATTGCGATGAGCTCCATAAGGGCCTCTCTTTTTGTATACAGTTTTGTAGACAAAAATGCAAGCAGTTAATAGGGTTAAGCGGCCTGTTTTGATTGGACTTCTCGATGTGAAATTGGCACCGGAGACTCCACCACTCCTTCGCTTTTTAGCTCGGTATGCGAACGTCCGTTGAACTCCCAGAGGGGAGCGTCTTCATAGATTATCGAGAGGAGCTTGGAGACCTCGGCTGTTTTATTGCGTTCGTAAAACTCGGGCCGTACGACAATCAATAAGAAAGCTGCGTCTTCGGTAATTTGCTGTGCTGTCGGCATTCCGTTGAGTCCAACGGAACGTAAAAGCTTTGTCATGATGAAATCGAACTCATCTTCTCTTGCATGGAGATCAGATGCCTTGAGCTCAGGGTCTCTCAGGACGTACTGCTTGAGTCGTTCGGCAGATCGACTGCACTTTATATGCCCGCAGATGACTTCGTCATAGCTGAGCCTTTTGATTGGAAGACGTTCGTGACCGGCGAAGATGGCTGCTACTCTGATGCCAACGCGCCGTTCGCGCAGCGCGCGCATCTCGCCGGTGTATTCGCTGCGCCGTTCATATTTTCGATAAGAGTATCCGTAGTCATCATAGTAATAAGGGGCTTCATCAACAGCGTCATCGAGCTCTGGCGCTATGAGATAGAGTTTTCTATCTCTGGATATAATGCAGGGATTGTCGATTTGTCCCGATTCGTTCCTGATTTGCCAAATAGTCTCATTTATCTCAAATCTCGAGACTGGATTGGGGGCGCAGGAGTTGTAGAGCTCAATAAGTTCATCGAGTGAAATGATTCCACAGGCATCTGTGTAGGCGCGGGCGAAGCGCCGTACTTCTTGATTTGATTCAAGCACACGGCGCTCCCAAGCATCCAAAGTGTCCTGCGGACTTCGATAGCGGGCATGACGATCGATGCGCATCGCGCTCCAATGGTTATCCGCGGCAACGTTCATCAGATCTAAGCGCAGATCTTTGTCGGCGATGTGAGCGAGCGACTGATAGTGTTCCAGATCAAGCTCCGGTCGAAAACCCATGTCTTCCGGAACAATTCGTGCGAGCTTTATGCAACGCTTGAGATAAGTCGGGCCCAGGCTTGGGCTAAAGTGCTGCTTGAGGTGGCAAGCGATGGGCGAGAGTAAGCCATTGAGATTGGAGATGGGGTATCCGGCAATCTCTTGCTCGAGACGGCGCCCGATGAGCAGAGCCCCTTCCGAGGAGGTCTCATGGTTGATACCTTTCTGGCCGAGGTGTTTGGCCTCGACAATCCTACTGATATCTGAGCAGGTGTTTGAAATAATGTCGGGTGAAAGGGTTGGAATCTTTTTAGCCATAGCAATGCACTCCTGTGTGACTCACGGATAACGGAAACGTTTGGTTGTGAGTGCCGTTCTTTGATGGCGACGGCGAACAGGAGCGCAACCTGTCTGAGACGGGCGAGTGCGGTAACCACCGATCTTACTTACCGAGCTCGCTCAAGCGTGTCATTGGGGACCTCCGCAGGAGCTCTCGACTCGTCTCATGCCTTGAGGCTAGTATAGCATAAAAGCAAACGTATGTTCTATAAATTTGAGAGAGTGAATTCCCGGCTACTCATTTAAGTGCGTCTCCAATGAGTGCTAGAGCAGGCTCTTCTGTGCCCAGGCGATAATGTCGCTCGATTCGTAGAGTGGCTCGCCGTCAATGAACAGGCAGGGAACCTGGCGTTTGCCGCCGACGGCGATGAGTGTCTGCTCGGCATCGGGGTCGGTCGAGATATTGCGCTCGGGGATGGTCACGCCGTTATCGGCCAAAAAGCGCTTGACCTTTATGCAATACGGGCAGCCAGTCATAACGTAGAGCACGAGTTCGTGATCAGTAGCCATGGTGTCTCCAATCGGTTGAGGTTTCGGTTGAGATACCCAAAGCCGCCGCGGTCTATGCGCGAGCAAGCGATGACTCGATGGCCTGGACCAGAAACGCTGTTGCCCCGGTGCCGCAGGGCTTGTCGTAATAGTCAACAAAGCACTGGTCGGCAAGATAGCCGCGGGCGAGGCCCAGATACGCTTCGTCTTGGGGCTCGCATCCCCAGTTGAGGCCAATCCAACGACGATGCATCGCGACAAGTTTCTGGGCTTCGCTGCTCTTTGGGTCGCCGTCGCCCATGGCGATCGAGAGCTGGCCCAGAATAGCGCGTTCAAGTTCCTTCATGTCGTTCCATGTCTCGGGGTCCATGTCCAGCAGTGCCTCGTTTGCCGCATCGATGGCCTCGTCGCCATAGCGCGCCCGCGCCTCGGCACCGTAGCGCTCCTCGTTTTCCTGCACGGTGTGCCAGCGCTCCAGTTGTGGCAGCACGGCGCCCATGAGCGAGACGGCTTCGTCGAGCGACATACCGGTGTTTTGTGCCAGGCGCGGGGCGCAATCCTCAATCATGGCCTCCATCGTGGTCTCGTAGGTGTACTTGCCGTGGTCGTAGCACCACTTGCAGTAATGGTCGGTCGTTGCGCCGTGAGCATCGGTGCCGCAGTCGTCGGGCGTGAGTATCATGCCGCAGCTCTGGCAATAGTGCTCGGGCATTTCGAGCAGGTGGGACAGAGGTTCTCCGGTTATGGCGGCAATGAGCTTCATCATGTCGATGCCCGGCGTGACTTCGCCGCGTTCCCAACGGCTGACGGCTTGGCGTGTGACGAAGAGCTTGGCGGCGAGTTGCTCTTGGGTAAGATGATGGGCACGACGGACAGCAATGAGCTTTTCTGCGAAGGCCATAACGGCTCCTTTCTGCTGGTTGTTGGCTTTAAGCATACGCGGCGGCAGGTGCCCTTCCAAGCAACCGTTGGTTGCGCGACGGGGGCCGCGGCGAAGAATTGCGCACGACGCCCCACGCCTTCATGCCGTACAATGACCGGCATGGAACCTATTGCACACATACATACCGATCTACCGCAGAAGTTCGGCATTCCACGCAACAGCTTTTTGGCGCCCCATCTGCAGGGACGCATCGTCTTTGAGCCGGAATTTGCCTCCAACGCAGCGGTTGAGGGTCTGGACTCCTTCTCTCACCTATGGCTGTTGTGGCGCTTCGAAAACGGAACGCCCGGCGGCACGGCTAAGGACATAGCTACCGATGCCAAGATGCAGGACAGGTCCGGCACCAACGCAAAATGGTCGAAAACCGTGCGCCCGCCGCGTCTGGGTGGAGCCGAGCGCGTGGGCGTGTTTGCCACGCGCAGTCCGTTTCGCCCTAATCCCATCGGGCTCACCTGCGTCAAGCTCAGCCGTGTTGAGCTCACCGACGATGGCCCCATCATCCATGTGCTGGGGGCCGATCTGCGCGACGGCACGCCCATCTACGACATTAAGCCCTACATTCCGTTTGCGGACTGTCACCCGGATGCGACCGGCGGCTGGATTGAGGATGCGCCGTGGCAAGAGCTCGACGTCGAGTTTCCGCAGGCGCTGCAGGATATGGTCCCGCCTGCAAAGCTCCCCGGTTTGGTCGAGGTCCTTCGCCAGGATCCGCGCCGCGCGGGCAGCAAGCACGAGCCAAACCGCGTTTACCACTTGGCCTACGCCGGACTCGACATATCGTTTACGGTCGACGGAGCCAGGTTGACAATAACCGCCATCAACGACGCTCAAGACTAACCGGCCATCCGTCTGTATCCGTCAGAATCAACAGCAAACCTCATGCCAAAACCGCCCGCGCTGGTGGACAATAACGCCTACCAAAACAATCACTTTGCACGGGAGCTCAGCATGAAATACGACTTTAGCTCGCTTATCGACCGCCACGGCATGGACTCTATCGCTGTTGACTCTTGGGGTGAGATCCCCGGTATGGCCCCGAACGCACCCGACGAGGGCTTCGACCGCATCCCCATGTGGGTGGCGGACATGAACTTTGCCACGGTGCCCACGGTCCAGGAGCACATCATCAAACGCGCCCAGCATCCCATGTTTGGCTATTTCAATCCGCGCGACGAGTACTTCGACCGCATCGTTGAATGGCAGAGCCGCCGTAATGGCGTCGAAGGCCTGCTTCCCGAGCATATCGGCTACGAAAACGGCGTACTGGGCGGTGTCGTGTCGACGTTGCGCGCATATGTCCAGCCGGGCGATGCGGTGCTGGTCCACAGTCCCACCTACATCGGCTTTACCAAGTCCATCGAGGCTGCGGGCTATCGTATTGTCCATAGCCCGCTTAAGCTCGACGGTCAAGGCGTGTGGCGTATGGACTTTGAGGACATGGAGCGCAAGCTCGCACAAAACCATATCCATGCCGCGGTGTTCTGCTCGCCGCACAATCCCTGCGGCCGCGTATGGGAGCGCGACGAGATCGAGCGCGCCATGGACATCTATCGCCAGCACGATTGCGTGGTGATCTCGGATGAGATTTGGTCCGATATCATCCTGCCTGGTCACAAGCATATCCCGACGCAGTCGGTGAGCGAAGATGCCCACATGCGCACGGTTGCCCTCTACGCGCCCAGCAAGACGTTTAACCTGGCGGGCCTGGTCGGCAGCTACCACATCATCTATAACGAGACGCTGCGCGACCGCGTGTGCACCGTGTCCAACAAGACTCACTACAACGAGATGAACGTCCTCTCCATGCATGCGCTTATCGGTGCCTACCAGCCGCAAGGCTACGAGTGGGTGGACGAGCTCAACCAGGTGCTTGCCGGCAATATCGAGTATTTCTGCAATTACGTGGACGAGCATTTTGAGGGTGTGGGCTATTCGCGTCCGCAGGGCACCTACATGGTGTTTCTGGACTGCACCGAGTGGTGTCGCGAACATGGCCGCGATATTCAGTGGCTGCTTGACGAGGGGGCGCGCGTGGGCGTTGGGTATCAGGATGGCCGTCCGTTCCACGGGCCCTGCCACATTCGCGTGAATCTGGCGCTGCCGCTTTCGCGCGTAAGGGAAGCGTGCGACCGCCTGGACCGCTACGTTTTTAACGCACGGTAAGTGTGCGCTGCATGCGGGGCCTTCTGCCAAGTCGGCTAGAAGGCCCCGCAGGCTAAAGCGTCTGTAACCATTGGGCGCTCGAGTGGTTTCATTTGCTATTATTTTTAACCATTTGAGTCTGTAAGCAGGATCGTCTGGAGCTCGATGAAAAGACCTCGCCGCTCGGTTGCCATATCGTTGTTTGGTGCGCTTGCGGTAGCGTGTGCCTTTGTCGTAGCGATAGCCGGCTGTTCCGGGTCGAATGACGGAGCCTCGACGTCTGCATTAGAAGAACTGGACGCCTCGCAAGTCAAAGACGACGACCTTAAGACGCTCAACGTCGGAAGCGACCTCTATCCACCGTTTGTGTATACCGATGAGTACGGCGATATCGGTGGCCTGGATGTCGAGATATTGACCGAGGCTTTGGCCCGCATTGGTTACAAGCAAAAATACCAGCTGATCGACTGGGAAAAGAAGAAAGAGCTGCTGGCGAGCGGCGAGCTCGATTGTGTCATGGGTAGCTTTAGTATGACGGGTCGCGAAAGCGAGTATCGCTGGGCCGGTCCGTACCTTGCGAGCCGCCAGGTGGTCGCGGTCAATCCCGAAAGCGACATCTACACGCTCGCCGATCTTGAGGGCAGGGTCGTGGGGGTGCAGTCCACCACCAAGCCCGAGGGCATTTTGCTCAACCGTACCAATGAAAAGGTTCTGCAAATCAAGGAGCTCTACAGCTTCTCGGACCGCTCATACCTGAATCCGGCGCTCGTCGAGGGCCTGGTCGACGCTATCGCCGCACATGAGTCCTCGCTGCTCACCTATGAAAAAGACTATGGCGTGACGTATCGCATTCTGAACGAGCCGCTGCTGGAGGTTGGTTTGGGCACCGCTTTCGATATCAACGACACGCGCGGTATCGACGTTAAACTCACCCATGCCTACCAAGAAATGCTTGCCGATGGCACCATGGAACGCCTGGTGTCAAAGTACTTTGATGACCCCTCACCATTTTTGAATATGGAGGGCCTGTCGTGATCGATGCGCCCGACTACACCGCTCAGGAGCAGGGCAATCATTCGACCTGGGTATGGCTCCTTGCCGCCCTGGTGGGGGTAGCGCTCTCGGCTGTTGCCGGCATGATGAGCTACGGTTACACGACGGCCCAGGCCGAGCAGCGCTTTGCCGACGTTGTCGATTACGTGGCGACGCAGAGCCTTTCCTACGATGCGTTTAACAGCGCCTATGCGACCAAAAACCTGATTCGCGTGATGGAGATTGCCGGAGAGGTGGCGCGCGATATAAAGCGCGACGGCTTGGTGGATAACGCCGCGCTGGAGCAATATGCTGACCAGTTCAACGTGAGCGCACTGATCGTGACGGACGCATCGGGCAACTTGATGTCCGAGTCCTCGACGGATGACGTGGGCTACGAATCGCTTGCTACGTATCTCAAAGAAGCGCCCGTGCTGGAGGTGGCAACCCATCCGCTTAAGTCCTATACCGATCGCATCACGCTTGCGGATGATTCGGTCGCAGACATTGGCTGCGTAACCCGGCAGGATGGCGAGGGTATCGTTATCGCGGTAAGGCATCAGAGCGCGAAGGCAGTTGCAAGCAATACACTCAAACTGCAGAGCCTGCTCGAAGGCTATGAAACCATCGATAGCGGCAATATCGTGATCGAAAACGATGGCAAGGTCGTTGCGACCAATGCCGTCGAACCCACCGTATTGGGCGTGTTCGACCTGCCCGCGACGGACGCCATTATTGTCGACGAAATTAAGGATCGATGCCTGCCCGGCAAAGTCCGACTGGTCAACGTCAACGGCGAGTGGTATTTGGGCACATACGGCAAAGCGCAAAAATTCTACGTGTACACCTATGCCTCGGCGCAGCGCTACTTTGAGGTCGTCGCGGCTGTCGCTGCCGGCGTGCTGGTGCTCTACAGCGGTGTTGTAGCCACTGTTGTGATGGTGCGTCGCCGCGCTGATCGTCGACGTTTGACGGACTTGCTGCAGCAGGAGCGCGACTATGGCGACAAGCTGGCAAAGGCGGCGCGTGAGGCCTCGTCTGCCAACTCGGCAAAGACGGAGTTCCTGCGTCGCATGAGCCACGATCTGCGCACGCCCATCAACGGCATCCGCGGTATGGTTGAGGTTGGCGATGCCAATGCGGACGATCTGCAAAAGCAGACCGAGTGTCGTTCAAAGATCTGGACGGCATCGGGACTGCTGCTCGACCTTGCGAATGAGGCGCTCGATATGAGTCGCCTGGAGAGCGGGCAGGTCGACCTGGAGCTTGTTCCTACAAATTTGGTGACCCTCAACCACGAGGTGCGCGATATTCTGGAGCGCCAGGCCGAGGAGCGCCTGGTGACAATTATCTGCGATCAGCAGACGCTTAATCATCCCTATGCGCGGGTGAGCGTGACGCACCTCAAACGCTTGTTGCTCAATATTGCCGGCAATGCCGTCAAGTACAATCGCCGGGGCGGCTATGTTCGCCTGGTGTGCCGCGAGGTGGAGCCAGCGGATGGCGTTCCTGTCTATGAATACACGATTGCCGATAACGGTATTGGCATGAGCGAGGAGTTTCAACAGCACCTCTACGAGCCGTTTTGTCGCGAGGAGCAGCAGGTGGAAGGCGCTTCATCGGGAACTGGCCTGGGTGCGCCTATTGCTAAACAGTTGGTCGAGCTTATGGGCGGAACCATGAGCTTTTCGAGCATTTTGGGGCAGGGGACGACGTTTACCATCCGTCTGCCGTTTGAGAAGTGCACGCGCTCCGAGATTCCTCAGGCTGTGCGCGTGGACGCGGGCGACGGCGATGCGCTCCAGGGCTTGCGCGTTTTGCTCGTAGAGGATAACGACCTGAATGCCGAGATTGCACAGTTTACGCTCGCCCGTGCCGGTGCCGTCGTGACGCATGCTAAGGATGGTGAGTCTGCCGTCGAGATGTTTGCCGCGAGCGCGCCGCACGAGTACGACGTGGTGTTGATGGATATCATGATGCCCGGTATCGATGGCCTTGAGGCCACGCGTCGGATTCGAGCGCTCGATCGCGAGGATGCCGCGACCACGCCGATTATCGCCGTGAGCGCCAACGCCTTTGCCGACGATCGCAGGCTTTCGCGTGAGGCGGGCATGAACGCGCACCTGAGCAAGCCTGTGAGTTCGCAGGAGCTCGTTGAGGCGCTTGCGCACATAGCCGCCGACGCTTCATAAGCATATGGCCCGGTTCCAAGGTGGGTTGGAACCGGGCCATATTGCTATTGATGAGGCTTGCTGAGGGGCTTACTTTTCGTGAATCTGCTTACCGCAGAGATGCTCAATCGTAATCTCGTAGAGTTGGACGCCCTTGATGTCTTTGGCGATTTCCTCCTCGACTTCTTCGGCGGAAGGGTAGTACTTAAGCGCGAGCTGGCGGACTTTGTCCTCGATAAACGCGGGCGCTTCATCTACTAGGCGACAACGACCAAAGACAACGGTACTCATAACGTAGGGAGCCCAGTCGCCGTCCTTGTACCACTCGTTGCCGTAAACGGTAAAGCAGATTTTGTCATCGCGCTTGAGTGCGTCGACCTTGTGGCCAGCCTTGGCGCCATGGAAATAAATCTTGTCGTGCTCGGCGTCGAAGAAGTAGTTGACGGGAATGGCGTACGGGTAGCCATCGTCGCCGTTGACGGCAAAGACGCCGCGCTTGCAGGTGGCGAGCAACTCGCGCGCTTCCTCGTCGGTGATGGCGCGTTTCTTTCGACGTAAGGGCCTAAACATCGTTGGTTTCCTTTCTGGCCGTGCATGGTGGTTGAGCACAAACTATAGCGAAACGGATCCGTATTTCTTGATGCGGGCGAGCATGTTTTTGAGCTTGTTAAAGTCGAGCGGCTTGGGCAGGTGAGCGTTCATGCCGGCATCGTGTGCCGCCTGGGCATCCTCGGCAAAGGCGTTGGCGGTGAGCGCGATGATGGGGATATCGGCCGCATCGGCCTTCTCGCTCAGACGAATCGCGCGGGTTGCCTCGTAGCCGTCCATGCCCGGCATCATGATGTCCATTAGAATCGCATCGAAGCTACCCGCGGGACGGCCAACGTATAGGTTGACCGTTTCGTTGCCGTCGGCGGTGCGAGTTACGACGATGCCCTCGCTTTCGAGCAGAGCCTGGGCAATCTCGGCATTGAGCTCGTTATCTTCTGCCAAGAGGACGTTCATGCCGGCAAGCGAGCAGCTGTTTGCCTGGCCGTCCGCACGTTCTCTTGCCTGAGGGTTCTTGTCGATATCGAGCGGAATCTGGACGTTGAACGTACTCCCCACGCCAACCTCACTCGAAATCTCAATCGTGCCGCCCATCAGTTCAATAAGCGACTTGACGATTGGCATGCCCATGCCGGTTCCCTGGAACTTGCTGCGCGCATCGTCACCTTCCTGGGCAAACGGCTCATAGATATGCTTTAAAAACTCGGGAGCCATGCCAATGCCGGTATCCGAAACGCTAAAGCAAAAGAGCGCGCGCCCATCATCGAGTGGCTTGGTCTGTGAGCTAAAGGTGACGGAGCCGCCGCGCTTGTTGTACTTAATGCTGTTGTCTAGCAGGTTGATTATGATCCGTCGGATATGGGTGGGACTGCCGATCATGTATGGCCCCGTAGCGTACGGCAGGCTATTGTCCTGCATTGTGATGCCGTTACCGGACGCGCGGAGCTTGCACAGCACCAGCGCATCGTCACAGAGCTCTTTGAGGTTAAAAGGAGCATGTTCCAGTGTTAGCTTGCGGTCTTCGATTTTGCCCATCTCGAGGATATCGTTGATCAGCGAGAGCAGGTGATTGGCGGCAACACGCGCCTTGGCGCGGCTTTCGCGGGCGACTTGCATATCGCCGTCTTTCAATTCCTCAATTTCGATAAGACCCAGGATGCCGTTGAGCGGCGTGCGGATGTCGTGACTCATGCGCGTGAGGAATGCTGTCTTAGCGGCGTTGGCGGCATCGGCTTTCTGCTGTTCTTTCTGCGCGCGGTGAAGCGACCAGACAAGGATGACGATGCCGGTGAGCAAAATGCAGATGACGACTGCCGAAATGACGATGCGGTTGCGGTAGAGAAGTCGGAACGCATCCGATTCTTGCGCCGAGTACGATGTGGGGGAATAACTGCTTGCAGAGAGCGATTCGCCGGCATTGACGATGCCCTTATTGATAATTCCCAACAGCTCGGGCTTGCCGCGCGAAATCAAACACGATAGTTGCGCCGTGTTGGTGAGTTCCTGCGTTTCAAAATCCTCGATGTCATAGGTGTCGCGGATGGTTTCCAAGCGCGTGCTGGGGACAATGATGCAACTTGCCTCCCCCTTATTGAGGGCTTTGAGCGCCTCGCCGCCATTTGGATATTCGGTTATCGTTGCGTCGGGGAAGAGGCTCTCGAGCTCAAGACGGTTGACGATCGCGCTCTGCGTGCAAGCGATTTTCTTAAGGTCGCGGTTCAGGTTATTGCTGCTGTGAATGGCGGTCAGGGAAACCGTTCCCATCGGGTTTGACTGCACGACCCCTTTCTGTTCGGCAAGCCAGTAGTCGCGAAACAGAGGTAGGGCGACATCGATAGTTCCGTTGGAAAGGGCTTTGACCATTTGCTTGTTATTTGAGATCGCGACTGTTTTAACCGTAATGCCAAACTTGTCGCGCAACGTCGTTGCAAGCGAGGCGAGCGACCCTTCCATCTCGCCGTCGTCATTTTGCGTGCAGTAGGGAAGTTGGTTTTTAAGATAGCCAATCGTGATGGTGTTGCCGTTTGCTTTGAGCCAGGAGGTCTCGGTGCCGGTGAGCGATGATGAGCCGCTGTTTTGGGCCGAGTAGCTCGATTTGACTTCGTCGTTATAGCGCGGGTTGACGCGGGCGATTGCCGTCATGGCGGCATTGATGTCATTCATCAAATCGGGGCGGCTTTTGGGAACGGCAAAATAGTAGTCGCTCGAGCCTACGTAGAACATGGGCGAGGCATCGGGCGACGAAATGGTGTCGTTCATGATGACGGCGTCGACCTCGCCGTCTGCAAGCGCCTCAAAGAGGGCACTGCCGGTGTCGATTTCTTTATAGGTGCAGGTAACGCCTTCGTCGGCGAGCCACTGCTGGCCGACGATAGTTTGCATAACGCCAGAGTTGCAGCCGATGGTGAGGCCTTGGAGCGCTTGGGGGTCGCCCTTGGCCAGATCGTCGCGGTCGGGCCTGGCGTAGATGTAGTAGCGCTCGGTGCCCTCGGGGTTCGAGGAAAAGAGCAGCTTCTGCTCGCGCTCTGCTGAATACGAGATGTTGGGCATGAGGTCGATTTCGCCAGCCTCGAGCATGTCCATAAGCTCGGAGAAGGTGCCGCTAACGTATTCGTATTGCCAGCCCTTTGTGTAATACGAGAGGGTCTGGAGGTACTCGTAGCCCCATCCCGAGAGGCGCTCGCCCGGCGCACCTTCCTGGAAGCCCTTGTTGTTGACGAGCCAGCCAACGCGGACCGTCTTGGCCTGCTGGTCGGAGTCGGCGGCAAAGGCGGGGGCGGGCATGGCGGCGCTCAGTACGGCGAGTGCGGCCAGTGCGACGGCCAGGGTGCGATATAGGGTTAAGCGAAGGACGGCGGAAGGTTTCACATGCAATCCTATCGAGTCGAGACAATTTCACATAAGGATACCAGCTCAGCCCACCTGATCGGCAGCTGCACCGCAAAACGGTCCCGCCCGGCATCGGCGACTAGTCATTGGGGACGTTCTTGTTTGACTAGTCATTTAAGAACGTCCCCAATGACTAGTTCCGTTTGCGGGGGAGGCGTGGGACAATACCGAGCGAATGTGATTGGGCGTCTGGAAAAGGGGTCGCGATGAACAAGTTGAGGACGCTTGCCGATGTGCTGCGACAGGCTGGCTTTGCGCGTATCACGGGCCTGTTTCTAATCTTTTACCTGTTGTGCTCGACGGCCGTCTGGCTGTCCGAGCCTACGACCCTTACGTTTGGCGATGGCCTGTGGTTTAGCTTTGAGACCGTCTCGACGATCGGCTTTGGCGATATCCCGGCCGAGACGCCGGTTGCCCGCGCGATTACCGTCATTTTGAGCGTCATCAGCATCTTCTACATCGCCATGCTCACGGGCGTGGCGGTGAACTACTGCAATACGCTTATCAAGATGCGTCAAAAGGACACCATGGCGCGCTTTATGGACGATCTTGAGCATTTGGAAGAGCTCGATCGCGACGAGCTCGCCGACCTGTCGCGTCGTGTGCGCGAGTACCGTCGCCGGCAACGCTAGAACGGGCGCCGCGCGTCACGACGAGGGGGACTGAATATGAATATCACGGTATACCTGGGTGCCAGCGTCGGCAATGACCCGGCGTTTCTGCCTGCAGTGCGAGAGCTCGGCACGTGGATTGGCTCCAACGGCCACGTGCTGGTATACGGCGGCTCCAAGTCGGGCCTGATGGGCGCGCTTGCCGATAGCGTGCTCGATGCTGGCGGTCATGTGACGGGCGTGGAGCCGAGCTTTTTTATCGAGGCCGAGTTTCAACATGACGGTATTGATGACCTCATTGTGACGAGCGATATGGCCGAGCGCAAGGCCAAGATGATTGAGCTCGGTGACGCGTTCATCGCCTTTCCCGGTGGGACGGGTACGCTCGAGGAGATTGCCGAGGTCATGTCGGCCGTGTCGCTGGGGCATCTGAGCGCGCCGTGCATCCTGTATAACTTGGACGGCTACTACAACGACCTCAAGTCGCTGCTCGGGCACATGATTGATAAGGGGCTTTCGAGCCCGAGGCGCCAGCACGGCATCTACTTCGCCGACGATTTGTGCGAGATTGCCTCGATTATCAACGGATAAGTCTTGAGCCTGCTCCGCTATGACTCCCAATGGTGCCGTTTGCGGCGCAGATGGTTGACTCGTTCGGGCAACGCTCGCTCTACAATAAAACGTATCTTTGTTGATTTTGACCACGGGAGGTCCCGATGGATAACCTTGCAAAACCCAAAAACCGTGCGCTGTTTTTAGTGAGCGTGGCCGTGACCGGTGCGTTTGCGGGCGCCGCGGTCTGGCTGTTTTTCTTTGCGATGGAGCACGGTATCGACTATCTATGGACCGAGATCCCTCATATGCTGGGCGTCGCTTCGCCCGAGCTCGCGAGCGGTCCGTTCGGTTTTTTGCCGTACCCGTTTTTCGTCTGCCTGCTGGGCGGCCTGCTGATCGGCCTGTACGAAAAGATGACGGGCACCAAGACCGATGACCTCAACCAGGTGATGGCCAAGGTTAAGCAAGACGGTCGCTACCCGTACGACAACCTCGGCAAGCTTTCACTTGCGGCATTGCTGCCGCTGCTGTTTGGCGGAAGCATTGGACCGGAGGCCGGCCTGACCGGCGTTATCGCGGGTCTGTGCAGCTGGGTCGGCGACCGCATGCGTCGTTTTGGTGCCGAGTTTAGGGAACTCACGCTGCTGGGCACCCAGGCTGCCCTGACAGCGCTCTTTACCGCGCCCGTCTTTGGCTTTGTGGCACCGCTTGCCGGTAGCGCCGACGGCGACGAGGACCCCGCGTCCGACGAGATCACCATTAAGCTGCCCAAGGCGCAAAAGACCGTGGTCTACGGCATTGCAATTGCCGGCGGTCTGGGCACCTACCTGCTGCTTGACCAGCTTGTGGGCGGCGGCATGGGCATGCCCAGGTTCGAGTCCGCCGAGGTGGGCAACCTGGAGCTTGCCTGGCTTATCCCCCTGTCTCTCGTCGGTACGGTCTGTGGCTGGCTGTACTTTGTCTCCGAGCATGCAAGCGAGGCGCTGTCCCATGCAATAGGGGAGCGCCCCGTCGTCAAGGCCATGCTGGCTGGTCTGGCGCTCGCCATCTGCGGCACAGTTCTGCCTTATACCATGTTTGCCGGTGAGACCCAGGCCGACGTACTTATGGAGACCTACCTCACCATCCCCGCCGGTGTGCTCATCGCGACCGGTCTTGTCAAGGCCATGCTGACACCCGCCCTCATCAACATGGGCTGGCGTGGCGGCCATTTCTTCCCGGTTATCTTCTCGGGCGTGAGCATGGGCTACGGCCTTGCCATCCTCATCGGCGCAGATCCGGTCTTTTGCGTCGCCGTCTGCACGGCATCGACGATGGGCGCCGTTATGCGCCAGCCCGTCATGGTCGTGGGCCTGCTGCTTATGTGCTTCCCGCTCAAGGGCATTGTCTGCATGATCATCGCGGCCGTCATCGCCGCCGGCATTCCGCTGCCCAAGCCGCTGCGCAAGTAGCGTATTGCGCTTTACGGTTGTTCAGAACTTGTTTTAAAGAAGCCGCGCGAGGCCGTTTGTTTACGGCCTCGCGCGGCTATTGTTTAGAGCTTCCTCAGCACAATGGCGATGGTGTTGAGGTATTCGAGCGCGCCGGCTTCAACGGCAGCGCGGTCGCCTGCTGCGTACTCGTTGTCGCAGGCGAGCCAGTCTTCCCATGCTTCGTCCGTGCAGAGCATAGGCTGCATCGAGACAATCTCGACGCCGGGGGTCGGCTCGATCATGGCGCGCCACCAGGCTATGTCGTGCATGTAGTCGAGCTGCTCGGGTGCCCAGGATTTGAGCAGGCATTCGGGCAGATTATCGTGGCAGTCGCAGGCCATGCCAGGGATGCTCAAATACAGCATGCCCCCGCGCCTGACATAGGGGAGCAAGCGCTCGCTCAGATAGTGCGGGTCGCGACCGTAGTAGTTGTACGAGTCGATGCTCACGACCGCATCAAAATAGTCGTGCTCAAACGGGAGCCCCTGTGAGGCGTCCGCCTTAACAGGGTGAATCGTGTTGCGGGGAATACCGAGTGAATCGAAGAACGCGCGGTTTTCGACGGGATCGCTCCACAGGTCGACAGCATAAGTGTCAAATCCGTATTCGCGGGCAAGCAGGGCGCTGGTAATGCCGGTGCCCGACCCAAGGTCGCAGACACGGGCGCCGCGGGGAATGCTCGCATCGCAAAGGAGCTCTTCGCAGAGTTTGAGGGGATTGGGGCCCATAATCTTAGAGTGCACAAGTGCCGCGTCGAAGCTGGTGGCTTTTGGGAAGGATTGAGATTTCGCAGAGTTCATTGTTCTTTCCTATCAGGTGCATATGTGGCAGATGACGGAGGCGGAACGGCGCAACAAACCGCGGCCGTTGGACGGCCGTTTTCAATTTGTATGCGATTGACCGTTCCCTAAAGAACAATGACCAAAAAGACATCCCCTTGGATGATCGAAATTGGGCCGAGGCCCGTGACGCTTTGATTATAGAACGTTGCGCACGGGCCGGGGAAATGCCATTTGTCACGGATTTGAGGGTGAGCTAGGCGAGCTGGATCCCGCTTGGTACCGACGCTACTTCCAAATCGTGAGCGCGGCGGTGCCCAGCACGATGAGGAAAAGGCCGATGGCGCTTCGACGCGACAACTTTTCGTTGAAGGCCAGGCGTGCGAACAGCGCCGATACGACAATCGATAGTTTGTCGATTTGCACGACGACGCTCACCTGGCCTGCAGCGATGGCGTAGTAGTACAGCAGCCATGACGCGCCGGTCGCGATGCCCGATGCCGCGAGAAACGCGAGTTCGCGCGGGTCAATGCGCACGACATGCTCCAGCTTTCCCTTGGCAACCACAATCGCCCATGCCATAACCAGTACCACGCAGGTGCGGATTGCCGTAGCCAGGTTTGACTCGACACCTTCGATGCCGATCTTGGCGAGGACGGAGGTGAGTGCTGCGAACACGGCGGCGCCAAGGGCGTAAGCGAGCCAGGTTCGGTCTTGCTTGTGCCCTGCGCCGGCGGACTGCTTTTTCTCGATCATCAAAAAGGTGCCGAGCGTGATGACGGCGGTTCCCGCGAGTTTGACCGCCAGGTTGCCTGTCTCACCAAACAGCACAATGGCGATGAGGACGGCGAGCACGGTGCTCATCTTGTCGACGGGTACAACCTTGTTGACGTCTCCGATACTGAGAGCCTTAAAGTAGCAGATCCACGAGGCGCCGGTGGCGAGTCCCGAGAGGGTGAGGAATAGCCAGGCCTTGGCGGGAATGGCGCCGATTGCTCCGATGGATCCAGAAATGCTCGCCATTGCCCAGGCAAATACGAGCACCACGCAAGTACGGATGGCGGTCGCAACATCGGAGTCGGTGTGCCTGATGCCGCATTTGGCCAAAATGGATGTGATGCCGGCAAAGAAAGCCGATGCAAATGCTGCCGTAACCCACGACACGGGTTGGACACCTCCTCATAATAGACCGCGCCAGATCTGCGGCGCATGCCCGATGATACCGCGCTCGCCTACAGGTCGCGTGCCCGGTAGACCTTGGTGCTGACGATGCAGCTAAGTGCACATAGCACGAGGGTCAATACCGCGATTCCTGCGCACAGACAGCCAAGAACAGCAGGGTCGGGATTCGCCCCAGCAATCGACATGAGCCAGTTGCTGATGGGGTTTGAGGAGCTCAGCGTGGCCATGGCAAGGCATCCGAGCAAGGCAAACAGGCCGACGGAAAGGCGCAGCGCCTCCATGTGTCCAAATCGAAAGAACAGCGGCTGTGCCAGAAACACCATCATGAGGGAGATGAGCATCGATGCGGCGGAGGCTATTGTGGTCTCAAAGACGATCTGTCCCGTCGAGGGGATACCCGCGCTGTTGAAGAGCGGGATGGAGATGATGCTCAGAAGCGCGGCGGCGCACGCCATGACGGCCGAGAAGACAATGATGCTCAGGTAGCGTGCACAGATGATGTCTTTGCGCGAGATAGGCAGCGTTGCCCGATAGCGCTCCCATCCGTTTTGATTGTCGTAGCCGGCCAGCGAGTTCATGACCACGATGGGCGACATGGCACTGACCGCGCAGGCGCCGGCGCTCATACCGGAATCGCCATCCGATGCGTTGGCGAGGGTCAGTACGACGAAGATGAACAGGCCGACGCCCGCGATGCTCGGGACAAGCGTGCGGACGATGGCGAGATCGGACATAAAGGCGCGTTTCATTTCGAAGCCCCTTTCAGCATGAGGCGCAGATAGTCATCAATGGTTGCCCGATCGCAGGGAATCTCGGGAAAGGCCTCGAGCGTATCGCGACGGTTGGGCACGAGCACGTCCACGCTATAGGCGTGGTGGGCGGCACGGGCGCCTTCGACGCAAGCCATGAGCTCGGACGCCTGTGATTGGGTGCAGTGGGCGATGCCGGCTCGGTCGGTAATGTCCTCGCGCGGCAGGTCAAACACAATCGAGCCGTTATCGATGCAGATGACGCGGTCGGCAGTGCGATCGAGGTCGGATGTAATGTGGCTCGAGAGCAGCACGCTGTGCTGGCCGTCGGAAACAAAGGCGAGCAGCTCATCGAGCAGTTCCTCGCGCGCCATGGGATCAAGGCCTGCGGTGGCTTCGTCCAAAACGAGCAGCTTGGCATTGTGGCTGAGCGCACAGGCGAGCTGCAGCTTCATGCCCATGCCGCGGGAGAGGTCCTTGACCTTTGTCTTGGGATCGAGGCCAAATCGGTCGATGAATCCGGCGAACGTTTCGCAGCTCCACGTGGGATATGCCGGGCCTACGAGCTTCTCGACCTGGCTCACCTTGAGCGTGGAGGGGAAGGGACACGTGTCCAGGACAAGCCCGATGCGGGAGCGCAGGTGGCGCTGCGTCTCGTCGGGCGCGTTGGCGTCGCAGCGCTGTCCAAGCAGATGCACCTCGCCGGCATCGGGCTTTATAAGCCCAAGCGCGGCGCGAATGGTCGTCGTCTTGCCGGCACCGTTTGCTCCCACAAAGCCGACAATTTGGCCGGGCTCCACGGCAAGTGTGACCTCTCGCAACGAAAAACGGTCGCTCACGCGGCGCGATACACCTTTGAGTTCTAGCAAATTTTGCATGGTATAGCCTTTCTTGCAGATGGCTACTGCATGGTTTCGGGGGCTACGAGGTCGAGCATCTCGTGCAGCTTGTCGCACGTGACGCCCAAGGCTTCGGCTTGGTTCGCCGCTTTCGCAAGCAGCTCTTCGATATGGCAGAGCTGGTTTTCGCGCAAGAGCTCCTGGTTGCCCTCGGCGACAAAACAGCCCTTGCCCTGCACGGTGCAGATAAACCCGAGCTGCTCCAGATCGGCGTAGGCGCGCTTGGTGGTGATGACGCTCACACCAAGATCGCTCGCGAGTGCACGGATGCTGGGGAGTTTGGCTCCCGCAGCGAGCGTGCCCGAAAGGATCTGAGCTTTGACCTGCGAGGATATCTGTTCGTAGATAGGCTTATCGCTCGAATTGGATAGGATGATGTCCACAGCGGCTCCTTAGCTGTTGGGCTACACGTGTATATAACCGGTAAGCACAGTATATATACACTATGCACAGTTATGCAAGAGACAAATTCGGATTGGGCCGGCTGCCCGGGCCCTGACTGATGAATTTGTCCTGATAGGCGCCCTAGATCGGGATTTCGCGGCTACAATAATGCGGTTACAACGACGTAATGCACTCAATGCAAGAAAGGATCCGCATGGCAAGCCTGTCGGATGAAATCTCGTCGCGCCGCACATTCGCGATCATCAGCCACCCGGACGCCGGTAAGACCACGCTTACCGAGAAACTGCTGCTCTATACCGGCAGCATCCAGACCGCCGGTTCGGTCAAGGGCAAGAGCTCGGCCAAGCACGCCGTCTCGGACTGGATGGACATCGAGAAGGAGCGCGGCATTTCCGTTACTTCCTCGGTACTGCAGTTCACCTACAACGGCGCCTGTGTCAACATCCTCGATACCCCCGGCCACCAGGACTTCTCGGAGGATACCTACCGTACCCTTATGGCCGCCGACGCCGCGGTCATGGTCATCGACGGCGCTAAGGGCGTCGAGGCCCAGACCAAGAAACTCTTTAAGGTCTGTACGCTGCGCCACATTCCCATCTTCACCTTTGTGAACAAGCTCGATCACGAGGCTCGCGATCCGTTTGAGCTCATGGAAGAGATCGAGAACGTCCTGGGCATCAACACGTACCCCATTAACTGGCCCATCGGCAGCGGTCGCAACTTCCGCGGCGTGTTCGATCGTCAGACTCGTCGCGTCATCGCCTTTGAGGGCGATGGCCACGCCAACGCCACCAAGAAGGTCGCCGAGGTCGAGGCTGAGCTGGGCGATCCCGCCATGGACGAGCTCATTGGCGAGGAAAACCACAAGAACCTGATGGACGACATCGAGTTGCTCGATGGTGCCGGCGACGAACTCGACTTGGATGCCGTGGCCTGCGGCAAGCTGAGCCCGGCGTTCTTTGGCTCGGCGCTTACCAACTTTGGCGTGGAGCCTTTCCTCAAGGAGTTCCTGCGTCTGGCCCCGACGCCGCGCGCCTATACCGATACGCTCACCAGCGAGCCGGTCGATCCCTGCCGTGACGACTTTAGCGGCTTCGTGTTTAAGATCCAGGCCAACATGGACAAGAACCACCGCGACCGCATCGCCTTTGTGCGCATTTGTTCGGGCAAGTTCGAGCGCGGCATGGACGCCTTCCACGTGCAGGGTAACCGCAAGCTCAAGCTGGCGACGGGCACCTCGATGATGGCCGACGACCGCGCCATCGTGGACGAGGCGTACGCGGGCGATATCGTGGGCCTGTTCGACCCGGGTATCTTTAGTATCGGCGACACCGTGTGCTCCGGCAAGCGTCACGTGCAGTATCCGCAGATCCCGACGTTCGCGCCCGAGATGTTCGCCCGCATTACGCAGGTCGACACGCTCAAGCGCAAGCAGTTCGTGAAGGGTATGGAGGAGCTTGCCCAGGAGGGCGCCATTCAGATCTTCCGCGAGCTGGGCGCCGGCATGGAGAGCGTCATCGTGGGCGTGGTCGGCGTGCTGCAGTTTGAGGTGCTCGAGCGCCGTCTTAAGGCCGAGTACCGTGTTGAGGTTCGTCGCCAGCCGCTGCCCTATACGGACATCCGTTGGATTCAGAACGACCCCGACACCATCGATATCCCGGGCCTTTCGCTCACGCGCGACACGCTACGCGTCGAGGACATGCGCGGCGGCAAGCTGCTGCTGTTCACGAGCCCGTGGAACGTGGACTGGGCTACCGACCACAACCCCGACCTTATCCTGTCGGAGTTTGGCAACGTAGCGTTTTAACGCATCGGCGCGGTGCCCCTGCGGGGCTGCCGCGCCGTTTGCTTGCCTGATGCCGCGTGAGCGGCTATCATACCCACCGTCGTCTCAAGACCGGGGCGTCCGAGCAGTTCGGGTCCGATATCCTGCTCGTTAAACCTAAAACCAAAGGAGTACATAATGATCAAGAAGGTCATGGAGGACTACAAGGTCCTGTTGCGGAGCATTCCCGCGGCAACGGTTTCGCTGTTTTTCGTGAGCGTCATCATGATGAACCTGCTGGCCAACAAAGAGCTCATCAGCCTGCCGTATCTGGCACTCGATTGCGGCTTTGTGGTGAGCTGGGTTTCGTTTTTGTGCCAGGACATGATCTGCAAGCGCTTTGGCGCCAAGGCATCCATCAAAATCTCTATCCTCGCGCTGCTGGTCAACCTGGCCGTGAGCCTGTGCTTTTGGGCATGCTCGCTCACGCCCGGCATGTGGGGCGCCTACTACGACACGGGCATGATCGAGGTCAACACCGCCCTCAACGCCACGATCGGCGGCACCTGGTACGTGGTGTTTGGCTCGTCGCTGGCCATGCTCACCTCTGCCGTGGTCAACTCCACGCTCAACCAGTCGCTCGGCCGCATGCTCAAAAAGAATAACTTTGCGAGCTTTGCCTTCCGCTCCTATGTGTCCACGGGCATTGGCCAGTTTATCGACAACCTGGTCTTCGCCATTGTGGTGAGCCACACGTTCTTTGGTTGGACGTGGGTGCAGGTGTTTATGTGCTCGCTGACCGGCGCTATCGCCGAGCTGCTGTGCGAGGTCTTCCTGAGCCCGGTGGGCTACAAGGTCGTGCGCAGCTGGGAGCGCGAGAACGTGGGCGCCGAGTATCTCGAGCGTCACGCAACTGCCTAAGGAGCCAGCATGCAGGTGTTGATCACGGGTGCTTCGGGCGGCATTGGAGCCGCATGTGTGCAGCGCTTTTTGGACGAGGGCCACGAGGTCGTGGGCTTTGATCTGCTGCCGGCCGCGGTCGAGCATGAGCGCTACCGCCACCTGATTGTGGACGTCCGTGAGCCGAACACGTTTCCGGACGACCTGGAGCCCCGGGTGATCGTGAATGTCGCCGGCACACAGGACTCGGCCGACGACATTGCGACCAACCTGACGGGTACGATCAACGTGACCGAGCGCTATGCCTTTGCGGGGGAGGGCCTAGCCGCAAAGCCGGCGCCGGCCATTCGCTCCGTAGTCAACGTGGGCTCGGCGAGCGGGCACACGGGGTCGGAGTTCCCTGCATACGCGGCTAGCAAGGGCGGCATTATCGCCTATACCAAGAACCTTGCGAACCGTCTGGCGCCGCAGGCCATCGCCAACAGCGTGGACCCGGGCGGCGTCATCACGCCGCTCAACCGTTGCGTGATGGAAGACGAACGCCTGTGGAACCAGATTATGGAGCTTACGCCGCTTAAACGCTGGGCCACCGCCCAAGAGATCGCCGAGTGGATTTACTTTGTGGGCGTGACCAACCGTTTTATGACCGGGCAGAGCCTGCTGATCGATGGCGGCGAGGCCGGCCGCACACAATTTATTTGGCCCGAATAGGAAACGCGCCCGATGGAAAGCCGTCGGGCGCGTTTTTGATGTACAGATTTTTAGCCGAGGCAAGTCCAGTTGACGGGGGTCGAGCCGCGCTGTTCGAGTAGCCGATTGGCTGCCGAGAAGGGGCACGACCCCATAAAAGCGGGGAGCTCCGCCGTGGCTCGGTTGGCTGAAAGCGGTGAGGGGTGCGTGGATGCCAGGCAGAACTTGCCGGTCGCCTCGCCTGCGCCAGTTGCGGCGAGCTTGCCCTCGACCATCTGCTGGGCAAAACGTCCCCATGCCAAAAAGACCACGGGCTGCGGCAGTAGGCAGCAGCGCTCGATGACGTAGTCGGTCAGGACGCTCCAGCCCAGCTTGGCGTGTGAGTTGGCGGCGTGCTCACGTACGGTGAGCGTGGTGTTAAGGAGTAAGACGCCCTGCTGCGCCCATGGCGTTAGGTCGCCCGTGGCGGGGATGGGACAGCCCAGGTCCGCATTGAGTTCCTTATAGATGTTGCGCAGGCTGGGCGGCAGCTTGGTTTGCGTCGCGGGAACCGAGAACGATAGTCCCATGGCCTGGTTGGGTCCGTGATACGGGTCCTGACCCAAGATGACAACCTTGACCTGGTCGGCCGGCGTGTAGGCGAGGGCATTGAGAATGTCATCTTGCGCCGGGTAGATCGTCTGCTCGGCACGCAAAAGGGCGATGCGCTCGAGCAGCTGGTTCGTGGTGTCACGTACCGGCTGCGGCGCATCGCCCAACCAAGTCGCTATGTTACGGTCGCGAGTTGCGGTGTCCATGGGGCTCCTTTGTGGCAGATGTTTTGCTGGCATCTATTGTAAGGGCGCCTTGTGGAGCTTGACCCATGGCATGAATAAAATGTGCGTGCCCTACGAGACGTGCTCGGGTGCTCCTGCCATGCGGGTGCGGGTGTTCGTGCGTGCGAAAAGGCGCGGGAGCTCGACCGTCGCCACCATCACGCCGGTCAGGATGAGCGCGGCGCCCAAAAAGGCGATGGGGCTCAGGACCTCGCCAACCAGGAAGAACGAGAAGACGGCGGAGCAAACCGGCTCGAGCGAGAAGGCAAAGCCGGTGGTCTCGGCGGGAACATGAGGCTGCACGAGCGTCTGCGTGATGAAGCCGTAGGCCGAGCAGATGAGCGCGAGGGCGACGACGACAACAACCTCGCTCGGGGTGCTGGGGAGCGTAAAGCCGCCAAAAGCGCATGCGGCGATGCCCGAGAACAGACCGGCAAAGCCCAGCTGCCAAACGCCCAGGCCCAGGGGGTCGACTTCCTCGACAAAGCGCTTGGCGACGATGATGTGGCCGGCATAGACAAAGGCGGAGAGCAGCATAATGAGCGCGCCGGGGTTCAGGCTGGTAAAGTCGGCGCCCGAGAGCAGCAGCATGCCGCCGGTGACGATGGTGGTACCGACGAGCACCTTGCGCTCTGGGGCGCGACGCAGCAGGGCGGCGTTGGCAAACGGTACGATTACGACCGTCAGACTCTGCAAAAAGCCGGCGGTGGAGGCAGACGTGAGACTGGAGCCCAAACACATGCAGGTGAGCTCGGTTGCCATGATGGCGCCGATGATGGCGGCGCGGACCATCAGGTCGCGGTTGATACGGAAAGCGCGCTTATGGAAAAGCAGTAGGCAGGCCGCGAAGGCGATGAGGCAGCGAAGCGCGACGATGCTCGTGGCGTTCATGCTGTCCATGCCGATCTTCATGAGGGGATACGAAAAGCCCCATGCGACGGGAACGGAAAATGAGAGCGCGATTGCTTTTTTGCGATCCATGGGACTCCTTTTGTTACAGAACGGTTTCGCAAAAAGGATTCTGCGCCCAGATATGGATGTAGTAAAGCGAATGTATCTTCAGTATGATTAAGCAAAACTAAAGTAGGCGCGAAAAGCGCTGGCAAAACGTTTTACGACTGCGTCGATGTGGAGGCAAGATGGCATCGCGGTATCAGATTGTTTGTATGGTGGTCGATCGCGGCAGCCTGAAGGGCGCGGCCGATGAGCTGGGCTATACGCAAAGCGCGGTGAGCCAGGCCGTCAAAGCGCTCGAGCGCGAGTTGGGCACCACGCTTATCGAGCGCGGTAAACAGGGTGTTTCGCTTACGCGTGACGGCAAGCAGTACCTGCCGTATCTGCGCCAAATCGTAACGGCCGAGGCCGAGCTCGAGGGCAAGCGCCAAGAGCTGCTGGGCCTGTCCTCGACCGATATTCGCATTGCGACGTTTACCAACGTGAGCCGAACCGTGCTGCCGCGCGTGATTCGCGACTTTGGGACGCTGCATCCAGGCGTGCGCTTTACCCTCAAACAAGGTGATTACACGCGCAACGCCCAGTGGGTGCACGATGGTGTGGTGGACTTTTGCTTTACGGCGCGTGGATTTACCGCCGGGCTGCAGAAGCGCGTGGTCTATCACGATGAGCTCGTGGCACTGCTGCCGGCGACGCATCCGCTGGCGGCAAAGGAAAAGGTCACACTAGCCGATCTGGCGTCCGAGCCATTTGTTCTGCTGGACGAGGGCGAACAGAGCCTGGTACTCGACGCGTTTGCCGCGCATGGGCTATCGCCGCATGTGACGAGCGAGGTCACCGACGACTACACCATTATGGCGATGGTGGAGGAGGGGTTGGGCGTGAGCATGCTCTACCGCCGTACCGTCGAGGGCATGCGGGCTGATATTCGCGTGCGGCCCATCGTGCATGCCCCTTCGCGCGACGTGGTGGCAGCCTGGCGCAGCTGAGACACTATGCCCATTGCCACCAGGCGCTTTATCGACTATATGAGCTCGCATATCGTCAATTAGCGATTGCGCGGCGCTTGAGGTTTTATTTCTAGCGCGCCTCTGCCTTGGCTTGGGCCAGGCGGTACGTGCGCGCGGGGTGACAGAGCAACACGGCTACGACCATAAAGAACGCCGTGGTTCCCAGACTGATGGGGTAGACCATCATGATGTTCGCGAACGTGCGGAAGTTGGGGAACACGCAGAACACCCAGTAGAAGCGGATGCCGCAGACGCAGATCATGGTGATGAGGGCGGGCATGAGCGAGATGCCAAAGCCACGCAGGTAGCCGGACATGTTTTCATAGAACATGCTAAAGGCGTACGCGGGGAAGATCGAGCACACGCGGATATAGCCGATCGAGACGATATTGGGATCGCTGTTGAACAGCGACAGGATCTCGCGCCCCAGGCCGACGATGATGACGATGGTAGTGAGCGCGACAATGCCGCCTTCGACCAGGCAGACCTTGAGCGTCTTGGTGCAGCGGTCGATCTGGCGCGCGCCGTGGTTCTGTCCCACAAAGGTGGTGCAGGCCTGGCTAAAGCTGTTGAGTAGGTTGTAGCACACGTACTCTAGGCTCATGGCCGCGCTGGAGGCTGCCATGACCTCGGTGCCCAGGCTGTTGATGGCAGACTGGATGATGATGTTCGCGACGGCAAAGACGGCGCTCTGGATACCGGCGGGCAGGCCAATCTTGACGATACGCTTGAGGGCGACAGGGTCGATGGCCAGGTCGCGCGGGGTGACGCGGACGACGGAGTCGGTCTTGAGCAGGCGGACAAAGAGTGTGACGGCGCTCGTCGTATAGGCGATGGCCGTGGCGATAGCCACGCCGGCGACGCCCCAGTGGAGCACGGGGACAAAGATGAGGTCCAAGCCAATATTGAGGACGGTGGACACGGCGAGTGCTTGGAGCGGCATGCGGGTGATACCGACGGAGCGGAAGATGGCAGCTTCGAAGTTGTAGAGCAAGATCGAGGGCATGCTCAGTAAAAAGACGCGCAGGTAGAGCGATGCGAGCGGCATGGTTTCAGCGGGGACGTTGAGCGCGGCGAGCATAGGCTCGGCAAAGATCTCGCCCAGCGCGATGACGACAAAGCCCACGAGTGCCATAAGGATCGAGGTGTGGACGGCGCGCTTGACCATGTTTTGGTCGTTGCGGCCGATGGCGTTGGCGATAACCACGTTGGAGCCAAGCGACAGGCCGATGAACAGGTTGATCATCAAACTGGTAAGCGGAACGTTGGAGCCGACCGCTGCCATGGCAAGGGTTCCCTGGTCGCCCGAGAAGTTGCCGATAATGACTGTGGCGATGAGGTTCGACAGTTGCTCGAGGATGCTCGTCGCGGCAACGGGAAAGGCAAACAGGGGAATGTTGCGCCACAGCGAGCCAGTCGTCATGTCAATGTGCTTAGATGCGGTATCAGCCATACGCTCTCAATCTCTTATATGCGCTTCAATGCTAATTTGCGCAGACGATGATACTCCTAATGCGATCAGCCGGTACTTGGGGGGAACGTTTCTTTTCTGTCAGCACATAGACTAGTCATTGGGGACGTTCTTGTTTGACTAGTCGTTTAAGAACGTCCCCAATGACGAGGTGGGGAAGGCGTGCGACAATGGTGGGCGATGTGTTGTTCGCGCTAAGGAGTTGCCATGTTGTTGTGTCCCGTTTGCCATGAGCCGTTGGTGGACGACGAGCGCGGGGCCGCATGCGCGGACGGACACCGGTTTGACCGTGCGCGCGAGGGCTATCTGTATCTACTGCGCTCGTCCAAGAGCGGCGACTCCATGGGTGATCCCAAATCGCAGGCGCGCAGCCGTCGCGACTTTCTGAACCGCGGTTACTATGCGCCGTTGCGCGATGCGATGGTCGAGCTGGCCCGCAAACAGGTTTCTGGGCGTGCTGCGTCTGCGAACGGCCCCATGACGTTGCTCGACATTTGCTGTGGCGAGGGCTACTACACCAGTGCCATGGGTGCGGTTTCGGGCGTGGATGCTTACGGTTTCGACCTGGGCAAAGAGATGGTGCGCCTGGCCGCCAAGCGCGGCGATGCGACCTATTTTGTGGCCAACATGAAGGACATCCCCGTGGCCGATGGCACCTTCGATATGGTGACCGAGCTCTTTGCCCCCTTTAACGAGCGCGAGTTTGCCCGCGTACTGGCGCCAGAGGGCTCGCTCTATACCGTGGTGCCGGGGGCCCGTCATCTCTTTGGGCTCAAGGAGGTGCTCTACGACACGCCGTATCTCAACGACGAGAAGCTGCCGAAGACTACCGAGCTCGAGTTGGTCGGAACGCAGCGGGTGACAGCTTCTATCACCCTCCAGACGCAGGCCGACATCGAGGCGGTGTTCCAGATGACGCCGTACTACTACCGCACGCGCCCCGCCGACAAAGAGCGCCTGGCAAACCTGGACACCCTTCAAACCGACATCGACTTCATCATCGCCGAGTACCGCCACTAACCTACCAAAAAGGGACAGGTTTATTTTGGCGGGTTTTATCTGGGCAAACGTAAAGGGCCGACCGCGTTGCTATGCGATCGGCCCTTTTTAGTTGCTTGGCTGCAGAGGTTATGAGAAGCGAGCGCTTACAGACGATCCTTGTTTTCGGCCTTAACGGCGTGTGCCTGCTGAACAAAGAACAGGTCGTAGACCACGATGGCAAAGGCGACGATATTGACGGAGCTGCCGCCGAGCGCGGGAAGCGTGAGCACGGCCTGCGCAATCGTGGCGATTGCGGCAACGATGCCGAGCTTAAACGCGCCATCCACCTGCGAGGGCTTGTTGGCGCCCTTGATGCCGGCGACGCCTGCCGCAAGGTCGACAAGTCCTTTGATAATCACAACGACAGCAGCGAGCATGGCGTTCGATCCGTAGACGGATTCAAATTTGCCGGTTGCGATGCCGGTGATACCGATGACGAGGCTGGCGATGCCCAAAACAAAATAAATCAGGGCAAGGATTTTGAGTGTCTTGCGAGCGGCGCTCATAACTGGTCCTTTCGATGCGGGCGCGGTGAATCTGTCGCGCCCAGGTTGCGGCATATATGGTGAAGCACATTGTAGTTCAACGCGGCGATGCATGCGCCTGAAAGCGACTCTTGCCTGTGCGGTCCAACCTTTCAAAAAGGAAAGCTGGACGTAAGTCAAATCGATGGCAGCGTATGCGCGGCGCTGCGATGATGAGGCCATGGTAAGAGCTGGACCGAAGGAGGAGCCGTGATGTACGGAGCCAAGCAAGTGCGTGAGCCGCGTTCGTTAGGAAGGCGTATGGGCGATTCCGTGATCGCTGCCGTGTGCACGGGATTGATGGCGGTGCTTTGCATTGGGATGCTGTGGACCATGTCGCGTGTGGGACAATAGCGGACGGTTGGGTGCCAACTGAGGTGGCGCTCACGTATTCGTTTTGCTTGCTAAGGAGTGTCCATGGGCGTCGTCGATCCCTTTTCTGTTGCTCGGGCCGCGGGGCTCGAGCTCGTGCGGACGTCCGAGGGCCTCACGCTCACCGATGGCACGATGGAGCTGCGTGCCGATTTTGGCCGCATGCTTCCGCGGCTCAAGCAGGGCCGTCTGCAGCAAGAGCTACTGGTGAAGGCTGCGCGCGCAAAAGGCATCGAGCAACCATGGGCGATTGATGCCACGGCAGGCTTTGGCGAGGACTCGCTGCTGCTGGCGGCCGCGGGCTTTACCGTCGATCTGTATGAGCAGGATTGCGTGATCGCGGCGCTGCTCCAGGATGCCCTGGATCGCGCGGCAGATGATCCGGCGCTTGCGGCCGCCGTGGCGCGCATGCACTTACATGCGGGCGAGGACAGCATTGCCGGTCTTCGCCATACGGCCGAGCTGATCGAGCGGGGCGAGCTCGCGGCTCCCGACGTGGTGTATCTGGACCCCATGTTTCCCGAGCGCACCAAGAGCGCGGCGGTGAAAAAGAAGTTCCAACTTTTGCACCATTTGGAACAGCCGTGTGCCGATGAGGAGACGCTGGTCGAAGCTGCGCTTGCGGTGCGGCCGCGCAAGGTCGTTATCAAACGGCCGGTGAAGGGGCCGCTGCTTGCCGGCGTCAAGCCGAGCTATCAGCTTGCGGGCAAGGCCGTTCGTTACGATGTTTTGGTGCCGCCGCGCCCGTAGCTTGCGCACGATGGCTGGCGTCCCGTCAACACCGTGCCGATGCGAGGTCTATTTCCAAGGGTGCGACGTCAGGTGCCAGCCGCCGCAGTATTCGCATTTGTAGCAGGCCAAACCACGCCGTCCGCGGTTTTCGCAGTCGGCCATAACGGCCTCGGCCTCGGCGCGTGTGTCGTAACGGTTTTTGCGCTCGCACGACTTATAGCGCCAAGCCTCGTCGCGCTCGGCGTCCAGGGCGTCGCGGCGTTCATCCTCGCGTGCAAACAGGTCGCTCATATCGCCGCCGGTGGCAGCGCCCAAAAACTCGCTTTTGGCCTTTGACCAGGCGGCTCGCTTTTTGCTTCCCATCTGCTCCGTGCTCCTTTCCAAACGCTGGTATCATTGCCCAATCAAAGTGATACCAATAAACGTGAGGTCGCCGCGTGATGATCAGAAAAACCCTCGATACCGACATTCCCGCCGTCATGGCTATCTATGACGTGGCCCGCGCCTTTATGCGCGCACATGGCAACGCCACGCAGTGGCCCGAGGGCACGCCTTCGGCCGAGCAGTTGGCTGCCGATATCGCCGCTGGTGGCAGCTATGTGTGCGAAGTCGACGGTCGCGTGGTGGCGACGTTTGCCTTTTTACCGGGTCCGGACGAGTGCTATGACGTAATTGAGGACGGTCAATGGCGCAGCGACGCCCCGTATGCCGTGCTGCACCGCGTGGCATCCGACGGCACCACGCATGGCGTCGCGGCTGCGATGTTTGCCTTTGCCGAGGAACGCACCGACCATCTGCGTATCGACACACACCAAGACAACCTGCCTATGCAGGGCGCCATCGCCAAGGCCGGGTTTAAGCGCACCGGTATCGTATATGTGTCGGACGGTACGCCGCGTGTCGCGTTTGATTGGCTGCGCGAGGCGTAGGAGCCAAGGCACGTATCATCACCCAGCTCAAATAAAAAATGGCCCCGAGTAGGGCCATTTTTGGTAAAACGCGTCGTTGTGGGACTCGCATTGTTACCGCCTCGGATGAGACCGGGCGGGCAAAAGGGGAGGTGCCGGCTTTCGCAAGGCGCGAACCTACGAAAATCGCCGCGCGGCAACGCGGGGCGATGAGCTCGGTCGGGGGATAGGGCCCGCTTCGCCCGCCGGCCCGTAAATTGTATCATCCAGTGTGGAACGAGGGTGCCCGTTGCCGCGTGCGATGGGCTTGCAATAAGAGGAGGGCCATGTCGAAGCAAGCGGTCGTTGGAATCTTGGCACATGTCGATGCCGGCAAGACCACGCTGGCCGAGGCCATGCTGTTCAACGCGGGCCGCATTCGCAAGCGCGGCCGCGTGGACGATGGCGACTCGCATCTGGATACGAACGAGATCGAGCGCGAGCGCGGCATTACGATCTTCTCGTCGCAGGCCGTGCTCGACCACGGCGATACCCACGTCATGCTCGTGGATGCACCGGGGCATGTCGATTTTTCTGCCGAGGCGGAGCGCACGCTGCGCGCGCTCGACTATGCGATTTTGGTTGTGGGCGCCAACGATGGCGTGCAGGGGCACACCGAAACCCTGTGGCGCCTGCTTGCACGCTATGACATCCCGACGTTCATCTTCATCAACAAGATCGATTTGGAGAATCCCGGCCGCGATGTTTTGGTGGCACAGCTGGGGCAGCGTCTTTCCGAAGGCTGTCTGGATGCCAACGAACTGTTGGCGGGCGGTGCCGTTCAGGAGGACGCTGCTGCGTTGGACGAGGCGGCGCTCGAGGAGTTTCTTGAGGCGGGTGAGCTTTCTGTTGCAACGCTGTCGCGCATGGTTGCCGAGCGCAAGCTCTTTCCCTGCTTTGCCGGCTCGGCGCTCAAGGACCAAGGCGTGGACGAGCTGTTGGATGGCATATGCGCGCTGATGCGTGAACAGGCGTGGCTCCCGGAGTTTGCCGCGCGCGTCTATCGTGTCAGCCGCGGAGATCGCGGCGAGCGTTTGGCTTGGGTTAAAGTGACCGGTGGCACGCTGCGCGCCAAGCAGATGATCAGCGGGCATTCCAGTGCCGAGGCGTGGGAACAGAAGGTCGATCAGGTACGCATCTATAACGGCGAGAAGTATGAGCTTGCCCAAGAAGTTGCTGCTGGCGGTATTTGTGCCGTGACGGGTCTTGCGCACGTTCGCCCAGGGGACGCCCTGGGCGCGGAGCCCGCGGGCGATGCGCCCGTCATTGCGCCAGTCCTCACCTATACGGTGCTGCCGGGCGAACACGACGTCCATACGGTGTTCAAAGCATTGACTGAGTTAGCGGACGAAGATCCCATGCTCGGCGTAAGCTGGAATACGCATCTTGAGCAGATTCACCTGCAGTTGATGGGCGCCGTGCAGCTCGAGGTCGTGCAGCGCGTGCTGGCCGATCGTTTTGGCCTTGCGGTCGAGTTTGAGCCCGGCGGCATTCTCTATAAGGAGACTATTTCGCAGCTGGTCGAGGGTGTGGGCCATTTTGAGCCACTGCGCCACTATGCCGAGGTGCATTTGCGCTTGGAGCCGTTGCCGGCGGGTTCGGGCGTGCAGTTTGGCACCGTGACCTCGACTGACGAGCTCGATCTTAACTGGCAGCGTTTGGCACTCACCAACGCCATGGAGCGCAATCACCTGGGCGTGCTGACCGGCTCGCCCATCACCGATGTGCGCATTACGCTCACGGGCGGCCGCGCGCATGTCAAACACACCGAGGGCGGCGATTTTCGCCAGGCCACGTACCGCGCGATTCGCCAGGGTTTGATGCGGGCACGCGAGGCCGGCGCGGCGGTGCTGCTGGAGCCGTGGTATCGCTTTGAGCTCGAGGTGCCGGGGGAGTGCGTGGGCCGGGCGCTCTCGGATGCCACGCGCATGGGTGCCGAGTACGAGCCGCCGACGATGGCGGGCGACCGGGCGAAGCTTGTGGGTCGCGTGCCGGCATCCGAGGTGCAGGATTATGCGCTGGAGGTGGCTGCCTACACGAGCGGTCGCGGGCATCTGTACCTGGAGTTCGCCGGTTATGCGGCCTGTCATGATGCCGAGCGCGTCATCGAGGCGGCCGCCTATGAGCCCGAGGCCGATCTGCCCAACACACCCGACTCGGTTTTTTGCTCTCACGGCGCCGGCTACACGGTCAAATGGTACGACGTATCCGCCGCGGCGCACGTAAAGGTCGATCCCGCCACCTTCCGTCCCTGGCGAGCGGCAGACGCCGAGTTTTTTGGCCACATGTGACAAAGTGGCAGTCCCTTTGTCACATGCTATTGGTATAACTTGGTATAAGTTGGTATAACTATTATCAGGGTTTGCCAATTCGAGGAGGCCGACATGAATCCAAATCCCTTTAAGCCCACGGCTGGCAAGCGGCCCCCGATACTCATCGGTCGCGAGTCGATCATCGAAGATTTCGAGGAAGGGCTCGATAACGGCGCCGGAGCGCCGGGCAGGCTCATGCTCATTACGGGAAACCGCGGCTGTGGCAAAACGGTTCTCCTGCGGGAGCTGCAGCGTTTAGCCAATGAGCGCGGATGGGCGGTTGTCTCCGATTCCGCTTCGCTTGGCTTATGCGACCGCTTGGCCGACGCGCTTCGCTCGAATAAACCCGTTGTGACGTCAATGGAATTCGGTCCGTCGTTTGGCCGGATGTCGGTCGAGGCGGCGCGAGCAAAGGGCGAGACGTTGCGAGGCCTGGTCAACGAGCGCCTCAAGAGGCTCGAGCCGGGAAAGGGCTTACTGTTTGCGATTGACGAGGCGCAATCGGCATCTATCGAGGAACTGGCGGCTCTTGCCGCTCTCTATCAGCAGGTGCTTGGAGACCAGGATGCTACGGGCTTGCCCGATAGCGACCAGCGCGGTCTTGCGCTGGTGTTCGCCGGCTTACCCAGTATGGTTGACGATCTGCTCGAAGAGCCGAGCGTGACGTTTTTGCGGCGTGCCCAACAGCGTACGCTGGGGGCGATTTCTTTGCCCAAGGTACGCGATTCATATGTCCAGACGGTCAAGGACGCCGGTCTTTACGTTGATGCGGAGACGGCGGACCTTGCGGCGCGCAAGAGTATGGGGCATCCCTACATGGTCCAGCTGGTGGGATATTACATGTGGCGCTCTGCTGTCCGGCGTGGCTCGCAGGTCATTGAAGTGTGCGATGTCGAGGCTGGCTACGCCGATGCCATCTCCGAGTTCTACGAAGCGGTCGATGCGCCCCTGTATTACGGGCTGCGCAGTCCACAGCGCCTCTTTATCGAGGCCATGGCGGTTGACGAGGGCAAACCGACGCGCATGGCGGATATCATTGAGCGCTGCGACCGCACCCAGAGCTGGGCGAGTAAATATCGCGCAAGCTTGATTCGCGAGCGCGTCATCGAGGCCGCCGGATACGGCCTTGTGCGGTTTACCGTGCCCATGCTGGGCGAGTACATCCGCGACCGCGTTTTATGGCACGAGTAGGGTGATAAAGGTGACGGAACAGAAGATGAGCCCGCAGGCTATCGAGGTGCGTGGTGCGCGCGTACACAACCTTAAGGACATCGATATCGATATTCCGCTGGGAAAGCTCGTGGGTATTGCCGGCGTGTCGGGCTCGGGCAAGAGTTCGCTGGCGCTGGGGGTTCTTTATGCCGAGGGCTCGCGCCGTTACCTGGAGGCGCTCAGCACCTATACTCGACGTCGCCTGACACAGGCCGAACACGCCCAGGTGGACGAGGTGCTGCACGTACCGGCGGCGCTCGCATTGCATCAGCGTCCCAGTGTGCCGGGTGTGCGTTCCACTTTTGGCACCATGACCGAGCTCAACAACAGTCTGCGTTTGCTCTTTAGCCGCTGTGCCCATCACGTGTGCCCACATTGCGGGGCGCGCGTGGAGCCGAGCCTTAACGTGGCCGCAGGCCTGTCGCTCGCATGCCCCGCATGCGGCCGCGAGTTCTATGCGCCAAGTGCCGAGGACCTTGCCTTCAACAGCGGCGGTGCATGCCCCACCTGTGGCGGTACCGGTGTCATGCGCGAGGTGGACGAAGCGAGCCTGGTACCCGACGAGTCCAAGACCATCAACGAAGGCGCGGTGCTTCCCTGGGGCACGCTCATGTGGGACTTGATGAAGCAAGTAGCCGGCGAGATGGGTGTGCGTACCGATGTGCCGTTTAACCAGCTCACACCTCAAGAGCGCGACATCGTGTTCCATGGTCCGGCGGTTAAGAAGCATATTCTCTACGTTCCCAAAAACGGCGAGGGCGCCACGCCGCTCGACTTCACCTATTACAACGCCGTCTATACGGTCGAGAATGCGCTCGCCAAGGTTAAGGACGATAAGGGACTAAAGCGCGTGGCTCGCTTTTTGCGCGAGGGCCCGTGCCGTGACTGCGGCGGCACGCGCCTCTCCGAGGTTGCGCGCCAGCCCCAGGTGCGCGGTATCAATCTGGCGCAGGCCGCGGCCATGACGTTGGGTGAGGCGATTGAGTGGGTGCGCGGGGTGCCCGCATCCTTGCCGGCCGAGATGCAGCCCATGGCAGTGGATATCTGCGATTCGTTTTTGGGCGCGGCCCGTCGCCTGGTTGACCTGGGTCTCGATTACCTTTCGCTCGATCGCGCCGGCGCCACGCTCTCCACGGGTGAGCGCCAGCGCGTGCAGCTTGCCCGCGTAGTACGCAATCGATCGACGGGCGTGCTGTATGTACTCGATGAGCCCTCGATCGGCTTGCATCCTGCCAATGTTGACGGCTTGGTGGGCGTAATGCGCGATCTGGTGGATGACGGCAACACCGTGGTTGTTGTTAATCACGATACGCGCGTTCTAGCGGAAGCTGACTATCTGGTCGAGATGGGCCCCGTTGCCGGAACAGGCGGCGGTAATGTGATCGCTGCAGGTACGGTGGACGAGGTCGAGCAATCGCAGGGCAGCCGCATCGCGCCGTTTTTACGCGCGGACCCCAAGCGCTTGCGCCCGCAGGTGACTGACGACGAAATGTTCGACCGGGGCCATATCCGCATGGCGACCGATACCATTCATACCGTCAAGCCGCTCGAAGTCGATATTCCGCGCGGTCGCTTGGTCGCGGTGACGGGCGTTTCGGGTTCGGGTAAGACGACATTGGTGCTCGAGACGCTCATCCCGGCACTCAAGGCGCAGGCAGCCGGCGAGCGCCTGCCGGGGCACGTGCGTTGGGTCGATGCCGAGGGCATTGCCCGTGCAAACCTGATTGACGCTACGCCTATCGGCGCCAACGTGCGCTCGACGGTGGCAACTTATGCCGACATCCATGACGAGCTGCGTCGCGCCTTCGCCCGTACGCCCGAGGCTAAGGCGGCCGGCTACAAGGCGGGCGCCTTTAGCTACAACACTGGCGCTTTGCGCTGCCCTACGTGCGATGGCACGGGTTCGATATCGCTCGACGTACAGTTTTTGCCCGATGTCGAGATCGTCTGTCCGGCATGTCGCGGCTCACGTTATGCAGACGCGGCTTCGCATATCCATCGCGAGGGCAAGGACGGGAGTCTGCTTACGTTGCCGCAGCTCATGGATATGAGTGTGGACGAGGCTCTCGACGCCACGGTGGGTCTCAAGAAAGTTCAGGCGCGCTTGCAGACTTTGCATGACCTGGGCTTGGGCTATCTCACGCTCGGTGAGCCCACGCCGGCGCTCTCGGGCGGCGAGGCGCAGCGTCTTAAGCTTGCGAGCGAGATGGGCCGCGTGCAGGACGATGCCGTATTCGTGTTCGACGAACCCACAATTGGCCTGCACCCGCTCGATGTTCAGGTGCTGCTGAGTGTGTTCGACGGCCTCGTTGCCAAGGGCGCCACAGTCGTCGTGATCGAGCACGACCTCGACCTTATCCGTAACGCCGATTACGTAATCGACATGGGCCCGGGCGGTGGTGACGCCGGCGGGCAAATCGTCTGCGCCGGCACGCCGGTGGATATCGCTGCTTGCTCCAAGAGCATTACCGGTCGTTATCTATAGGCGATGTGACAAAGGAACTGCCCCTTTGTCACATTGACTTCTATTTCACGCATTGAGCGGCGAGATAATCGCGGAAGAATGGCAATTCAAAAGCGACGATTCCGCGCCCGCGTTCTCCAATGATGCCGGCATCTATCATGCGGCGTCGGTAGCGGGAGACCTGCTGCGGCGAACGCTTAAGGCGCTCGATAAGGTCAGCGGTGGTGGACTCTTCCTCGTCATCGAGCATGGCGATGAGGAATCGCTTGTCCTCTGCAGTGAGTTCCCGATAGGTTGCCGCGAGGATTCGGTCATCCATCTCGTCGCGTGCGATTTTGATTCCTAGGTCAAAGTCGCGTGACGAGATTTCCTTCGAATCGCTTGTGAGATCCCAGGCACGGTAGCCTACGAGTTGCAATAGGAAGGGAAAACCAGAGATCGAGCGAACGGCTCTATCGATTCCCTCAGCATCCGCCAGGCGATCGTTTTCCTGGATTGTGCGAATTAGGGCCTCGCGCACGTCATAGTCGGCAATGCGACCCAGATGATATTGTTGGGCGCGGCGAAGGAACGAGACCGTCTTGTGGTTCAGTAGCGTCGATACGTTGTTGGGAAGTCCCGCCATGAGCAGGGCGACGCGTTTCCCATCGGTCACAAAGTGCTGATACGTCGCTGCGAGCTGAATCATCTCGTCGAGTGTCGGGTCCACCTCGTCAACCGTGACGAGCAGACCGGCGCCCGCCTCGTTGAGCTGGTCGATGATGTCGCTCATGCGATAACGCCAGGTTGAGACATCGTGAACGCGATCGACCTCGATGCTGCCGAGCGGTGCAATTCCGAGACCGGTGACTTCGAAGTGACTGGACGAGTCGATGAGATGGCCTGCAGCACGTTTCGCCCCGAACTCGATTTCCTCAAGCATTCCCGGGAGCGCGGTCGTCTTTACGGCAATCCAGCCGTGGGATTCCGCCCTTGTCGCAAGCGACGACATGAGAGCGGTTTTGCCGGTTCCACGCGCGCCTGAGAAGATCGAGGTCAATTCCGGGCGCCTGCGCTGACTCAAGAAGGCACGGTCCAAATCCCGAATAATCTGTTGTCTGCCAGCGAGATGAGCAGGAACCTCACCAAAACTGGGGGTAAACGGGTTCTCAAGATATTCCACAAGGCTCTCCTTTCACACCTCCGTTTAACTTCATTTTATTCTAGTTAATTCTGATTAAAAGCGATGGTCCGTTATTTAGAGCATCAATTAGGCGTGTGTGTCATCGACATGGCGCTTGAATGTGACAAAGGGACAATCCCTTTGTCACATTCCCGGAAAGCCTGTTTGGCGCAGGGCCTCGTAGAGGACGATGGCAGCGCTGTTGGAGAGGTTGAGTGCGCTGATGCGGTAGTCGTCCGGGTCGACGAAGTTGCCGCAGATATCCTGCTGAAGGATGGCTTCGTGGCTGTCCTCGGTATGCCCGAGCGATTCCTCGTGGGCTTCCCAGGTCTCGGCGTTATTGAGCGAGTCGCAATCGCGCAGCATCGGGATGCGCTCGCAGCGCGTGGGCGCCACAGCGAGCAGCTCCTCGGGAATGCCCGAGCTCTCGCTGCCAAAGACCAAGTAGTCACCGTCGCGGTAGGTGCTTTGCGCATAGGTGCGGCGTGCCTTTTTGGTCAGCAGATGTAGGCGCTCGTCGGCGGGGGAGAGGCCGTTGCGCGCAAGGAAATCCTCCCAGCCGGCATAAGTCGTCACGTCCAAATTCTGCCAGTAGCCCAGGCCGGCGCGACGTACTGTCTTGTCGTCGAGCGAAAACCCCAGCGGCTCCACCAGATGCAGGCGGGCGCCGGTGACCACACAGGTACGGCCGATATTGCCCGTATTGGCCGGAATCTCGGGCGCATACAGCACAATGTTGAACATGAATCTCCTTGGTTCAGAATGAAAAACCACCACGAAGGGTACCTTCGTGGTGGTTTGGCGGTTACGTGGGCGGCAAAATGCCCGCTTTGATAAACCTAGGCGCGGTGCCAGTCGGTCAGGCAGGCATCGAGGGAGGCGATGAGCGCATCCTTGTCCATGTGACGGCCGATGATGCACAGGCTCGTCATGCGGTCGCCCGTCTCGTCGTCCCAAATCTGCATGATCTCGGGGTTTTCGTCGATGATCTTCTGCTTTTCGCCCTCGGGTGCGGAATCGACAAACAGGCCGTTCTCCATCAGGCGCATCTGGTGGCCGGCCTGCTCAAACATGTAGCACATGTCCGGATTGCTGGCCTGCCACAGCGGACCCTTGACGCGGATGACCTCGTCGGGCCACTCCTGCTCAACAAAATCGGTGAACTTCTGCAGGTCAAACGGCTTGCGGCGCGAGTACACAAAGGTCTCGATGTCGTACTCGAGCACCTCGGGGTCGTCGTGCTCCTCGGGATGCTCCATAGCCTCGATCCAGGCGGCGGAGTTGTAGGCGCGCATAAAGTCGAAGCGGTCGGTATCGAGCAGTTCCTCCATGGGGACCTCGCCGTTTTGGGCCTCGACGATCACGGCGTCCTTCTGCAGGCTGCGCACGATGGCCTTGAGCTCGGCAATCTGCTCGGGGCTCACGGTGTCGGTCTTGTTGAGGATCAGCGTGGAGCAGAACTCGATCTGCTGGATGAGCAGGCTTTCGATGTCGTCCTCGTCGATATCCTCTGCCAGCAGGTCGCGGCCGCCATTGAACTCGTCGTACATGCGGGCGCAGTCGACCACGGCCACGATGTTGTCGAGCGCGAGCTTGGGCTCGCCGCCCACCTTGGCCTCGTCGCAGAAGCTCGAGATGGTGTAGGCGATGGGGATAGGCTCGCAGATACCCGAGGCCTCGATGATGATGTAGTCGAAGTTGCCCGAATCGGCGATGCCCTGCAGCTGGTTGGCCAGGTCATCCGAAAGTGTGCAGCAGATGCAGCCGTTGGTGAGCGGGATGAGGTCGTCGGTCTCGGAAAGGCCGCCGTCGGCGATGAGGCTGGCGTCGACGTTGATCTCGCCGATATCGTTGACGATCACGGCGGCGCGGATGCCGCCGTCGTTAGCGAGGATGTGGTTGAGCAGCGTGGTCTTGCCGGCACCGAGGTATCCGGTAAGCATGATGATCTTCACGGGTTTGTTGGGCATGTGCCCTCCTTTGTTAGACATGGCTTACAGTTGAATCTTATGCCAAACGCCTGCTCTTATACCCACGCGCCGGCAAATAACACAGGCTACTCCCAGGCTCCCCATACATCGGGGCAATAACCGACGGTGGCCTTTTTGCCGTTGCGCACGATGGGCTCAGCTAGAACCTGCTGGTTTTCGAGCAGCTTGTCGAAGCGCTGACTAGGGGTGAGGTGCTGGATGAGCGCGAGCGTCTCCTCGTCCTTGGCCTTGGGGTTGAGCAGCTTGTCGATGCCGCCGACCGCCTGCATCACGCTCGTGAGCTCGCCCTTGCTCATCTCCTTTTCCTTCAGGTCAATAAACTGCACCTTAATGCGGCGCTCTTTAAAATAGCGCTGGGCCTTCTTAGTGTCGAAGGACTTCTTGGTGCCAAAAATTTGCACGTTCATATCTATGTTCCGCCGTTCTAACGAACGGCGGTCACCTCGACGCTGCAAAGCCATCTGATGGGCAATCTGCCTTTCAATCGTCGGGCGCGGGCAAAAGCCCAGCGCCCTCCTCTTTCAAGGCACCTTGCCTCATCAGCTGGCTTTTCGCTGACATTGATAGAACTTCGAGGTGACCACCGCTGGACTTATCGAATAAAGTTGGTGCGCTCGCGATCGGCTTCGGGGGCTTCGATGCCGGTGGCCTGTCCTGCCTCGATGCAACGCAGGAGCCATGCCATGTTTTTGCCGATGTTTCGCATGGTGGCAAGGCCCTCGGCGTCCTGGGCGGCCTCGCCCGGCATGGCACCAAAGACGTTGTTCCAGTACGTGGAGGCCACCACGGGCATCTGGTTGATAGTGAAGTACTTGTTGAGTACATCGAAGGTGGTCGACGTGCCGCCACGACGGGCAACGGCGACCGCGGCGCCCGGCTTGTGAGCAAAGGCCTTGCTGCCAGCATAGAATGCGCGGTCGAGAGCCGAGAGGATGCGTCCGCTGGGATGCGCATAGTAGACGGGCGAGCCAAAGACAAAACCGTCGGCCTGTTCGGCAGCAGCGATGAGCTCGTTCACCACGTCGTCATCAAAGGTGCAGCGGCAATCGAGCTTGCCGCACTGGCCACAGCCAATGCAGTCGCGAATGGGCTTGGCGCCCAGCTGGAACACCTCGGTATCGATGCCCTCGGCATGCAATTGCTCGGCGACCTCGGCGAGCGCGCGGGCGGTGTTGCCGTTTGCCTTGGGGCTGCCATTGACCAAAAGAACCTTCATCACAAACTCCATCTGCTATCGGTAAATTCTGCTGAGAATTATCTCACGAGCGGGCAGATGGCGTGGGGCGCGATTCCAGCGACCGCCCATCATACGCCCCGTCTCGATCGGTAGCTTCATCCGAGTGTTTCTCGGGGCCGGGAAGCCGGCCCCGAGGGCCAACGGCGGGCTCGCTCACCAGGTACGAGAGGGAAACGGTCCAGAGGATGTTGGAGCGCGGAGCCTCATGCAAGCCGATTGTGAGGAGTCTGGGCAGGTCGCCTTCGATGGCGAACTCCGAGGTCTTAGAAGGCGGGCTGCTGTGCGGCTTGAGGAACGATCTCGGCGGGCAGGAAGTGGCGGCGTGGCAGAACTGGCAGTTCTACAAATACGGAGATCGAAAACTCCGCAGAGGTTTCGCCGGAGGCCAATTGCTTTTCACGCTGCCGTCGTTTGCGGGTGTTTTCAAGCGGGTGAAGCTAGCGGGTCGTCGACTCCTTCATGTCCCGCACGATGTAGTTCATAGTGCGGTAAATTTGCATGCGCAGTTTTATCGCGCAGATGAATTCATGATAGGTGAATCTGATCTGTGCCCCCGTCCTGCGGTACGTGACGTAGTCCGGCCTCGCCCCGTTTATATTTCGACCTTAAGGCGAGTGCCGCATGTTTAAAACGTATTGGGAATACGTTTGTAAAAGAGCAAGCCAAAGGGTACAAATTCTCCTATTTCTTTCATATCGTCCTTTTTCTTTAAACAGACAAAGATGAGGCGAAAGATTGTCCTATAATAAAAACATCAAATTGAGTTTTAGTGTGGGCTTATATAACGGTTTTCATGATTGGGGAATCTGCCATCCACTTTAGGTCCGAGGAAGCCGCCAATGTCTTTAATATGTAGGACTCAAACTTACAGCTTTTGAATCCATTACATACTCATTACAGATAATTAGAAATAAACGAGAATTACTAGGTCGTTAATTGCAATTAAGTATTTCGTAAGCACTAAAGAGAGCGGATTGTATATGAATTATCTTAGCTCGGCCTCAGTTGATGTGACCTATCGATGCAATTTGCGATGTCGGCATTGTTTTGATTTCGGCGGGGAATGTGCCTATGAGGAAATGAATGATGACGAACTGATCAGCGTTTTTCGACAGCTTGCCTTGATTGATCTTTCGTCGATTTGCATTTGTGGCGGAGAGCCCATTCTTAGGTTTGATTTGATTCGTCGCGCCGTGAGGTTAGTTAAGGAGCTTAATCGAGGCACTCTCGTGTCAATGGTCAGCAATGGCATTCTTTGGACAGAAGAAATTGCTGACGCCCTAAAAAGAGATGGACTGGATTTAGTGCAGTTTAGCCTCGATGGGCTTTCAGATGCGTCTTATGACCATGTGAGGTTGAGTAACGGTAAGCTCCCTCGAGTGCTGGATGCGATTAAGATCGCACGAAGACACGGAATAAGGGTTGCAGTTGCTTCTCTTCCCCATGCTAGGAATATAAGGGAATACCCTTCAATAATAAGTTTTTGTGAAAAAGAAGGTGTAAGTGATTTTAGAGCACAGCCTTTGATGCCGCTCGGACGAGGTGAGCTGAATTATAAGGATCTGTGCCTAACGCCCGAGCAAAATGATGCGCTTGCTGCATATTTGAGCGCGCGCAATGCTGTTTCTCAAATGCAGATTACCTGGGGTGACCCCGTAGATCATTTGTATATGTATAGGGAGACAGGGAGAATTCCGCAAATATGCGTCAATGCGTATGGGGAGCTCTCGGTGTCTCCTTACCTGCCGATTACCATTTGGAATCTAAATCGAAATACTCTGCAGGACTATATTGATCTCGAAATAGATAGATATGCGTTACGGCACCCAATTGTCGAGAAGTGCCTAGCTCGTATAGAGGAGCTTTCGGACTTCACAAGTATCCAACAGGGGCTTCCTGTTCTTTTCAAAGAGCGGAACATAGATATATCTCAAGAATTGGAGGATGCTGCACGTGTGCACGGGGGTAAGTTGCGTAAAAGCAGTTAGGGCTAAAGAGAGCGACTGCAAAGAGGTTTTGTCTTTTGTTTATAGAGCCAATGAAAGCATGGATCAATATGTCGTGCTTGACCCATTCTCAACTATACAAAATGGAAAGATGAGAGGACGTCTAATTAGGCAGACTCTATTTGATGGGCGTTATCAGGTTTGCCTGATCAGGGCTGATTCCATCGAACCTTGCGGAATGCTGATTACGGCTAAGGGCGCTGCACTAAGAGGCAGGTCTAGCAGTTTGGTTTTATTTATATTGGAAAGGGGGATTCAAATTGCGGAGTTGCGCTGGGAAGGTTCGGAAACGCCATGTCGAGTAGCCGCTATCACTAAGGATGGCTGCGAATCTGGGCTCGAGCAGTTTGGGTTTAAATGGTCGGTGGCGGTAGAACTTGCGCACGGAAGCATGAATTACTATTTCCTAGAGGTAGGGTAAGGAAATATGGAGAAAAGAGAGATACTGGGTGCTGTTCCGAGAATGCGGTATGCCGTACGCGTAAGGCACACTCAGACCGGTAGCGTTTTGACCGCGAACAGCTACTATATTCGTCTTAATGAAGATGCGCTCGCTATCGTTAATTTGATAGATGGAGGGCGGTGCATTAAAGATATCGCTAACGAAATTTGCGCCAATAAGAAGTTGTCCGGCAGCGATAGGTCAATCGTTGCCGATAAAGTTCTAAATACAATTTTGAAAATATGGAAAACAGGCTTATTTCTCGAGGGCGATTTAGACGATCTTGCACCTAGATTTCTGTATCAGCGTAACAATATCATGTATATTCCCTACTACGCGAAAGCCGCTTCACTGAGATGTTCATATCTGTCTCCGATTGTTGATGGGTCTATAGTTCAAACGGTCAATGACATCTCGGATAACTTCGGCTCATCATCAGTCGTATTGGAGCTTCAGGACAACCAGCAAGAGTGTATGACGCAAATTGCTTTTGTAAGAACGATTGTTGAAGATGCCTACTTCCTATATTCAATATTTGGTGTAATTCCAAACTTGCAGCAATGGCAGGGAATTCGTGACTACATGTCGGTCTTTGAGCTTGTTTTTAAGAGCGAAACGACTCAAGAGGATTTGAAAAGTGATGGAATGCGAGATCTGAATTACCTGATCTATTCGGTGAGCGAAACAGATCGGTGTCTTTTGCCGCCCACTCTCTTGAAGGGAGTGATACCTAATGAGTTAATGGAAGGTGATATGGAGATTAGAGAATTGCAGATTGATCTGTAGTTTTGGAGACTATTGCCAAGTTAGAAAGAAGGTAAAAAATGGATTTTGATCCGCGGGTTGGTCCAGTTAACTTAAATGGTGGCAGTCAAGATCCGGAGCCAGCGGTGGGAGTTGCTATATTCCCGGCTGCAGTTTGGGCAGTTGCAGTTTATGACATCGTAGTTGGTGTTAACTACGGCGCAGTCGTTAATGCTGCTGCAGCGGCTATGGTTTATACGAAGGCGGTTGCTATCGAGTAATTCACACTTGGTTTGATTCGATTGTGAATGCGCAACTAGGACGGAAAGCAAAGGAAGTTCTATGGAAACAGGGGATGCTGTCTGCTTGATGACTTCGATTGCCCTGATTATCCTTTCAATCCAATACAGAAGAGGGAGATGGCTCTGCTCAATTGCTGGATATGATGTCACAAAAAGGGAGAGCGGGATTGATATACGCCCTTACGCAAAGTTGATTTCTTCTGTGACGTTATGGATGGGGCTGCTGTTTTTTTTGTTGGCGGTAGAGGGCTGGGTACGCGATTGGAATACCAGTGTTTTTGAAGTTTTGGTTCTACTTCTGTTCAGCTTGGCTTCTTTGTCGTTCGTGCGGCTAGTTAGGTTTGTGTTTATGAGACGATAGCCAGCGGAAGCGGGATGGACGACAAAATGGACCAATACAGTCAATTGTCAAAAGAATTTGATAGGGTTGGCTTAACAGATTTACTCGAGGGCATATCCGTGGCGGGGGATAGGTTTTATGTTGTTGAGCACTTATTTGCATCGGGTAAAGTAAACCAAGAATACCGAGGACTAGTGAGGCTTCTGTATCTTGGAGAGTCTGTGGCGCAAGCTGAAATGAAGCCATTTATTGAGCTGATTAAACTATTAGTGGACGCTGGCATCGTTGTTTTAAAGGACGGGATTGTCCACTCAACGGGTCTGGTTTTAAATCGATATAGAGGTGTCTGGATTGTCGCGGATGCTCCACGGCCAAACCCTAAAAGATATTTCGGCCCAGATTCATTAGGACTTGCCAGGCGGCTGTCTCCTCAGCTCGGGAAGAAGGGGCTTGATTTGTGTGCGGGCTCTGGGATTCAGTCGCTGATCATGGCAGCGGGTGGCATGACGGTTACATCGGTGGAGATAAACGCCGAAACTTGTGCAACTAACATGCTTAATTCCAAGTTGAATGGGCTGGACGGTGCGATAAAAACGGTTCAAGGGAATTTGTATGAGAAGCTCGAACCTGATAGTAAATACGACTATATTGTTGCAAATCCTCCGCTGGTCCCCATTCCCAATGGACTTGAATATCCTTTTGTCGGAGATGGGGGATTTGATGGATGCCGAGTTAGCAACGAGATTATCGAAAAGCTCCCAGATTATTTAAGCGATGATGGTACCGCGTTGATGGTGGGAATGATGGCTTGTGCTGATAAGGACAGTCTGGATGCAGTCTCAATAGTGCAAGACATAATGAGCAGCGAGTTGTCGGGAACGATGTCTTTGCTGGGATATGACGAGGTCTATCCATGCTCTTCGTTGGTTGAGGGTGTTGCATGGAGTGCGTATTTGGCTAATCCAACAAGGTGGACATCAGTAGATGAGGCAATTGATGATGTTTACGAACTCTATCGAAATGACCACACTGCAGGCGTTTATTACTATGTGTTACGGCTGCGAAAGGACAGTTCTTTGGATAGAGGGTTGAATATAATTGACAACTCAAATAAAAGGCCCTGTTCAGAGGCGTGGTTGATATAATGATGCATTTCAAATGGCGGAGAGACGAGTGCGCGTTGTTCTGGCATGTGGTCAAAACAACGATGTCATGCCACGGTGCAAAGATGCTGATGGTCATGGTTCTGGTGAGCTATGCTCTGACATCGCTGTCACCGTATTTGAACGGACAGTTTGTTGATATGCTCGTTTACGGTCAGGACATGCATTCGATTTATTTTTTAGCCTTTGCTATAGCATTATTGGGGATTATTTCGGCGGTCTTCTCTTACTTTGCAAAGATGCTCCAGACGTCAGTCCTAAACCTCTCGTATTTCAGTTTTTTAAAAGAAATCGTGTCAGACTTTCAACATTTGCCACTTACGGACATAGAGTCGACTTCCCCGTTGTACTCTGCTCAGAAAATAAACTCGGATACCTCTTCAATAACATCGTTTGTTGTCATAAACATGATTCCATTGTTCATGAATGCGATTACAATGATTGCGGTTTTTCTGCTAATCGCTTCTCTCGATTTATCGATATGCACCGTCGGCATAACGCTTCTTGGGGCGTATTGCATTATGGTGCTTATGCTTCAACCCTCACTGCTTGCCGCTTCATTTCAAAAGAAAGAGGAAGATGGGTTCCTGTTCAGCTCCATAGCATCACGTATCGCACGGACGTTCGAGATTAAGCTGCTAGCCGGTTATGACAGCAGCTTCGAACATGTAGAAAAACAGTTTGATGTTGCGTACTATCCTTCAGTTCTCGCACTCGCGAAAGTACAAAGTATAGTAAGTTCTAGCGATCGTATGGCGGCGGCAGGATTTCAAGCTGTTTTGTTGCTGGTTTCGGGAGCAAGAATAGCCACAGGAGCTATGACAATTGGGGAATTTACCATGATAAATTCTTATTATTCCCTATTGATGAGCTGTGGCAAGTACTATATCGGCGTCTTTCAGTCTTTGCAGGAAACGAGGGCATCAATAGCTAGGCTGAATGAAATAAAGGCGCGAAAACGGGATTACCGAAATTGCCTTGCGGTTAATAATGTGGGCCGCATACAGGTCCTAGATTTAGACTTCAGTTTAATTCGCGACGAAGAGCTGGTTGATATAACTTGCGGGGTGAATCTTCAATTTGACGTGGGCAGAACGTATGTAATTACAGGCCCTAATGGTGTTGGAAAAAGCACACTATTAAAGCTGCTCCTGGGTTTTTACGAGCACGCAAATGACAATATCGAGTACGATTGCACAAAGTTGACCGCTATCAATCTTGACCGGGTTCGGTCGGAGTGTTTCTCTGCTATGCAGCAAACGGCTTTCGTCCCCGGTGACACAGTTGAAGACTATTTGCATGAATACGGCATCAGCTATGAGTTAATGGCGTCGTTTCTCAAGGAATGCGGTTTCGAACCAATTGATAAAATAAGATGGGAAAAATGTTCTAATCTATCTGGAGGAGAGCTGCAAAGGTTGCGCTTGGCTATGGCGTTATGCCGAAAAGCGGATTTTGTAATTCTCGATGAGCCGACCAATGATCTTGACGGATCGGCATGTGGCTGCCTGATAGAGTACATAAAACAAAACAAGCGAGGTCAGGCCTTTTTGATCGTTTCGCATGATTCTAGATTGCTCGATGTCGCCGATCATATTTTGGTAATGAGCGGTGAGGGGGCTATTGAATTAGCCAAATAATGGATTCCTGGTTGTGCTGGAATGATATTGGGACGTGTATTTGGTTGCTTTTTAAGGCGGGCATAATAATCGGGTGATCAACTCTTTCTCGTTCCATATGAATTTAGCGCCTCCCGAATGAATGTAATGGGCGGCTCCGGAACCCCCGCTGTCCTGGCCTAGGGGAAACGGAATAGACGGACCGACCGTTCGACTTTGCTTGGGAAAAGATGTCGGGCGGTGGGCGGAGTATGGCCACCGGACTCATCGAACCGCATCTCCGCCATTCTTTCAACTGGGATAACGGTGCCCCCGGGCTCTGGAGAGACTGCGGCGGGCGTTCGGCTAACTGCGGGTACGACCTATTTGCCCAATGTGTTCGCCTGAGATCGGAAATTAACTATCATGCGGCCCACGACGCTAGTCCAGCTTTGTGCCCGGTACCTGCGGGGCCTCTTCAAGTAGCGCTTTGAGCTCATTCAGAATGGAAACGGGCTGTCGGTCGACGGCGTCCAGATGAAGCGTGGCCACACGAAGGGGCGGCTGATATTCAAATGAGCCAAAGAGCACGGGCGATCCCAGGAACCGCTCGATCTCGTCTGCGACCGCGTCGATCTCTTTGGGATCGAATTCGTCGAAAAGCGCCACGAACATCGGTCCCGTCGAACGGAACAGACGACCCTTGCCGCGCGAACAATCCATGAGGCAGGCGGCGCTTTCCGCCAAAACGCGGTCGCCCGCATCAAAGCCAAAGCGGGCATTGACTCGAGCGATCTCGTCGATTTTAATGGCGACCAAGCTCGCCTTGCGCGCCACGCGACGCATTTCGCCAATGGCGTTGACCAGGGCGTGGATATCGCCTAGGCCGGTCACGGAATCAGTCGTATCTGCCAGGCTGCGGTTGATAATCATGCCCACGTACATGTTGGGCTCGGTATCGGTGCCGTCCAAACGGTAGCCCGTGCAGTCGCAAAGCACGTACGCTCCGGTAGCATCCATCACGCGATACTGCATGTAATGGAAGTGCCACGCGCCGTTTACCACCATATCGAGCTCGCTGCGCACGTTGTCGCGGTCTTCGGGGTGAACGCGGGCAAGCCACATATCGAGTGAGTTGTAGGGATGCTGGGAGGGTAGGTCGAAATCGCGCACGGCATTAATCGACCATTGCGATTCGCCGGTATCGAGATTGAGGATAAACGGATAGCGCGTCTCGGAGCTCATAGAGATCGCTTGGAATACGCGGTCGTTGCACGGAAGCTGCTCGGCAATTGGGTGTGGCGGCGCGTCATTGTCTTTCGGTTGCTGCACACGATGCATAAGCTTATAGCGATACATCTTGCGATCGGCATCCATCGTCATCTGGCGACGCGTGTCGCCGGCAAGTGGATTGACGCGCGAGCAGCCAAAGCTAAAGCTAGCGATCATGGGCGCCTTGCCGTCTGATGTTGCCTCGACAAGATTGGTGCGTGTCCGCTCCAAGCGCTGCTCGAGTTCGGCTTCGCCTGTCGTGGGGGACACGAGTACAAATTCATCTCCACCGATACGGAACAGCACTTCATCGTGCTCCATTGCCTCGGAGAGCGTGCGGCAGATGCTCAGAATATAGCGATTGCCTTCGGCGTGGCCAAACCTATCATTGCAATGCTTGAGATGGTCGATGTCAATATAGGCGCAGGTGAAGGGGTCGCCTTTGCGCCAGAGCTGCTCGACGTGACGGTCGAGTCCGCTGCGGTTGCCCAAGTTGGTGAGCGGATCGATATAGGCGTTGCGCTCAAGCAGCTGGCGCTCTTGTTGCAGGATGGCATGCGTCTTTTGCAGTTGCTCACCAACGGCGCGTAGCTCAGCAGGCAGCGCGGCAATATCGAGTTCGGCGGTCGAGATGCCATTCGCAAGTCGTTGGAGATAGGCAATAATCAATTGCTCACCCAGGCGATATGACTCGTTCATGATGGATAACCTCCTTGGGCGGAACAATGGTTTGTATCATATCCCCAATTCGGTTTGAATTGGGGATATAAGTCAGCTAATGGAGGCAAATTCCCCCTTCGGCGGTGGCGTTTTGCGCGCGAGCGTATCAGTTGTTATTGCCACCATCGAGCAATGCCTCAAAATCCTTCGCCGGCATGGGGCGGTAGTAGAGGAAGCCCTGAGCGTAGCGGGCGCCCATTTGTCGTAGCATGTTTGCCTGCTCATTTGTCTCGACGCCTTCGACCTCGACGGGCAGATGGAGCGACTGCGCCATTTCGAGCATCGATGAAATGATTTGCGTGCTGCGGCCTTGATCGCGGTCGGTGGGTACAAAGGCGCGGTCGAGCTTGATGACGTCGACGTTGACGTTCTTGAGCATCGCGAGCGTGGACTGGCCGGTGCCAAAATCGTCCATATAGGTCGAGAAGCCGCGGGTGTGCAGGTCGGCCGTCAGTTTGTCCACGGCCTCGGACTCTCCCGTATAAGCCGTCTCGGTGATCTCGATACGCATGAGCTCGGGTGGTAGGTTGTATTGGGCGGCGAGCGCCCCCATATGCTCGGCAACGTCGCAGGCAAGGATATCCACGCGCGACACATTAAGCGAAACCGGAACCACACGAAGCCCTCGATCGATGCGCTCGCGCAGCCACGAGGCGACACCCTGCCAAATGTACTTGTCGAGCGTCACCACAAAGCCGCTTTCCTCGAGTGCGGGGATAAACGTTGCGGGCGGAATTAACGATCCATCTTTGTCGATCCAGCGTGTGAGCGCCTCGGCGCCAATGATCTCGCCGGTTTCCATATCAACCAGTGGCTGCAGGTAGTAGGTGATGCGGTCGTTTGAGAGCGCATACTGGAACTCGGTGAGGGTGCGGTGAAACGCAACCTCGCGCTTGTATTCCTCGGGGCGAAAGACGGCAATGCGATCCTTAAAGTCGTTTTTCGCGCGCCGATTGGTAAACATGGCCTTGGCCTGTGCATCGATGGTGATTTCCTCGTTGGAGTCGATGGGGTAGACACCCATGGACGGCCAGAAACCTACGCCGTTATCATGCTTGGCCACGGCCTCGCGAACGCGGTTATAGATTTTATGGACGGTGTCGTGCTCAAAGGGGATGAGTACGCAAAAGTCATCTTGGCCCCAGTACCCTGCGACGCCCATGTCGGCATTCTCGATGTCCTTGAGGACCGTGCCCACATCGGCGAGCATGCGGTCGCCCTCGGCCTGTCCGTGCCATTCGTTGAACAGCCGCATGTGTCCCATGTCGACGGTAGTGATACACCAAGCGCCGTCGCGCCCTGTCCTCAGAAATGCGTTGGCACGCCGCATAAACTCGCTGGGTCGATAGAGGCCCGTGAGCGTATCGATGCGTTCGGCGACGGCGCTTTTGCGCTCAATCTCAGGTATGGGGAGGCTGTCGTTGGGAACAAGCCCGCCGGCCGCACGAAGACGACGGTCGAGCTCGCCTAAAACGGCGGTCGCTTGATTGATTAAGCGCTCGTAAAAGGCCGGAACGACGAGGCAGACGGGGGTAATGGTATCGCCCGCGATTTGAACAGGAGCGAAAACGGCTTCTTTAAGATGATGGGTCAGTTGCTCGAATGCCTCGTGGCCCAACTCGTTGCTAAGCACGACGAACTGGGCGTTTCGTGAGCGGAAGACGCGACTCCTGCCGCGGGTGATCGACAACATGCGGCCTGCGTATTCGGCGAGCATGTTGTCGACAGCCTCGGCCCCATAGAGCTCGTTGAGCTTTGCCGTGCCGCGAACGCGGACCGCTATAAGCCCCGTCTCGCAACGGTCGCGACGGCAAGCATCGATAGCGTTGATCAGCATACGCTGCGTTCCGAGGCCCGTAGCGGCGTCGACGGTTTCGGCAAGCGAATGGTTGACGAGCTCGCCGACATAGAGCGAGGGGGTATTTCCGTCGCCGTCGATACGAAACCCGCGAGCGCGGCAAAGGACGTAGTCGCCCGCGGCATTGCGCATGCGGTACTGCATGACGCGGCGGTGTTTGGAGCCGTTGTAGATTTGGTCGATATCGCTGGTATAGGCCTCAAGGTCATCGGGATGGACACGCGTTTTCCAGTAATCGTGGCAGTTGTCGATATGCTCGGAAGGAAGACCGAGATCGCGCAAGGCGCCTTGTGACCAAAGGGTGCGATGCTTGTCCAAGTTCTCGATAAAGCAATAACGGCCTTCGTTGAGCATCGAAAAGGCATCGAAAACGCGGTCGCTTATTTCGAAGTCGTCGGCGTGGACTTGCACGATATTGCGTCGATCAAGGTGCATGGCATGGCGCAGCTTGTAGTCGTACATGCGATGGTCGGCATCGAGTGTCATGCGATTGGAGGCTTCGCCCAGGGCGGGGTCGGCGTGTGCCACTCCGTAGCTAAACGAATGAGGCATCTCGGAATCGTTGTTCTTGAGCAGGACCGTTCGGCAGTGTTCCAGCCGTTCGGCGAGGTCGTCCTCGGTCGCAATTGTAGATAGGATGGCAAACTCGTCGCCGCCTATGCGAAACGCCGCCTCGTCCACTTTCATATACAGTTTGAGATAGAGACTTACCTGCAAGATATAGCGGTTGCCCTCGTCATGCCCAAAGACGTCGTTGCAGTGCTTAAGGTTATCGATGTCGATAAACGCCATGGTCACGGGCAGTTCCTGCTCCCAGATTTCCTCTAGGGAACGGGCAAAGCCGCCGCGGTTGCCAAGTCCGGTGAGCTGGTCGGTAAAGGCCGTCCTAATCAGATCATCCTGACGCTCGAGAAGGTCACGGACGGTCTTTTCGAGCGTTTCGGTGTAATTGCTGGCGGTGTCCATGTTGTAAGCGGCTTTCTGAGGTCGGGGCGGATGGCGTCGGGCGAGCTCGTAGTGTACACGCGTCGTTGCTCGGCGCCTTGCGTGTATCCAGGCCCCCGCCTTGCTGCGTTGTTGAGTTACTTTGCCGGCTAATGTTCGCTGTTGATAACAGCTGAGTAGTATAGACAACAGTGCACAATTATATATGGGCGCACATGCTGTGGGCGGCTATTATTCGCCAAACGGCAACGCCTGGGTGCGCATGAAAAATGCGACTGAGTCGATATATGTTGACGGGTATACTTGTCCCGTTTTAAAACGCAGGAACGGAGATGGTCACATGGCACAGCCGGATACGACGCGCACGGTGGGGCTTGCGCTCGAGGGAGGCGGCTACCGCGGTATGTATACGGCGGGCGTGCTCGACGTTTGGATGGAGCGCGGTTTGACCTGCGACCATATGGTGGGTGTCTCGGCGGGCGCGGCGTTTGGCTACAACTTTAAATCGCGCCAGATCGGCCGTGCCATTCGTTACAACAAGGCCTATTGCGCCGACAAGCGCTATGCGAGCGTGACCAGCTGGCTGCGAACCGGCGATATGTTCAATGCCGATTTTGCCTATCACGAGGTGCCTATCGAGCGCGATCCCATCGACTTGGAGGCGTATCGCGCCTGCCCCATGCGATTTACGTGCGTGTGTACCGATATCGAGACGGGCAAGGCCGTCTACCACGATTTGCCGTATGGTGACGAGCGCGATATCGAGTGGATCCGGGCGTCGTCTGCTATTCCCGTGGCAACGCGTCCTGTCGCTATTGACGGGCATAAATATCTGGATGGCGGCGTGGCCGATTCCATTCCCAGTGCTTGGCTGTTTGCGCAGGGGTATGACCGCAACGTGGTGGTGCTGACGCAGCCGGCGGGCTTTGTAAAGCAGCCCAACAGCGTGATGCCCATGCTGCGGCGCGTGTTCCGTCACTATCCTGCTTTTGTTTCAGCGCTTGAGCATCGGCATGAGGTCTACAATGCCACGCTCGATGACCTGGCACGTCGCGAGGCTGCCGGCGAGATCTTTGTGGTGCGGCCGAGTGAATCAGTGAAGGTGCCGTCGCTGTGCCGCGAACCGGATGAGCTCGAGCGCATCTACCAGGTCGGCCGCCACGATGCAGAGGCGACTTTGCCGGCGTTGGAAGCGTATCTGGCGGGGTAAGGGTCGCATACGGAAAGCGCATCCCGGAATGGAGGCCCAAACTGGGATGCGCTTTCCATTGCTGAAGATATGAGGCTGCGAATCAGCTGTTCGGCCTATGCCTATGCCTGCTGCCAGGTGTCGACAAGCTCCTTGGCTGCGGCATGGGGGTCGTCGGCGCTGCAGACGGCGCTTACCACAAAGAAGCCGTCGACGCCGGTGGCCTTAAGCTGCGGCAAGTCGGCCGTCTTAACGCCGCCGCCCACCACGATGGGCACGGGGCTTGCCGCGTGGAGTGCGGCAAGGTCCTCAAAGCTCTTGGTGATGATAGAGCCGTCGGCCGCGCGTCCGCAGTCGCGCTTGGTCTCGGTCTCGTGGAGCGGGCCGATGCCCAGGTAGTCGACCAGGCTCATGTCGGCGGTCTTGACGTACTCGAGCATCTCCTCGCAACGGGCCGAAAGGCCCACGATGGCGTCGGGGCCCAGCAGCTTGCGACAGACCTCGACGGGAATATCGCTCTGACCCACGTGCACGCCGTCGACAGCAATACCCTGCTCGCGCGCGGCGAGCACGCAGTCAAGGCGGTCGTCGATCAGCAAGGCGACCTGACCGGTCTTGCCGGCTTGGGCGATAGCCTGTGCGGCGTCGCTCGTCAGCGCGATAATCTTGCGCGCACTTGCCACCTTAGAGCGCACCTGGATGCAGGTAAAACCGGCATCAAGTGCTTGTGCCACCACGTCGCCCACAGGGCGACCGAGGGTGTTTTCGGGGCCGAGCACCAGATAGGCCGAGATATCAAGGTTGTCGCGGATGCTCATTATGCTTCCTCCTGCTTTTTGATTTGCGCTTCCATGCGCTCGAGCTTGCCGTTCATGGTGTCGGTAAACCCGGGGCGAATATCTGCCTTGAGCACAACTTCGGTGCGGATGCCCTTGTTTGCCAGGACAAAGGTGGCGTCGCGCACGACCCGCATGACCTCGTCCCAGTCGCCTTCGATCTCGGTGAACATCGAGGTGGTGCGGTTGGGAAGGCCGCTCTCGCGAATGACGCGCACGACCTCGGCGACCTCGGCGGAGAGCTCGTCGCCCGTACCGCATGGGGCAATGGCCACCGCGACCAGCGTGTTCATGCCGGTATTGGCTGCGGACTCGGACATGGCTTACGCCTCCTCGAGCTCGAGCTGGTTGTTGGCGATGTCCTGGGCAGTTGCACGGTAGAGCTCGTCGATAAAGGCGACCTTAAAGCTCGCCGGGGCATCGGCGACGGCGGCGGCACGCGTGCCGGCAACGTTGTAGACGGCGGTGCCACAGACGGCTGCCGTAAACGGATCGGCGGCGCAGGCATATACGGCCAGCACGCCGCCCTGCGAGCAGCCGCAGCCGGTGATCTTGGACATGAGCGGACTGCCGCCGTGGGACTTGGCCACGGTCGTGCCGTCGGTGATCAGGTCGACCTCGCCCGAGACCACCACGGCGCCGCCGGTGTAGCGGGCGAGTGCCACGGCGGCATCGCGGGCGGCGTCAACCGTATCGGTCGTGTCGACGCCTCGTACACGGCTCAGATCGGCCGCCTCGCCCTCAAGGCCCCACAGGCCGGCGAGCGCGATGATCTCGGAAGCGTTGCCGCGCACGATGGCGGGCTTGTACTGCTTGAGCTCGTTTACCAGCTGAGTGCGCAGGCTGCCGATGCCCAGGCCCACCGGGTCGAGCACCCAGGGCTTGCCGGCATCGTGTGCCGCCTTGGCCGCGCGGGGAATCGTCTGCTCGTAGATGGGGAAGAGCGTGCCCATGTTGAGATAGATGGCGCCGCCGCCGGCAACGAGCGCCTCGCCCTCGTCGGGCAGATAGACCATGGCGGCCGAGCCGCCCACGGCGAGTTGCGCGTTGGCGACAAAGTCAATCGTCACCGTGTTGGTGATGGAGCCGGCCATCGGGTTGGTGGCGCGAATTGCCTCTACGGCCTTGACCACCTGTTGCTTAAGCTGTTCCGAATTAATCACTGCACATGCCTCCTTGGCATAGAAAAGGGGCGCTGTGCATAGACAGCGCCCCTGTAAAGGCGGCATGCTCCCTACGCCAGCATTAACTGACAGGTTCAAAGGATTGGGCCCATTGCCCTCTCAGCCTTGTGGTTTGCACCGCCGGCACTCCCGCATCGAATCTGTTGTCCCCTATACTAGCGCACCTGCCAAAAAGGGTCAGGTTTATTTTGGCAGGTGCCAACTGGGGCGATGCGTTTTCCCAGATAAAACCTGCCAAAATAAACCTGTCCCTTTTTGGCGGGTCGGTACAATAGACGGGATAAAGAATGACCGAGGGGACCCTATGATTAAACTTGTGCTGACCGATATGGACGATACGCTGATTCCCGCTGGACAAGACGGCGCCAGCGACTATGCCATCGATGGCATTCATGCTATGCAGGCAGCGGGCCTGCATTTTGGCCCGGTTTCGGGCCGTCAGCCGTCCGCGATGGGCTGGATGTTCCGCAATCGCTCCGAGTACTTTTCGACCGGTGCCTTCTGCAACGGGCAGGTGATGTTTGTCGACGGCGAGGTAGCCGCTTCACGCGCAACCGACAACGATGCCCTGATGCGTCTGGCCGATTACCTTGAGCATGAGACCGACGATACGTATCTAAAGGTCTACAGCCTGGGCGATGACTTTTGGGACAACGACGCCTATTGCGTGACGAGCGACCCCGAGCGCGTGCGCCGCGCCATGGAGTCGGGCGGAAACGCGTGGCTCAAGGGCGAAGAGGCCCCGTGCCACCCCGTTGTCGACGATGCCCCGGTATACAAGGCAAATATCTGGAGCGCCCGCTCGCGTGAGGAGCTCGCCGAGCTGCGTGGGCGCGTTGCCGCCGAGGTGCCGGAGCTCTCGCTCGTGTTCCCCAACAATCGCGTGCGCCTGTTCGACATTCTTCCGGCCGGTTGGGACAAGGGCTGCGCTGCGCTGGAACTGGCGCGCGCCTTGGGCCTGACGACCGACGAGGTGGCGGTGTTCGGCGACTCCGATAACGACCTGCCCATGATTAACGCCGTCCCCAACTCCGTTGCAGTCGCCAACGCCAACGAGGCCGTCACGGCTGCGGCGCGCTGGCATATCGGCGCCGCGGCAGACGATGCAGTTGCCAAGGCTCTGCACCAGATTGCCGCCTGCGCCGCGACGGGGGAGATGCCGCCGTTTATGCGCCTGCCGGGTACAGCCGACGCGAATCCCGCGAACATCTAAGGGGCAGCCATGAAACTCCAGCAGCTCAAGTATGTCGTCAAGGTCGCCGAGTGTGGCAGCATCACCGAGGCCTCGCGCCGCCTTTTTGTGTCGCAGCCTTCGATTACCGCATCGATCCGTGAGCTCGAAAACGAGATGGGCGTTCATATCTTTGAGCGCACCAACAAGGGCGTTATTGTGTCCGAGGAAGGCGAGACCTTTTTGGGCTACGCGCGCCAGGTGCTCGATCAGGCCGATCTGCTCGAGGACAAATATAAAGGCGCGTCCGAGCAAGTGCCACATTTTAGCGTGAGCTGTCAGCACTACTCCTTTGCCGTCAACGCGTTTGTCGATGTGATTCGCGAGTTCGATGCCGCGCGCTACGACTTTACCCTGCGCGAGGAGCAGACCCACGAGATTATCGAAGATGTCGCGCACATGAAAAGCGAGCTGGGCATCCTGTATCTGTCCGAGCATAACCGCGAGGTCATTGAGCGCATGCTGGCGGCCAACGAGCTCGTATTCGAAGGGCTCTTCTGCGCCGCGCCGCACGTTTTCGTGTGTGCCGAGCATCCGCTGGCGGGCCGCTCCCGCGTAACGCTTGAGGATCTGGAAGATTACCCTTTCCTGTCCTATGAGCAGGGAAGCTATAACTCGTTCTATTATTCCGAGGAGCTGACCTCGACGTTTGAACGCCGCAAGAACATCCGCGTGCGCGACCGCGCGACGCTGTTCAACCTGGCCATGGGCCTTAACGGCTATACAGTATGCTCGGGCGTGATCAGCCATGAGCTCAACGGCCCCGGCATTATCTCGATTCCGCTCGATGTGGACGAGTATATGGAGATCGGCATTATCACGCGCAAGAACACGACGCTCACGCGCTATGGGCAGGCCTATATCGACGCGATTCGTCAGCATATCTAACCCGTGCGGACCGCGCGTGCGAGCCGCATCCCTATTGTTTGTTATATAGACAATTCCTATGGCAAACAAATATAAATGCATATTTTACGATAGCCGCGATGACGCCCATACTCTCTCTCGATAAGGCAACCAATTGCAAAGGGAGATACCTATGAGCACTTTGACCCAGCTGAACGCGCCGTTTCGCGCCGATATCGTCGGCAGCTTTCTGCGCCCGCAGACCGTAAAGGACGCCCGTGCCGCCCATGCCGCGGGTACGCTCGACGACGCCGGCCTTAAGGCCGTCGAGGACGAGGCCATTCGCGACTTGGTGGCCAAGCAGAAGGCCGCCGGCCTGCAGGTGATCACGGATGGTGAATTCCGCCGCAGCTACTGGCACCTCGATTTTATGTGGGGACTCAACGGCATCGAGCGCCGCACCTCGCGCACCGGCTATATGTTCCACGACGAGGAGACCACGGCCGATACCGCTGTGGTGATCGGCCCCATCAGCGGCGAGAACCACCCCTTCGTTGCACACTTTAAGTTTGTCAAAGCCCTCGAGGGCGAGGGCCAGGTCGCGCGCCAGACCATCCCGGCACCGATCCAGACGTTCTCCGAGGTTACGCTCGATCGCTGCGATGGTCAGCAAGAGAGCCTGCGCGCCGTCTATAAGACCGACGAGGAGCTTGCCGACGCCATCGCAGCCGCCTATCGTACCGTGATTGCCGACCTGTACGCTGCGGGCTGCCGCAACATCCAGTTCGATGACTGCACCTGGGGTATCTACTGCGATACCGACTTTGTCGCCAAGACCGGCATGAGCCCGGTCGACCTGCAGAAAGTGAGCGAGCTGGGCGTGGCGCTCAACAACGCCGCTATCGAGGGTAAGCCCGATGACCTGGTCATCAACACGCATGTGTGCCGCGGCAACTATCACTCTACCTACGCCTTCGAGGGTGGCTATGACCCCATCGCGCCGTACTTATTCGCCAACGAGGACGTCGACGCGTTCTATCTGGAGTTCGATACGCCGCGCGCCGGCGGTTTTGAGCCGCTCAAGTATGTTGCCCCCGGTAAGAAGGTCGTGCTGGGCCTGGTGACCACCAAGGCGGCCGAGCTCGAGGATGAGGAGGTTATCGTCGAGCGTATCAACGAAGCCGCGAAGTATGTGCCGCTCGAGAACCTATACCTGTCGCCTCAGTGCGGTTTTGCCAGCTGCGAGATCGGCAACAAGCTTACCGAGGACGAGCAGTGGGCAAAGCTCGCACTGGTCAAGCGCATCGCCGAGCGCGTCTGGAAGTAGCGCTACCGTTCGTCGGGGCGGCGGGCGTGATTGAGGCTACATCGCATACAATGGTTCGGATCGTATCGTTCGGGCAGGTAATCAGCCATGCCCGGGCGCCCTTCCATTCGAAAGGACTTCCATGTCCCAGTCTTCGACGCCCGTCGTCACCGATGCCATCTACGATGCGTCGTCGCTCGGCCGCCCGCGCATGTTTGTGTTGGGCTTGCAGCACATGTTCGCGATGTTTGGCGCCACGGTGCTCGTGCCCGTGCTCACCGGCCTTTCCGTTTCGGCGACGCTTCTGTTCGCCGGCATCGGCACGCTGCTGTTTCATTTTCTATCGCGCGGTAAGGTGCCGGCCTTCCTGGGCTCGTCGTTTGCCTTCATCGCGGGCTATGCCGCGATTGCACCCAACGGTGAGACGGAGCTTTTACCTTACGCCTGCTTGGGTGTTGCCTGCGCCGGCCTGCTCTATCCGGTGCTGGCGGCGCTGTTCCGCGCATTTGGTGCCAAGCGCGTCATGCGCTTCTTTCCGCCGGTGGTGACTGGTCCCATCGTCATTTCCATCGGCTTGATTCTGGCGAGCTCTGCCATCGCCAACTGCCAGACCAACTGGCTTGTCGCTGTGGTTGCTGTGGCCGTCATCGTGATCTGCAACATCTGGGGCCGTGGCATGGTCAAGATCGTGCCGATTTTGCTGGGTGTCGTGGTGAGCTATGCCGTTGCGGCAGCACTGGGCGAAGTTGATTTTTCGGGCGTTGCGGCCGCTCCGTGGGTCGGCCTGCCCATTGTATGGGACAACACCGTGTTTGCGCTCTTTGGTCCGCAGTTCGATAGCGGTCTTGCCACGACGGCCATCATCACCATCATGCCGCTGGCCTTCGCGACCATGATCGAGCATATTGGCGACATCTCGGCTATCGGCTCTACCTGCGAGCGCAACTACATCGCCGATCCTGGTCTGCATCGCACGCTGCTCGGTGACGGCCTTGCCACGATCCTGGCCTCGCTCTTTGGTGCTCCGGCAAACACCACCTATGGCGAGAACACTGGCGTGCTCGCCCTGACGCGCGTGTTCGACCCGCGCGTGATCCGCATTGCCGCGTGCTGCGCCATCGTGCTTTCGTTCTGCCCCAAGTTCGCTGCAGTCATCGCCGCCATGCCGGCGTGCGTCATCGGCGGCGTGTCGCTCGTGCTCTACGGCATGATCAGCGCCGTGGGTGTTCGCAACCTCATCGAGAACCAGGTCGATTTCCAGAACAATCGCAACGTGCTGGTGGCCGCGCTGGTGCTTGTGCTTTCGCTCGGCATTGCCTACAGCACTGCTGGCGCCATCGTGCTGGAGCTGGGCGGCGTGACGATTTCGCTTTCTGGCCTTGCCGTAGGCTCGCTGGTGGGCATTGTGCTCAATGCCATTCTGCCCGGTAACGATTTTGAGTTCGATACTTCCGAGCTTGAGGAAGCTGCTGAGTAACAGCTGCGTCCAACTACATCAGAAAATGGCGCCCATGCGTACGCGTGGGCGCCATTTTTAATGCGTCAGTATCCAGTGGATGCCGAGCGCCATGCGCAAGTCGGTTTGCGCAAAATGATTGCCGGGGTTGAGCTCCAACGTTGTTGGAATGCCACGCTCGACGAGTAACTCTTCCATCGCGCGCGTGTCGTCGAGCACGTGTCGCATCATGCGGTTGGGCGTCTTGGTTTCCTTTTTACCGAGCGACAGATAGATGGCTTGGGGGCTGCCGGCAAATGGTGCCGTACTGGCTCGTTCGATAAAGTCAGGAAACCACAGCGACCCCGATGCGCTCGCGGCGCGGTCAAAGGCGTTGGTTTGCCAGAGGGCCCAAAGCGCGAAAAGGCCTGCGAGCGAGTAGCCGGCAATGCCGCGCCAAACGGGCGGCTGGGGAAGCGATGACTCGACCTGCGGGATTATCTGGCTCAGCAACTCATCAAGAAAACTGGCAGCCTGACCGTCGAAAGGCTCAGCATCGCGTACAGTTCCATCGCATGCCCAGGGGCTCAGCTCGCGATTCCAATCGAGCGCGCCAATGGCAACGAGCGTAAACGGCGGACAGTCGAGCTCTTGGCAGCGGTTATAAACATCACTACCGTCGCCCATGACCACGGGGAGGTAAATGACGGGTGCGCTTTCCGTATGCTCCGAATGAACGGTTATCTGCTTTTGCGCTTCCATGACGGGCTTCTCTCAGTGTTGTGATATCGGCAGTCCCAATTGTCGCACGCCAGCGTATACCGGTTGGGCAGCATCAAGAACATTCGCGCGCGTCGTGCGGGCGCAAACAGGAAACGCCACCGCCGGATGGGAGCTCGGCGGTGGCGTTGCTAAACGGTGTGCGGGCTAGCACTTCTGTGGGTGCCGTCCCGTGCGTTAAAGGTCAAAGCTGTCTATGAGCGCTTGCGGCTCACCACGGCGCCTGCGGCGATAGCGGCTGTTCCCGCAAGGACGGTTGCCACGATGGCCGCACCCGAGGTGTCGCCGGTTGCCGCGAGCACGCCGGTAGTCTTGGCTTTCGTGGTTGAAGCCGCAACGGCCTTGGTCGGCTTTGAGCCCTCAGGCTTGGGGTTCTGCTTGGACTCCGCGGGCTTGCTTTCTGCGGGCTTGGTCTCGTCGGGCTTGGGGTCTTCCGGCTTGGCTACCTCGGGAGGTGCGATGGTCGTGCTTTTGGCGACTGCTTTGATATAGAGGGAGTCGACCGTGGCGTCGCCCGTGCCGATGGCTTGGCCTGCCTCGTAGATGCCGTCACGGAGCTTGCGATAGTCAATGACCTTGCCGCCTTCGGGCGTCTGGATGGCGGCGTTCTCAATCTTGATGGTGCCGATTGTCTTGCCGTCAGCGCTCATGGCACGGGCAAAGATTGCCGCTGTATCTCCTTCGGCCGTTACCTTGCTGCGGATGATCGAGATGACTGCGGGTGTGACGCCCTCGCTGGTCTGGGCGATGATGCCGATGTTCTCGCCTTGGGGTTCGCGCCTCGTCTCGCCATCTTGGTTTTCGCTGTAGGGGATGGGGCCGTCGCCGTTCTCGACATAGCGGGCTATGGCCTTGACAACGGAGTCGCTGATGTAGATGTGGCCACCCTCCTCGTTGGGTCGATCGTTTCTGGTGGAGAATGCAGCCGAAACCTCGCCTTCCGCAAACGCGTCCACGGTGGAGCCGTTCTTGACGACGATATCGTCTTGGTAGGTGAAGAGGGCAATGGCGCCACCGTATCTGCCTTTACTTGCGCGGGCTGTCACGTTTGCATGATCGAGTGTGATGCCCTTGTGGGCATAGACGCCATATTCAACACCGTTTGCGTTGAGGGAGGCGTTTGTGGCTGCGAGGCTGCCCTTGGCCTCGACGGCAGCGTCTTTCTCAGAGCTCGCCTTGACCTGGCTGCCGTCCGAGATATTGATGTTGCCGCCGCTCCAAATGGCCTCACCATCGGCTGAGCTTGCCTCGACTGTGCCGCCACCCTTGATGGTGAGGTTCTTGTCGGTTCCGATACCCTTGTCCTTGGTAGCCCTGGCGGTGACGGCCCCGCTGTCGTCAATCGTGATATTGCCGTTTGCCCTGATGCCATCCGATACGCCCGTGGCGTTGACGTTGCCCGAACCTTTGATAGCGAGATCGCCCTCGGCGTCGATGGCATCAAACCCAACGCTCGTGGCGTTGACGGATCCGGCTCCGTCGATATTGATATTACCCGTGGAGAGGATAGCGTCCTCAGTAGATGTCACGCTGAGCGTGCTGCCCGCGTCGCCTTGGATATTGAGCTCGGCGTTCTCATTCTTGCCATGAGAAGCCTTGATGCCTTCGATCCATTCGGCAGTGACGATGTTGGTTCCCGAGTAATTCACGTTGAGCTTGCCTGCGGCCTGGATCTCGCCGCCGTTATAGTTGTTGAGCTTCAAGTCGTCGGCGCCGTCCCACGACCAGGTGCCGGTCTCGTCGCCCGCCGCAGTGCCGGCGTTGTATTTGGTTTCGCCGACCTTGACCCATTCCGCCGCGAGCGAGACGCTCGGCATGAGCAGCGAGCTCACCGTGAGCGCGCACACGGCGCCTACGACGATGCGGCGCGTCACGCGGCGCCAGCTGCCGTGCGCGAGTCCTATGCGACGGCGAACGTCGGGTTCGGCAACATGGGTTCCGGCGGTAGTGTCATTGCGTTTGTGGGTCGTGAACAAGGCTGCCATGGTTGCTCCCGTTCTCATAGGGCCTATACGGCTAGGTTCAGCGTATCTGCTGGATGTTGCCGGCGGTAGTGCCGTTTGGAGGGCAAAATGTCCAAAAAATTTCGGGAAACAATAAACCGCGTGCCCACGTGTTGCCTTGCTTTAAAAGAAAGGCGCGGAGCCGCTCGTTGCGACTCCGCGCCTTGTTGTTTTGCTTTAGCAGACTACGCCGTTACGCCACGAAGAAGTAGACGAGGAAGGCAAGGGCTGCGATCCACATGAGCGGCTTGATCTTGGAGGCCTCGCCCTTAAAGAGCGCGACGATCACGTAGGCGATAAAGCCCAGACCGATGCCGGCAGAGATGGAGTAGGTGAAGGGCACACCGGCGACAATCATGAACGCCGGGAAGCCCTGCGACACGTCGGACCAGTCGATTTCGGAGGCCTCGCTCATCATGAGGTAGCCGACGTAGACCAGAGCACCGCAGGTGGCGGCGCTGGAAACGATGGTGACGATGGGGGAGAAGAACGCGGCGAGAATGAACAGCACGCCGGTGGTGACGGAGGTGAGGCCCGTGCGGCCACCGTCGGCAGCGCCAGAGGTGGACTCGACGAAGGTGGTGATGGAGGAGACGCCCATAAAGCCACCGGCAGCAGCGGCCACGGAGTCAACGATCAGGATGGGGCGGATGTCCTCAACGTTGCCGTCCTCGGTTAGGAACTCGCCCTGCTTGGCGACGGCCATCGCAGTACCCATGGTGTCGAAGAAGTCACTCATGAGCAGCGAGAAGGCAACGACGAGCAGCATCGGGTCGGTCAGGACCTTTACGATGGCCATGTTGCCATCGGCGGTGCTGGCAAACGGGGCGCCAAAGGTCGAGAAGTCGAGCGGGGCGATAAGGCCCTCGGGCGCATGGGTGACGCCCAGCGGGATGCCGGCGATAACGGCGACGATGATGCCGATGAGCAGCGAGCCCGGCACGTTGCGGGAGGCCAGGGCAACCGTCACGATGATGGAAATGATGCCGACGATAAAGGTGGGGGAGGTGATGTCGCCCAGGCCGACGAGCGTACCGGCGCCAGCGGTGATGATACCGGCGTCGCACAGGCCGATCATGGCGATGAACAGGCCCAGGCCCACCGAGATGGCATGGCGCAGGACCACGGGGATGGCGTCCATGATGGCCTCGCGCAGGCCGCAAAGGACGAGCAGCAAGATGACGACACCTTCGAGGAAGATAACGCTCATGGCCACGTGCCAGTCACCGCCGCACATGGTGGTGGTGATGCCCGCGATCATGGCGTTGATGCCCAGGCCCGACGCGCAGGCGAGCGGGCGGTTAGCGAAGATGCCCATGCAGATGGTCATGATGCCAGCGCCCAGGCAGGTGGCGCAGGCGAGCGCTCCCGCATCGATGCCGGCGCCCGAGAGCACCGCGGGGTTGACGGCAATGATGTAGGCCATTGCCAGGAACGTTGTCAGTCCAGCGCGAAGTTCGGTCCCGATTGTGGACTTGCGCTCGCTGACGTGAAATAGTTCGTCCATGCATACCCTTTCCTTGTTCGGCCCCGAGTTTAGGCCGATTGACACGAACTCACCTACTATATCGCCTTTACAACTCTGCTGTTCCCCACATGTTGATGTTCGGCGCAATGTAGCAGACGGGCGGTATTTTCCGTATGAAAATGTGTAGGTACCGTATACTTAAGCAGTTACAACGACCCCTATGGAGGAACGTATGATTAAAGAGCTCTGCCACGACGAGGCTATTCTGTCCCAGCGTTGCGAGGTCGCGACCGTCGAGGACGAGTCGGTGGCCCAGGACCTGATCGATACCATCAAGTCGCTTGACGATGCCGGCTGCCTTGCTGCCAACCAGATCGGCGTCACCAAGAAGGTTTGCGTCTACCTGGACGATGCCGGCGAGCCCCATGTGCTCTACAACCCCCGTCTGGTGTTTGGCCTGGGCGCCAGCAAGATGGAGGAGAGCTGCCTGACGCACGAGGAGATCACCAAGTCCACGCGCTACATCAAGTGCAAGGTTGCCTATGACGTGATCGTCGACGGCAAGATGCGCGAGCGCAAGCAGGACTTCGTCGGTTTTGAAGCGCAAATGATTCAACACATGATTGATCACTGCTTAGGTAAACTCGTCTAGAGTGGTTCAATTGGGGCCGAATTTGCGGTCTTTGTCCCGGGCGTGACATTGTTGTCATGTCCGGGCTTTTGTGTTTAGCGCCTTTTTGTTTGGTGACAATGAGTTTAGCAAGAACGAAAAGCTAGGAGGCGCTATGTGTACGAGCATTCGATTTACCGATAATTCTGGCCACATGTATCTGGGCCGCAACCTCGACTGGAGCTTTGACTACGGCCAACAGGTTCGCGTGATGCCACGCGGGTTTCACATTCCGTATTCGTTTATCGACGACGCGACGGCGGCACACGCAGTGATCGGTATGTGCATCGATTACAAGAACTACCCTATGTTCTTCGACTGCGGCAACGATGCGGGCCTTGCCGTGGCGGGTCTCAATTTCCCGGGTTATGCCGAGTATGCCGAGGACCCTGTTGACGGCAAGACCAATATCGCGGCCTATGAGTTTCCCCTGTGGGTGGCGTCGACGTTCTCGACGGTCGATGAGGTCGAGGCCGCGCTGCGCGATACGGTGATCGTCGCCAAATCTGCCGGAGAGGGGCTGGGCGTGTCGCTGCTCCATTGGATTATCGGCGACAGCCAGCGTAGCATCGTGGTCGAGATGATGGCCGATGGCCTGCATGTATACGACGATCCGGTCGACACCCTTGCCAACCAGCCGACCTTCCCGTGGCATATGGAAAACCTACGCACCTATATCACCGCCACAAGCGATTTTCCGCAGACGGCGACATGGCGTGGCGCCGAGCTCAAGCCCTATGGCGCGGGTGCCGGCATGCGCGGCATTCCGGGCGATTGCTATTCGCCGAGCCGTTTTGTAAAAGCGGCGTACCTCAATGCCAATTACCCGCAAAAGGAGAGCGAGACCGAAAACGTCGTCCGCATGTTCCGCTCGCTCGAGGGTGTGGTGATGATTGAGGGGGCGTCCAGGATGGGCGATGGCAAGTTCGAGAAGACTATCTATACCGGATGCTTTAGCGCGCGCACGGGCAATTATTACTACGCGATGTATGAGGATCCGTCGATTCGCTACGTGAGCCTGATGGATGCCGAGGGCGCGAGCCCCGATAGGCTCGTGGTTCCCGAGCCGCGTCGTTCGTAGCCGTTAGCTTTACTGCAACGCAAAGCGGCCCTGCGTCTCCCGTGAGATGCAGGGCCGCTGTCGTCGATTCGTGACGTCGCTAGAAGTTGGCGTCGTTGAGTTGTTCGCTCTCGAGGCCGTCGAGCTGTTGCTGTTCGGGCGTATCTGCGACGCTCTCGAGCAGCTCAGTGGGATCGACGTTCATGTCCCTACCGGCCTCGTTGCCGTTGACCAAGTCGTCCGAGAAGATGTCGACTTCCATTTCTTCGGCCTCTTCGATCTGAACCTCGAGCGGCACCTGGGTGCGCACGAGCTTAACGGCCGGGCGCATGCGGGCAAAGAGCGGCACGTACTCGATGATGATGGCCGAGTTCTCGAGACCATACCAACGTGCCGGGCTTCCGCAGGCGCGACGGACGGCATACTTGATGGCCATGACACGGTGGTCGTTGCGGTTGATGTCCGTCTCGGGGGCGAGCATCTTGCGCAGCATGCAAAAACGGAAGTCGCCCACGTTGCCGCGCGTCTCGTAGATGGAGTAGGTGTGGTGCTGCGGCGGCAGCTCGCCCGATGCCATCAGGTCGCCAACAATCTGGCGCAGGTAGGCGTTAACGCGCTGGTTGACCTTAAAGCCCAGGTCCAAGCGCACGCGGAACAAGAAGTCCGTGCCAAAGGTCTCAACGGAATACTCATGCGTATAGGGCTCATCGGTAACGTGCACGTTGATGAACCAGTATGCCTTGGCGCGCTTGGGATGCTTGTCCAAGATGGAATAGAGCACGTCGCGGTCGAGCGTGAGCGGGTCGGGACTGTTGGTGAGGAACACCAGGTTGTCGGCGAGCACGGGGTAGGTCTCGTCGTTACGCAGGCGGTTGAGCTGATCGATGTACTTGGAGACGGGCAGCAGAATCGTCTGCGTGCGCTCGATGGCGGTGCCGCGACGCCACACATACATAAGGCCAAACAGCAGCGAGGCCAGGAAGATCATGACGTAGCCGCCGTCAAAGAACATGGTGAGGCACGAAGCGAAGAAGCACAGCTCAATGGCGCCAAAGAGCAGAGCGAAGACGCAGGCGCCCAGCTTGTGCTTCATGATGCCGGCGATGTAGCTCGTCAAAAGCGTCGTGGTCATGAGCATGGTCACGGTAATGGCAAGGCCGTAGGCGCTCTCCATGCGCTCGGAGTTTTGGAACAGCAGCACGATAAAGATGCAGCCGATCCACATGATGTTGTTGACGAGCGGAATATAGAGCTGGCCCTTGGTATCGCTGGGGTAGTGGATGCGCAGGTGCGGCATGAGGTTGAGGCGGGTGGCCTCGGATACCAGCGAGAACGATCCGGTGATGAGCGCCTGCGAGGCGATGATGGCCGCCACGGCCGAAAGCACAATGGCGAAGGGACGCAGGGGCTCGGGGAGCATCATGTAGAACGGGTTGACGATGTCCATCGCGAGCATCTGGGGATTGGAGTTGTTGGCGAGCAGCCAAGCGCCCTGGCCCAGATAGTTGAGGATGAGCGCCGCCTTTACGAACGGCCAAGATGCATAGATGTTTGCCTTGCCCACGTGGCCCATGTCCGAGTAGAGCGCCTCGGCACCGGTCGTCGACAGGAAGACAAAGCCGAGGACCATGATGCCCGAGTGGTTGATGGGCGAGAACAGGAACATGATGCCGCGGATGGGGTTGAGCGCGCGCAGGATGGACAGGTTGCCGAGCATGTTGAACAGACCGGCGCCTGCCAAGAACAGGAACCATAACGTCATGAGCGGGCCGAACAGCTTACCGATCGAAGAGGTGCCGGCGCGCTGCATGGCAAACAGGCCGCAGATAATGATGATGGTGATGATGATGACGTTGGTCTGACCATCGCCCAGCAGCGCATGGCCCCACTCAATGGTGCGCAGGCCCTCGATAGCCGTAGTAACGGTGACGGCGGGGGTGAGGATGCCGTCGGCGAGCAGCGCCGCGCCGCCGATCATGGCGGGCAGAATCAGCCACGGCGCCACCTTGCGCACAAGGCTGAACAGGGCGAAGATACCGCCTTCGTTGTGGTTGTCGGCCTTCATGGCGATCAGCACGTACTTGACCGTGGTCACGAGCGTCATGGTCCAGATGACGAGCGAAAGCGCGCCCAGGATCATGTCCTCGCTGACGGTGCCAATGCCGCCGTTATTGGCGACGATTGATTTCATGGTGTACATGGGGCTCGTGCCGATGTCGCCGTAGACGACGCCGAGCGTAACGAGCAGCATACCGGCGGAGAGGGGGATGGCTCCGTGCCCGCCCTGACTCTGCTGGTCTTGGAGACTTGTCTCCAGTTTGTTGTGTGCCACGTGGACTCCCTTAGACATCTAATTTCTGTCGGGACAGAAATCTTTTATGCCGTCTTTATATATAAGAGCAGTTTGGCACATCGGGGTGCTTTAGACAATAATCCCCAGCTGGGGAGTATTCGTTTGCGCAGATGACATTTCAAAACAGGGGCGAATTCGCTGTGTGGCTTGCTGCAAGGTGGTACCGCGGACGCACCCCTGTTTTGAAACCGAAGAGGGGCTGTTAGGCACGCGCTGCCTGAGCGATGCTGCCCTTGGTACCCGCGCGTTTGCCGGCGATTTCGCAGAAGATCGCTCCGCCGATGATCAGCGCGGCTCCCATCAGGCGGATGGGCGTCATGGCCTCGCCCAAAAGGGCGACGGAGAAGACGACGGCCGAAAGCGGCTCGAGGTAACCGACGACGGCGACGGTCTGTACGGGCAGTTTGGCGACGGCGCTAAAGTAGAGCAGGCAGCCGAGTCCGGTGTTGACGACGCCGAGCATGGCGATGGCATGCCAATCGATGCCGGCGGCGATGCTGGGGGAGAAAAACGAGGGGACGCCCTGCGTGATGAGCGTGAGAACCAGCGCGGTCGCAAAGGCGGCGCTCACCTGGAGGGTGGAGTTCTCGAGGCCCTCGATGTGCGGCGCCCCCTTGCTGGCGATGACCATCAGCGCGTAGCAGAAGGCCGAGGCGATGCCGCAGACGATGCCCGAGATGGGCATGTTGCCGCCCAGGCCTTGTGCTGCGATGAGGAAAGCGCCGCAGGCAACGGCGACAAAGCCGGCGATTTTACCGCCAGTCAGTTTTTCTCCAAAGATGAACGGGGAGAGCGCCATAACGATGATGGGGCCGCAGTAATACAGCAGCGAGGAGATGCCGACGCCAATGGTCTGGTAGGCGCGGAACAGGAAAATCCAGCTGGCACCCAGCGCGGCTCCCGAGAGGATAAGGGCCGCAGCTTCGCGGGGGCGAGACGGCGCCTGCAAGTTATGACGCTGGGTGATGGCAAGGATGACAACAAGCGAGAGTGCGCCTAGAAACGTGCGCAGGAGCACGATATCGGAGCTCGGCAGTGCGATCGCGGCGGCGATGATGCCGTTGGAGCCAAACAGCAGCAATGCTGCTAGGTATGTAAGCAATCCGTTGTTCATGCACTGCCGTCCCCTCTATATCGGTGCAAGTTCACTATGGAGTAGCGGGCAATAGAAGAAAAGCGAATATAATGCATAGGTGACATGACGAATACTCATGCAAAGGCGGGGCGTGCCGTGGAGACCAATATCCAAAAGATGCAAGTGCTACTCGAAACGGTGCGTGCCGGCAGCTTTACGCGTGCCGCTGAGCGCCTGAGCTATTCGCAGTCGGGCGTGAGTCGCATGGTGGGCGATCTTGAGGCCGACTGGGGTTTTAAGGTGCTCGATCGCAGCCGCGAGGGCGTGGTACTTTCTGCCGATGGTCGGCAGATCATGCCGGCGGTCGAGGCGTTATGCGAGGAGTTTGGCCGCCTGCAGCGACGCGTGGACGAGATGCGTGGGCTTATGCGTGGCAAAATCTGCATCGGTACGTTTTCGAGTGTGGCGACCCATGTGCTGCCGTCGGTCATCGCACGGTTTCGCGCCGATCACCCGGATGTCGATTACGAGCTGCTGATGGGTGATTACTCCGAAATTGAGCAATGGGTGGCGGAAGGTCGCTGCGACCTCGGCTTTATCCCGCGCGAGCCACGCGGCGCCGGCATGACGTCGCGGCCGTTGGTACAAGACGAGCTGATGGCTGTGGTTCCGGCAAGCTCTCCGCTTGCCGCTGCAAAGACCCTTTCTCTTGCCGATTTGGTCAACGAGCAATTTATTCTGCTGGAGCGCGGTAGCGATGACGAGATTACGCCGCTGTTCCGCCGTGCGGGCCTAACGGTGCGCTCCAAGCTGTCGACTTGGGACGACTATGCGATCATGGCCATGGTCGAGGACGGATTGGGCGTGAGTGTTCTTCCGGCACTCATCTTGCGCCGCTGTCAGTTTGATGTCGCTATCCGGCCGCTGGAGGGGCATCCTCATCGGCAAATCAATGCCATATACCGCACGGCCGACGTTTCGCTTGCGGCGACTCGATTTCTCGAATATCTCTAATGGCGCACACTGTTATCTGCTCTGGAGCAAATCTTGGAACTTGGCGCATTTCTTTGTGAAATTGAACTTTCGTACTATGTGCCGCGCTATACTGCTGCCTAAATTGAACTCAGGTTCAATTCGTGTTCTATAAATTGAACTTTGCCAGCAAGGAGGTTCTAGTGGCCCAAGAGACGTTTAGCGATCGCCTGCGACAGGCTATGTCCGATCGCGACGTTCGCCAGTCGGACGTGATTCGTGCATCGGAGATGCTCGGCAAAAAACTCGGCAAGAGTCAGATGAGCCAATATGTGAGCGGCAAGACGATTCCGCGGCGCGATGTGGCAGAGCTGCTCGCCCGCATTTTGGAGGTCGATGTTACCTGGCTGCTCGCCAGTGACGCCGACCAAGGCGAGGCGCCCTCGTCCCATAACGTTTCCAAATCCGAACCTAGCCCCACGGCTCAAATTGCAAGGAGCACTACCATGCGCACTTTCTCTAAATCCACCAAGCTCGATAACGTCCTGTATGACGTGCGCGGCCCCGTTGTCGACGAGGCCGCCCGTATGGAGGACGAGGGCGAGCGCATCCTCAAGCTCAATATTGGTAACCCGGCGCCTTTTGGTTTCCGCACGCCCGATGAGGTCATCAAGGACATGCGCCAGCAGCTGCCCGACTGCGAAGGCTATTCCAACTCGCGTGGCCTGTTCTCCGCGCGCAAGGCGATCATGCAGTATTCGCAGATCAAGGGCCTGCCCAATGTTCAGATGGAGCACATCTACACGGGCAACGGCGTGTCCGAGCTCATTCAGCTTTCGATGAACGCGCTGCTCGACAACGGCGACGAGATTCTGATCCCCAGTCCCGACTACCCGCTGTGGACGGCGTGCGCAACCCTTGCCGGTGGACATCCCGTGCACTATCTATGCGATGAGCAGGCGGATTGGTATCCCGACCTGGAGGATATGGAGTCCAAGATCACGAGCGCGACCAAGGCCCTCGTCATCATCAACCCCAACAACCCCACGGGCTCTGTCTATCCGCGCGAGGTGCTCGAGGGCATCGTCGAGGTTGCGCGCAGGCATCAGCTGATGATCTTTGCCGATGAGATCTACGACCGCCTGTGCATGGACGGCTACGAGCACGTCTCGATTGCCTCGCTCGCCCCCGATCTGCCCTGCGTTACCTTTAGCGGCCTGTCCAAGTCGCACATGATTGCGGGCTATCGCATTGGCTGGATGGTGCTTTCGGGCAACCAGCGCTGCATGAGCGACTTCATCATGGGCATCAACATGCTCTCCAACATGCGCCTGTGCTCCAACGTGCCGGCTCAGTCGATCGTTCAGACGGCACTCGGTGGCCATCAGTCCGTCAACGACTATATCCGTCCCGGCGGTCGTGTTTACGAGCAGCGCAACTTTGTGTATGAGGCGCTCAACAAGATTGACGGCATCTCGGTGGTTAAGCCGCGTGCGGCGTTCTATATCTTCCCCAAGATGGATGTTAAGAAGTTCAACATCACCGATGACGAGCAGTTTGCCCTCGACCTGCTGCACGAGAAGAAGATCCTGATCACGCGTGGCGGCGGCTTCAACTGGGCTGAGCCCGACCACTTCCGTATCGTGTACCTGCCGCGCATGGAAGTGCTCAAAGAGTCCCTCGAAGACCTCGCCGACTTCTTTGACCATTACCGCCAGAGCTAGTGGGATAGAAGTTCCGCACTATGAAAAGCTCCCTGCAGTTGTTTTGCTGCAGGGAGCTTTCTTGAATCGGCGGAACTAAATAACGATTCCGCAACAGTGGTCGATTTCGTGTTGGATGATCTCGGCGGTGTAGCCTGAGAAGTTTTTGATGCGGTGGACGAAGTTCTCGTCCAGATACTCCACCTTAATGCGGCGATAACGGGTACAGGGGCGCTCTCCAACCAGCGAAAGGCATCCTTCGCTCGTCTGATAGGCATTGACCTGCTCAAGAATTTGAGGGTTGTACATCAGGAGCGCCCTGTTGCCGTCCTTTACGCAGATGATGCGTTTGCACACGCCAATCATATTGGCGGCGAGGCCCACGCACTCGTGCTCATGCTCATGGAGCGTATCCAGGAGGTCCTGCCCGGTCACGGCGTCATCGGGGCCCGCGTCTTCGGAAGGCAGGCGCAAAAAGAACTCGGATTTCATGATGGGTTTGATCATGGCGGGCTCCTTAAGGTGGACACGTTTGGTTCAGGCCATGATACCGCGACATGTCGCATTAATGTGTGCACATAGATTCTGCAGCTAGATTGGATGGCGACACCATAAACTAATGGACGTTTTGCCGAGAGGCATGAATGTATAAGGCGCAAAGAGTGCGCGACGGGCCCCGCGAATGGGGCGATGATGCCCGAGAGGGCCAAGAAGGAGTCTCATGTCTGAGAACGAAGAGATCATGAACGAGACCGAGAACGAGACCATGGCTGCCGAGGTCGAGGCAGTCGAGACCGTGGAGACCGAAGCTGCTGAGGTTGAGGCTGCTGACGAGGTTTCCGCCGAGGAGGCCGAGGTTGTCGAGGCCGCCGCTGATTACGATGACGAAGAGCTGATGGACAAGATGCAGAAGGCCGCCCGCCTGCTGCGCAGCCGTCGCTTTGCTATTTCCAAGGAGGAGGAGGCCAAGGCCGAGCGCATGGCGAACATCGAGCGCGCCATCAAGCTTCTTGACCTCAAGCCCAAGATGGAGCAGAAGGAAATGTCCGACCTGCTGGGCATGCGCCTTCGTGAGCTCGATGGCCTGATGGCCGAGGCCGAGGCTGCCGACCTGGTCGGTCGCATCGACGACGCCGAGGGCGATATGCGCAAGATCGTCGTCTTCGCTGCCGAGGATGCCGCTGAGGGCCTAGTCGAGCTTGCCAATAAGAAGGAGAAGCTCCTGCCCGAGCTTTCTTACGAGGAGGCCACCGAGCTGATGGCCGCTCTCGATAAGGTTATCGCTCCGCTCGTCGCCATGGGCCTGGACGAGGACCGCGGTCCTCGCGGCGGCCGTGACGATCGCGGTGGCCGTGGCGGCGACCGTGGCGGCCGCGGCGGCTTTGGCGATCGCGGTGGCCGTGGCGGTGACCGCGGCGGTCGCGGTGGCGATCGCGGTGGCCGTGGCGGCTTTGGCGACCGTGGCGGCGACCGTGGCGGTCGCGGCGGCTTTGGTGGCAACCGTGGTGGCTTCGGCGGCAACCGTGGTAACGACCGCGGCGGTCGCGGTGGCGACCGTGGCGGCCGCAACGGTGGCGGCTTCCGCGGCAACCGTTTTTAGGGGGTA
>CABUHO010000010.1 GCA_902491395.1 uncultured Collinsella sp.
ATGCGACTTTCTTATTTTCAATTTCTTCCTTTATCAGACTTCCTACACTTGAAAAGTGCGAACATAAAAACAGTTTCATCAATATTCTCCTTTATATATAAATTCTTATTTGTTGAACTAAGCCGTGTATACCATACTATCCAATGAAAGAACGCCCTGATATAGCGAAATTTTGCCGTTTTCCTGCGTACGTGCGTACGCACTCCACAGGAATTCTAAGGGGCCTGCCCCCTTAGCACACGGACTTTGGAACAATGTCTAGTGTGCTACGCCTTGCCAGAGGTGTACTGGCTCCCGGTACGCACGTATGCAGCAATTGCCATCAATGCGTCATATGGGTGGCGATCAAGTTCGCACAAACCGACCTTGATCCCGAAAAACAAAAGGCAGGATACCATCACCACGATGATATCCTGCCTTTTGTTCGTTCCTGTTTACCGTTCCGAGTAGTCCTTCCGCAGAATTTCTGATAAACAAAAAACGTACCCGAACCCTTTCTCGTAAAGAATCGGGTTCGAGTACGAACTGAATACTGGAGCAATATAAAACCACCACAAAGGTGCCTGTCCCCTTTGTGGCGGTTTTGGCCTAGAGCTAGAGCGTGTGGCCGTAGGCGTTGGCGGCCTTGATGGCGGCGGCGAATTTTTTGTCCGTGAAGGGCTCGGGGTTTCCCTGCCTCCACTCGTTGGTGGCGTGCGCGTACTCGCACAGGGCAGGGATATCGGCCTCGGAAAGCCCGACCTGCTCAAGCGTCACGGGCAGCCCCATCTGCTTGTTAAAGGCGGCATAGCGCTCAAGGTTCTCGGTATCGCCCGTATAGGCAAACAGCACGAGCACGCCCAGGCTCACGACCTCGCCGTGCAGGTAGGAGCCCCCTCGCGGGATGCTGCACGTGGCATTGTAGAACGCATGCGCCACGCTCGAGTTGTAGTAGTAATCGTTTTGGTTGGTCAGGTTCGAGACATAGCCCGTGTTGACCACGATGTCGAGCGCGATCTGCTTGACGGCCTCGCTTGACTGGTCCTGGCGCACGTCCTCAAGACCCTGCACGCCATAGGTAAACAGCGGCTCGGAGCAGGTGTGGGCGAGTGCCAGGCCAAGACCGGCGGTGTGCTCCAAGTTGCCGGCACTCGTGGCGTACTCGACCTCGGGTTGCTTTGACAGGGCATCGCCCACGCCTGCCCAGAAGTACTCCGCCGGTGCCTCGGCGATGATCTTGGGGTTGATGAAGATGTGCGCGGGGCGGTTGGGGTACGAATAGCCCTCGAGCGAGCCGTCGTCGTTGTAGACGACGGCAATGGCGGTCGCGGCCGAGCAGTTGGAGCAGATCGTCGGCACCGTAAAGACGATCTTCTTGAGCTCGATGGCCGCCGTCTTGACGGTGTCGAGTGCCTTGCCGCCGCCGCAGGCAATGAGTACGTCGGCTTCCTGGCAGGCAGGGGAGTTCACGACCTTGGCGATATTGGCACGTGTGCTGTTGGTGCCATAGACGCGCGTCTCCAGAATCTCGACGTCGGTACCTGCCAGCGCAGCTTCGATACCGGGAAGTGCTGCGGCCAGTGCCCGCTTGCCACCGATGATTGCGACCTTGGTCGCTCCGTATTCGGCCAGCGCTCCGGGCAGCTCGTCAAAGCAGTCTTCGCCGACGGTATAGTCGCTCATTCCAATTGTGCGCATAGGTACCTTCTTTCGTTCGATAAAGTGCTTACAGGTATTTTGCTCCAAGAGAAGGTCCACGGCCGCAAGAAATTTCGAACGTATAAAACCAGTGTTGAGGGTTTTTCGCCGGCGCGGAACGTGCTAGCATACTCCGCATAAGCGTTGATGGGGACGAGTAGTCGGCCATCCGCATGCTACAGAGAGCGGGGAGCGCTGAGAGCCCGTGCATGCGACCGATGAAAATCACCCCGGAGCTGCGGTCCCAACGGGCGCGCCGTACAGGCACGTCTTAGTAGATATCGCCGAGATGGTCGTCGATACAGGCCAGCCGAGTAACGGATGCGAGCGCGCGAATACGCGGGCGAGGGCATCTAAGCTGGGTGGTTAAACGAAGAGCTTTTGCGGGCGTATAGCTCGTTTTGTGGCGCTTCGTCCCAGCTTGTAGGGACGGGCGCTTTTTTTGGTGCCCAGAGGGCGTGCGCGCCCACGACATGAAAGGGGTACCGTGGCAAACGAGTACAAGCAGACGATGAATCTGCCCAAGACCGGTTTTCCCATGCGTGCCGGTCTTTCCAAGTCCGAGCCTAAGCGACTCAAGGACTGGCAGGACAACAAGGTCTACGAGCAGGTTCTGAAGAAGAACGAGGGTCACAAGAAGTTCGTGCTGCACGACGGCCCTCCGTACGCCAACGGTCCGATCCACATCGGCCACGCCATGAACAAGATCTCCAAGGACATGATTAACCGCTACTGGATGATGCAGGGCTATGTGGTCCCTTATGTCCCCGGTTGGGACTGCCATGGTCAGCCGATTGAGCACAAGGTCGAGGAGAAGCTCGGCACCGAGAAGTTCAATCAGACCTCCACGGCTAAGATCCGCGAGCTCTGCAACGAGTTCGCTGTCGAGAACATTGAGCTTCAGAAGGCCGGTTTCCGTCGCCTGGGCGTGCTCGGCGACTGGGACAACCCGTATCTGACGCTCTATCACCAGCATGACGCCGCCGACATCGAGGTCTTCAAGGCCATGTTCGACAAGGGCATGATCTATCGCGGTCACAAGCCCGTCCACTGGTGCAAGCACTGCCACACCGCCCTCGCCGAGGCCGAGATCGAGTACTCCGACGAGACGAGCCCGTCCATCTTCGTGCGCTTCGAGATGACCTCCAAGCCCGCCGGCCTTGAGAACTTCGATGGCCCGGTCGACTTTATCATCTGGACGACCACGCCGTGGACCATCCCCTCTGACCAGGCAGTTTCCCTCAAGCCCGGCGCCGCCTACGTCGCCGTTGAGCACGACGGTCGTGCCGAGGTTATGCTCGAGGACCTGGCTCCCAAGTGCTGTGAGGAGTTTGGCTGGGAGTACACCCCGGTTATGGTCGACGGCAAGCCCTATGTGGTTCCCGCCGAGACCTTCCACCACATCCACTACAAGCAGCCGATTTTTGACGGTGTCGAGGGCGTGGCGCTGCTGGCCGATTACGTCGGTGTCGATGACGGTACCGGTATCGTCCACAACTCGCCCGGCCACGGCGTCGACGACTATTTTGCCTGCCTCAAGGAGGGCATCACCGACATCTGCATGCCGGTCGATGACGACGGCAAGTTCTACACCGGCGAGGAGTTTGGCACCGGCGGTCCCTTCAGCGGCATGGATACCGATGAGGCCAATCCGCACATCATCGAGTTCCTGCGCGAGCGCGGCACCCTGGTCCTCGAGAAGAAGATCACGCACAGCTATCCGCACTGCTGGCGTTGCAAGCACCCGGTGCTCTTCCGTGCTACCGACCAGTGGTTTGTCTCGATGGACAAGACCGGTTTGCGCGAGCAGGCTGGCAAGGAGGTTCGCGAGAACGTCAAGTGGTATCCGGCGCATGCTGCCAACCGCATTGGCGCCATGGTCGAGCAGCGTCCCGACTGGTGTATCAGCCGCCAGCGCAACTGGGGCGTGCCTATCCCCAGCTACACGTGCGCCGACTGCGGCGAGAAGGTCATGAACGACGCCACACTCGACGCCGTCATCAAGCTCTTCCACGAGAAGGGCTCCGACGCCTGGTTCACCGACGCTCCCGAGAGCTACCTGGGCGAGGCCTGCGTCTGCCCCAAGTGCGGCGGCCATCACCTCAAGGCCGATAAGGACATCCTCGACGTATGGTGGGACTCCGGCGTCTCCTGGAAGGCCGTCTGCGAGTATCGCCCCGAGCTGGAGTATCCGGCGGACGTGTATCTCGAGGGCTCCGACCAGCACCGCGGTTGGTTCCAGAGCTCGCTGCTCACCTCGGTGGGTGCCAACGGCCACGCTCCCTACAAGGCGGTCGTCTCGCAGGGCTTCACGCTCGACGGCCAGGGCCGCAAGATGTCCAAGTCGCTCGGTAACGTCATCGACCCCAACAAGGTCTGTGACGAGATGGGCGCCGACATCATCCGCCTGTGGGTTGCCTCCGTCGACACCAGCTCCGACGTGTCCATCGACCACGAGATCCTTGCTCGTACGTCCGATGCCTACCGTCGTTTCCGCAACACGCTGCGCTTCCTGCTCTCCGAGCTCGAGGGTCAGTTTGAGCCCGAGACCGACGGCGTCGCCTTTGCCGACCTGCTGCCGCTCGACAAGCTCATGGTTGCCCGCCTGACCCAGGTTCAGGCCGAGGTCGATGACGCTTACTCTTGCTACGAGTTCCCGCGTGCTTACCGTGCGCTTTACGACTTCGTGGTTACCGAGCTCTCCAACGTGTACCTCGACGCCCTGAAGGACCGCCTGTACTGCGACAAGCCCGGCTCGCTCGAGCGCCGCAGCGCCCAGACTGTGCTGGCCGAGCTCTTCTCGATGCTTATGCGCGATCTGCAGCCGATCCTGTCCTACACCGTCGACGAGGCCATGGCCTATGCGCCCGCCGGCTGCGTCGATCATCAGAAGTACGCAGCGCTGCTCGATTGGTACAAGTCGCCCATCACGGTTGACGAGGCCAATGAGTTCGAGGGCGTGCTCGAGGCTTCTCTTGAGCTCCGTAGCGCCGTGACCAAGGCTCTTGAGGATGCCCGCTCCGCCGGCACCTTCACCAAGAGCCAGCAGGTCCGCGTCAAGGCGGTCGTTCCCGCTGAGATGTACGCGCTGCTGACCGGTGATAAGGCCGTCGACCTGGCCGAGTTCTACATCGTCTCCGATGTTGAACTGACCCAGGGCGAGGAGCTTTCCGTTGCCATCGAGGCTGCCGAGGGCGAGTGCTGCGATCGTTGTTGGAACTACCGCACCACCGTCGGCGAGTACAACGGCCACGCGCATATTTGCAAACGTTGTGCCGAAGCGCTGTAGGATACGCCTTTAGTTACGCGGTTTTACCAAACCGCGTAACCGGTTGACGCTGCAAACCCGCCAGAGCGGCAATCTGCCTTTCAGCTTCGGCGGCATGACCAGAAGGTCTATGCCGCCTTGCTTCAAGGCACCTTGCTCGCTCTGGCGGGTTTTCGCTGTCGGTAATGAATCATCGGCTATTTCGTTGCTGGTCAATATAAGATATTGATTTACGTTAAACGTAATTCGATGTTCTTGAGGGTAGGGGATTGATTTGGGTCGTTCTGCGGATATGACGCCGCCTTTGCGTTGGCGGTTGGGTGTTGCTGGTGGCGTGGCGTTGGCCGTGCTGCTTGTTGACCAGCTGACCAAGCTTGCGGTTCGTGCCGTTGGCGATGCTCTGCATGTGACTGTTATCCCTGGTGTGATCGACTTCCTTTTCGTGCGTAACATCGGCGCCGCCTTTAGCATGGGCGAGGGACATGGCCTCGCGTTTGCCGCGCTGGCGCTTACGGTTATCGTCGCCATTGCCGTGTACCTCGTTCATGCTCCCCAGCTCGCCCATCTTGAGGTTGTGGGCATGGCTATGGTCGCGGGCGGCGCCATTGGCAACGCGATCGACCGTTTGGCTTTTGGCTTTGTGACCGATTTTATTGCCACCACCTTCATCGACTTTCCCGTCTTTAACGTTGCGGACATCGGTATTACCGTGGGTGTCGTGCTCGCCCTCATTGGTTACATGTTCTTAAGTCCCGCCGCTCGCGAGGTCGATGCGACCGCCGAGCTTAACGCCCGTGACGAGGCCCGCGCCAATCGCAAGGCCAAACAACGTGGGGAGCGTGCCCGCAAGATTCGCGAAAGGAATGAGCGCTAATGGCCGACATCCATATTCTCGTTGCCGATGACACCGCTGGCCAGCGTCTCGACGCCTATCTGGGCGCCAACGACAGCTGCCCCACGCGCTCCGCTTGCGCGCATCTGATCGAGGGCGGTGCCGTTGCCGTCAACGGCGAGACATGCCTGTCAAAAAAGTATGCCGTGCGCTCCGGCGACCGTATTTCGGTCGACCTGCCCGAGCCGCACGATCCCACCGACGTGATTCCCGAGGCCATTCCCCTCGATATCCGCTACGAGGACGACTACCTCATCGTGCTCTCCAAGCAGCGCGGTTTGGTGTGCCATCCAGCCCATGGCCACGAGAGTGGCACCCTTGCGAACGCCTTGGTCTATCACTGTGGCATCGACCATCTGGGCACCGTGCAGGGTGAGGACCGCCCCGGCATCGTGCATCGCCTGGATCGTGACACCTCGGGCCTTATGCTCGCGGCAAAAGACGACGACACCCAGCGCGCACTCCAGAATCTTATCCGCACGCGTACGCTCGACCGCCGCTACATCACGCTCGTCCACGGCCACATCGCCATGGACGAGGGCACGATCAACACCGGTATCGCCCGTTCCACGCGTGACCGCGTCAAGATGGCGGTTTCGGACGATCCCTTTGCCCGTCAGGCCATTACGACCTTTAAGGTCCTCGAGCGCTTTGATTCCACGCGCTTTGACGACGGCTATACGCTCGTTGAGTGCCACCTGTTTACCGGCCGCACGCATCAGATCCGCGTGCACATGCGCCATATCAACCACGCCTGCGTGGGCGATCCGCTCTATGGCAAGTGCGATGCACGCGCCGATCAGGGTCTGACCAGGCAATTCCTTCATTCCTGGCGCGTCGCATTCGACCATCCCGTGACGGGGGAGCGCATTGAGTGCCGCGACGAGCTGCCGTGGGATCTCGCTGCGGTTCTTGACGACCTGGCCCCGCGTTCGCTTGGCCGCACCGCTGCCGGCGACGAAATCGTTCCGCAGCTCGGTCTGCTCGAAGTCTAGCCAGTATTAGGTGGTTTCTTGAACTCGGTTAGCCTGCGGTAAGATATACGGTTGTTTACGTAACGCGTTGCTGGGAGCCTGCATGCTCGCCTTTTTACAAACCAACACACCCATCGTGATCTTCAACCAGATTGTCGTCACGCTACTCACGGTCTGCTTTCTGTACCAGGTGGTCTTCTTTGTCATTGGTGCTCTCCGTGGTGAGGTCGCGCCCCCTAAGGCCAAAAAGCTGCATCGTTATGCCTTCTTTATCGCGGCGCATAACGAGGAGGCCGTGATCGCCAACCTTGTTCGCTCCATCAAGGACCAGGATTATCCGTCCGAGCTTATCGAGGTCTTCGTTGTCGCCGATGCCTGCACCGACAACACGGCGCAGCTCGCGCGCGAGGCGGGCGCCGTCGTCTATGAGCGTAACGACCTGGCCCGTAAGGGCAAGAGCTGGGTCATGGACTTTGGTTTTGATCGCATTCTCAACGAGTATCCCGATACTTTTGAGGGCTATTTCATCTTTGACGCCGACAACGTTATTTCCCGCGATTACGTCTCCAAGATGAACGATGCCTTTGACCAGGGCTTCCATGTGGTCACGAGCTATCGTAACTCCAAGAACTTCGGCAGCTCTTGGATCTCGGCGGCTAATGCCACCTGGTATCTGCGCGAGGCACGCTTCCTCAACAACGCGCGCAACATCTGCAAGACGTCTTGTGCCGTCTCGGGCTCGGGCTACCTCATCTCCGCCAGTGTTATTGAGGGTATGCACGGCTGGCAGTTCCACACGCTGACCGAGGACATTCAGTTCACCACGTTCTGCGCTATTCACGGCATTCGCATTGGCTATGCGCCGGCTGAGTTCTTCGATGAACAGCCCGTGACGTTTAAGGCGTCCTGGAAACAGCGTATGCGTTGGACCAAGGGCTTTTACCAGGTGTTCTTTACCTATGGCAAGCATCTGGTCAAGTCGATGTTCCGTTATCGCCGGTTTGCCGCCTACGACATGTTTATGACCATCGCCCCGGGTATGCTGTTATCGCTGATCTCGATGCTCGCCAATGCGACGTTCCTGATCGTGGGTGGCCTTTCGCATGGTTTCTTGGCTACCGAGGTCGAGATGCAGGCTTGTGCCGCCTCGCTTATCATGACGTTCGTGATGATGTACCAGACCTTCTTTATCCTGGCGCTGCTCACGACCATCTTTGAGTACAAGCACATTCATTGCGCTCAAAAGTGGCGCCTGGTGACCAACCTGTTTACCTTCCCGATCTTTATGTTCAGCTATATCCCCATCACGGTTGCCGCGCTGTTCCTGAAGGTCGACTGGGTGCCCACGCAGCACGCCGTTAACGTTACCCTCGACGAGGTCATGCAGGGCGCCAAGTAACCACGATCAGAACCACCACAAAGGGGATGCACCTTTGTGGTGGTTTTTCTTTTGAGCAGCTGTCCCGGGAGGTGTTCTGTGGTCTATATCCCATTTTGGATCTGCGCCTTTGCCGGTGCGGTGATCGATGCCCGTGAGCGGCGGTTTCCCAACGCGCTTGCGGCTGCGTGTGCCGTGGCGGCGTTTGTGGGCGTGTGGCTGGATGCGGGCTTGAACACGACACTTGACCACGCTGGCCTTGCGGTCATCGTGTACCTTTCTCTCGCGTTGACCGAGTCCCTCTGGCGACGCCTCCGTCAAACCCCGGGCATCGGCATGGGTGATGCCAAGGCACTCTTCGCGCTTTGCACGCTCGACCCTATGGGTGGCGTCGTGGCATTTGCCGCCGCGCTCCTGGTCCTTGCCCTCTCCTGCCTCATCACAAAATCGCGTTCCTTGCCATTGCTCCCATTTTTGGTGCCGATTTTTGCCATAATCGAGGTCGTGGGCTGCACATTGTAACCGATTGCGCATCCTTCTTAAGGAGCATGCCATGGCAACTAACCAAGAAACGGCCGTCATTAAGGCGCGCATGGACCGTATTCCCTCGTCGTTATCGCCCGAACTTGTCGAGCGCATTGCCGCAGATCGTGCTTTGGGCTATGTCAACCCGTACCGTTGCGACGATGACCAGGTCATCCGTCGCGTTGATCGAGCCGCAGACGAGGGCACGCTCATGCGTCCGGCATTTATGCGCGATGCCGAAAAGATTCTCCATTTGCCCGCGTATGCCCGATATGCTGGTAAAACGCAGGTCTTTAGCTTCCGTAGCAATGATGATCTGTCGCGCCGTGGTTTGCACGTGCAGCTTGTCTCGCGCATTGCGCGCGATATCGGTCGCGCCCTGGGGCTCAACTGCGATCTCATTGAGGCAATTGGCTTAGGCCACGACTTGGGCCACACGCCCTTCGGCCATGCCGGTGAGCGATTCCTCAACGATATCTATCATGAGCGTACCGGCCGCTTCTTTTTCCATAACGTGCAGTCGGTGCGCGTCCTCGATGCCCTGTACGGTCGCAACGTGTCGCTCCAGGCGCTCGACGGCGTGCTATGCCATAACGGCGAGTACGAGCAACGCGTGTTTGAGCTTTCGGATATGGGCTCCTTTGACCAGTTCGATCTGACGGTCGAGGACTGCATCGCCACGGGTTATAGCGCGATTGAACACCTGCGCCCCATGACGCTCGAGGGCTGCGTGGTTCGCATCTCGGATATCCTTGCCTACGTGGGGCGTGATCGCCAGGATGCCATTGCGGCAGGCCTGCTGTCGCCCGATGCTTTTGACGATGGCCTGGGCGGTGCGTACAACAGCTGGATTCTTACGCACGCTTCCATTGATATCGTGGAGCATAGCTACGGCAAACCGCGTATCGAGATGAGCGAGGACTTGTTCAAGGAAATCCGCCGCGCTAAGCGCGAGAACTACGAGAAGATCTATAGTAAGGGCGGTATCGAAGGCGACTCTGAAGCGGAGCTGCGCGAGGCGTTCGAAAAGCTCTACGACCGTTGCCTGCAGGATATAAACGAAGGCGACGAGTCCTCCTACATCTTTAAGCACCACATTTCGCGCATTGAGCAGCAGCTTTCCTACTACGATCGTACCTATGCATGGCAGGACGATAAGGACCAAGCCGTGGTGGATTACATTGCGAGCATGACGGATGGCTATTTCTGCGAGCTGACGAGTAAGCTGTTCCCGGGTCTAAAGTTTCCGCACCGCACCTATATTAACGAACGGTAGTTCGTATCCTTTCGGTATACTGTTGGTCAACAACGATTTTGATTGATGCACGGGATGGCTATGGACGACCTTTTTTCTGCTTCGACGCGCGAGCGTTCCTTTCAGAATGCGCCGCTTGCGGTGCGCATGCGCCCCAACACGCTTGATGAGTATGTGGGCCAGCAAAAGGCCGTCGGTAAGGGTTCATGGCTGCGTGCCGCGATTGAGCATGACGTGCTGTCGAGCGTGATTTTGTACGGGCCGGCCGGTACGGGCAAGACGACGCTGGCCCACATTATCGCCAACCATACCAAGAGCGAGTTTGTCGAGGTCAGCGCCGTGACGGGCACCGTGAAGGACTTGCGCCGCGTGATTGATGAGGCCAAGACGCGCCTGAATACCTACGACCGTCGCACCATTCTATTCATCGACGAGATTCATCGCTTTTCGAAGTCGCAACAGGATGCGTTGCTGCATGCGGTTGAGAACCGTACCGTCATTATGATCGGCGCCACGACCGAGAACCCGTACTTCGAGGTCAACTCGGCGTTGCTCTCGCGCGGTCGCGTGGTGGAGCTTGAGCACCTCAAGGACGAGGATATCGCCATGCTGATCGAGCGTGCGCTCGAGGCGCCGCAGGGCTTGAACGGAAAGTTCTCTGCCGATGATGATACGGTCAAGACCATTTGCACGCTGGCCGCGGGTGATGCTCGCTCGGCGCTCACGACGCTCGAGCTGGCGAGCGAGATTGCCGTCACGCGTCCCGATACCGAGGGGACGCCGGCGCCGGCGGCAGGGGAGCGTTATCCCATCACCGTCGATGACGTGAAGATTGCCAACCCACGCCGCGGTTTTTCGTATGACAAAAACGGTGACATGCACTATGACATTATCAGTGCGTTCATCAAGTCCATGCGCGGCAGCGACCCTGATGCCACGATCTATTGGCTCGCGCGCATGATCGACGCGGGGGAGGATCCTAAGTTTATCGCTCGCCGCATTATGATTCAGGCTTCTGAGGATGTTGGCAATGCCGATCCGCAGGCACTTTTGGTGGCGCAAGCCGCGTTTAAGTCTGCCGAGGTCATTGGCTATCCCGAGTGCCGAATTAACCTGGCTCAGGCTGCACTCTATGTGTGCTTGGCGCCTAAATCCAACGCGTGCGAGGCTTCGATCGATGCGGCGCTGGCCGATATCCATAGTAGCGGATTGCGCGAGGTGCCCAGTTATCTTCGCGATCGTCACCGTCCCGGCAGCGACGAGTACGGTGTATACAAGTACCCACACGATTATCCCGAAGGTTGGGTCGACCAGCGCTATTTGCCCGAAGGTCTGGAGCGTGGTGCCTTTTGGCAGCCTGCCGGCCGCGGTTGGGAAGAATGGCGTGTGGAGCAAAGCGAGCGCGACCGTAGCGGCAGGGCGCCAAAGTAAGCTTTTGGGAATCTTCCGTCCCCTTTGGGGTACCATGAACAACGTCTGTATTTCGATTCCTTTGGGAGGCTTGTATGAGTCCCATTCAAATCGCCTTGCTGCTGCTCGCCGTTGCCGGCGTGTGGGCTATCGTTGAGCTTGCGCTCACCCTGCGCAAAACCCGCACCGTTGTCGACTCGCTCGACAAGACGGTAACCGACCTCAACAATACGATTGCCGAGGCGCAGCCGGTGGTGGCAAAGCTCGACGGCGCTGTCGACGAGCTTACGCCGGCACTTGCCCAGATGGAGCCACTACTTAAGTCAAGCAAGACTGCCGTCGATGTCCTTACCTCCAATCTCGTAGAAGTTGAGGCCGTGGTTCGCGACATTTCCGAGGTTACGGGCAGCATGGCCGAGGCCAGTAATGCCGTATCGAGTGTGACTGATTCCGCTGCTGGCGCCGTGCAGAAGCTCTTCAATAAGGTGAAGGCTCCTGCAGCTGACGCCGATCGCAAGCTGGCCGCTGCCGCCGCCGAGGCCGAGCAACCTACCGAGCGCGTCCTGATTGGCGACGACGATGCCGCTGCTGATGACGATGATGTTCAGAAGCCCGCTGCCAAGCCTGCTCAGTATTACACCTATACGCCCGCCGAGACCTTCGAGGAGTCCTGCGATGAGTAGCGAAGCAACCTGCCCCATCACGCTGAGCGTTGCCGGCGATCCGCGTCTCGCGCGCTTGGTGCGCATGACGGCCGCCAACGTCGGCGCCCTGTGCTCTATGTCCGTCGATCGTATCGAGGACATCCGTATGGCTGCCGAGGAAGCCTTCATCTTTGGGTGCACTGCGGTCGACTGCGACGACATAACCATTCAATTCGATGTCGACGAGACCCATGTTGGGATGACCTTTACCTTTGGGGACCAGGCCACCGTCGACGAGGATGACCAAGCTGCTGTGTATGCCGAGCTCATTCTTGCAAGCGTGTGCGATTCCTACGAAAAGACTGCGGCGCCCCTAACGCTTTCCCTCGACCTCAAGGCGGATATCTAATATGACCGAACGTTCCCGGAGCGGCAAGACCGCTTGGGACAAGGAGAAAACCCGCGAGCTGTTTCGTCGCTATAAAGAGACCGGTGATCCGGACGCTCGCGAGCAGCTCGTCATGTCCCATATGAACCTGGTAAGGTTTCTTGCCAACAAATTTAAGAACCGCGGCGAGCCGCTCGACGACCTGATGCAGGTTGGTTATCTGGGCCTGCTCAAGGCGATTGATCGTTTTGACCCCGAGCGCGGTCTCGAGTTCACCACGTTTGCCACGCCCACCATTCTGGGCGAGATCAAGCGTCATTTCCGCGATAAGGGCTGGAGCGTGCGCGTTCCGCGCCGTCTGCAGGAGCTCTCGGCTAAGGTTAACCAGGCCACCGACAAGCTCACCAACGAGTTGCAACGCTCGCCCAAGGTTGAGGAAATCGCCGAGTTCCTTGGCGTGACCGTCGACGAGGTCCTGGAGGCCATGGAATCGTCGTCGGCCTATACGTCGGTGCCCATCGAGGCTCCCGGAGCGTCCGATTCCGATGATGCACCCTCGATTCTCGACCGCTATGCCGATGACGACAACGAACTCGACTTCACCGATGACCGCCTGGTGATCGAGGAAGCCATCCGCGATTTCTCACCGCGTGAGCGCGAGGTTATCGAGCTGCGCTTTGTAAAGGGCATGACTCAGATCGAGATTGCCAAGAAGCTGGGCATTTCGCAGGTGCAGGTCTCGCGCCTGCTGCGCCGCACCCTTAAGAAGATTCAGGACAAGATCGACCCCGACGGAGTGATGGTTCGTTCATGAGTGAGCATCCCCAACAAACCGATCGCGCGCTGCGCGACACCCGCATTCTGACGCTGCGCATTTGGGCTGTCGTCGGTTGCATCGTCATCGCCGCCGTCATCTTTAACCTTATGGGTATCCTGGCACCGGTTATTGAGTTTCTTGCCGTCGGCTCCATCATCGCCTTTGTGATGTCGCCGATCACCAACTGGCTCGAGCACCATGGCGTGAATCGCGGCATCGGTTCGCTTATCGCGCTTATTGTTGTTGTTGCCGTGCTCGTCGGTGTCGTTTGCATCTTGTCACCGATTCTCTTTGGTCAGATCATGGAAGTCCTGAGCCGCCTGCCCGAGCAGCTTCGTGTTGCGGGTGGCGATCTCAACGAGATGCTCTCGCACGCCAAGACGCTCAACAACACACCGCTCAAGGAGTATCTGGACGATAATCTTTCTTCGCTGGTTACTGTAGCGTCCAAGTACGTCTCGCAAATCGCTGCCGAGCTTGGCCGTGGTGTGTTCCCGCTCATCACCAATACGGCCTCGCAGCTGTTCGTGATCTTCCTGGGTCTGGTGCTCGCGTACTGGATGGCCTGCGACTACCCTCGCATGCACCACGAGATTTGCACCATCATCGGTCAGGAGAAGGAGACCTCGTACCGCTTTATGGTCGCCATCCTTTCTCGCTCTGTCGGCGGCTACATGCGCGGTATGGTCGTGACGTCCATCTGCGGTGGTTTCCTCGCCTTTATCGGTTTTATGATCATCGGCCATCCGTATGCGGCGCTCATGGCTATCTTTACCGGAATCATGCATTTGGTTCCGGTCGTCGGGCCCTGGGTTAGCGCAGCAATCGCCACAGTGCTCGGTTTCATGTTCAGCCCTATGTTGGCGTTGTGGACGCTCATCGTGACGATGGTCGCGCAAAACGTCACCGATAACGTGATTTCGCCTAAGGTCATGCAGAGCTCGGTGCAGGTGCATCCCATCATGAGCCTCACGGCGCTCGTTATTGGCTCGGCACTCATGGGCCCCATCGGCATGATTATTGCTATCCCGCTGTGTGCGGCCCTCAAGGGTATCTTCGTGTACTACTTCGAGAATGAGACCGGCCGCCAGCTTGTGGCCTATGACGGCGCCGTGTTTAAGGGCACGCCGTATCGCGATGCCGAGGGCAACCCGGTCGCCGCCTACGACGCGCTTGGGGACGATACGTTCATCTATGAGTCCGAGCTCATCGGCAACGAGACTGCGCCCGAGGCCAAGGCCATGCCCAAGCCCGAGCTCGATAATCCCTGGATTAAGCTCTCTGGTCTGCAGCCCGATGCGACGGGTTTCTTCAAAAACCCCTTCGCCAAAGACGATGACTCCAACACGGACGACGATACCAAAACAGGTATCGACGGCTCCATGGACGATTCGGATTCTAAATAGGCCCTATTAACGTTTCTTGAAGTTGTAAATGACAATAAACGCGAGCAAAGCGATTGATAAGGGGCCGGCTACATAGAAAAAGAGAACGTCAATTGCGCGTAGAGTGTAATAAGCCTTATCGCCGGACATTACTGCATACAATACGTAGCCAAATGCTGGTTGGTTTGCGTACCAGCAGAAGAAGGCCAAGAGCGCTAAAAGTGCTAGTACCAGAAGTGCATTCAGGACAAATCGTTTACTTTTCATCGATCGCTCCATCCGGGTGACTCTTATATGTAATTCTACAGCAGTCCTTTTTCAAAGGATCGCACAGTACTGAATAACGTGCACTTTCGCTGGAGGGTCGCTGTTTGGCGGCCCTCTTTTTTGCACTTGCGCGGTGGGATGGTAATATCGTTACGTTTGAACTGTTTCGATGTGAAACCGAGGAGATTCCCTCTATGAGTGCTGACTACCCGTCAATGACTACGGCCGAGATCCGCTCCAAGTTCCTCAACTTCTTTGAGGAGCGCGGTCTTAAGCTCTATCCTTCTTCGTCCCTCGTCCCCGACGATCCTTCGCTGCTGCTTGCTAACGCCGGCATGAACCAGTTTAAGGAGTATTACCAGGGCAAGAAGACCATGAAGGAGATCGGCGCGATCTCCTGCCAGAAGTGCGTCCGCACCAACGACATCGATTGCATCGGCGAGGACGGCCGTCACCTGTCCTTCTTCGAGATGCTCGGCGACTTCTCCTTTGGCGGCGTCTCCAAGCAGCAGGCCTGCGCTTGGGCCTTTGAGCTCATCACCAAGGAGTTCAAGCTGCCGCTCGATCGCCTGTACTTCACCGTCTTTACCGAGGACGACGAGACCCATGACGTGTGGCGCTCCCTGGGCGTTGCCGAGGATCACATCTCGCGCCTGGGCGAGGACGACAACTTCTGGGCTGCTGGCCCCACCGGCCCCTGCGGTCCGTGCTCCGAGATCTACTTTGACATGGGCGAGGAGGTCGGTTGCGGCAGCCCCGACTGCAAGCCCGGCTGCGACTGCGACCGCTTCCTTGAGTTCTGGAACCTCGTGTTTACCCAGTACGACCGCCAGGAGGACGGCTCCATGCCGGAGCTGCCGCACCGCAACCTCGATACGGGCATGGGTCTGGAGCGCATGGCCGCTATCATGCAGCACAAGACCGCCAACTACGACGGCGATCTGATGCAGCACCTCATCAAGCTCGGTGAGGAGATCAGCGGCAAGACCTATGACGCCGACGATTACTCCGGAGCCAGCCGCTCCCTGCGCATCATCGCCGACCACTCCCGTGCCGTGGACTTTATGATCTCCGATGGCATCCTGCCCGGCAATGAGGGTCGCGAGTACGTCCTTCGCCGCCTGCTCCGCCGTGCTGTGTTCCACGGTCGCCTGCTGGGCATCGAGGGCGCCTTCCTGACCAAGTTCATTGACGAGGTCAACGCCCAGATGGGCGAGGCCTATCCCGAGCTGCTCAAGAACGTCGCACTCGTCAAGGGTATCGTCGCTTCCGAGGAGGAGCGCTTCTCCACGACACTCGATAACGGTCGCGTCTACCTGGACGAGGCCCTGGCCGCGCTTGCAGAGGGCGCTGTCCTTCCGGGCGACGTTGCCTTTAAGCTGCACGACACCTTTGGTTTCCCCATCGACCTGACCGTCGAGATTGCCGGCGCCGCTGGCCACGACGTCGATATGGACGGCTTCACCGCCTGCATGGAGGACCAGAAGGCCCGCGCTCGCGCCAACGCCAAGGGCGACGCCTGGGGCAGCTTCAACGACGTGTGGGTCGAGCTTTCGGACAAGGTCGCCGCGACCGAGTTCGACGGCTATGACAACGATGTGATCGAGGGTGCCAAGGTTGTCGCCATCGTGCGCAACGGCGAGTCCGTCGAGTCCGCTGCCGCCGGCGAGGACGTTGAGGTCGTTCTCGACCGCACTCCGTTCTATGCCGAGATGGGTGGCCAGCAAGGCGATGCCGGCAAGCTTTCCGCCGAGGGCGTTGTTCTGACCGTTGCCGACACCAAGAACCACAACGGTCTGTATGCCCACGTCGCGCACGTTGTCGATGGCACGCTGACTGTCGGTGCCGCTGTGACCGCCACGCTCGACGCCGAGCGCCGTGGCTTCCTGCGCCGCAACCACACCGCCACCCACCTGCTCGACGCCGCGCTTAAGCAGGTCCTGGGCGAGCATGTCTCCCAGGCCGGCTCGCTGGTGACGCCTGAGCACCTGCGCTTTGACTTCACGCACTTCGAGGCCCTGTCCTCCGAGCAGCTCAAGGCTGTCGAGGACCTGGTCAACCAGCAGATCTTCGCCTCCAAGCCGGTCGTGACCCGCGTCATGGGCATTGACGAGGCCAAGGCCGCCGGTGCTGTCGCCCTGTTTGGTGAGAAGTATGGCGACGTCGTCCGCGTTGTCTCCGTGGGCGCCGAGGACCAGCCGTTCTCCCGCGAACTCTGCGGTGGCACGCACGCTGCCAACACCGCCGAGATTGGCCTGTTCAAGATCATTTCTGAGTCCTCCACGGGCTCTAATGTCCGCCGTATCGAGGCCGTGACTTCTAAGGGTGCCCTCGACTACATGGCCGACCGTCTGGCGCTCGTCGACTCCGCTGCCGCTGCGCTCAAGTGCCGTGTGGATGAGGTTCCCGCCCGCGTGGAAAACCTGCAGGCTGAGCTGCGCGAGACGTCCAATAAGCTTAAGAAGGCGCTGACCGGTGGCTCCTCCGACGCTATCTCTAGCGCCATCGAGGGCGCCGTCGAGCTCGACGGCTACAAGCTCGTCGTCGCTGAGCTCCAGGGCCTTGAGGCTGCTGACCTGCGAAACGTCTGGGATACCGTGCACCAGAAGGTTGCCGGTCCTGTCGCTTGCGTCGTCGCCAGCGTGACTGAGAAGGGCACCCCGGCCCTGCTCGCCGCCGGCTCTGATGACGCCGTCAAGGCCGGTTTCCACGCCGGCAACGTGATCAAGCAGATCGCGGGCCTGGTCGACGGTCGTGGCGGCGGCCGTCCCAACATGGCCCAGGCCGGTGGCAAGAACGCCGCCGGCATCGCCGATGCCCTCGTGGCCGCTAAGACCGCGCTCGGCGCCTAAGAATCTAGGTAGTCGCTGTGGTCGCGCTTGCGCTGGACATAGGGGAGACCAGGATCGGCATCGCCGTCTCGAGCCGTGATGGCAAGATGGCGATGCCTGTCAAGGTGCTCCCGGCTGCAGAGGTCACCGGTATGGCCAAGACGTTCCGCTACCTGGTTGAGGACTATGAGCCCGATATCCTGGTAAGTGGGCGTCCCCTGACCATGGCCGGTGAGCCCGGCCCCCAGGCTGAGCGTGTTGCCGCTGTGGCGCAAAAGATTGCCGACGAGCTCGATCTTCCGTTGGAGTTTGAGGACGAGCGTCTGTCCTCGCAAGAGGCTAAGCGTATCCTGCGCGAGCAGGGACTCAACGAAAAGCAGATGAGGGGCAGGATTGACATGATTGCCGCCAGCCTGTTTTTGCAGACGTGGCTTGATCGTAAAAACGAGGAGGTTTCGCATGCCTAGCGCTCCCGATCCGCGCCAGCAGAATCGTACACGTCAGCCGGCGTCGCGCCTTGGCCAGCCTGGCCAGCGTCCGGCACAGCCGACGCAGCGCGCAGCTCAGCCTGCTGCGCGCCCGGTGCAGTCCTCCCCTCGTTCGGCCCAAGCTGTTCAACGGACGGGTCAGCAGCCTTCTGCTCGTTCGGTTCAGCATCCGGCTTCTCACGCGGCTCAGCACCCCACTGCTCGTACGGCCCAGCCTGTTGGCGGTACCCGCTTTAAGCAGCAGGCACCTACCCAGCGAACGCAGGCCCCCCAATCACATTCGCATCACGCTCGCGGCTCGCATGGCGTTGCTCCGGCGACCCGCTCGAGCTACAACACGCATGCTCGTCGCGGTGCCCAAAAGAAAAGCTCCCCGGTTCCCATGATCATCGGCGTTGTGGTGGCGGTGCTCGCGCTTGCTGCGATCGCTTTCTTTGTTGTGCCGACCGTCAAGGGCTTCTTTGCCGGTGAGGATACGAAGGTCACGGCTGGTCAGCAGGTTACGGTGACCATTCCCGACGGTGCTTCGGGCGATACGATCGCCTCGATTCTCTCCGAGAACCATATCGTCGAAAACCCCAAGGATTACTATGCGGCGGTGAAAAAGCTTAACGCCGATATGTCGCTTAAGCCTGGCACCTACTCGTTCACCACGCTCATGGATGCGACCAAGGTTGTTCAGCAGCTCATGGAAGGCCCCAACGCGGGCTCCAATGCGCTGACTATCCCTGAGGGTCTGACAGTCGATCAAGTCGCGGACCGCGTGGCCCAGGCCTACGACAGCATCTCTAAGGAAGACTTCCTCAACCAGGCCAAGGCCTCCAACTACGTGGACGACTATAGCTTCCTTAAGGGCGCCGTCAACGACTCGCTCGAGGGTTTCTTGTTCCCCAAGACCTATTCGTTGGGTGATTCGCCGACGGCCGATGACGTGATTCGCGCCATGCTCGATCAGTTTAAGATCGAGTACAAGTCGCTTGACTTTGCGAGCTGCGAAGCCAAGATCAAGGAGCGCTACGGTGTGGAGATGTCCGACTACGACATCGTCAACCTTGCCTCTATCGTTGAGCGCGAGGGCCTCAACGCCGATCAACGTGCGCACGTGGCCTCGGTCTTCTACAACCGCCTTGCCGGCAAGCTAGACGGTCTGCGTTATCTCAACAGCGATGCGACCATGATGTATGTCACCGGTGGCGAGGTTACTGCCGACGACCTGCAGAGCGATAGTCCGTATAACACCTATAAGCACGAGGGCCTGCCACCCACGCCCATCTGCTCTCCGTCGCTCGAGGCACTCAAGGCCACGCTTGAGCCGACTGACTCCGATGACCTGTATTTCTACATTACGCAGGACGAGGAGTACTTCTCGCAAACCTACGAAGAGCATCAACAGTCTTGGAATTAGCATGAGGATTTTTAGCCCCAAACGATACGTTGCCTCGGTCGATCGCATCGACCTCGATACCCTGTGGGCCGACGGCAAACGCGCCATTCTGCTCGATCGCGATAACACCCTGGTGCCGCGCGACACCGAGCAGGTTCCCGCCGCGGTTTCCGCTTGGCTCGACGCCGCCCGCGCCAAAGGCTTTAAGCTGTGCATGGTGTCCAACAACTGGCATCGCGATCAGGTCATGGGCTCTGCACGCGAGCTGGGACTCGAGGCCATCAGCCACGCCATGAAGCCCGCCCCGTTTGCCTTGAAGGCGGGTCTTAAGCGCCTCGGCGCCACGGCCGACGAGGCGGTGCTGATCGGCGATCAACTGTACACAGACGTGTGGAGCGGTAATTTTGCCGGTGTTGACACTATTCTGGTCAAGCCGCAGGCAACCCAGGACCTGTGGTACACGCAGATCTTCCGTATCTTTGAGCGCCGGGCCCTGCGCGACCTTCCCTGCGAGGAATAGGTTTCGCCATGTCTCAGCACATCAAACACGGCTGCGACCATATTTTCTTTATCGGCTTTTTGGGCGCGGGCAAGTCGACGCTCGCGCGTAACGTGGGCACTATGTTCAAGCGTCGATTCATCGATACCGATCGTTTGGTTGTGCGTCGATGTGGCAAGTCGGTGACCGAGATATTTGAGACCGAGGGCGAGGATCGTTTTCGCGAGCTCGAGACCTCGGCACTCCGTTCGCTTCAAAGCGAGCGCAGCCTGCTGGTGTCGTGCGGGGGTGGCATCGTCGAGACGCCGGTGAACATTGAGCTGATGCACGAGATGGGTATATGCGTGTACCTCGAAGGCGACTTTGAGGACTCGTTGCGCCAGATTCGCCGCTCTGATACCCGGCCCGATTTCCGCTCGCCCGAGCACGCTGCGCGCCTGTTTGAGCATCGCCGTCCGCTGTATCGCCAGGCCGCCGATATTACCCTTGATATTCGCAACAAGTCCTTCGAGGACGTTTCCTACCTTTGTGCCGAGATGCTTTTGGAGCGTGGACTGCTATGATTCGCCGTCAACTTATCAATTTCCAAAACCGCAGTGTCGATGTCCGCGTCGGATTGGGCGCGTTCGAGGAGCTGTCGCGCATGTTTGCCTCGGCTGTGGGCAAGCCTAAGCGTGCGATGGTGGTTTGGAACGACGCCACATCCGAGCGTTTTGGCGAGGTTGTCGAGCATGCGCTGGTCGACGCCGGTTTTGCCGTGTCGCCGCTCGTCCTCGAGGTTTCGCCTGCCGGTGCCACGCTGGCCGATGCCGATGCTGTCTTTGGCGCCCTGTCGGCTAATGGCATTACCTGTGACGATCTCGTTGTCGCTGTCGGCGACACGGCGACCTGCTCAGTCGTTTGTTGGTGTGCCAATCAGTGGTGCGGTCGCACCGAGTGCGCCTTGCTGCCGACGACGTTTGACGCCATGCTCACGGTCGCGACGACCATGAAGCCGCTCGTTGCCTCGTCGGCGAATGCGCTTCCCGCTATCGCGTTCCGTCCCGAGCCGGGCTTGGTCGTGTGTGACCTTGATCTTGTTCGCGAGGCGGACCCCGATGATCTCAAACTCGGCTATGTGGTACTTGTTGGCGCCATGCTTTCGAGCAGCAAGTCCCGCTGGAATCAGTTTACCGAGACCATCCCCGAGATTCTCGCGGGCGAGGAGGTCGCGCTCGTCAATGCCGTTCAGTGGTCTCAGACTGCCCGTAAGGACGTACTGATGGCTACGAATCCCAGCGCCCGCCACGCTCTAGACTTTGGCAAGACGGGGGAGCGTACCCTGCGCGCCTGCTTGGGCGATGCCGCGTCGCAGGTCCCTGCCTACCAGCTGTTGTCCGAGGGCATGCGCTTTGAGGCGCGCCTAGCACATGATGCCTGCGACTTTGATATCGATTACGTCTTTGAGGTCGATGACTGCCTGGTGGACTTTGGTATCGAGGAGCTCGCCTTCGATCTGGAGCCTGCCGCATATATCGAGGAGTTCCGCAGGCAGCAGTTTGTCCGCTCGAACCGTAGCATGTTGCCGCTGCCCGCGGCGCTCGGCGCCATTCGTCTAACGAGCGTTGAGGACGAGGTTCTCGACCGCCATGCTCACGCATACTTGGCTTCTCGCAAAGAACTTCTCTAGGATTTATTGACATCCATAGTCTTTCGTATCATGTTGAGGGGCGGGTTTCCAATCGGTTGCGAATCGCGCGCGATTCCGTACGCTGATTGAGCCCGTCCCGTCTTTATGAAGACAACAAGAAAGGAATCTGCATGTCTGAGTTTGCTGCCGGTCCTGCCGGTCGTATCGAGCGTGTCCGTGCCCTGATGGCTGAGCGCGGCTACGACGCTATCGTGGTGCGCGACGAGGCCAACCTTCGTTGGCTTACGGACGTCAAGGGCGTCTTCGATTACACCTTCGAGTTCCCGCACGCTGCGTTTATTACGGCCGACCAGTGCCTGTTCCATACCGACTCGCGCTATCTCAACAGCTTTGAGGAGAACACGCCTGCCGGCAGCCCCTGGGTCTACGACATGGACGAGGGTACCATCCCCGGTTGGGTCGCCGGCAAGATCGCGGCCAACAAGTGCCGCGTCTGCGCTGTCGAGGACGATATGCAGATCAATTTCTACCAGGGTATTCAGCGTGGTTTGGAGGATCGTTCCGTCGCCTGCATGTTGCCGCTGATGCATGACGACATTCGCAAGATGCGCGCCATCAAGGACGCCGAGGAGATCGAGCTCATGCGCCATGCGCAGTCGATCACCGACGCCGCCTTCCAGCACATGCTCGGCTATATTAAGCCCGGTATGACCGAGAAGCAGGTTCGCAACGAGCTCGAGAACTTTATGTTCGCCAACGGCGCCGACAGCCTGGCCTTCGGCTCCATCGTGGCGAGCGGCCCCAACACCGCCAACCCGCATGCCGTTCCGAGCGACCGCGTGATCGAGAAGGGCGACTTCGTTCTCATGGATTATGGCGCGGGCTACTGCGACTATCGCTCTGATATGACGCGTACCGTCGTGATGGGCGAGCCCACGCAAGAACAGCTCGACCTGTACGCGCTCGTGCGCCGTACGCACGAGGAGTGCGTCGCCGCCATCCATCCGGGCGTCGAGGGCAATGACATTTTCAAGCTTTCCAAGAAGATCATTGGCGATGCCGGCTATGGCGATTACTACAACCATGGTCTGGGCCACGGCGTGGGCATTGACATCCACGAGCTGCCCAACTTCAACCGCAGCAAGAATATCATCGAGGTCGGCTCGGTTATCACCATGGAGCCCGGCGTCTACCTGCCCGGCGTGGGCGGCGTGCGTCTGGAGGACTACGGCGTGGTCACCGAGAACGGCTACGAGCCCTTCACCAAGACGCCGCATGACCTTCACGTCATCGATTGCTAGCTCATTTCGATAGATTTTTGGGGCGGGACGTCCGGATCGATTCGGACGCCCCGCGTTCTCTTTTTATGCGCTCGCTGCAGGCGCCGTCTGCAAGTGTATAATTTCGGTCGTATGTAATTTGGACGCCTGTGCGTTCTGCCCATAAGAAGAAAGGTCGCTATGCCTACCATTTCTACCGCCGACTTCAAGAACGGCCTCGGTCTCCGTATTAAGGACAAGGTTTATACCATCGTCGAGTTCCAGCACGTCAAGCCGGGCAAGGGTGGTGCTTTTGTGCGCTACAAGACTCGCGATATCAAGAGCGGTCGTGTCGTTGAGAACACCTGCAACGCCGGCACCAAGTTCGAGAGCGTCATGCTCACCACCCGTGAGTTCCAGTACCTCTACAACGACGGCACCGACTACATCTTCATGGACAACGAGTCCTACGAGCAGGTTCCCGTTCCCGAGGACATGGTGGGCGAGAACTCCAAGTGGCTGCGTGAGAACGACATCTGCCAGCTGCTCTTCGCCGACGACGAGCTCATGGGCGTGACCCCGCCGATGTTCATCGAGACCACCATCGTCCAGACCGACCCGGGCTTTAAGGGCGACACCGTCCAGGGTTCCACCAAGCCGGCCACGATCGACACCGGCGCTGTCATCCAGGTCCCCATGTACCTCAACGAGGGCGAGGTCATTAAGGTTGACACCCGCGACGGCAAGTTCGTCTCCCGCGTCTAGCAACCAACTCTTCTAGGAGGACTCATGCCCCAGGAAATCAAGATTGACGGCATCGGTATTTCACCCGATGTTCTGACCGCCATCGTCTCGCGCGCCGTGTCGGATGTCGAGGGCATCGCCTCCGTTGGCGTCAAGGACCTTGCCACCAACCTTGTCTCCATGATGCTCTCGTCCAAGGCCCCGGCTTCCGAGCCGGCGGTCGAAGCCGAGGTCGTCGGCGACAAGCTCGCACTCACCGTGCGTGTCGTGGTGTTCTTTGGCTATCCGTTCAAGAAACTCGCCGAGGCCGTTCGCGTCGCCGTGGTCACCGCCATCGATGCCCAGGTGGGCGTCGAGGTCGAGCGCGTTGACGTTTGCATCGACGGCCTCGTTTTCCCCAAGGAGTAACCTTTGAGCCTTAAGGTTTATCGCGGGCGTACGCTTGCCCGCAGTCAGGCGCTGCAGCTGCTGTTCCAGGCCGAGGCCACGGACAGCCCGCTCGAGCGCGTCCTCGAGGGCGATTTCCTGATCTCGAAGGGTCCCCTCGACCCCTATGCGCTGGAGCTGTGCCGCGGTGCCTACGAGCATATCGATCGCATCGACTGTGCCCTGCGCGCCGTCGCCAAGAACTGGGATCTTATGCGCATGCCCGGCGCCGACCGCAATCTGTTGCGTATCGCCGTCTACGAGATGCGCTTCCTTACCGACGAAGAGGTCTCGGACGCTATCGTGATCAACGAGGCCGTCGAACTTGCCAAGGCCTATGGCACCGACCAGTCCGCGTCGTTCGTCAACGGCGTGCTGGGCAAGATCGCTCGCAGCGAGGAGCTGCCGGGCGAGGACCTGTACCAGGAGCTGCTGGCCGAGGATCGCGCTCGCGAGGAGGCACAGGCTGCCGAGGCTGCCGCAAAGGTTGCGATTGCCCAGGCTGAGGCTGGCGTACTTGCCGAGGATGCGGACGCTGCTGAGGCCGTCGAGGCCGACTCCGTCGAGGAGTAGCCATGCCAGAGGGTTCCGTCCGCAACTTTGACGAGATCTCGGACCGTCTGGATCAGATCATCGCTACCGTTCGCTCCAAGGATACGTCCCTGGAGCGTTCGCTCGATCTGTTTGACGAAGCGATTGAGCTGGGTTCCCGCGCGGTCGATATGGTCGACAAGTTTGAGTTGACGCCGCGTGAGGCCGATAAGCTCGAGCAGGAATACGATGAGGATGCGGCAAACGAATCCCAGGATAGCTAGGCCGCATCTCCGGATACGAATGGTTGATGGCATTCATGAAACGCGTGCGTCTCGATGACGAACTGATTTCACAGGGCATCTGCGCCGATCGCGCGGATGCCCTTCGCACTCTTATGGCCGGCTTGGTCTCGAGTGGCGGCGAGCGCTTGACTTCGCCGGGCCTAAAGGTGACGCCGGGCCTACCGCTGCACGTGAAGGGGCGCATTCCGTACGTTGGACGCGGCGGCCTTAAGCTCGAGGGTGCGCTCGATGCGTTTTGTATCGATCCCACGGGCCTTGCCTGCCTGGACGTAGGCTGCTCTACCGGCGGCTTTACCGATTGCCTGCTCAAGCGCGGAGCTGCGACCGTTGTTTCGGTGGACGTGGGTCGCGCCCAGTTCGATTGGTCGTTGCGTCAGGACGATCGCGTGACGCTGCATGAGCGTACAAACGTGACGCAGCTGCCTGAGCTTGGCTATGCCGGTGCCATCGACCTGGCTGTATGTGATGTCTCGTTTACCAGCATCGCGAATATCATCGACGCCGTGCTGGCGTGCCTGAAGCCTTCGGGTTCGTTCTGCACGCTCGTAAAGCCCCAGTTTGAGGCGCCGGCTGCGCTGGTGGGCGACGGCGGTATCGTGACCGACCCCGCCGTCCGCCGCGATACGCTCGTGGCGACGATTGAGCTTTTTGCCGCCAAGGGCCTGTTCCCGCTTGACGTGTGCGTGTCGCCCATCCATGGCGCTAAGGGCAACGTTGAGTTTTTCCTGTACGGCACAAGGTTTGCCTCCGGCGACTGCACCGACGATGAGCTGCAATCCCAGGTTTCGGTTTTGAGCGAGAAAGCTGCAACGCTATGAAGGTCTTTCTGGTTCCCAATTACTACAAGCAAGAGGCGGTCGAGAGCGGCCTGATGCTCGAGCTTTGGCTTTCGCGCCAGGGCTACGAGGTCGCATGGGCTGCCGACCAGCGCTCCAAGATCCAAAGCGCGCCCGATGTTGACGATGCCGACCTGGTCATTACGCTCGGCGGCGACGGTACGCTGCTGCGCGCGGCTCGTATCCTCAACTACCGCGAGATTCCCATTTTGGGTCTTTCCTATGGTCATTTGGGCTTTTTGACGGCCGCGAGTCCCGAGGAGCGCGACATTTTGCAGGTTGTGAGCGATGCTCTGTCCGGCGAGCTCCACGTGAGCCGCCGCGCCACCATCGCCGCCGATATCGTTTCGGTGCGCGAAGACGGCACGAAGGATGTCGTGCGCACGTTTGCCCTCAACGACATGGCACTTACGCGCGGCCCCCTTTCCGATATGGTTGAGTTTGACATTACGGTGTCCGGCCATCATATCGATCGCCTGCGCGGTGACGGTGTCGTCGTGTCGACGGCGACTGGCTCTACGGGTTACGCGCTCAGTGCCGGTGGCCCCATCGTGAGTCCTGACTATACGGGCATGGTCTGTGTGCCCATCGCCCCGCATACCATTCAGGCTCGCGCTTTTTTGACCTCGCCGAGTGATGTCGTCGAGATCTTTATGTCCGATGATCGCCCGAGCGTGCCGGCGATTGCCATCGACGGACAGTTTATTACTTGCGATGGTACGGTCGAGAGCGTGGCCGTGCGTCGCGGTCCCGGCGATGTGTTGCTTCTGGATTACGGCCCCGAGAGCTTCTATAACTCGGTGAGCCGTGTGTTCTACGGAGTGCGTCATGATCGATGAGCTGCAGGTTTCTAACATTGCACTCATTCGTGAGGCGACGCTGGTGCCGAGTTCCGGCCTGACTGTCCTGACCGGCGAGACCGGTGCCGGCAAGACCGCGCTGCTCTCGGCGCTCAAGCTCATATTGGGCGAGCGCGCGGATTCGTCGACCGTGCGCGAGGGCGAGGCGCTGGCGAGCGTCGAGGCGCGCCTATTCGATGGCCCGCACGACACTGAGGGGTTCACCGTACAGCGCAGCCTTTCTGCCGAGGGCCGCAGTCGCGTAAAAATTGACGGCCGTATCGCCAGCGTGCGTGAGCTTTCGGAGCGCGTCGGCGTGATGATGGATCTTTGCGGTCAGCACGAGCACCAGCGCTTGCTAGATCCAGCACATCATGTTGCCATGGTCGATGCCTGGGCTGGGCGCGCAGCGCTTGAGGCGCTCGAGAAGTATCGCGCCTGTTTTAAGGCTTCGCGTGACGCCGCCAAGGAGCTTCGCCGTGTGGAGGAAGCCTCGCGTGCGCAGGGGAGCCGTGTCGAGGAGGCTCGCTTTGCCCTCGAGCGCATCGGCGAGGTCGACCCCAAGCCGGGCGAGTATGAGGAACTCGAGGAACTGCTGCCGCGCTCCGAACATGCCGAGGTACTGGTTGCCACAGCTAACGATGCCCATGCATCGCTTGCCGCCGAAGGGGGAGCGCTCGATGCCGTGAACAGCGCCGTGGCAGAGCTTTCCCGTATGGCTACCGTCGATCGCAAACTGGGCGACATTGCCGATGCGCTTACGGATGCCTGCATCTCCCTTGAGGATAGCGCGAACGAGCTTCGTGCCTATCGCGATGGCGTCGCCTTCGACCCGCGCGAGCTCGCTCGCATGCGTGAGCGGTATTCCGACCTCAAGGGCCTGTTGCGCCAGTGGGGTCCCACCATGGACGATGTTTTTGCCATGCGCGATCGCTCGCAAGAGCTGCTGTCCCTGGTCGATGATGGCGATGAGCAGATCAAAAAGGCGCGTGAGGCACTCGGGAGCGCCGAGCGCGAGCTGTTCGCTGCCGCCAAGGCGCTTAAGCGCGCTCGCAATACGGCGGCCCCGCGCTTCTGCCACGAGGTTGGTCGTCAGATGGCACGCTTGGAGATGGGCGGCGCCGAGCTCGTTTGGGAGTCGCGTGATCTTCCGCGCGCCGAGTGGACGCCGGCGGGTCCTTCGAGCTACGAGCTTTTGTATCGCAGCGGTGCTGGCTTGACGCCGCGACCCCTGCGCCGCATTGCGTCGGGCGGCGAGCTCAGCCGCGTTATGCTGGCGAGCAAGGTGGTCTTGGGTAATGCGGACGGTGTCGATACGCTGGTGTTTGACGAGGTCGATGCCGGTGTCGGCGGCTCCACGGCTCGTGCTCTTGCTGGTGTGCTGGCCGATCTTGCCGCTACGCATCAAGTGATTGTCGTAACCCACTTGGCGCAAGTCGCCGTCATGGCCGACAAGCATTATGTTGTCAGCAAGGAGCCGGGCGATGTTCCCCAGACGCATTTGGACGAGGTAACCGGCGAAGCGCGTACCGCCGAAATCGCCCGAATGTTGAGCGGCGATCAGTCGGAGGCAAGCTTGGCCCACGCAAAGCAGATGCTTGAAGAAGCTCGAGGCTAGGTCGTATCAGCGGTGTTGGTGGGACAAAAGAGACTGAAATTTTGTCCCACTTCGCGTTTTACTCTACGACTTTATCCGGTTGGATGAGCTCCTCGTAGTAGCTGATATGTTCGCGAGCGTCTTCAATCTCGGGCAGCAGGAAGTTGTAGATAACTTCGATGATCATCGTGGCGCTGATCTTGGAGAACGCAAAGTCACCCGTCGTCAGCAGCGCCTCGTGGTTGACGGTATTAAAAGTGTAGTCTGCCAGACGCGCAAGTGGAGACTTGCTGTCGCTGCTGATGACGACTACGGTGGCACCGCAGTCGCGAGCCGCTTTTGCCATGCGATTCAGTCTGCGCGATTTGCCGGAGTTTGAGATGAGCACGATGACGTCACCCGGGCGCAACGTGAGTGCAAAGCCGATTGATGTCTCGCTAATGGTGCTCGCCATGCAGCGCAGGCCCAGCTGCGAAAACTTAAATGTCGCATCGAGCGCGACTGCGTTCGTATTGCCCACAGCCGCAAACTCAATAACCCCTGCATGCTTAAGGGCATGTACAACAGCCGCCAGCGTATCGTGGTCGATCCCGTCGATGGTCGCATTAAGCTCGCTCACCTTGGCAGCCAGGATGTTCTTGAGGCTCTGCTCCATATTGTCGAGTGAGACCTCGTCAGTCAGGCCCTCGTTGCGCTGGCTTTCCAAATCCCTCGCCAGCGAAAACTGAAAGCTGCGGAAGCTGCCAAAGCCAAGCTTGCGGCAGAAGCGCGAAACGGTCGCCTCGGACGTGGCGGCGGCGCGCGAGAGCTGAGCCGCCGTGAGGCGTGGCGCCTCGGACTGGTGCTCCAATATATAGTCGACAATGCGCTGCTCTGACTCGCTGTATCCCTGATGGGTACTAATGAGGGAAAGTGCGCTCTTGCTACTATCGGTCATGGATGGCTCCTGGTTGGCATGATAATCGGACTCGTTTTGTAATGTCATAGTATAGGGGGATTTTCAATTACAAGATACACCTTGCCGTTTCAGGTGTTGATGGTAAACTTTCACCTACCGTTTACGGTTATGAAAGAACCTTTCACCGGAGAATTGCGCCTTGTCTCTTCTCACGCGGACGGTAGGTTGGTATCTTTCAGTTGTGGAAAAGCGCGCAAGGACGCGCGTGTAGGGGAGCGCCTGCGGGCGCAAAACTTAAAAAGGAGGGACACATGGCTAAGTTTGACATCATCGCCGCCACCGGTTGCCCGACCGGCATTGCGCACACCTTCATGGCGAAGGAGGCGCTGGAGAAGGCAGCTGCCGAGCGAGGTCTGACCATTAAGGTCGAGACCCATGGCCAGGTCGGTGTCGAGAACGAGCTCACCAAGAGCGAGATCGCCGGTGCCAAGGCCGTCGTCGTCGCAGCCGATAAGGATGTCCAGGCTGAGCGTTTCGCCGGTAAGCCCATGGTTTCCGTCGGCGTTTCCAAGGCCCTGTCCGTCGAGGCCGCCGGAAAGCTGATTGACCGCGCGCTCGCCGCCAAGGGCGACGATACGGTTACCGCTGCCGCCGATGTCGAGGACGAGGTCGAGGAGAAGGAGTCCATCGGCCACGTTATCTACAAGCACCTCATGAACGGCGTCAGCCACATGCTGGTCTTCGTCGTTGCCGGTGGTGTTCTGACCGCCGTTTCGTTCCTGTGGGGCATCACGTCCTTCGATTCGACGGCTGCCGACTACAACACCTTCGCCGCTATGCTCAAGATCATCGGCGGCATCGCCATGAACCTCATGGTTCCCGTGCTTTCTGCCTACATCGCCGAGTCCATCGGTAAGCGCCCGGCGCTCGTCCCTGGTTTTGTCGCCGGTATGATCGCCATTCAGGGCCTGCCTGTTAACGCCGAGACCGGCATGATCGACGCCGGTGGCGCCGGCGTGGGCTTCGGCTTCCTGGGCGGCATCGTCGGCGGCTTCCTCGCTGGCTATGTCATCCTGCTGCTCGAGAAGGTATTTGCCGGTCTGCCCAAGAACCTGGACGGCCTCAAGGCTATCTTCCTGTACCCGCTGTTCTCGACGGCTATCGTCGGCCTGGTCATGCTCGGCATTTCCGGCCCCATGGCTGCCATCAACACCGCCATGATGGACTTCCTCAAGGGCCTGTCCGCCTCTGGCGCCGTTGTCCTGGGTCTTGCCATCGGCTGCATGTGCGCCTTTGACATGGGTGGCCCGGTCAACAAGGCTGCTTACGTCACCGGTACTGCTATGCTCACCGAGGCACTGGCTGCTGGCGTTGGCACCGATACCTACAACTTCGGCACCAACTTCATGGCTGCCGTCTCCGCTGCTTGCATCGTTCCGCCGCTGATCACAACCTTCGCCGTCGTCGTCGGCAAGAAGTACTTCAGCCAGGAGGATCACGACGCCGGTATCGTCAACCTCATTCTTGGTTGCACTCACATCACCGAGGGCGCCATTCCGTTCATGACCAAGAACATCTGGCCGGTCATGCCCATCATGATGCTCGGTTCCTCTATCGCTTCGATCCTGACCATTATGTTCAACGTTCACGATCCGGCGCCTCACGGTGGCTTCCTGGTCCTGCCCGTTGTCGAGAACGGTCCGCTGTGGGTCCTCGCGATCCTCATCGGCGCTGTGGTCGGTGGCATCCTGTTCGTAGCCTTCAAGAAGTACGACTTCGAGAAGAACCAGAAGGCCGCTCCTGCAGCCAAGCCGGTTGAGGCTCCCAAGGCCGCTGCCGTCGAGGCCTCCAAGGCCGAGGCTGCCGACTTCGTGAAGGTTGAGAACGTCTTTGTCGCCGAGGACTTCGCTTCTCGTGACGAGGCTCTGAGCTTCGTTTCCAACCAGGCTGTCAAGGCCGGTACTGCCAGCGACGCCGACGCCGTGATGAACGCCTTCCTGGCCCGCGAGGCCGAGGGCACCACGGGCATGATGGAGGGCTTCGCCATCCCGCATGCCAAGTCCGACGCCATTACCGAGGCTGCCGTCATCGTCGTTAAGGACGAGTCCGGCGTGACCGGTTGGGATACCATGGACGGCGCTCCCGTCAACGTGGCCATCGCTCTGCTCATCCCTGGTGCACAGGCTGGCACCACGCACCTCAAGATCCTGTCCAAGGTCGCCGAGGCGCTCATGGACGAGGACTTCCGTGGCACCGTCAAGGGTTCCACCGACGCCGCCGAGATCGCCAAGACGATCAACGCCCGCCTGGTCTAATTCCACAGTACGCGAATAACATCGCCCCCTGTAACAAAGGCGAGGACTCCCCACGAGCCCTCGCCTTTTTTCATTCCCCTTCTTCTAACTTGCGGTGAAATAAGGACTGTTTAAATGTTTCAACCCTAAAATCAGTCCATATTTCACCGCAACTTAGAAGAAGGGGATAGCGCGGCCCGTCTATCGGATCGTCCGTGCGGACAAATATTCAGCCAGAATTCCGTTCGCACGATATTTCTTGGACCAACCGAGTTCCCGCAGCTCACCTGCCGGGCGGGGCGGTTAAGTTTGTCGCGAGTTCCGCACGCAAAGGAAAGCACTTAATGTGCTTTCCGTCTTGCGCAGGACTGTAGAGCAGCAAACTTAACCGCCCCGCCCGGCAGGCGAGCGGACAGGAAGGACATCCGTCCAACAATTCGTGCGAAACACAATGAAAAACCGTTTGATGTGAGTTAATATAAACAACGTCGTGAATCTGACTCCTGCCACATGCATGACAGGGGTTAAACACAAAAAAGGAGTCAATTATGGTTTCTGAGAAGGCTACCCTCGTTAATCCTCAGGGTCTGCACATGCGTCCGGCTGGTCTGTTTGCCTCCACCATGGGCAAGTACGCCTGTGACGTGACGGTCGTCACCCCCGAGAAGGAGGTCAACGGCAAGTCCCCGATGGCCCTCATGGCTGCTGGTATCCCCTGCGGCACCGAGGTCGAGGTCAAGTGCGACGGCGCCGACGAGGCCGAGGCTCTGGCTGCTGCCATCGAGCTCATCAAGAGCGGTCTTGGCGAGTAGAACTCAAACGGGTCGCATGTTGAACAACTAAGTTCATATTTGGGGGCGCAGTGACCTGTCTTAAGGTAGCTGCGCTCTTTTGTCATGGATATGGCAAAACGCTTTATCACATGACACGGAGAGAGGAATGGGAATGTATCAGGGAGTCAACGCTTCCGAGGGCATCGGTATCGGCACCGTCATGGTCGCCGTCGATCCCGACTTGACGTTTGAGCCGCACGAGGTTGCTGATTCGGCAGCAGAGAAGGAGCGCTATCAGACCGCTCTTTCGGTCTTCTGCGAGAAGACCCAGGCTCAGGCCGACCACATGAAGGAGACGGTGGGCGAGGCCGAGGCCGAGATCATGAGCGGACACATTGTCCTGGCTCAGGATCCGGGCATGACTGACGCCATCAACGCCGCCATTGACGGCGGCACCTGCGCCGAGCAGGCGCTCATGGACACCTCGACCATGTTCGAGAACATGTTCCTGTCCATGGACGACGAGATGTTCCGCCTGCGCGCGGCCGACATCGCCGACATCCGCACCGGTATTCTGGCCGAGCTGCTGGGCAAGGAGGTCGTCGACCTCTCCGTCCTGCCCGAGAATACCGTCGTTGTCGTGCACGACCTCACGCCGTCCATGACCGCCACGATCGATAAGGCCCATGTTGCCGGCATCGTCACCGAGACCGGTGGCCGCACGTCACACTCCGCGATCATCGCGCGCGCCCTCGAGATCCCGGCCGTCCTTTCGGTTTCCAACAGCTGCACCGCACTGCGCAACGGCATGACCGTTGTCGTTGACGGTGGCAAGGGTATCGTTGAGGCCGATCCCGATGAGGAGACGCTCGCCGCCTACACTGCCAAGGCCGAGGCTTTCGCTGCCGAGAAGGCGGCTCTCGAGGCCTTCCGCGGCAAGCCGTCCGTGACTGCCGACGGCATCAAGAAGATCATTGCCTGCAACATCGGCAACCCCGATGACGTGCCCAACGCGCTCGATCACGACGCCGAGGCTATTGGCCTGTTCCGTTCCGAGTTCCTGTTCATGGACTCTGCTGAGCTTCCTTCCGAGGAGGAGCAGTTTAACGCCTACCGTAAGGTCGCCAGCGCGCTCAAGGGCGCTCCGGTCATCATCCGCACGCTCGATGTGGGTGGCGACAAGGAGATTCCGTACCTGCACATGGTCAAGGAAGAGAACCCCTTCATGGGCTTCCGCGCCGTGCGTTACTGCCTGGCCAACCCCGACCAGTACAAGGTCCAGCTCCGCGCCCTGCTGCGCGCTAGCGCCTTCGGTGACGTCAAGATCATGATCCCGCTCGTCACCTGTGTCGAGGAGGTCTTGGCTGTCAAGGAACTTGTCGAGCAGTGCAAGGCCGAGCTGACCGAAGAGGGTCGCAAGTTCAACGAGAACATCGAGGTCGGCATCATGGTCGAGACGCCTGCCGCCTCGCTGCTCGCCGACCGCCTGGCCGAGGTCGCCGACTTCTTCTCCATCGGCACCAACGACCTGATCGGCTACACCATGTGCGCCGACCGTGGTAACGACACCATCTCCAACCTGTACCAGGTTTACTATCCCGCCGTGCTCCGCTCGCTCAAGAACATCATCGAGAGCGGCGTGAAGGCCGGCATCATGGTCGGTATGTGCGGCGAGGCTGCTGCCGATCCGCTGCTCGAGCCGCTGCTGATCAGCTGGGGCCTGGAGGAGTTCTCGATGAGCGCTCCGTCCATCCTGCGCGCCCGCAAGACCATCAGCCAGTGGACCAAGGCCGAGTGCGACGAGCTCGCCGAGAAGGCGCTCGCCTGCAACACCGCTGCCGAGGTCAAGGCACTGCTCGAGTCCGCAGCTCGCTAATTTGGTATCAGAGGTAACCGCGTGGTTGGAATGGGCCGACCACGCGGCCCTCACATATACAGGGGGTACTGTAAATGTTCTACACGCTAACCGCTAACCCGGCTGTCGACATGACGGTTTCGAGCTCTCCGCTCGAGCCCGACGAGAACGTCCGCACCGGCTCGGCCAGCTACACGGCTAACGGCAAGGGCCTCGACGTGTCCTTCGCCTTTAAGAAGATGGGCGTCGACACCGTCGCGCTCGGCTTCTTCGCCGGCTTCACGGGCAAGTTTATCGTCGAGGAGGTCATGAACCTGGGTTGCCTCTGCCGCCCGGTCTGGACCGACGGTATCACGCGCATCAACACCTACGTCAACGATGGCCAGCACGAGTACGGCATCTTGAACCCTGGTGCTCCGATCACGCCGCAGCACCAGGAGGAGCTCTACAACATCCTGGACACCGCGGGCGACCTTGAGTGCCTGATCGTCTCCGGCTCCGTGCCTCCCAAAGCTACGCCCGACTTCCTGGCTCAGGTCATGGAGCACGCTCAGGCCCGTGGCGCCGACGTCGTCCTGGACCTGTCCTCCGACAAGCTCAAGGAGCTCGCTCACAAGAAGCCGCTGCTCATCAAGCCGAACCATCACGAGATGAAGGCCATCTTCGGCGTGCCGGTCGACACCGACGACGAGGTCCGCGTTGCCATGAAGCTGGCTCACGAGGCTGGCGTCCAGAACGTGCTGCTCACCCGTGGTAGCCGCGGTGACGCCTACTTCTCCAACGGCGAGGACATCTGGTATGCCAAGCGTGAGTTCAACATCAAGCTGGTCTCTTCCGTCTGCGCCGGCGACTGCACCCTCGCTGCGTTCCTGCACAAGTGGTACAGGGATCGCGACAACGTCGAGGAGGCCATGAAGCTCGCTATGGCCACCGGCGCCAACGTTGCCGAGTCCGTCGGCATCGGCGACTTCGGCCACGTCGATGAGTACAGCAAGCGCGTTGCTGTCCGCAAGCTCGATCGTCAGTAATCGAAACGCGACATATTCGTGCGCATGCGGCGCCCCGGTTTCGGCTGGGGCGCCTTTTTGTTCCGCCATGGGGGAGAGGTGTCCTGCCGTACTTCATCGCTTCCACACCGTTCGCCGAGTTGTCCTAGCCTTTTACCGATACGTGGAATATACTTTCATTAACACGTTGCTTCGTGAAAGGAACATTCATGATTTATACGCTCACTGCAAATCCCGCCATTGACTACAACATCGCCTGCGACGGCCTTTCGGCCAACACCGTCACCCGCACGCGCAACGCGGTCTATACGCCCAACGGCAAGGGCCTCAATGTCTCGTTCACGCTCGATCACTACGGCGTCGACACCACGATCCTGGGCTTTTTTGCCGGCTTCTCGGGTGAGTTCATCGTCAAGGGCGCCGAGGCCCTGGGCGTGCCCGTCAAGCCCGTGTGGACCGACGGCATCACGCGCGTCAACGTCTTCCTCAACGCCGGCCCCGACACCGAGTACAACATGGTCAACGCCGGTGCCGCCATCAACGAGGCCAACGAGCAGGAGATGTTTGAGCTTATCGATTCGCTCGCAGACATGACCTGCCTGGTCATTAGCGGCTCGCTGCCTCCCAACACCTCCGAGGGCTTCCTGGCCGAGGTCCTGCGCCGCGTGAAGGCGAAAGGCGCTGAGTTCGTGCTCGATATCTCGAGCCATCAGCTGGCAGACCTCATTGCCATGGAGCCGCTGCTCATTAAGCCCAACGACGACGAGCTGCTCGACATCTTTGGCATTAAGGTGAGCGGTGGCGACGACGAGTCTGTCAAGGGCGCGATGGCCGAGCTGCATGCCAAGGGCGCCAAGAACGTCCTGCTGACCCTTGGTGGCGACGGCGCGTACTTCTCCAACGGCGAGCACATCTGGTTTGCCAACCGCACCTTTGAGGTCAAGCTGCTGTCGACGGTCTGCGCCGGCGATTCCTCGCTCGCTGCCTTCCTGTCCGTGTGGCACGACGCTCCCGAGCGTGTTGAGGACGCTCTGCGCCTCTCGATGGCCACCGGCGCCAACGTGGTCGAGTGCCCGGGTTTGGGCGATTTTGCTAAGGTCGATGAGTATCAGAAGGGCATCGCCATCCGTCAGGTCTGCTAACGCAACGTACGGGCCTTGGTTTCTTGCTTTGTTGAGCACCCGTCTCGGATTACCGAGGCGGGTGCTTTTTCATTTCGGTGGCAGAGCTCTTGGGATTCAATCGTGCTTGAAACGCGTTTGCGTGTGCGCCCGCTCCCGTTTCTTGCTAGACTTCTTGGAAACCGTCAATCGATATACCCGCAATCGCAGGAGGCCACAGGAATGTGCAATGTTTCGCTCAACGCCACGCAGCCGTCAGCCGCCTCTCTGCGCGTGTTGCGAGCCCTCGAGGATGCCGGTCTTGAGGCCTGGTATGTGGGCGGTTGGGTGCGTGACGCGCTGATGGGATGCCCCAGCCACGATGTAGATATGTGTTGCAGCGGCCTGTGGCAGGAGTCCAAAGCGGCGCTCGAGGCCGCCGGCATCGCGGTTGTGGAGTCGGGCATTAAATTTGGCGGAATCACGGCTATTTCCGATGGCGAGCGTATCGAGGTCACCACGTACCGTCTGGATGGCTTTTACACCGATGGTCGCCATCCCCAGAGTGTGGAGCGTGCCGCCTCGCTCGAGGACGATCTGGCGCGCCGCGACTTTACCGTCAACGCTATGGCCTGGCATCCCGAGCGCGGGCTTGTCGACCGCTACGACGGCCAGGGTGACTTGGAGCGCAAGCTGATTCGCGCTGTCGGCGATCCCAAGCGTCGCTTTAACGAGGACGCCCTGCGCATGTTGCGTGCGGTGCGCTTTGCCTGCCGCCTGGACTTTATGATTGAGCCCGAGACTAAGCGCGCGCTTGCCGAGTGCGCGCCGCTGCTCGACGCCGTGGCGCGCGAGCGCGTGGGTATTGAGCTCGAGGGCATTCTTTCGACCGGTCATGGGGGAGACGCCATGCTGCGCTACCCCGAGCTCATCTGCGCCGCCGTGCCCGAGTTGGCAGCGGGTCGCGGCTTTGATCAGCGAAGTGTCTATCATGCGTTTAACGTTTACGAGCATATCGCCCGTGTGCTGACGGTGGCAGGGGAGCTTGCGCTGTGCGACGGCGTCGCGCCCTCGTCGAGCCTTATGTGGGCGGCGTTTTTGCACGATGTGTCCAAGCCCGAGTGTTTCACGGTCGATCACGCCGGCAGCGGACACTTCTACGGTCATCCCGAGCTCGGCGCCAAGAAAGCGCGCGTCATTATGGATCGCCTGGCGCTCTCGCACGACCTGGTGCGCGACGTGTGCCTGCTCATCAAATATCACGACAAGCCGCTGCGCCCCGAGCGCTCCTGCCTGCTCAATATGATGCGCGCGCTTTCGGGCGAGGGCGTCGACACGCCGCGTTTGATGGACGAGCTCATGGATCTTAAGCGTGCCGACACGCTCGGCAAGGCCCCGTCGTGCTTCTATTACGTTGAGACGATTGAGGAGATGCGCGCGATGTCGCACGAGCTGCTGAAGGCGGGGGAGCCCTATACGCTCAAGATGCTCGCCATCAACGGCGGCGACTTGATCCGTGCTGGAGTCAAGCCCGGGCCGGAACTGGGGCAGCTTCTCAACTCCGCCCTCGACGCCGTGATCGAAGACAACATTCCCAACGAGCGCGAAGCTCTTTTGGTCCATCTCAACTTGAATTAGCCACCCAGTTTACCTGCGTGTTCCATAACCTGCCGACAATTTGTCGGCAATTTGGAATTTCTTCTTGCGCTGTCGTTTTTTGTCCCGTAATATATTTCCTCGCAGCACGGCAGTGCAGATGTCATGTGGCCCGTTCGTCTAGCGGTTTAGGACGCCGCCCTCTCAAGGCGGAGATCACCAGTTCGAATCTGGTACGGGCTACCACTTCTTTTCTGCCGAGGCCTATGGCCCGTTCGTCTAGCGGTTTAGGACGCCGCCCTCTCAAGGCGGAGATCACCAGTTCGAATCTGGTACGGGCTACCATGCATCTGATACCCGGTCTTTCCACGGAAGGCCGGGTTTTTTATTATCAAACAACTGTCTGTCATTCCCGTTTGAACAAGAGCTTTTCGTTCTGCTTATGGCCCTTACGGGTACAATAACCAAGATATTTTGACTGTTAGAAGGAGTCTCATGACGGAGTCCTCTCAGCATACGTCCAAGCCCCAGGTCGAGGTTGAGGCCTCGGGCGGCGATGACAATAAGAGCGCACGCCGCGGCGCAATCTTTATCGGCGTTGTGCTGGTGGGTTATATCGTCTATCTGGTGGTAACCGGGCAGATGGGGCAGTTCTGGGCTGCTATGTCGAGCGTCCAGGCGCCCTGGCTCGTTGTCGCGTGTCTTTGCATGTTCATGTATCTGTTCTTTGGCATTGTGGCCTATGCGATCGCCGTCTGGCTCGACCCCAATTCACCCGTCGGCATTCGCGACCTGATCTCGGTCGAGGCGAGTGGCATCTTCTTTGGCAACCTGACGCCCATGATGATGGGCTCTACGCCTGCCCAGATCTACCGCCTGACCAAAGCGGGCCAAAACGTGGGCGAAGCGGGTGCCACGCAGTTCACCCGATTTATTGTGTATCAGTTTGGCCTAGTTGCCTGGGGCGCTATCCTATTGCTTGCTCGCATGCCGTTTTTTGCCGAGCGCTATGGCGACATGACGCTGCTGTGCGTCTTTAGTTTTGGCGGTCACTGCTGCATCCTGCTCGGCATCTTCGCCGTCGCGCTCATGCCTAAGACCGTCACGCGCGTCGCCCATTGCATCATCAATTGGCTCGAGCGCATAGGTGTCTCGGCCACCAAGATCGATGGATGGCGCTCGTTTGTCGATGGCGAGATCTACTCGTTCTCCGAGAAGTTCAAGCTTTCTGCCGGACATTTTTCTTCCATGCTGCTCACCGTGTTTATCACCATGCTGCAGCTTGCGTTTTTCTATCTGGTGCCGTATTTCCTGATGCTTGCCTTTGGCCACCACGAGGTCGACTTTTTCTCGGTCATGGCCGCGAGCGCCTTTGTCCAGCTGCTGAGCTCTGCGGTCCCCTTGCCCGGTGGAACTGGTGGCGCTGAGGGCGGCTTTGCATTGTTCTTGGGTCATTTCTTTGGGTCGGCTTCGACCGCCGGCTATCTGCTGTGGCGCCTCATTACGTTTATCGCGCCGACCATTTTGGCTGCGCCCCTGCTGGGCCTTAAGAGCGCCCACAACGAGAGCATCCATGCGCGCTGGGATCGTGTGATGCGCAAGCTTGGCCGCACGCCTCAGACGCCCTCTGCGCCCACTAAGCCGCACCCCACGAATGCTGTTACCGTTGATCCCAAGAAGCACGCTCAGAAGGCTTCTGGGGCCGCTAAGCCGGCTCATAAAGCCTATGTGCTACAGACAGGCGACGGTATCCGTGTATCTCCTTCGGCACTCAATAAGAAGAAGCGTCCTAAGTCGCAGTAGGGCAGTCGTGCGTTCTTCATGATGCGGGGCATATTTGTGCTGTATGGGGGATAATCCTCTTACGTAGATTATCTCTCATCTGTTGATGAATGCCCGCATATCGAAGGGACACGTCCATGGACACCAGCAAACCGCGTCTTGATCGCCGCATCGTTCGCAGCCGCAATGCCATCCTTTCCGCTTTCGAGCGCCTGCTCATGGAAAAGCCGCTGGCAGACATTACGGTGAGTGCCATCGCGCGCGAGGCCAATGTCGACCGCAAGACCTTTTACGTTCACTTTGGTACGGTTGATGGCTTGCTCGATGCCATTGCCGTCGATGTGGTGGAGATGATTGTCGACTCGGTCGAGAAAACGCTTGCCTCCATGGACGGCGACACCAACGAGCGCGCCCTGGGCGCGGCGGCGACCTTCTTTAAAACCGTTAACGAGGCACTGTGCAACAACCTGGTGCTCAATCGTCAGCTGATCGAGAACATTCCGCTCGATGATTTTATGGCTCGTCTTCGTGCGCCGCTCGAACACGAGATTGCCGAGCGCGTTCTGCTGCCCCAAGGTCTCAAGGACGAGATGTTCGACTACTATCTGGCGTTTCTGCTGTCGGGTATCATCGGCATCTATCGCACGTGGGCATTGTCCGATGGCTCGGTTCCTATCGAGCGCGTCTCGGAGGTTGCTAATAATCTGACGTTGAGCGGCCTTTCGAGCCTGGAATCTCGTTTCGAATAGCACGTGCGCCTTACCCCCCCTGAGTTGCGGTGAAATAGGGACTGAATAGGCCTTTTAACAGCCTAAACGGTCCCTATTTCACCGCAACTTGTTGGCGGTGGCTTACTGGTAGCGTAGACACTCGACTGGATCGAGCTTTGCGGCGCGGCGGGCGGGGTAGAAGCCAAAGGTTACGCCGATGCCGACGGAGACGGCGAAGGCCAGCAGCACCGTGGCGATTGAAAAGCTCGGTGTGATTTGCCCGCTGGCACCGAGCTCGCTGAGAACCCCTGATCCTGCGGCAAACATCGCGAGGCCCCAGGCCAGCAGATAGCCAATCAGGACACCCAGCAGGCCACCGGTGACGCACAGCGCCGAGGACTCGGCCAAAAACTGCGCGGTGATATCGCGACGACTGGCGCCCAGGGCACGGCGAATACCTATTTCGCGGATTCGCTCGGTCACGTTGGTGAGCATCATATTCATAATGCCGATCCCGCCGACAAGCAGCGAGATACTGGCGACGGCACCCATGATGAGCGAGAATGCGCCCATAAAGGAGTTGAGTGCATCGATGGCGCTTTTCATGGAGGTCGCCGATACACTGTCGTACTCATCGTCCTCCGATATGCCCTTCATCGCGCGCACCTTGGACTCGATGTTTTTGCAGAGCTCATCCATGTCCGTGCCCTCGGCGGCAAGTGCCGTCACGCTGGGGAATGAAGGATTCTCGTCGCCAAACAGCCCGGATATGGTTTCGCGTGGCATATACAGCGAGAGCGAGCCCATGGAGTCGCTGCCGCCATCAATCACGCCTACAATCTGAACCTCGCCGTTGGACACCTTGATGGTTTTCCCCAGCGCATCCTGCTCGTTGCCGTAAAGCTGATCGGCGCCGCCGCGGCTGATGAGCGCCACGCGCGAGCCTGATTGAGACTCGGCCTGGGAATAGACACGTCCCGCAACGAGCTTGCTGGCACCCACGGCGTCGAGCATGTCGCTATCGACGCCCTGCGCCATGACGGTATAGCTTTTATCGCCAGACTTGTACTCGGTATACGCGCTGTCGACAATGCCGATCTGCTCTATCTGCGGCACCAGTTTTTGAAGCTTCTGGACGTCCGAATCGGTGAGTTCTTGGGACGAATAGATCTGAACCATACGAGCTGCGTTGAGCCCCAGGCTGTTGACCAAGCTGTTTTGGATGCCGCCGATGAGCGAGGTCATAGCGATGACCGATGCGATGCCAATGACGATGCCCAGGATGGTGAGCAGGCTTCGCCCCTTGTTGGCCTCGAGCGAGTGCAGGGCTTCCTGGATGAGATCGCGGGTGCTCATGCCACCACTCCTTTCGGCGGGTTGGCGGAGGCGGAAATCATGGGCAGGCAATCTACGGCGCTGCGCAGGGTCCGCGGTGCATGTGGAATATACGCGCCGTCGTGAATGCGACCGTCGCGTATGGTCACGGCACGGTCGGCCACAGCGGCAATGCCGGGGTCGTGTGTGATAAGCACGATGGTTTTGCCGCGCTCCTGGAGCTTATGGAAGGTCTCCATCACAAGCGCTCCGGTCGCGGAGTCCAGGTTTCCCGTCGGCTCGTCGGCCAGAATGATGGGCGGGTCATTGACGAGGGCACGCGCGATGGCGACACGCTGCATCTGGCCGCCCGAGAGCTCGGATATGCGGTGGTCCCAGTGGTCGACGGGCAGCGTGACGGCCTGCAGCGCGTGCACGGCGCGCATCTCGCGCTGGCTACGGGGCACGTTGGTGTAGGCCAGTGGCAGCATGACGTTTTCGATAACCGACAGGCGCGGCAGCAGGTTGAAACTCTGAAAGACAAAGCCGATGCTCAGGGCGCGGACTTCGGTGAGCTCGTCATCATCGAGCTCGGCCACGTTGAGCCCTTGCAGGTAATAGTCGCCCGCCGTCGGTTTGTCCAGGCAGCCCAGGATGTTCATGAGCGTCGACTTGCCCGAGCCCGAGGGACCGGTAATGGCGACGAACTCGCCGGGATCTACCGCCAGGCTCACGTTGTGCAGGATATGGGCGCAGCCGGCCTCGCTCTCAAAGATGCGGTGCACGTTGCGAATGTCGATGACGGGACGCATTACATACCCTCGTCGGCAGACATGCTGCCCGAATCCGCGCTGTAGCCGCCGTCAGCCGTTGCGCCCGCTCCGGTGTCCATGACGAGGGTGTCGCCATCGCGCAGCTTGGTAACCGGCACGTTAGGGTTGATCTCGTTGCCCTGGTCGTCTCGCTTGACCTGCGTCTTGCCGACTACGGCTTCGTTGTCGTTTTGCGTCACGACGTTCACCTTCACGCGACGGGTTTGCTTGCCCTCGTCATCGGTTGCCACGTTGACGTAATAGTGTTCGCCGTCTTTGGTCATGAGCGCCATCGTCGGCACCATCACCACGTCGTCGAGCTGCTCGGTCACCACCGAGACCTCGGCCGTCATGCCCGGCTTGAGGCGCGCGTCGGGCGCCTCGATGAGGATGTCGACGTTAAAGGTCACGCTGCCGCCGCCGTTGTTGGAGTCGGAGTTTGCCACTGAGGCGATGGCGGTGACCGTTCCCTGGCTCACGATATCGGGAAACGCGGGATAGGTGACGTTGGCGTTCTGCCCAACGGCGATCTTGGCGATGTCCTTTTCGCCCACCTGCACGGTCACCTTCATTTTGGACAGGTCGGCGATCTGCATGCACTGCTTGCCGCCGCTCGTATCACTTTCACCCATGATCATGCCGCCAGTTACCGTGGCGCCCACCTTGGCGTTGAGCTCCACGATGCTGCCCGAGCTCGGGGCCGTGACCGTACGGCTGGCGGCCTTGGCGTTCGCCTGATCGAGGTTTGCCTGGGCCGATGCGAGGCTGCGCTGCGCGGCCGATACGGCGTTCGTGTCCGCTGATGCGGCGGAGATGCCAGCCGCTGCTGAAGCTCCATCGACGTCCGTCGTTGGGTTGGCCTGCGCGGCAGCTGCGGCTTTCTGCGCGTTGGCGAGGTCCTCCTGAGCGGCTGCAACTGCACGCTGCGCCTCGGCAACGTTGCGATCGAGCTCGTCGTTTTTAATGGTCATAAGCACGTCGCCCTCGTTGACGGATTGGCCTGCCTGCACGTTGATCGAATCGACTGTGCCGTCGACAGAAGGGGAGACCACTGAGGACGAAATGGGTTTGAGCTGGCCTTTCGCCTCGACCGTTGTGGTAAACGTGCCCTCGGTCACCATGTCGGTTACGGGCTCGCTAGCGCCCTGTGGCTGTGCATTGATAACCAGGGTTGCGACAATGGCAATGAGCGCGATGGCACCCACGACGCCGGCGGCAATACCGCGTCGAATCAGCTTTTTGCGTCGACGTTCGGCACGTTTTGCCTTGAGCTTGGCATATGCCTCTTCATCGGAAATCTCGGCCGTATCGTTCGTGCGTCCGTTCTCCTTGTCGGCATGTACGCCTGTAATCAGAGGAATCGTTTCGGTGGCACCTTCGGGCGTGTGCTCGGTATCATCCGGGCCCGGGGTGATCGTGGGGACATTCGGCATAGCGTCTCCTTTATAGAAAGAACCTCGATAAGTATATGCGCCCACTGGTTGGGGCGGGCGCATGGGACGGTTTCTTTCGGAACTGTTAGATTGGTCGCATCGGTTCCACGTTGTATGAATACGTGCGTTGCACTATGAGTGGACGACCACGCATAGGCCGACTTTGATGCAATCGTGCAGCGCCTTGGCGTCAGCCAGGCGCAGGTTGATGCATCCGTGGCTGCCGCACCACTTGTAGGAGTTGGGGTCGTCAAAGCTCTTGTCGTTTTGCCACGTTGCATCGTGGAAGCCGACCATGTTTCCCTCAAACGGCATCCAATAGCTTACCGGGCTCTCGTATTTGGGCTTGCCGGTCTCGGGGTCCTTGGCACCGATGAGTTTGCTGGCGCCGTCGTTGCTGTTGATCTGCCAGACGCCCTCGGGCGTGGCGTCCTCGCCCGGCTTTCCCGAGATAAAGTTGGCCTCCCACACGATATTGCCGCTCTCGTCGTAGTAGCGCGCGTGCTGCTCGGACAGATCGACATCGACGTATGCCTTCCAGTCAGGCTCTCCCTTTGCGGTAAAGGTGTCGGCTTTCTGGGAGTATTTGATCTCGATTTCGCCGGTCTGCTTGTTGTTAATGGCATCCTCGACCTGCTTTGCGAGCGAGCTGCTGTCGATGGACCAACCAAAGTCGCCGCCTTCGACGGCGCACTGCTTGCCATCGGCGCGCGTCCACCAGCGAGTGGAGCCCACGGTATTGAAGCCGTTGGCGAGCTCGGCTGCCCAGCTGCTGATCTGCGACGTATCGAGCGTGGGGTTTGCGGGATCGGCAAAGCTGATCCACTGCAACACGGAGCTGCCATCAACCTTGCCGGCATCCTCGCCGTTGAGCTTGAGGGTCACGTTGACGCCCAGGAAGTTGTTGGCGGCATCGCATGCAGCCTGAATCTGATCATCGGTCAGCGTTCCATTGAGCGGCTCATAGGCATCGTTGCCGAGCTTGGAAAGATCTACGGTCTCGGCCAGCGAGGCAAGCTCGAGCTCGGCATATTTAATGACATGCTCGCGGTTGAGTTTTTCGTTGGAGCGCGCCTTCTCGACGGTAAACTTGCCGGCCTGCTCGTCATAGGAGCTATTGGCCTCGAACGCGCCCGAACGGCCCTCGTTAAACTCGTCGATGGCGGCGCCCAGATCCTTCTCAAACTGCTTTTGGTCAAAGGTGTCGGAGAGCATGGACAGGTCGACGTCTTGATCAAGATCGACTTCGTTGGAGGTAGCGGTTGTTTTGCTCTTGCCGCTTAAGGATTCCACAAGGCGAACCGGCCATACAAAGGCTTCGTTGTGGTTGATGATCTCTTTTGCGGCAGCTTCGCCGTCGACGATGGGTTCATCGGACTCGGGCTGATAGGTCCAGCTAAAGTCATCGCCTGTCACGGTGAGCTTATAGTGCTTCCAAGCCGAGTTGACCTTGGTGGCGGCAGACGAAGCGTTGGAGAACGAGACGTCGACGCCGGCGATGGTGGTGTTGGGGTAGGCTACCTGCGAAAACGCTACGACGCCTACGATATAGACAATGACGATAAGACCCAGGACGACAAAGAGCGTCGTCTTTTTGCCCGACTTATTGTTCTCGGCGGGTTTACGTGCGGGGCCGCGATCGCCTCGAGCGTGCGTGGGGGGCTGCTTGGGCGCATTGCCGTTTGCCTTGCGCTGCTGACGTTGCTGGTTCGGGCGTTGCGAAGTGTTTGTCGCACCACGCTGCTGACCGTGGCTCGGCGCGATAGGACGCGGCGACTGAACGCCGCCGGTGTGCCTGCTCGGCTGCTGCGGATCGGGAATCAGTTGAGTTCGATCGTTTTGCGACATCGTATGCATATCCTTCGAATTTCGCCTTGTGGCTCATCGTGTTTTTACTGGGCTTGCATTATAGCGATTACCTAGTTGATTGTGGTATGGAAACGGTGGCATTCAAAAGAGGTGGGACATTTGTCCCACCTTTAAGTCGTCCTTTGTCGCTATCCGCACACACCGCATTTTGCACAGGCCGAAAGCGCGGCCGGAGCCTGCGCGATGCCGCCCTTGGCCGTCTCGCGCAGCGTGGCCGGCAACGCGTGGCCCACCGAGAGCATGACGTGCGCCATCTGGTCAAACGGCACCAGGCTCTTAATGCCGGCGAGGGCAAGCTGTGCGGAGCTAAAGGCGGCTGCCACGCCGATGGCGTTGCGGTTTTGGCAGGGTACCTCCACGAGGCCACCGACGGGGTCGCAAACAAGGCCCAGCAGGTTACTCAGGGCGATGGAACTGGCGTCGAGCGCCTGCTCGGGCGTGCCGCCGAGCATCTGCACCAGCGCGGCGGCAGCCATGGCGGCCGCGCTTCCTACCTCGGCTTGGCAGCCGCCCTCGGCGCCGGCAACGCAGGCGCTCGTGGTGAGGTTGAGGCCGATGGCGGCTGCGCAGTAGAGGGCGTCCATGACCTGCTCGTCGTCGAGCTCGAGGTTGTCGGCGAGCGCCAACACGCAGCCGGGTACGACGCCTGCGGAGCCGGCCGTGGGGGCGGCGACGATCACGCCCATGGTGGCTGAGCGCTCGAGCACGGCCATGGCGCGGGCCACGGCATCGGTCTGGACGGCGCCCATCAGGCTTGTGCTTAGATCGTTTCGGCCGCTGGCATCGACAAGTTTTGCCTCGCCGCCGATGAGGCCGCCGAGCGAGCGCTGCGGATTGGAAATGGGGGCTGTGGTCTCTTCGCGCATGACGTCGAGTACGCGGCGCATGGCGGCGATGGCGTGTGCCTCGCCGGTCAGACGTGCCTCGCGTACGGCCATGACGGCGCCGATGTTGAGCCCCAGCTCCTCGCACGCATCGAGCAGCTGCTCGCCGTCGTCGAAGATTTCCTTTGCTGAGACGCCGGGGGAGAGCGATGAGGCCGAACCGGGAAGCTCAATGAAGGTGGCGTAATCGACATTGTCGAGCTTGCGCAGCATGGGGACGACGGTGTCGTCGGGGGTGCCATCGGTTTCAAACACGGAGTAGGCCTGGCCGCCCACCTCGGTGCGGTAGGTGCGGCAGAAGGCGATGTTCACATGGGCGTAGGCGAGCAGGTTCGTGAGCGCGGCGAGCACGCCGGGAACATCCTGGTGCGCCACGAAGAGCGTGGAATACATGCCCGAGATGTCGACGCCGACGCCGTTGATGCGACTGATGCGCATCTTGCCGCCGCCCAGGCTCTCGCCGCGGACCTGTGCCGTGGCGCCCGTAAGGTCTTGCATGTCGATGTCCACGGTGTTGGGGTGGATGGAGGCGTCGTCGCCCTTAATGTCAAAGTGATATTCGAGGCCCTGCTCGCGTGCGAGGTCAAAGGCCTGCTTGATGTTCTCGTCATCGGTATCGAGGCCCAGGATGCCCGCGACGAGCGCGCGGTCGGTGCCGTGGCCGCGGTAGGTGTGGGCGAAGGAGTTCCACAGGCCAAAGGTGACCTTGGTGATGCGGCCTTCCAGCAGGCTGGCGGCAACTTGGGCGCACCGCAGGGCGCCGGCGGTGTGCGATGAACTGGGGCCGACCATGACGGGGCCCAAGATCTCGAATGCCGAGGTCGTAGCTAGTGTTTGTGGCTTGCCTGCCATGGCTGCTCCTTTACGTGGCTCGTCGTCCCTAGGGGCGGGGCATACTCTGTCCCATCGTTCCGAGGGCTTTGGTATTTGGTCGCCTGCTCGGACAGTCCTGCTCGCACGGAGAGCACATTAAGTGCTCTCCGGCTCGTGCGGAACTCGCGATCGACCAAATACCAAAGCCCTCGGAACTTAGGATACATGGTAGAGGCGCGCGTGCTGCAAAATTCATTAGCTGGTGACCTATTTCATGTCCCAGGTCGGCTCATCTACACCACCGGTTTTATAAAAAAGAAGTACCGGTTGGGGCCGGTACTTCTTTTTGGTGCGTTGGTATTTGGCTGTGGCTTTTTTCGTTAGCTTACAGTCCGCAGGCTGCTTTGAGTTCTTCGACTCGGTCGACTTTTTCCCAGGTGAAGTCGGCGTCTTCGCGGCCGAAGTGACCGTAGGCTGCCGTCTTTTCGTAGATGGGGCGACGCAGGTCCAGATCGCGGATGATGGCGCCCGGGCGTAGGTCGAAGGTCTTCTCGACGGCCTCGACGATCTTGTCCTCGGCAACATTCGCGGTACCGAAGGTGTCGACCATGATTGAGAGGGGCTTGGAAACGCCGATGGCGTAGGCAAGCTCGACTTCGCAGCGGTCGGCCAGACCGGCGGCGACCACGTTTTTGGCGACCCAGCGCGCGGCATACGCGGCGGAGCGGTCGACCTTGGTGCAGTCCTTGCCGCTAAAGGCGCCACCGCCGTGACGGCCGTAGCCGCCGTAGGTGTCGACGATGATCTTGCGGCCGGTCAGGCCCGTGTCGCCCATGGGGCCGCCCACGACAAAGCGACCGGTGGGGTTCACGTAGATGTCCGCGTTGTCCCACGGCATGTTCTCGGCGGCCATGACCGGGGTGATGACGTGCTCGATGAGGTCGGCCTTGATCTTGCACATGTCCTCGATCTCGGCGGCGTGCTGCGTGGAGATGACGATGGTCGTGACCTCGACGGGCTTGCCTTCCTCGTAGCGCACGGTGACCTGGGTCTTGCCGTCGGGACGCAGGTAGGGCAGGGTGCCGTCGTGACGCACCGCTGCCAGGCGCTCGGCCAGGCGGCTTGCCAGGTAGTGCGGCATGGGCATGAGGGTCTTGGTCTCGTTGGAGGCATAACCGAACATCATGCCCTGGTCGCCGGCACCGATCAGGTCGATCGGGTCGGTGGTAGCGCCGGTCTGGGTCTCGAAGGACTCATCAACGCCCTGGGCGATATCGGGCGACTGCTCGTGTATGAGACTCATGACGCCGCAGGTGTCGCAGTCAAAGCCAAACTTGGCGCGGTTGTAGCCAATGCGGCGGATAACGCCGCGGGCGATTTCCTGTACGTCGACGTAGGCCTGGGTGCGAATCTCGCCGGCGACGATGACGGTGCCGGTGGTCACGAGGGTCTCGCAGGCGCAGCGGACGTTCTCCACGTTGGCAGGCACGCCGTTGGGGGCGATGTAGCCCTGCTCCTGGAGCTCTATTTCTTTGGCGAGGATTGCGTCGAGGACGGCGTCACTGATCTGGTCAGCGATCTTATCGGGATGACCTTCGGTCACCGACTCCGACGTAAAAACAAAGGACCCGTGTTGGGGTGGGATGGAACGAAGTTCTTCTGACATGATTGTCCTTTCAAAAACGTGTCCCGGCGACCGTTACCATTCCGCCGGGCTCTCTATGCAAGGGCACATCATAGCGCGTAAATCAAACATTCACACCCTTTCCGCACCTACTCATTGGGGACAGACTTAAATGAGTAGCCTTAAACCAAGAATTTCCCCAATGACTACAACGACTGGTCATTTAAGTCTGTCCCCAATGAGTGGGTCGGTGCCCTTTGTGCGGAGGTTGCTTTGTTGCTTTATACTGATGCGGTTAGACATCCATCCTGCAATCGAGGAGATTTCCATGGCATCAGACGTTCGCGTCCGCTTTGCACCCTCACCCACGGGCAAGCTGCACATCGGCGGCGCCCGCACCGCTATCTATAACTGGGCTTTTGCCCGCGCAAACGGCGGCACGTTCATCCTGCGCATCGACGACACCGACCCCACCCGTTCCACCGACGAGAACACGCAGATCATCTTGCGCGCCATGCGTTGGCTGGGCCTGGACTGGGACGAGGGTCCCGAGGTGGGCGGCGACTATGGCCCCTACGCCCAGACCGAGCGCCTGGACCTGTACAAGCAGGCCGCCCAGAAGCTTTGGGACGAGGGCAAGGCCTATCCCTGCTTCTGCACCAAGGAGCAGCTCGATGCCGACCGCAAGGCCGCGCAGGAGCGTAAGGACCCCTTCCAGGGCTATCAGCGCCGTTGCCGCGATCTTGATCCCGAGGAGGCCCGCCGTCGCATCGAGGCCGGCGAGTCCTACGTCCTGCGCATCAAGGTGCCCGAGGACCGCGGCGACGTCGTCATTCACGATGCCGTCCACGGCGAGGTGACCTTCGACGCCAAGGAGCTCGACGACTTTGTCATCTTCCGCTCCGATGGCACGCCCACGTACAACTTCGCGACCGTCGTCGACGACGCCATGATGAAGATCACCCATGTCATCCGCGGCGACGACCACCTCTCCAACACCCCGCGTCAGGTCATGGTCTACGAGGCCCTCGGCGCCCCCGTGCCCACGTTCGCCCACATCTCCATGATCCTGGGCGCCGACGGCAAGAAGCTCTCCAAGCGCCATGGCGCCACCTCGGTGGAGGAGTACCGCGACGCCGGTTACCTGTCCGACGCCTTCGTCAACTACCTGGCGCTGCTCGGCTGGTCGCTCGACGGCGAGACCACAATCATCCCGCGCGATGTCCTGGCCAGCAAGTTCTCGCTCGACCGCATCTCCAAGAACCCGGCGACCTTCGACCCCAAGAAACTCGACTGGGTCAACGCCGAGTACATCAACGGCATGTCCGATGCCCAGTTTGCCGACGAGATCATGGTCCCCGAGCTGCACGAGGCGGGTCTCATCGAGGGCAACGTCGAGTACGGCGAGGACTGGATCGACGCGCTTGCCGCCATCGTCAAGCCGCGCACCAAGATGCCGGCCGACGCCGTGACCGTCGCCGCTCCCATCTTCGCTACGGCCGAGACGCTCGAGTATGACGAGAAATCCGTCAACAAGGGCCTGGCTAAGGAAGGCATGGGCGCCATTCTGGATGCCGCCAAGGCCGCGCTCGAGGGCGTGGACAAGTGGACTGCCGAGGCCATCGACGCCGCGCTTGAGCCGCTGCCCGAGCAGATGGACCTTAAGAAGCGCGTGGTGTTCCAGGCCGTGCGCGTCGCCGTCTGCGGCAACATGGTGAGCCCTCCGCTGGGCGAGACCATGGCGCTCGTCGGCCGCGACGACTGCCTGGCGCGCATCGACCGCGCCCGCACGATGGCGCTGTAGTAGACGCGCAAACGCATGTATCCGAGCCCCGTTCCCTCGAGCGGGGCTCTTGTTTCTGTACCGATGAGTGGGTTGCTGGGACAAAATAATCAGTAGTGTTTGTCCCATGTTCGAGTGACGCAACGAGCTCGACACTCGTATCGGCCATGGGACAAACTCTACTGATTATTTTGTCCCACCCCTTTCAGGTCCGTTCGTTAGAGGTGGTGTATGGCTCAACAACTGTCGCTGTTTGGTTCGCCGGAACCGGAGGAGACTCCGGTGAAGCCCGTGCTTGCCGCTGCCTCGGCTCAGCCTAAGCCTGCACCTGAGCCCATTGCCGCCTACGCGAACGTTGTCCTTGACATTCCCACCCGCGCGCTGTCCGAGCCGTTTGCTTACGGCATTGCGCAGTCCCTTGCTAATGAGGCCCAGATCGGGTCTACGGTCCTGGTCCACTTTGGTAACCGTGCCGCCGCGGGCTATATTGTCGACATTGCGCCTGGGCTGGGCGACCTGCAGGGCAACAACGTCCTCGACCCTTCGCGCATTAAGCCCGTCGAAGCTATTCTTAGCAAACCGCTCTTTACCGCCGAAGCCGCCCGTATCGCATGCTGGATGAGCCGCGAGTACGTCGCAACGCTTTCCGAGTGCCTGCGCCTGTTCTTGCCTCCGGGCGGCAGCCCGCGCGTGGTCAAGGGTGACGACGGCGTGTGGACGGTTGAACGTCCCGCCGTCAAGCCAATCCAAAACCGCTGGGTCATGCTCACGCCCGAGGGTTTCGACTATACGCCGCCCAAGACTGCAGTTCGCCAGCGTCAGCTCATTGAGGCGCTCCAGTGCGGCCCGGTCACGACGCGCGACCTCAACCTTCTCTATAACAGCATGTCGGCGACCATCAAGGCGCTCGAAAAACGCGGCGTCGTGGTTGTGGAGGAGCGCCGCGCCTGGCGTGGATGCAGCGAGCAGACCACGCTGTCCTCGGCAAGCGGCAAGGCGCCGGTCGCACTTACCAACGGCCAGCAGCAGGCGCTCGCGCAGATTGAGCGCGCCCGTCTTGACGCCCACGGAGACGTGGTCCTTGTCGACGGCGTCACCGGCTCCGGCAAAACCGAGGTGTACCTCTCCGCCATCGAGCGCGTGCTCGCAGCCGGTCGCTCGGCGTGCGTGCTTGTGCCCGAGATCTCGCTGACGGCCCAAACCGTCGGCCGCTTTCGCTCGCGCTTTGGTGAGACGGTCGCCGTGTTCCATTCGCGCCTTTCGGCCGGCGAGCGCCTGGACCAGTGGGATATGGTCGCCAGCGGTGCCGCGCGCGTGGTCGTGGGCGCCCGCTCGGCGCTCTTTTGCCCGCTTGACGACCTGGGCCTCATCATCATCGACGAGGAGCACGAGACCAGCTATAAGCAAGGCTCCAGCCCGCGTTACCACGCGCGCGAGGTGGCGGCTGAGATGGCGCGGCGCTACCGCTGCCCGCTCGTGTTGGGCTCCGCCACGCCTTCTGCTGAGGCCCTCCATCGCTGCCGCCGTGGCACGTATAACGGTGCCACCTGGACGCGCGTCGAGATGCCCGAGCGCCCGGGACACGCAGTCCTGCCGACGGTTCGGATCGCCGACCTGCGCCGTGAGTTCTCGCACGGCAGTCGTTCCATGTTCTCAAAACCGCTGATGGAGGGCCTGGAGCGTGTGGTCGAGCGCCGCGAGAAGGCCGTGCTGCTGCATAACCGCCGTGGCTTTGCGCCGTTTCTGATGTGCCGCGAATGCGGCTGCGTGCCCACCTGCAACCACTGCTCCACCGCGCTTACGTATCACGAGCGCACACACACGCTGCAGTGCCACACCTGCGGTTCGTCTTGGCGCGTGCAGCCGTATCCCGCGCCCACGAGCCGTTGCCCCAAATGTGGCAGTCGCTACCTGGCAAAAATGGGTCTGGGCACTCAACAGATCGAGGACGCGCTGCACCAGATGCTTCCCGAGGACGTCGCCATTATTCGCATGGATGCCGATTCCACGCGCGGCAAGGATGCGCACAAAAAGCTGCTCGAGCAGTTCGATGCGGCCGATTGCGCCGTGCTGCTGGGCACCCAGATGATCGCCAAGGGCCTCGACTTTCCCGAGGTCACGCTCGTGGGCGTGGTCAATGCCGACTTCGCCCTCAAGCTGCCGGACTTCCGCGCAGGGGAGCGCGCCTACGACCTGCTGGAACAGGTGGCGGGCCGCGCAGGTCGCGGCGATCGCCCCGGCGAGGTCATCATCCAGACCTACCTGCCCGAGGATCCGGTCATTCGCGCCGTCGCCGAGCACGATCGTTCGATCTTTACCGACTTCGACCTGGACCAGCGTCGCGACGCCCTATATCCGCCGTTCGTGCGCCTAGTCAACATTTTGGTATGGTCGGCGAACCGAGACGACGCGCAAGACTACATCGGGCGCATCGCAAAGCTCCTTAAGCGCCGCTGGCACGCCGCCGCCCCTGATTTTTTGCGGGCGGGGAGTGTCGTGCCGCAGGTGCTAGGCCCGGCTTCGTGTGTAATCGAGAGAGCCAAGGACCGTTACCGCTTCCATCTGCTTGTAAAGTCGCCGGTAGGGTACCATGTCTCTGACGATATCGACGCCTGCCTCAAAGAGGCGGGCTCCGTGCGCGGCGTGAGCGTGAGCGTTGACGTCGATGCCTATGATTTGATGTAACAAACCGAAAGGATGGCCATGGAAGCCAACGGAATCGTATTGTCGCCCGACCCTCGTCTGCGCCAGGAGTGCGCCGTCATTGAGGAGATCACCCCGGCGATCGAGGCACTTGCCGAGAAGATGAAGAAGATGATGTTCGAGAACGGCGGCTGCGGCCTGGCTGCCCCGCAGATCGGCGAGCTCATTCAGCTCGTCACCATCGACTGCGACTACAGCGACAAGAACGACTACGACCCGTACGTTCTCATCAATCCCGTGATTGTCGAGCAAAGCGACCACCTCGTTCCGTTTAGCGAGGGCTGCCTGTCCATCCCTGGCATTAGCTGCGAGATCGAGCGTCCCGATCATGTCGTCGTCGAGGCGTATGACCTGGACGCAAACCTGATTCGCTATGAGGCTTCGGGCGACCTGTTCTGCGTGTGCCTGCAGCACGAGATCGATCACCTGCACGGCAATACCATGTTCGAGCGACTGAAGCCCATGCAGAGGCTCAAGGCCGTCAAGGAGTACCAGGACGCCCTGGCCCGCGGCGCTCGACCGGGCGAGACGGAGTAGGTTTGTCCGTCCCCGGGGCGCCCGCCTATATCATCCCGTGCTCAAACATTCTCGCTGCGCTGCGAAACTGCGCGCGGGACGATATAGGCGGGCGCCCCGGGGACTACGTTGCCGCTGCTTGTCTCGCCCGGGTGTCGTCGGGCCAGGGAGGGGCGTCTTCGCTGATAATTGCTTTGTTGGAAGAGCTGCTTTTATTGCGGCTCTTTCTTTGGTTTTGGGTATATTTGTTCTTGTTGAATTGTTATTGCGGATGGGCTGGTGACTTGGCTTTCCGCAGTTATTTGTAGCCGTCTCGGCTTTGGTTGAGGGGAGACGTCCTTTATGCGTATTGTGTTTATGGGTACGCCTGATTTTGCTGTGCCTTCGCTGACTTCGCTTGTTGCGGCTGGGAACGAGATTGCGCTTGTTGTTACTCGTCCCGATGCTGTTCGTGGGCGTGGTAAGAAGCTTGAGCCTTCTCCTGTTAAGGCCAAGGCACTCGAGCTTGGCCTGCCGGTTGTTGAGGCTAATCGTATGACGCCTGAGGTCGTTGAGGCGCTCCAAGCTGCCCACGCTGACATTTTCTGTGTGGCTGCTTATGGCTGCATTTTGCCTGATGACGTGCTGCATATGGCACCGCTCGGCATTGTGAATGTTCATGCTTCCTTGCTGCCTCGTTGGCGTGGCGCCGCTCCTATTCAGCGTGCCATTCTTGCTGGTGATGAGGTTGCTGGCGTTTCTATCATGCGCATCGGGCATGGCGTGGATACTGGGGCTTATTGTGCTCAGGCCTCCACGTCGGTTGCCGGTAAGCATGCCGAGGCGCTGACCATGGAGCTTGCTGAACTTGGCGGCAAATTGCTTGCCGATACGCTTCCTTCGCTTGCCGATGGCGCCGCTGTGTGGACTGAACAGGATGAGTCGCTCGTCACTCATGCTGCCAAGATTTCTAAGCAGGAGATGCGTCTGGATCCTCAGATGGCGGCGCTTGATTGCGTGCGCCATGTGCTGGCTTCGTCCGATACCGCGCCTGCTCGTTGCGTGATTGCCGGTAAGACCGTGCGCGTGCTCGATGCTGCGGCGGCTGATGTGTCGCTCGGCGAGTGTCAGGTTCTCGTTAAGGCCAAGCGTGTTTACCTTGGCCTTTCTGATGGCTCGGTTGAACTGCTCGAGGTTAAGCCTGATGGCAAGCGTGCTATGACTGCTTCTGCTTGGGCTGCTGGCCTGCAGGGTGCCGATCTTATCTGGGGTGTTTTGTCATGAGCAAGCTGTCTCCCGCGCGCAAGCTTGCGCTCGATGTGCTGATGGAGGCCGATCGTCGCGGCATGTATGCGCGCGACGTACTGTCCTCTCGCGCATCGGCCAAGGCTATTGACCAGCGCGATTCCGCTTTTGCCGCCCGCTTGGCGCTGGGCGTGGCCGCCACGCAGGGTATTTTGGACGAGCTGCTCGATCAGTTTCTTGATAAGCCCAAAAAGGTTGCGCCGCGTGTTCGCATGGCGCTTCGTATCTCGGCCTTCGAGATGCTCTATCTGCATACGCCTGGCCGCGTTGCCGTGAGTCAGGGTGTTGAGCTGGTTCGCAGTGGTGCTAAGTCCGCCGCTGGCTTGGCCAATGCTGTACTGCATAAGGTTGCGGACAATGTTGAGGACTTTGCTACTGCGTCCGATGTGGATGAGTCCGAGCGCCGTTTGGTTCGTCTGTCTCGCCTGATGGGCTTGCCGCGCTGGCTGTGCGCTCGCATTATGGCGTCGTTTGACACGCCAGAGGGTGCGCTTAACTTTGCCGGCAATTTGGCCCCCGCACCGCTGGCCCTGCATGAGAACGCCTTTGCGACTAAGCCCGATCCGTATATCTCGCAGCTCGTCGCGCCTGTCTTCCCTGGCTGCCATGCTCCGGTCGATGCTCAGGTTACGGTTTCGTCGGGCGTATTTGAGCGTGCTGCTGCCGTGGCCTCGGACCTTAACGCCCAGCTTATCGCCACAGCTGCCACGCGCCCTGGTAGCTGCCTTGAGATTGGAGCCGGTCGCGGTACCAAGACATATGTGATGATGTGCCAGGCCAAGCGTGCGGGCTATGAGCGTCAGCATACGGCGCTCGATCTGCATGATCGCAAGTGCGATCTGAATCTCGCTCGCCTGCATAAGGCCGGTATTCAGGGCGTTCGTACGGTTTCGGGTGATGCCTGCGAGCTTGATGAGGTGCTCACATCGTTTGATGCCATGCTTGGCGAGCCGGTTAAGTTCGACACAGTCTTTATCGATGCGCCGTGCTCTGGCACCGGAACCATGCGTCGTCATCCCGAGATCCCGTGGCGCCTGACCGAAAAGGATGTGACGGTTGAGCTGCCCAAGCTGCAGCTGACGATGCTCAAGGAAGCCGCTGCGCGCGTGGCTGCTGGTGGCGAGCTCATCTATGCAACATGCTCGCTCTTCGACGAGGAGAACACGCAGGTCGTGGAAGCGTTCCTAAACTCTCCCGAGGGCACCGGTTTTAGCCCGGAGCCGCTCTCCGAGGCACAGATTCTGCAACTCCCCGAGTTCGATCAGGCCAAGAAGCTCGTCTCCGTACGCCAAAACGACCGAGGCCTCTTCCAAAGCGTCCCCATAAACGCCGATTCCTACGACGGTCACTTTTGCGCCCGCCTAATCCACCAGTAATACGGAGCCCTACGGGTAGCTAATTTGGGACGGGGCTTTTTTGACTACCCTGCAAGTGGGTAGTCAAAAAAGCCCCGTCCCAAATTAGCTACCCTGCGCCTTAGGCCGACCTGCTTGCCACGAAATGGGCCTATCTACTACGTTTAACCGAGTACCCTCGACCATGCCGAATTTCGCGAAAACAAAACCGCAGGTAGACGGCTTGTCGATTTTTGGAAAATGCCGGTATGGTCGACCCATGGGACTCAAACGTAGTAAATAGGCCGGTTTCGTGGCGCGGGCCTCAGATGGTGCATTGGGGTCAGGTTTATTTGCACCAACCTGGTGCAGGCTAACCTGACCCCAATGCACCAAATGGTTGACATTGCATTAAAAAGCGGCCCCGCGATTGGTGTTGGTCGCGGGGCTGATTGGTTTCTAGTGGCTGTGCGGGCAGTTGGCGCAGCAGCCACTCGTGGCGCTGGTGCTGGAGCCGCCGCTTCGCTGGTCGGTGTTGTAGAAGCCACTACCCTCAAACTTGATGCCGCTGGCCGAGAACGTCTTGGCCGCCGGGGCACCGCAGCTCGGGCACACGACCTCGGGAGTCTCGGACATGGGATGCTCAACCTCAAACACGTTGCCGCAGCTCGAGCACTTGTAATCGTAGCGCGCCATAATACTTCCTTTTCAGCACAAAGCGGGCAGATTACTCTGCCCGCAAAAATTCAAACGTCTGTAACTGTACCCTATATCGGGCGTTTTATCACGCTTCGCCCCAGAATCTATGCGTGTTGCGCAGGAGCTGTGCGGTTTTGCCCTCAGCGGCCGCAACGTCGGCCTCGTCAGCCTGCCAGGTCCAGTTGCCCGTGGCCACGCCCGGTACGTTCATGCGCGCATCGTCGCCAAGCCCCAAGACATCCTGCAGCGGCATCATCACCAGGGGAGCGTCGCTTGTCAGCGCGTCGCTTATCAGCTTGGCTGCCACCTCAACACCGCTCGGCTCGTCGCCGCCCGCAAAGGAACGCGTGCACCAACCCGCGAGCGTCGACGTGTCGTGAGTCGATGTGTACAGGATCTTGCCGGACGTAGGGTGCACGCCGCAACGAACGTCGTAATCGCTAAACTCCAGTACGTCCATACCGGGGAAGCCGCAAGTCGAAGCCATGGCGCGAACGCCGGGCGTCAGGTAGCCCAGGTCCTCGGCGATAAAGTTGAGCGGCCCCAGCTCGTCATAGGCGGTCTGGAACAGGTCCTTGCCCGGGCCTGCCAGCCAACGCCCGTCGGCGCAGGCCTTACCCGCGGGAATGCTAAAGTAGCTGTGGAAGCCCAGGAAGTGATCCAGGCGCACGCGGTCGTAGAGCGAAAACGCACGACGTAGGCGATCCATCCACCAGCTATAGCCGTTCTGCTTCATGTGGTCCCAGCGGAACGTCGGGTTGCCCCACACCTGGCCCTCGGGCGCAAAGTTGTCGGGCGGCGCGCCAGAAATCTCAATCGCCTTACCGGTATCGGACAGCCAGAAGTTCTCGGGCTCGCTCCATGCATCGGCCGAATCGTCCGAGACATACATCGGGATATCGCCGATGACCTCGATGCCCTTCTTGTGCGCGTAGTTCATGAGCTCGCACCAGGCTAGGTCAAAGCGGTACTGCATGTACGCCTGCAGCTCTGCCTCGTCGTGGAAACGCTTGTCGTCAATCAGGTGCTCGTTGTAGCGCGCGACATCCGCCGGCCAATCGTGGCGCGACTCGCCCTCAAAGTACTTCTTAACGGCCATGTAGACGCAGTATTTCTCGAGCCAATCGGCGTTGCGATGTTTAAACGCGGTGTAGAGCGGATCGGCATCTTCGCCGCCACGGGCCTTCCAAGTCTCAAAGTCGGCCGCCAGCTCCTCTTGGCTCTCGGGCAGCAGGTCAATATTGCCCGCAAAGGCCGAAGGACCGGCGTAAGGGGAGCGGAAGAAGTCCGTGGGGTTGACGGGGAGAACCTGCCAGTAACGCATGCCCATGGCGGCCAGATGGTCGATAAAGCGACGCGTGGGCGCGCCGATCGTACCGGGCTTGCCATCGTCGGTGGGCACCGAGGTGATATGGCACACGACGCCCGCACCGTGATCGAGCGGCTCCTGCAGGCGCTGCTCGGCGTGGTGATAGATGATCGACGAGCCCAGCGGATACAAATCGAGCGTGACCGTGCCGTTGTGGATCTCGCACTCGTGACCGCTGATCACGTCACTCGCGCATTCGTCGAGCGCCGGAATCGTCACGCGGTGCGAATTGCGCAGACTACGGTTGATGATAACCGTCGCGGACTCGCCATCCTTGCCCGTGCGGTTGTATGCCAGTACCTCGTCGTTGAGCGCGAAGGCCTTGATCTCGCCGTCGATCATAAACGGCAGTGCGCGGCGTACGGCGGAGGCGTTTTTGACAATAGCCAGCGTGTCGAAGTCGTGCAGTTGGTCCTTGGTCGGCAGGGTGCGGCGGTTGCCCGGATCGGTTAGACCCTCCAGGCCGTATTCGTCGCCGTAGTAGATCGAAGGCACGCCGGGGAAGGTCATCTGCATGAGCGTGGCGAGCCAAAAACGGCTCTTGGCCAGGCCCATCGAGTTCTCGTCCAGGCGCCATTTGCTGCGCTCGCACTCGGGCAGCTGCGACTCGTCGGGGCCGCCGCCGAGCACCGAGATGATACGCGGGCGGTCGTGGCTCGACAGCAGGTTGAGCGCGCAGGACAATGCCTCGCTCGGGTAGTTCTCGCGCAGGGTCTCGATATCCTCAGCGGCCTCGTAGGCGTTCTTGTAGCCCATCAAAAAGCCGATGACCATGTCGCGGAAGGGGTAATCCATAGCAGAGTCCAACTCGGAGCCCTGTAGGTAGCGACGCAGATGGCCGTAGCTAATCTTGTTGGAGGCGTCTTCCCAGACTTCGCCGAGCAACAGTGCGTCAGGCTTTTCGGCAAGTACGGCCTTCTTGATCTCGGCCAGGAAGTCGTCGGAAAGCTCGTCAGCGACGTCCAGGCGCCAGCCATGAGCGCCGGCACGTAGCCATTTACGGATCACGCCGTCCTTGCCCAGAAGCCGCTCGCGTACCAGCTCGGAGCTCTCATTGATGGCGGGCATATTGCCCACGCCCCACCAGCAGTCGTACGAGCCGTCCTCGTGGAAATAAAACGCATCGCGCCATGGCGAGTCCTCGCTCTGCCACGCGCCCACGCCGGGGTAGTTGCCGTAGCGGTTGAAATAGATGGAGTCGTCACCCGTATGGTTAAAAACGCCGTCCAGGATGATGGAGATGCCCAGCTTCTCGGCCGCCTGGCACAGTTCGGTAAAGTCCTGCTCGGTGCCCAGGATTGGGTCGATCTTGGTGTAGTCGGCCGTGTCGTAGCGGTGGTTGCTCGCGGCCTCAAAGATGGGGTTGAGGTAGATGGCCGTAAAGCCCAGCTCCGCGATGCGGGGCAGGTCATTTTGGATGCCCTTGAGCGAGCCGCCGTAGAAGTCCCAGGTCTTGATGGAGCCGTCCTCGGCGCGCTCGTATACGGGCGGCTCGTTCCAGTCCTCGACCATGCGGCGCTGGATTCCGTTGCGCGGTTTTTCGACTTCGGCCAGCGTGCGCTCGCGCCAGTTTTCGTCGCGGGCGTAGCGGTCGGGGAAGATCTGGTAGACCATGCCGCGCTCGTACCAGGCGGGGCGGTTCTCGCGGTGCTTATAGACGGTAATCTGGAAAGACGGCACCTCGGCGTAGCCGTAGGTTACGCCCTCGCCGCCGGTGCGGCCTTGCGGCGCGCCCAGGCGAACCTCGGGCTGGCCCTCGATATTGCAGATAAAGCTGTACCAGATAAGACAGGGCTCGGTGCACTCAAGCTCTACGGTAAATATGCCGTCGCCCTCGTGCGTCATGGGATACCGAGACTCACCGATCTCATCTACCCAGGTGCGCAGCGTAAGCGTTGCCTGGTTGGGATCGGCATCCTCCAAAATCACCGAGAGTGCAACGGAAGTTCCAGTGGTCACAGCGCCAAACGGAGTGCGAAACTGCGGTAGACGGCTGTTGTGTATCAATCTCATAGTACGGTCCAGTTCAATAGAATCATGGCCTGCGGGCCATGGGTTTTACGCCTAAGATGTAAGTATATCTGTAGTACACAGGGTGTATAAACAACATCCGTTTACCATCGGCGAACGGTTGTCCTAGAAAATCGTTTTACCACTACCTACAGAGAAGGGGCGCCCGGTTGGAGCGCCCCTTGCTTAGGGTTTGATGAGGTTTTGAATCGTCTGTGGGCTAGCGACGCTTGCGGGTGGCCGTTGCCTTGCGGACGGAGGTCTTCTTGGTCGGAGCCTTTTCCTCGGTCGAAGCGGCGGGGGAGACCGGGGCCTCCTTGGCGGGTTCGACCTTTGCCGTAGTCTTCGGAGCGGTCTTGACCTTAGCGGCCTTCGGTGCCGGCTTGGGCTTTGCCTCGGGCTTGGTCTCCTCTTTGACGGCGGCGGTCATAGCCCCTGCCTTAGGAGCGGCAGCCTTTGCCGTGGTCTTCTTGGCCGTCGTCGTTGCGCGCTTGCGCGTGGTGGTCTTGGCGGTCGGCTTGGCCTCGACAGCTGCTTCGGCCTTGGGCTCGGCAGGCGTCTCCTCGACCTTGACGGCGGGCTTTGCGGCAGCCTTCGGAGCGACCTTGGTCGCAGTAGCCTTGGCGGCCGTCGACTTCGTTGCCGTGGTCTTCTTGGCAGCTGTAGTCTTCTTGGCGGTCGCGGTTGTCTTCTTGGCAGCGGTCTTTGCCGGAGCCTTGGCGGCCGGTTTGGCCTCAGCGACCTCGGCCTTTACCTCGGGAGCAGCCTCGGCCTCGGCGGCCTTCTTGGCAGCGGCGGTCGTGCGCTTGCGCGTGGTCGTTGTCTTGGCAGCCGTTGTTTTAGTCGCGGCAGCTTTGGTCGTCGTAGTCTTCTTAGCGGTCGTCTTGCGGGTCGTGGTCTTCTTAGCTGCGGGCTTTGCAGCGGGCTTGACCTCGTCCTTTGCCTCAAGAGCAACCTCAGCCTTCACCTTAGGCTCGGCCTTTGCGGGCTCAGCCTCAACAGGCTTCTCCTCGGCCTTGGGCTCCTCGGCGGCCACATGTTCAGCAACAGCCTCAGGCTCGTCGACAACAGCCGCCGGCCTCTCAATCTCCGGATGCATAAAGAAGTACAGGTCCAGATACTTATCGGCCGAGCGCGTCCAGCTAAAGTCCTGGCTCATGGCCTGCGTTACCAGCTGGTTCCAAGCATCGCGGTTGTCCCAGAACAGGCGTGCCGCGCGGAACACGGCGTCGCCCATCTCGTCGCCGTTAAAGTTGCTAAACGAGAAGCCCGTGCCCTCGCCGGTAAACTCGTTATACGGAATCACAGTGTCCTTCAGACCACCGGTCTCGCGCACGATGGGCAGGGTACCGTAGCGCATGGCGATGATCTGCGACAGGCCGCAGGGCTCAAACTTCGAAGGCATCAGGAACATGTCGGCTGCGGCATACATACGCTGCGACAGCGCAGGATCGAACTCGATGCGTGCGGCCATGGTGCCGGGGTACTTGTCCTGGAAGTATCGCAGTCCGTCCTCGTAGTCGCGGTCGCCAGTGCCAAGCACCGCCACCTGCACGCCGCCGGCCAAAATGCGGTCGAGCGCGTACATGACCAGGTCCATGCCCTTCTGGCGCGTCAGGCGCGTGACCATCACCATGAGCGGACGATCGTCGCGAACCTCGAGCCCCAGCTCTTCCTGCAGCTTGGCCTTGCACACGGCCTTGCCCGCACGGTCGTCAACCGTGTAGTTGGCGGCAATGCGCTTGTCGGTCGCCGGGTCAAAGCCCGCCACATCGATGCCATTCAAAATGCCCTGCAGCGCATACGAACGCTCGCGCAGAACGCCGTCCAGGCCCTCGCCAAATTCGGGCGTCTGGATCTCGTTGGCATAGGTGGGGCTCACCGTGGTGATGGCGTCGGCATAGCGCAGGGCGCCCAGCATGTAGTTGATGCTGCAGGCGTCGCAACGCAGCTGCGAGGCGGCCGCCGGAATGTGCGCCACGCCCAGGATATCCTCCATCACGGTGTCGCTAAACTGGCCCTGGAACGCCACGTTGTGGATCGAGAACACGGTCTTGACGCGGTCATACAGCGGCAGGCCCTGGTAAAACTCGCGCAAGAACACTGGCGCCAGCGCCGTCTGCCAGTCATTGCAGTGCAGGATGTCGCACTCAAAGCCGGCCGGCAGGTGCTGCAGGCTCTCGGTGATGGCCTTGGAGAAGAACGCAAAGCGCTCGCCGTCGTCAAAGAAGCCGTACGGATAGTCGCGCGCAAAGTAGCGCTCGTTGTCGATGAACATATAGGTGACGCCGTCGTGCTCGAGCTTCTCGAGTCCGCAGTACTCATTGCGCCAGCCCAGGCTCACGTAAAAGTCGGAGAAGTGCTCCATCTGCGCCTTGTACTCGTCCTTGATGGTGGCGTACTTGGGTACCATCACGATGACCTCGGCGCCGGCGCGCACGAGCGCCGCAGGCAGCGAGCCCGCCACGTCGCCCAGGCCACCGGTCTTAACAAACGGTGCGCACTCGGCCGAGGCAAACACGATCTGCATCTTTTTGCTGGAATCTGCCATATTGTCTCCCATGTTGTTATTCGAGAATAGCCGCCAGGCGCGAACCGGGCGGCTATTCTTCATGTTACGAGCGATGTTGCGGTGCCAACGTTAACGTACGATGGTGGTGTCGGAAGTTAACGGAGCCTTGCCCAGCACCAGGATGTTCTCGGGCGTGCCGCGAAGCTCGGTGTTGGTGGGAACCACGTTGTTCTTGTCCAGGATGGCGTTCTCGACGCGTGCGCCGCTCTTGATGATGCAGCTCTGGTTAATGATCGAGTTGGTCACCGATGCGCCTTCCTCAACCACGACGCCGCGCGACAAGATCGAGTTGCGCACGGTGCCCTTGATGATGCAGCCGGCCGAAATGATCGAGTTGCAGGCGTGGCTGCCGGTCGCATAGCGCGAAGGCGGCACGTCGTGAGCCTTGGTCAGGATCGGGCGTTCGGGATCGAAGAGCCGATCGGCCACGGTCTGGTCGAGCAGGTCCATGCTGCGGCGATATAGCGACCTCTCGCTAAACACGCCCACGACCTCGCCCTTGTACTCGTAGCTGCACACGTCGATGTTGCCAAAATCGCCCTGGAGTGCCTCGAGCAGGTCCAGATAGTCGGCGGCCTGGTAGTGGTCGATGATCTCGAGCAGCGTCTCGCGGTTGACGATGCAGCAGTCCATGGACGCGTTGTCGCCGTACACGACGCCGGCGCTCACGCCCGTCAGGCGGCCGTTCTCGTTAATCTCGAGCTTGGTCTCGTCATCAACATTGCGCGTGGCCTTGCAGTACACCACGGTCATCTGGGCGCCGGAGTTCTCGTGCGCCTCGATGATGGTGTTGAGGTCCATGTTAAAGATGATGTTGGTGCCCATCATCACGACATAGGGCTTCTCCGAGCGCTGGAACAGCGTCTTGTTGGAGATGATGTCGCGCAGCAGGAAGCGCATGCCGCCCTTGGTGGTGCCATACGCGTTGCCGGGCACCATGAACAGACCGCCCTTCTTGCGGTCCAGGCCCCAGTCCTTGCCCGAGCCCACGTGGTCGATCAGCGAGCGGTAGTTGCCCGGCATGACGACGCCGACAGTCTTAATGCCGGCATTCATCATGTTGGACAGCGGGAAGTCGATCAGGCGGTAGCGGCCCAAAAACGGAACGGACGCGATGGGGCGATCCTTGAGCAGCACGCTGCCGTAGGTCGAAGAGTAGTTAGCGGTGATATAACCGATGGCCTTACGATTGATCATCGGATCATTCCCCCTTCCCGATAACGACGTCATTTCCAACGACGGCCGTATCCTTGGTGGTATCGACAGAGCCGAGCTTCACGCCCTCTTCGACCGTGGAGTTCTCGCCCAAAATAGCGCGGCAGATGTGCGCGCCGCTCTTAACGTGCGCACCCGGCAGCAGCACGGAGTCCTCGACCACGGCGCGCTCCTCGATGATGACATCGGTCGAAAGGATCGAGTGGCGAGCGGTGCCGTAGATCTTGCAGCCGTTGGAGACCAAGCAGTCGTCCAGACGGCCGTCCGGACCAATGTAGTGCGGCGGACGCGTGGTGATGTTGGACATGATTGGGAAGTTCTTGTCGAACAGATCGAACTCGGGGTTGTTGCCCAGCAGGTCCATCGAGGTCTCATGGAAGCTGGCGATGGTGCCGACGTCCTTCCAGAAGCCGTGGAACTCGTAGCTGTACAGGCGCTTGTTCTCGCCGAGCAGCTTGGGGATGATGTCCTTGCCAAAGTCGTGGCTCGAGCGCTGGTCCAGAGCGTCCTCCTCGAGCGCGTTGATCAGCACGTCGGCCGAGAAGATGTAGATGCCCATGGATGCGAGGTTCGAATCGGGCTTCTCGGGCTTCTCGGTGAACTTGGTGATGCGGCCGTCCTCGGGGTCGGTGGTCAGGATGCCAAAGCGGCTGGCCTCCTCCCACGGCACGGGCATAACGCTCACCGTGAGGTCGGCGTTGTTCTCAATGTGCGTCTTGAGCATCTTGCGGTAGTCCATGCGATACAGGTGATCGCCCGAAAGAATCAGGACGTACTTGGGGTCGTTGGCCTTGATGTAGTCCAGGTTCTGCGTAATGGCGTCGGCCGTGCCCGCATACCAGGCGCCACCGGTCTGCGTCTCGTACGGCGGCAGGATCGACACGCCGCCGTCGCGGCTGTCCAGATCCCACGCCTCGCCGGAGCCCACGTAGGCATGCAGCAGGTAGGGACGGTACTGCGTCAGAACGCCCACCGTGTCGATGCCCGAGTTGGAGCAGTTGGAGAGCGAAAAGTCGATAATGCGGAACTTGCCACCAAAGCTAACCGCCGGCTTGGCGATCTTTTGGGTGAGTGCCCCCAATCGGCTGCCCTGTCCTCCTGCGAGGAGCATCGCGATGCATTCTTTCTTACTCATCGATTTCTCCTTCTGTCATCGATGTTCCTAACCCATTAGCGACGGGCGCGGCGCACTGTCACGCCCGTCGAGTAATGCCGTGCGGCAAAGGGAGCTCGCGCGCCTTTACGCGTGCCAGATCTCGTCGCGGTACTCGCGAATGGTGCGGTCGCTCGAGAACCAGCCGGAGGAGGCGGTGTTGAGCAGGGCCTTGCGGTTCCAGGTCTCCTGGTCGCCGTAGCTGTTCGTGAGCGCCTCCCATGCATCCACGTAGCTGCGGAAGTCGGCCATGACCAGGTCGGGGTCGTTGTTGTTCATGAGCTCGTTGTAGATGCTCTCGAAGTTGCCCGAAAGGCCGGCAAACGTGTTGTCCTTGAGCTCGTCCATCACGCGGCCCAGACGCTCGCGGTCGCCGTTGAGGGTGTCCCACGCAAAGTAGCTGTTGGATGCCCAGAGCTGCTCGACCTCGGGAGCGGTCAGGCCAAAGATGGCCTCGTTCTCGCGGCCGGCCAGATCGGCGATCTCGATGTTGGCGCCGTCGAGGGTGCCCAGCGTAATGGCGCCGTTCATCATGAGCTTCATGTTGGACGTGCCCGAGGCTTCCTTGCCGGCCGTGGAGATCTGCTCCGAGATCTCTGCGGCGGGGTAGATGAGCTGGGCGTTGCTCACACGGAAGTTGGGGATAAAGCAGACCTTCATAACCTCGTTGACACGGGCATCGTTGTTGATGACGTCGGCCACGGAGTTAATGAGGCGGATGGTCTCCTTGGCGAAGGTGTAGCTCGAGGCAGCCTTGCCGCTAAAGATGAAGGTCGTCGGCGTCACGTGGAAGTTAGGATCGGCGATGCGACGGTTGTAGATGTCCATCACCTTCATGATGTTCATGAGCTGGCGCTTGTAGGCGTGGAAGCGCTTAACCTGAACATCGAAGACGGTGTTGGGGTCAATGACCAAGCCGGTCTCGGCCTTGACGTAGGCAGCCAGGCGCTCCTTGTTGGCGCGCTTGGAGGCACCCACGGCCTTGAGGAACTCGGTGTCGTCCTTAAACTCCTTGAGCTTCTCCAGCTCAAAGGCGTCCTTGAGCCAGCCATCGCCAATGGCCTCACTCACGAGCTTGGCGTAGGTGGGGTTGGCCTCGGCAAAGAAGCGACGGTGCGAGATGCCGTTGGTCTTGTTGTTGAACTTCTCGGGCGTCAGGGCATAGAAGTCCTTGAGCACGATGTTCTTGATGATGTCGGAGTGGATCTTGGCCACGCCGTTGACGCTGTGGCTGCAGATCACGGACAGGTTGGCCATGCGAATCTCGCCGTCCCACAGGATGGCGGTCTGGCGCAGACGCTCCTGCCAGCCCTCCTGCGTGGTGTCGAACGACTCGTGCCAACGACGGCTGATCTCGTCGATGATCTGGTACACGCGGGGGAGGAGCTTGGAGAACGTGCCGATGGGCCACTTCTCCAGAGCCTCGGGCAGAATGGTGTGGTTGGTATAGCTCGCGACCTGCGTCACGATGTTCCAGGCGTCGTCCCACTCGAGCTTCTTCTCGTCGATGAGGATGCGCATGAGCTCGGGGCCGCACATGGCGGGGTGCGTGTCGTTGGTGTGGATGGCCACAAACTGCGGGAGCAGCTCCCAGTTCTCGCCGTGCTCCTTCTCAAAGGTGTCGAGCAGGCTGTAGATGCCGGCAGAGACAAACAGGTACTCCTGCTTCAGGCGCAGCAGACGGCCGTGCTCGCCGGCGTCGTTGGGGTAGAGGATGGCGCTGATGGCCTCGGCCTCGGCGCGCTCGGCATCGGCCAAGGCGTAGTCGCCGCGGTTGAAGGCCTCCAGATCGAAGTGCTCCTCGACCGGCTCGGCGGCCCAGACGCGCAGCTTGTTGACGGTCTCGCCGGCATAGCCCACAACGGGGATGTCATAAGGAACGGCCAGGATGTCCTGCGTGTCCACCGTGCGGTAGAACGTGCGGCCGTTCTCCTCAAAGCCCTCAACGTGGCCGCCAAACTTAATGGTCACGGCCTTGTCCTGACGACGGACCTCCCAGGGATAGCCGTGGGTGAGCCACTCGTCGGTGGCCTCAACCTGGCTGCCGTTGACGATCTCCTGCTTAAACAGGCCGTAGCGGTAGCGCATACCGTTACCGTAGCCGGCAATGCCCTCGGCTGCCATGGAATCCAGGAAGCATGCGGCCAGACGGCCCAGGCCACCGTTGCCCAGGGCCGGATCGGGCTCCTGGTTCTCGATGACGGACAGGTCAAAGCCCATGTCGTCGAGCGCCTCAGCGACCATGTCGCGCACGCCAAAGTTGAGCAGGTAGTTGTCGAGCAGGCGACCGATCAAAAACTCGATCGAGAAGTAGTACACGCGCTTCTTGCCCTCGGCGGTGGCGCGGGCGTCACTCTTGGTGGCGACGGTGCGGGCCTTCTCGGCCACGAGCTTGGCCAGGGCGTTAAAGCGGTCAAGGTCGCTGGCGGCCTCGAAGCTCTTGCCGCTAATGCTCATGACGGCATCGCGATAGAGCTCGGTAAACTCCTGCTTGTTGTCGAAGATCTTATTCATACGTTCCTTTCCCCCGGGGATGTTTCTCCCGGAACGGTTATGACTTGTATCCTACGCCCCGTCGGGGCGGGTAATTACAGCTGTAACGGCTTTGTTACGCATCCTTGGCAGACGGCTTAACAGAAGCAGACTTGGCCTTGGTAGCGGCCTTTTTGGCAGCCGGTTTCTTGGCTGCGGCCTTAGCAGCGGGCTTTGCGGCGGCCTTGGCCTTGGTCGTCGTAGCCTTGGCCTTAGCCGGAGCCTTCTTAGCAGCCGCAGGCTTGGGCTTCACCGAAGACGTACGCTTTTTGGGCGCAGCCTTGGGCTCCTCAACCACGGGCGGCTTGTAGCTGCTGGGACCGCGGCGCTTAAGTACCACGCCTGCCAGACCGGGCACCTTAATCTCAATGGAGTCCATCTGCCCGTTCCAGGGATAGGGCTCGCTCGAGCAGGTGTAAGGCTCCTCGCCGGCATAGCCGCTGCCGCCAAACTCAGGACGGTCGGAATCAAAGATGACCTCCCAGTCACCCTCGCGCGGCACGCCCACGCGGAAGCTCTCGTAGCTCGCCGGGTCAAAGTTGATCAGGATCACCAGGTCGTCATCGACGTCCTCGCCCTGGCGTACAAAGCTCACGATGGACTGCTTGGAGTTATCCGCATCGATCCAGGTAAAGCCGTCGTCGGTGTAGCCGCGCTCGTACAGGGCGGGCTCGGCGGTGTACAGGTGGTTGAGCGCCTTGATAAACGCCTGATGATGACGGTGGGTCTCGTACTCCTCGGTCAGGAACCACTGGATGGACTCGTAGTAGCGCCACTCGATAAACTGGCCGATCTCGTTGCCCATAAAGTTGAGCTTGGCACCGGGGTGCGTCATCTGGTAGAAGGCCAGCGTGCGCAGGCCGGCAAACTGGCGCCACCAGTCGCCCGGCATGCGGCCGATCAGCGAGCACTTGCCGTGCACGACTTCGTCGTGGCTGAGCGGGCAGATGAAGTTCTCGGTAAAGGCGTACATGATGGAGAACGTGAGCAGCCCGTGGTTGCCGGGGCGCCACGGAAAATCGGTCTGCATGTAGTGCAGGGTGTCGTTCATCCAGCCCATGTCCCACTTGTAGTGGAAGCCCAGGCCGCCGTCCTGCGGCGGGTAGGTCACGAGCGGCCACGCGGTGGACTCCTCGGCCATCATCATCACGTCGGGGTAGTGTGCCTCCACGGCGCAGTTGACCTGGCGGATAAACGCGCTGGCGTCCAGGTCCTCCTCGGTACCGTACTTGTTGAACTTCTTTTGGCCGGGATCGTCGATGCCAAAGTTGAGGTACAGCATGCTGGACACGCCGTCCATGCGAATGCCGTCGACGTGGAAGTTCTCGAGCCAATACAGCAGGTTGGAGACCAAGAAGGAGCGGACCTCGCCACGGGCGAAGTCGAACTTGTGCGTGCCCCAGTTGGGGTGAATCTCGTGCTCAAACAGCATGTGGCCGTTAAAGGTGGCAAGGCCGTGGGCATCGGCGCAAAAACCGCCGGGCACCCAGTCCATGATCACGCCGATGCCCGCCTCGTGGCACGCATCGATAAAGTGCATGAGCTGCTGCGGGTTGCCATAGCGCGACGTGGCGGCATAGTAGCCGGTCGTCTGGTAGCCCCAGGAGCCATCGAAGGGATGCTCCATAAGCGGCATGACCTCGATATGCGTATAGCCCATGTCGCGCACGTAGTCCACGAGCTCCACCGACAGGTCGTCGTAGGTGTAAAACTCACCGCGCTGCGCGGGGAAGGGATCCATGGGGCCGGGGTAGTTGCCGTACTCGTCCGGCTCGCCCTGCGGCGCATCGCCGTGGCGCTTCCACGATCCGATATGTACCTCGTAGATGTTGAGCGGCTGCGACATGTGGTTGTGGCCAGCGCGGCGCTTGAGCCATGCGGCATCGTTCCATTTGTAGCCATCGAGGGTCCACAGCACGCTCGCAGTACCCGGAGGGCACTCGGCCTTAAAGGCATACGGATCGGCCTTGTAGAGCTTTTCGCCCTCGTTGGTCTCGATGAGGTATTTATAGAGCTGACCTTGTTCTGCGCCAGGAATAAAGCCTTCCCAAATAGCGCTCGTATGCACGGGCACCAGCGGGTTGGCTTGCTCATTCCAGTCGTTAAATTCGCCAATGACATGGACGCTCTTTACATCGGGCGCCCAAACGCAAAAACGCCAGCCGCGCGTACGGTTCTGCGTGTCGGGATGCGCGCCCATCTTTTCCCAGCTGCGCTCCCACATGCCAATGCCAAACAGGTAGACATCGTCCTTGGAGAGCTCCGGCGCGTGCGGGGCGGCTTTACGGGTTGCGGGCTTTTTAGCCGTTGGCTTTAGCTTTGTATCGCTCACGTTTGATCCCATCATGACGCGGCAGCGTGTTGCCTTGGTGACTAGATGCGAAAGGTCCAAGGCTGCACGAATCGAAGGGACGGCGATAGTTCTATGATACGTTCCACCTCGCGTGCTCGGTGGAACTTTCGGCAGAAACTACGATAACACCTGTACGTTACTTTTATGAAGGAAAGTGGTTTTAGGGCGGCGTTTAATCGGTAAGCGCCATGTTTAGACCACTGGCAGAATTGCCGTGGTAAAACTCTTGACAGTTTTACCAATTAGGGTTTCAAGATTGTTAGTCTGACGTTTGGTAAAACGTTTTTAGCAGGATGTTTACCATTTGACATCGAAAGGTTCGTTTATGTCCCAGACCGCCGCCCCCAACGTTGCTTTTATTTTCGATTGCGACGGCACACTGGTTAATAGCACCCCCGTTTGGGCCTATGCCCAGCCCGAGTTATTGCGCCGCCACGGTGTCGACGTGACGGTCGACGATTTTGCCCAATTTGAGCATTTGTCGCTCGAGGACGAGTGCCAGGCCTACCACGACACCTGGGGCATTGGAGCGAATGGCGAGGAGCTGTATCGCGAGCTGAGCGACATCCTGATCGATGGGTACTCCAAGGTGCCGCCGCGCGAGGGGCTCCTGGCATTTTTGGAGCAGACGAAGGCGGCGGGCATTGCCTTGTGCGTTGCCACGTCCACGCCGGCCGAGCTGGTTAAGTCTGCGCTTGCGGGCGCCGGGCTCGACGCGTACATGGAGTTTGTTACCACGACGGGCGAGGCAGGACGCTCCAAGCAGTTCCCCGACGTATACGAGCTGGCGCTGCGCCGCCTAGAGGAGCGCCACGGGCACAAGTTTGAGCGCGCGTGGGTGTTTGAGGATGCGGTCTTTGGCCTTAAGAGCTCTGGGGTCGCTGGCTTTAAGCGTGTAGGCATCTATGACCCGCACGGCCGCATGAAGCGCGACGAGGTGCGTGCCAACTGCGATATCTTTATCGACAGCTACGAGGAGCTGGATCTGGCCCGCCTGCTTGCGTTTGAGGGATAGGCGAGAGCTGTGGCTTGTAAGGTATTAGTGGTTTGCGGCTCGCCGGTGGTGGCGAGCACGGATCTGTTGCGTAGGCTAGCGGGGGAGTGCGATCACGTTGTCGCTGTGGACCGCGGGCTCGACGCGCTGCTGGGCGCGGGACTGGGCTGCGACGTATATGTGGGGGATGCCGACACGGTGAGCGATACAGGTCGCGCTTTGGTCGATGCCGCCACCGACTTTGAAGTTGAGCGGCACGATCCGTACAAGGACTATACCGATCTGGCATTAGCCCTAGACACCATCCGCCGCCGCTGGCCCAACGCCGAAGTAATAGCAACCTGCGCCACCGGAGGCCGCCCCGACATGGCACTGTCTGTACTGGGCCTGCTCGCGGGCTACGAGGGTGCCCCCGTCTGGATCGTCGAGGACAAGGTGGTCGCCCGCATTCTTCACGCAGATGAATCGTGGACCATCGAAGGCGCTGAGGGCAAAACGTTTTCCATTATTGCTATAGCCCCCAACACCCAGGTAAGCGAACACGGCCTAGAATGGGAACTGGAACACGCCTTCTTGGGCTTACTAGCCGACACTGGTATCAGCAACATCGTAAGAAAAACAGCAACGATAACCGTCCACCAGGGAACGGCAATCGCCTACCTTTACAAGTAGGGTGACGGCCCGTGAGGGTTTTCCTGGGACGGAGCAGCAAACCCAAAATTTCCTCTTGCATCCCCAAAGACATTCCCCTATAGTATCTCCTCGTCACGGGGGCGTAGCTCAGCTGGGAGAGCGCTTGACTGGCAGTCAAGAGGTCAGGGGTTCGATCCCCCTCGTCTCCACCATCGTGAATGCAAGGCCACTCGAACGAGTGGCCTTTCTTATTTTCGAGCTCCCCAACAAGCTGCACGCCAAAAAGTTGTGCAATAACCTGCTAATTATTTAGATATGTTGTCCAACATTAACTAAATCGGTTCCTATCAAATACTTGTGCTAGGATAATTCGAGTCACATGAGTTCAACTGTGCCGCAGGTTCCATTAAACCTCAAAGCGCAGGGTCGATCAGCATCCGGCCGTAACGGCGGTGCCAGAAAAGCCACGAGCTCCAATAAAGTAGTCGTGCATTTTTGTTTGATTAAGCTTTCATTTGATTTAGTCGCATTCAAACAAATTGTTTGCATGGCAAAACGCAGCAGTCCTCAGCTGTTTGCGTGCGGTTCAGTTTTTTACTTGCTTGACTGGTTCGCACGCAGCCAGCTGAGGTTGTAGGTTAATTTGTTATACACGCCTGCAATCTCAGCGCTGCTTTTATACATACCGTTCACGGTGGGGCAGAGCCACGTGCTTGTCTAACTGGGCTCAGGGTTTGAATATGGAGCGCCTTCGCGCACAAGCGCCCTGGCGTAGCCATACCCAAACCCCGTGAGCCATACGTAAGACAGCAAGGGGGTGGTGCTCGTGTGGTATGTGATCCAAGTCACTAACGGTCGCGAAGACGTTATGCGCGAGCGCATCGAGCGCATGGTGCCGGCTGGCGTCATGCAGGAGCTCTTTTATCCCCAATATCAAACCGAGATCAAGCTACACCGCGAATGGGTCAGCACGACCAAGCCGCTCTTTCCCGGTTATCTCATTTGCGATACGGCGGATCCGCGCACCGTGCAACAGTATTTGCTGCGCATGGACGACTTTGCCCGGGTGCTTTCCCAGGACGGTCGGTTTGTGCCGCTGGCAAAAGAAGAGACCCAGCTCATTGGCAGCTTTACCAATAGGGGAGACCGCGTGGTGCCCATGAGCGAGGCTCTAAAGGATGGAGACCAGGTCGTAGTAACGGCAGGCCCGCTGCTGGGGCACGAGGCCCTTATCAAAACCATTAACAGACGCAAGAGCACTGCCTTTTTGGAGCTCGACTTGTGCGGCCGACGCGTAACCACCCGCGTTGGCCTTGCGGTGCTTTCAAAAGAGCAGCGCGTTATGCGCAATCACAGAAGAGCGATCGCCTAGCTGCAAGCTCGCAAGCGGACGACCGAAGGCAAAAAGTATCAGGGGAGGGGCTCTTGGAGCCTACGATGATGACCCTGGCACAGGGCGCGCGGGAGACGCGCACGGCCGCCACGGCGAATTCCGTTACTGCCGCAGCCGGTGCTGCGGGGGATTACCTTACAAACGAAGAAGCGTACAAGATGCTGCGCGGTGCCAACTCCGGCGTGAAGCCCGAGCTTGGGCACAGGCTCTACCGCGTTGTTAAGCGTACGGTGGACATTGTCGCCGCCGGCGGAGCCCTGGTGTTGCTCCTTATTCCCGGGGTAATTCTGAGCGTGGTCATTTGCATAAAGAGCCCGGGCGCCAGCCCCCTATATTCACAGTGGCGCGTGGGCCGCGTGCGCAAAGACGGCACGTTCTACCTGTTTAAGATCTACAAGTTCCGCAGCATGGTTCCCAACGCAGACCAAATGCTCAAGGACTTGCAGGCCCAAAACGAGGCCACTGGCCCCATGTTTAAAATGAAGCACGACCCGCGCATTATTCCCGGTGTGGGTAACTTCATTCGCAAGCACAGCATCGACGAGCTGCCCCAGCTCATCAACGTGTTCTTGGGCCAAATGAACCTCATTGGCCCGCGCCCCGGCCTGCCGCGCGAGGTTGCCCTGTACAGCGAGCACGACATGAAGCGCCTGGCGGTAAAACCCGGCTGCAGCGGTCCTTGGCAGGTAATGGGCCGCAGCTACCTGGGCTTCAAAGAAATGGTTGAGCTGGATCTTCGCTATATAGAGAATCGCAGCCTGCGCCAGGACCTGCGGTTGATATTCGGCACGCTGAAGACGATGTTCTCTGGGGAAGGTGCCGTGTAGCATGCGCATCGCCATGATAGGCCAAAAGAGAACGGGTTCGCGCGAGGGCGGCGTAGAAGTGGTGGTAGGCGAGCTTGCTCGCCGTATGGCAGACCTTGGTCACCAAGTAACCTGCTACGACCGTATGGGCGAAGGAGCTCCTTCCGAGCCCTACGAGAAGGATGGCTACCGCATCGTTCCCGTAAAGGCTCTGGACATCAAGGGGCTCTCTGCGCTCACGAGCAGCTTTGCCGCAACAAGGGCCGCCATCAAAGACGGGGCAGACGTAATTCACTATCACGCAGAGGGGCCGTGTGTCCCCCTTCGTTTTGCGCGTTCCGCGGACATCAGGACCGTGGCAACGATCCACGGCCTGGACTGGCAGCGTGCAAAATGGGGCGGCTTGGCTTCCAAGTACATCAAGTTCGGCGAGGCGACGGCGGCCAAGTGCGCGGATGCGCTCATCGTGCTTTCCCGGGGCAATCAGGAGTACTTCAAGGAGGCTTACGGCCGCGAGGCTACGCTCATTCCCAACGGCATCACTCCCGAGGCGGATCTTCCCGCGAAGGAGATCTCCGAGCGCTTGGGGCTCACCCAGGGCTCCTATGTCCTCTACCTCGGTCGCATTGTGCCCGAGAAGCGACCGGAACTGTTGGTGGAGGCGTACAAGCAGGTAAAGACGGATAAGCGCCTGGTTATCGCGGGCGACTCCTCCGATACGGACGACTACGCCGTGGCGCTCAAAGAGGCTGCCGCGTCCGACCCCCGCGCGCTCTTTACCGGCCACGTTGAGGGCAACCTGCTCTCCGAGCTGTACTCCAACGCGTATTGCTACGCGCTCCCCTCCGACGTTGAGGGCCTGCCCATGAGCTTGCTGGAGGCCATGTCTCACGGTGCGGCATGCGTTACCTCGGATATTCCCGAGTGCGCGGATGTTCTGCAGGGTTGCGGGCTCACGTTCCCACACGGAGACGCGGGGGCGCTGCGCGACGTGCTTGAAGGCCTGATAGCGGATTCTGCCCAAGCGGAGAGGCTGGGCGCCATGGCACGTGACCGCGCGATTAATGGCTATGACTGGAACAGCGTCGTCCAAAGGACGCTTGCTTTGTATGAGGGTGTTGCGTAATGAAGATCCTTCTTGTAAATAAGTTTCATTGGCGCAAGGGTGGAAGCGAGACGTACTACTTTGCTCTTGCCGATGGTCTTCGCGCTCTTGGGCATGAAGTTGCCTTCTTCAGCATGGAGGATGAGCGTAATGAGCCGACTGAGTGGTCGCGTTACTTTGTAACGAATCGCGACTATAACGGACCGAGCTCTATTGTCGATAAGGCGAAGGCCGCGCAGGCACTTGTGTATTCCAAAGAGGCGCGCGAGAAGTTCGATGCGCTGTGCCGTGAATTCCAGCCCGATGTAATCCATCTCAATCTCACTCATAGGCAGATTACGTTTTCCATCTTGGACGCTCCTTGGCTAAAGCAGCATCCAACGCCGGTTGTGTATACCTCGCACGACTTGATTCTTGCTTGCCCGAGCTATCTTATGCTTGATTCCGAGGGCAACGTTTGCGATTCGTGTCTCGGGGGTCATTTTGGCAATTGCCTTAAGAAGAAGTGCGTAAAGGGTTCGATCGCAAAAAGCGCGTTAGCGGTGGCTGAGGCGGAGTGGCTTAAACGGCACAAAACCTATTCACGTCTCGATCGCATCATCTGCCCGAGTGAGTTCATGCGGAACAAGTTTATTGAAGCGGGGCTTCCCGAGCGTCAGCTTGTCCTCATGCGGAATTTCCTGAATCCCGATTCGATGTCACGGGAAGTTGCCAACCAAAATAATGAAGATCCCTACATGCTGTATCTGGGACGCCTTTCTCGCGAGAAAGGCGTGTTAACGCTCGTGCATGCTTTTGAGAAGGCGGCACCGGTGATCCCTGATTGGCGTCTTGTTATTGCAGGCGATGGCCCTGAATGTGATGCTGTGAAGGTCAAAGTTTCCGCAATGCCAAACGAAATAAGCTCGAGGATTGAGCTGGTTGGATATAAAACCGGTGACGCCCTGCGCGGACTTGTGAATCGAGCCACTCTGGCGGCTGCGCCGTCAGAGTGGCTCGAGAACGCGCCATATGCGGTTCTCGAGGCACTCGCCGCGGGCAAGCCCGTTATCGGTACGAACATGGGCGGAATACCCGAGCTGGTACGTGAGGGTGAAACGGGCTTCCTGGCTGAAGCCCACGATGAGGCAGGACTCGCAGATGCAATCCGTAGGGGTGCGGCGGTGGCCGCCGATCCTGCGGCTTACGCCGCGATGAGCGCGCATTGCCGTTCATTCGTGGCAGAGAACTGTAATCAAGAGAAATACATCCGGAATCTCGTCTCCCTGTATCAAGAACTAATTGACCGGAAGGTGGTGGCCTAACCCATGGCCGAGAAGAAACTCAACGGAACCGTAATCGTAACGTACCGCTGCAACGCGCGCTGCACCATGTGCAACCGCTACAAGGCTCCCAGCCGTCCGGAGGAGGAGCTCTCCCTCGACGTGATCAAGAAGCTCCCGCGCATGTACTTCACCAACATCACCGGTGGCGAGCCCTTCATCAGGACCGACCTTGCGGATATCGTGCGCGAGCTGTACAAGAAGTCCGACCGCATCGTCATCTCCACCAACGGCTTCTTCACCGACCGCATCATCGCCCTTGCCGAGGAATTCCCCCAGGTGGGAATCCGCATCTCCATCGAGGGTCTGCAGCAGACCAACGATGAGATCCGCGGTCTCCAGAACGGCTTCAACCGCGGCTACGAGACGCTCAAGAAGCTCGTGGAAATGAAGCACCCGGACGTGGGCTTTGGCATGACGGTGCAGGATCGCAACGCTGCGGACTTGGTGCCGCTGTACAAGCTTTCCGACGAGCTCGGCATGGAGTTCGCCACAGCCAGCCTGCACAACAGCTTCTACTTTGTCGAGGCGAAGAACATCATCAAGGACCGTCCCATGGTGGCCCAGAACTTCGAGGACCTGGTAAACGAGCTCCTCAAGTCCAACGAGCCCAAGAAGTGGTTCCGCGCGTACTTCAACATGGGCCTCATCAACTACATCTATGGGCAGAAGCGCCTGCTCCCGTGCGATATGGCGTTCGACACGTTCTTCATCGACCCCTACGGCGACGTCATGCCCTGCAACGGCACCAAGGAGAAGCTCGTTATGGGCAACCTTAACGACGAGTCTTGGGATGAGCTGTGGGAGAGCGCCCAGGCCGAGAAAGTGCGCGGCTGCGTGCGCCACTGCGACCGCAACTGCTGGATGATCGGCTCCGTGTCTCCTGCCATGCACAAGTACATCTGGAAACCCGCGTCGTGGGTGCTGGCGCACAAGCTCAAGCCCGGCAAGAAGTTCGACATGCACGAGCTCCCCATCGTGCGCGACTACGAGTCGGGCAAGGTGACGAAGGAGGAGCTGGACGCTCTTTCCACCTGCGACATGCACGCCGCGATCAACGACGGCCTTTCCGACGCAAGCCGAGCCGACGCGCACGTGTACGAGACTGAGGAGGCGCTGTAGTGCAGCCGGGTGGAAAAATCGAATGCAAAAATTCAGAAATAGCGGTTGCTCGATATCAATCGGAGGAAACACGTGAAAGTATCCTGCATAACCAGGCACGCAATCTCTAATTATGGCTCCCTGCTCCAGGCATATGCGACACAACGAGCGGTAGAGAGCTTGGGGCATGAGTTCGAGATTATGGACTATGTACCTGCTTGTGAGGACGTATCCCAGCAGGTGAGGACGCTTCTTTCGACAAAGCCGTCCTGGAACGGGAACCCGTTGAAGAAGTCTGTCTACAGACTTCTGATGGAGCCTGAGACAAGGGTGGCGGGCAAGCGGTTTGCGCGTGAGCGTTCCCAGCTGCTTAAGATGAGCCCTCACTATGCATCCCTGGAGGAGCTGAAGGCTAATCCGCCCAAGGCCGATGTCTATATGACTGGAAGCGATCAGGTGTGGGGTCCCATCAGCTCGGGCGCATACGACCTGTCATACGCGCTTGAGTTTGCTCCCGAGGGCGCAAGGCGCATCTCATATGCGGCAAGCTTTGGTAAGAAGAATATCCCGGATAGCGTGCGCCCCAGGTTTCTCGAGGACCTTCGAGCATATGAGGCCGTGTTCGTACGCGAGGATGCCGCGCGCGAGCAGCTTGCCTCGTGGGGCATAGAGGCCGGACAGGTTGTCGATCCCACGCTGCTGCTTGATGGCGAGGCGTGGAGAAGGATGGCGGCACCTGCCCCGAAGGGCGAATACATCCTCGTCTACCAGATTCACAGCGACCCGACGGTGGGGCAGTACGCCGTGAAGGTTGCCAAAAAGCTTGGCTTGCCCCTGATACGGATCTCCGCAAGCCTGCACCAGGCCTCACGCGAGGGCAAGTTCAAGTGGCTGCCGACGCTTGCTGAGTTTCTCTCGTATGTCGACAACGCAGCATGCCTAGTCACGGACTCGTTCCACGGTACGGCTTTTGCCATAAATCTCAATACGCCGCTGGTAGAAGTGCTGCCCAAGAACGGAACCTCGAGCAGGAACGTGAGTATTCTGCGACTCACGGACCTCACGGACAGAGTGCTTCAGAATCTAGATGATGTCGAGTTAGCATCCAAGCAGATTGACTTTGGTCGGGTCAACGATGTGATGGGTGCGGAGAGGGAGAAGTCCCTAGCGCAGCTCAAGAGCATGATTGAGGAGTAGGGCATTGTCAAACGTTGGCACTAGGACGGTATGCAAGAAGGATATGTGCGCTGGCTGTATGGCCTGCGTCGATTCATGCCGACATGGAGCGATTGCCATTGAGGATACGATTGAGGCGTATAACGCCCGTATTGATCCTACAAGGTGCGTGGGATGTGGACTGTGCGAGAAAACGTGTCCCCAGATGGTATCCCCATCTTCGTTGCGTCCTCTCGAGTGGCTACAGGGGTGGGCGAAAGATACATCGCTCAGAATGTCATCTTCGTCCGGGGGTCTGGCTACGGCCATCTCGGAGGCGTTTGTGGCGTCAAATGGATTAGTGTGTTCATGTGCACAGGAGGGCGGTGAGTTCCGGTTCCACCTCACTTCTGATGCGGATTACTTGAGGAGGGCCCAAGGCTCCAAATACGTCAAAAGCAATCCGCTTGGTGCGTACCGCGAGGTTAGGGAGGCCCTGCAAGGTGGTCAAAGGGTTCTCTTTATCGGTCTTCCTTGTCAGGTTGCTGCGATGCGTAACTTCGTTGGAAGCCGTTTAGCCGATTCCCTTTACACCATCGACCTTATCTGTCATGGTTCACCGTCCCCCAAGGTCCTGAGCCGATTCTTGGAAGAGACAGGTAACAACCTGTCTAATGAGCTGATACTGGACTTTCGAAAGAAAGTCCAGTATCAGCTCCGCTATCGCGGAGCTGAAACTGTGGGTAGGACGGGTGTCCGCGATCGCTACTCGATTGCTTTCCTCTCGGGTTTACCGTATACGGAAGGCTGCTACTCCTGCCGCTACGCCAAGGGTGATCGTGTCTCCGATATTACGCTTGGCGATTCATGGGGTAGCGAGCTTTCTGATGAGGTCGCGAACGGGATATCCCTCGCACTTGTGCAGACAGACAAGGGTCGAGAACTGTTAGAAATGACGGACCTTGAGCTTTTGCCGGTTGATCCTGGTCTAGCTGTGGCCAACAATGAACAGCTTCAACGTCCTTCGACGAAGCCTATAGAAAGAAATACCTTTATGGACGGCTTTCGTAACGGGGTACGGGTTAACCGACTCGTTCTCAGGGCGAGGCCAAAAGACTGCGCCAAGTACTTGGTCAAGGATATACTGCTTGCACTGGGTTTGCTCAGGGGTTAACACATCGAGAGCGTTTGCTTTAGGCATTAATGATAAGGTAATCCATATGTTGAGTAATTCCAAGGTGCCAAAGTGCGTCGTATTAATGGCGTCATACAACGGCATCCCATTTATTTCAGAACAAATTGACAGCATTCTCTCGCAGGCTGAAGTTGACGTACGTCTTTTTGTCCGTGATGACGGGTCATCTGATGGTACTCGTGATCTTCTGCAGCGCTATGCAGATGAGGGCAGTCTGACTTTGTTAACAGGAGAAAACCTAGGACCTGCTTTAGGGTTTTTGACGTTGTTGCGGAATGCTCCCGAAGCTGATTACTATGCGTTTTCCGACCAAGATGATATTTGGGATAGCGATAAACTGATAACTGCGATTAAACAGCTTAAGAAGCAGGAGAATTTGGCTCTTTATCATTGCAATTCAAGACTTGTAGATTCAGCTGGTAATGAGATGGGCCGGTTAACCTATGGGCAACAAAGGTGCATATCTTATCGAGATAACGACCCTCTCAACCAGCTTTGCATTGGGTCACCTATGGGATGTACGCAAGTATTTGATAGGCGTATTTGGGGGTTGATTTCCGATCTCAGCCGAACACATTGAGCAGATGAGCCGTTCCCGCAGCTAGCCGAACGCCCCCGCGGCCCCATCCGGGCCCCGGGGGCGCCGTTTTCCCAGTTGAAGGAACGGTGGAGATGTGTTTCGATG